>NZ_JABAIA010000002.1:1456084-2184126 GCF_012641275.1 Chitinophaga varians | reverse complement strand
TTCATGCTGCTTTAAAATAGATACAATCTGTGTTTCTGTGAATCTGGTCTTTTTCATGATACTAATTCAGTTTAAATTTAGCGATTTTTTCTAAGTTTAAACTGTCACCACAATAGGGGTACTTACATACAAAACTCGAACTTATTTGTGTTTGATTTACGAAAATTAGCAGAAATTGCCTGACAGACGCCCAAAAACGTCAAAATAACATCACTCACCATTCTTTCGCTAATATTCTGCACAATCGCAATTATTCTTATTTACAATTGTAAAGGTCGCCAGTTCGAACTGGTGACCTTTACTTTATAGCGGCTGATCCGGCCAGAAATCTTTGGGTGAACATTCCAGGGCTTTCGCCAACTCATTAAGCATTTTTGTATTATAATGTTTCCCGCGCTTAGGGCTTTCGACATTACCAATATACCCCTCTGCCTTACCAACTAATAAAGAAAGATGCTCTTGGCTATACTTCTTTGCCTCTCTAAACTCCCTTACCTTATCTATTATATATCGATCAATAGCCGATAGTTCTGCCATACATTCTTTTGACACGGAAAATCACAAACCCCTGAACAATAAATACATGCCTATAGGCATGTATTTATTTAGTATATTTACCATAAACGAAAAATCAAAAAAGGTAGACTTTTTATATTATTCATTGATTATCAGTCAAAACCTTTTGTGCAGCAAATTCGTTTATTTAAGATCAGCCCGCGCAAACTCCCAGCCGTTCTCATTTCATCAATGACATTAAAAAAACTCTATTCTAATGAATCAAACCTTTCCTCTTCTACCTGCTGAGCATAAAGATAGGATGCAGAATGACGAAACTCACCAGCGGGAAATAGAATCCCTCAACAAGACCAATCAGTATCTCCAGATCGAGCTGCGTAAAATGAAAGACTTTATGAAAGCCGTCAACCATGATCTCGGCGCGCCTTTAAATGGGATAGAATATCTACTGGATAATTTCTCCCTTCCGGCATTTACTGAAAATTGGGTTGAGTACTACCAAATGCTTCAGCTCGTTTGTATAGCAATAAAAGATTTAAGGGAAAACACCTTTCACTTCTTAAACACCGGCGACAATAGCCCGGTAATTCAAGAAGTAGATCCCATTACATTAATGGAATCTGTAATATTATTCTTAAAACCAGCAGCTTTAGCTCGTGACATAGTATTAAAACTTTCAATATCAGATAAAACCCCTGACAAAATAACCAGTGACCCTACCCGACTAAACCGAATTGTTACCAACCTTACATCAAATGCCATCAAATTTAGCCATAGGGGTACAACCGTCTTACTCTCTGCAACTGAAAACGATGGCAACTGCGTACTTTCTGTAAAGGATGAAGGCATAGGAATACCAGAAGATAAACTACAAACAATTTTTGAGGCAGGTGTACGCTTAGACAAGGATGCACCGGGCCTTGGCGTTGGCTTGCATATTTCCAGAACGTTCGCTGAGCAACTAACGGGAACGCTCACTGTTAAAAGCCAACTCAACTGTGGTAGCACTTTTACCCTCACACTGCCTAAAGAATACGCAGCTCAACATTGATTCGGATGGGAGTAGGACATGCAATACGTATTATTAGAGAGCATTACAAAATGGATCAACGAACATTTTCATATACAGTTGGTATTAGCCAAACATCGTTGTGCCTTTTAGAAACAGGGAAAACCATTCCAAAGGACGCGACGATTGAGCAAATTGCAGTCGCGTTCAACACAGATGCAGCGCTTATAAAACTAGCAGGTGTTGGCCTCCAATTAGCCAATCAGAAGTCTTTTAATAGAGCTTTTCCGAATTTTAATGAAATAGTCTTTTCCATGATTTTTAAGGAAGCGAATAATGTTTTTTAATCCGTTCTTTATATGAGTTCAGATGTATTGCAGGCCTTAGCTATAATTACCGGGTGCTTACTCTTAATACTCATTATAGGTAAACTGCTCGAAACCTTGGCAAGAAAACTAAGGTTACGGCTATTAATTTTGGATGATTTTGAGGGCAGCGGTAAGTTAATGGCACTTACTTTCGCACTCATGTGCATAATTAACATTAGTTCATATCGGACAGTCAACATCGCCTCATTTTGCATACTCGCAATATTAATATCAATAATATTGATCCGGGCCATTAGTCATGCAATTAAAAGATGGCGATCAGAGCATGGCAACCGGGAGTAGTTGTTGACCCTATACAATGCAATAAACGTGGCTATCTGAAAGTCGGATAGTTGGCTTGTAAGATTAGGGCCGAACTACCATGGCCTCCAATTTATTCATGTGTGGTTCGACTGCAAAAGGAGCAGGCACGTGCCTGCTCCTTCACACTACCCCTTCCGGCCTATTTCCCTCAAAGTAACAAGACTGCCAACGCCTGGCTTATATGACGGATTCAATTTTATATAGCCCCATTCTTTCAAATCCTTCATACAATAGTAGTAAACCCGCTCTGATCGTATTTTTGCCTGCTCCCGCAGTTGGCTGGAAAATACCATTACTGGATTAATACAGCCTTGCCGGTAGAAAAAATATAAGATAGCGAGCATTAGGCTAACGTGCGTCGGCCCCATCTTCGGATCTTCCCCTACCATATCCATAAAGTCAGCGATATAATTCTCAAAGACCATCATCCCGCTCCCTGTTTTTGGCTTTTTCTTCTAGGTTTTGTTACCCCATCGCCTTGCTGCTGGCTTTTCTTCGCAGATTGTTTCTTTCCGACCTCCTGCTTCTCGGACTGGTTCTGTGTTTCCTTATTTTCCACTTTTGTCTTTTGCTGTTGCTCCTGTTGCCTCTGTTTCAGCTTTTCGCCCAAATCCTCACTGATATAGCCCATCTGTATCTGTTTTTCAAGTGGAATTGGTTTCTTGTCCAGATCATAAAGAATGAGGCTGCCTGATCTCAACGCTGGTGAAACATACAATTCATCCTGCTTCCCATCTTTATTAAGGAACTTTTCTTTTTGCAGATTTCCACGTTCAAGTGATTCTTTCAACGAAGATTTATATACCACGGAATATTCATCAATAACCTTACTCAGATTGTAGCCGTACGCTCTATCAAAGCGCTCTGACGCATAGTTCCCATTTTCCAGTTTCTCCTTCGGTTTAATTCGCTCCCAGGATTCACTTTTAGAATGATAAACAGGTCGCCCTTGCAGGAAATTATATGCCATCTTATAGGTGAAATTGTCTTTTATCTTCCGGCCATCATCTTCATTCTTTTTGTGATCCAAATAGAAAGTATGCGTACGAATTTCACCACTACCTTCCCTCTGGGCTGACATTGTATACTTATTAAGGAAATAATCACCGGTTGTTGCTGATTTTCGCAGATGAAATACAGTATCACTTTTCCCATCAGGATACTCTTTCCTAAAGGGGTGTTCAATAACCGAATGCCCTTCCTTCATCTTAGCGATGAGATTGGGATCGTAGGCTTCCTTCATGCCTATCAGCATAAAATGCTTTTGCGTTATATTGTTATCATTTCCTTCCATAAAATATTTTTTTGCTGGTGGAACCTCCATACCGCATATTCGTCCTATACTAATTATCTTTTTCCCAGTAGTTTTTTCAGCGGTTTAATCTTTTCCAATATCTTTTGCTTGATCGGTTCACTTTCTTTTCCATGCATTTGCTGTTTTTCAGAAAGTTCATTTCGCACCGTATCTTGTATCATTTTTTGCTTCATTTTTTCCGTATAAACTTCAAATCGAGCTGCCTGCTTCTGAATTTTTTCTTCTTGCTTCTTGCTAATCAACCCAAGGTAAACCTGCTCCTTTATTGGAACTGGTTTCCTGTTCATATCAAACAAATCAAGACTACGAGATGTAATTGCAGGAGAAATATAGAAATCACGCTGACTACCATCTTTAGTTGTGAAAGTTTGTTTTTCCAAATTTCCTTTTTGCAATGAATCCATTATAAATGGCTTATTGTGAATATTAGCAAGGCCATACTCGGCAAGGACTCTTTCAAGATTGAATCCGTATTCTTTGGAAATGTTCTGCATGGCATAAACACCTTCAACGCGCATATAGGGAACTAAACGCCACCATGTTTCAATATTTGGCTTGTATATAGGTCTACCTTGAAGAAAGTTATATGCCTCCTTAAAGTTCCAAAGGCCGACATTTTCACTTGGTGGATACTTTCTATGATTAAAATAAAATACCTCCGACCTTTTAATATCTGTGTTCGTCATTATCGTGGACATTTTCATTTTGCTCACGAAGTGGTCATCCGTAGAAGCAGACTTCTTCAAATGAAAAATCGCATGTGCTATACCATCCGGATACTCCTTAATGTATTCATGTTTGATTAAAGGTTCCCGCGCTTTCAATTTATCTACCAAAATATCTGTGAGTGCGTCTTCTGCTCCAATATTGATTAGCTGATTCTTTACAAATTCCAACCGTCTTTCTAAATCAAGATCTCTCTTTTCCATAAAACCAAATTAAACCATCAGAAAAGCTACTTCAAACAACTCTCACAAATTCAGATTTCGAGCCTTCAGCAGAACTTTGTGCTTAATCCTTAGCAACAGCGCTCTTCCTCCATTCATTTCACCAATCTGAATAAGCAGCTCCTGATTTCTTGGAATGGTAAAAGAAGGAAAGGCCAGCACAATAACACCTGAACTATCGCCAGTAATACTCTCTTGATCGGTAACGTATACAGGCGTAAGCACCTTCTCCTGTATAGCTGTCTTCTTTGCTTTTTTCCTATCTTTTACGATAAACTTTATAAAATCCGGTGTGTAATTAATCGAGGAATTATTGCGGACAGCAAGTTTAAAGAACATAGTATTCTCGCGCATGTAGATGCTTTCAAGCGATAAGGTTATCATCTGTTCAGTTACACGCTTTCGTAAAAAGCTACGATTATCACGAACCTCCGAACTCGACAACTCGTAAAACTCCTTACCGTGTGCTGCCCCCTTTATCAGCACATTCCTATCTTCATCACCCATCTTGTAAAAGCGGAGGTTTAATATGTTGGGTTCTTCCGCATACCTCAGCAGAAACGAATACAATCGACCATCAGCCGTAATTACGGAAAGATTCGTTTCTGGAAAATCAACGCTGGCAGCCTTCACCTGCAATACATTTTCCGCTCCCTTCGCTTTTTGGGCGAGTATAGCACCGCTTCCACGATCAACACTTTTTATCTCATAAGGAAATACAAGGTTGCTCGTTTTGTTGAGGCTCACCTTTAAATAATATGGCTCAATATTCTCAGCCTTTACTTCTGGACGATCACTAACTCTTTGTCCAAAGGCAGTTACAAAAAGAATACAGCTCACAAGCCAAGTCACACATAACCTTTTCATATTCTCTTATTTTAGTATGTTATAATTATCGATTCTTCACATTGTTATCTACCAGCAACACATCGTAACCACTACGAATATTAACCTTAACCACCTTCAGCTTGCGGCCTACTAAAGACTTCGCCGCCTGAATCCCTGCGCTTGCGGCTTGCGCCCCTATACTCGGATCAAGGCTCGCTATACTTAAACTTTGGATTGCCTGATCGGTGGTATGCTTGGTAACTTCAGTCGCCATGTTTGCGTTCACATCTATGCCCATGATCCCATCCATATCGTATACACTGAGATCCACAGGCAAGATATTATTCCCATACTGGATGGAGGTAACGTTGATAATAAACCGGCCATCGGCCAATTTCCCTTTTCCCCAGATAAATGCGTTCTTTGGTACACGAACACCTGCAACAAAAATGTCTTCCAACAGGCGAATCTGAACCTTAGAGCCATCCATTACCTCCTTCGATTCTGCAACCACCGCACGAACAGTGTTCTGCTTCATCTCGGACTGATCGTCTTCGAGGGAGAAAAACCGATTAGATAAACCTTGTCGCGCAGTCCTCAATGAATCCAGGAACGAAGTCTTTCTTCCAGTATCGGCTACCATCAAGGTAACTACATCATCACCCCGCGAAGGTTTCACAGCAAATACCTGATTCCTGTTTGCCTCAGACATTTCCTGCACTCGATCCCTCACCCTGTCAGGATGCTGTATATCGAGTATCTTTTCTAAAACTCCTGAAATTTGCTCCATCTGCTTATCTGGCTTATCCTCACTCATTTCCTTCATCATCGCTTCCAACCGATCTATACCCTGCATATCCACTTTGCCCTTCTCACTTTCAAGAGTGGATGGCACTGGCTGCTCTTTAGCGGAGCTGCGATTTAGTTCATCATTGATGGCTGCAATCTTACGGTATACCTTTTCTTCGTTCTCATCTCTGGACGGGTAACCGTAGCTATTCGCCCGGTACTTCATCCCCATATCGCCAGTATAACCAGAAGTGTCCACACTGAAAATGCGAGCGGACATATCAGGAGAACTATAAAAAGGGTCTTTCTCCTTTAGCGTGCGCATTTTAGCAGAATCCTTATCAGCCATTTCATAATACATGAGCTTATTCCAACTGCTATCACCAGCGGCTTTAGCACCTGGTAAATCTGTATTGATCCCCTGCTTCTTAATTTCCACGATTTTCCTCGTTCCGTCTCCGCCAACTACACCGAACGAAGACAGCAGGATAGTAATAAAAGGAATCACCAAAACGGGAACCACCATCAGGAACTGCTTCTGTTTCCGCAGCTTTTCATTTACTGCACTTTCCTCATTTTTCATACAACATCATTTTCTGTTTTCCAATGTTTCCAATTGCGTAAGACTGTCAATCAACCCCGGCCTCTTCATCAAAATGCTATCATAAATCCGTCGGCCCACCTCATCCTTTTTCAAACTGTCGAGATATAACCGGAACTGTCTGAGCCTATTTGTCATATAAACAGGACTTTCACTACTTACGTTATGATCGGGTATTATTACGTTTCGGGGCTGATAAATAGGTTGAATCCGTAAGTGGCTGTCAGTACTGCTCCCGGCAGATAGTAGGACGAAGGCTGTTACAATAACGTAGCAAAAAATGAATACTATCAACACAACCTTAACTCTGAAAGCAGACCAGCTCGACACCTTCGCATTCAAGGAATCCGCAATCCGTCGCTGAATACCTTCTACTCTGCCTGAGTAACGATCAAACACAGCATGAACCAATGATGTGCGCCCTGTCTTACGTCTGAAAAATTTCCACATAAAAAAAGTTTAACGTATCACTGTATTCAAATCTTTATTCTCCAACGTAGCCCACCGTTCAATCAAAAAGCCATGCGAATTATTATCACTCCTGCTCACATTTCGGATATACCCCTCCGTTGTAAGGCTACGGGTAACAATGCTGGTAGCTCGAATTATGCTTTGGCGTGCGTAACAACGGAAGTAGTATGGGTACTGGTCGATATTTACAGAAATACTATCTACTTCAATCTTCTGCGAAATATTGCCAGAAATAACGTTGTTATAATATCCACTTTCCTTTAGGTTTTCGTACTGCCTTTTAGCGGAAATATCCGCCAAATACAAGGCCCGCACAATGTTGTTCTTTATCACCGTTTCGTCCGGATCTAACGTAAAAAAATAGAAATGGAACATCTTCACATGATCCCGCATCTCCACTGCGACGTTATCTTTCTTTTCGCTCGCAAATGCCTCAATGGCTTTTCCGTTGGCAAGAACGTAAATCCTATCTTGTGTCTTTGAGGCAAGTAGCATAGATTTATAAATGGTAAATGCACACAAACCAAAAGCTAATACGACAATAACCAACGTGAACAACCGCACATGCGCAAACGCACTTTGAATACTCTTCATTTTTTGAAACATACAAACTCACTTTTTCGTCCAACACATCGTTTCAAACCTTCAACAAACCACCGTCGCTATCAAGAAGTATCGCCTCCTTTCAGTTTATTCGCCATATGACCAAATGCACGTCCCGCACTGGCTGCAATACCTTTTCCAGTACTACCAGAATCGTAGCCTTCTTTGATATTGTCAGGGGCATTGTATAAATTCTTCAAACCCGCCTCTACAGAATTATTATCGGCAAACATCATGTGTCCGAAACCATCCGCAGCAGCACCAGCAGCTTTTCCCGCCATACCAGCAGCACCCATCGCAGCCCCGCCGGCAGCACCTGCAACTCCGCCCATTGCGGAAGTCATCTTACCGGTAAGTGCATCGCCGCCGACGAACATAATATGGTTAGCAATACTGGGAATAGTCGTATAACCATATATGCCGATTATCAGAAATACCATATAGCCCAAATCTGTCCTGCTGAAAAAAGTATCACCAGTCTGCCCAATTTGCGTCAAATCAATTTTTAGCATTTCGGCCTGAATGGTAGCAATCACGGCACCGAAAATCTGCGCTATTGGCAACCAGAGGAAAACATTTATATATCGGGCCAACCAATGCTTTATAGTATGTTGAAATCCGTCGAACACCGAGAGGCCGAAAACAAGTGGGCCTAAAATCGCAAGGATAATGAGGTTAAACGTTCGCATGGTATTGATACACAGTGACACTGCTGCGAACAATAATTGTAACACTTCCGCGATCACCTCCTTGATTGCATTTCTAAAATTGTAGGATGCTTTCGCGAACGCGAATCGAATATCATTACCGACACTCGCAAAGAACCCCTCGTCGTCGCTGGATTGACCATCATGGGTATACTTATACCATCGTTCTCTATCTCCCTCACCGGTCGGCCCAACATACATTTGCCAAACGTCCGTTTTCTTGATTGCCTCTTCCTTCTGCTTTAACAGTGCAGCCACCGATTCGTCCGCCTTATCCACCATTCTCGCCGTACCAGTCACCGTCGGCTGCATCACCCCATTTATCAGTGCAATAACTGACGGGAAAATGAGGATCGCAAAACCGAGAATAAACGGCCTAAACAAAGGATAAAAATCAATTGGCTCTGCCCTGGACAAATGCCCCCACACTCTCGCTGCTATATACCATAATGCAGCAAATCCAGCAATAGCCCTGCCTACACTCACTAACTCCTTACACAGAGGCATTAACTTACTATATAACTCATCAAGAACAGAATGCAGGCTTTTAATATCATCTGCAACACCTCCTGATCCCGCCTGCAATAGACATGGCACTCCTAATAGCACCAAGGCTACCAACAAGGATTTTAACCACACTTTCATACACCACGTTTTCTGAAATCCTTAAATATTATTTCATTCCCTCCATAGCCTTCATCCGTTCTACCTCCTTCAGCTCTTTCATCCGTTGCACAGCCATGACGGTATTCGAGCTATTGAAATGTCGTAAGAAGGTTAATTTATCCAGCATCTCTGAATGGATTTTATCAATCGCATCCAACCGTTCTTCATCCGACATGCGCAGATTACTTGCCGTAATCACCGTGAACAGATCATCCAGATTTTGCAACGAAGCATCAAACAAGCGACCGTAAACCCTGCCCATGTATTCAATCTCCGCAATCGTAAAGCTGCCCGAGGATTTTGCATACTGAAAGGCTTTCTTGTATTCCTTCACCAGCGCAATCTGATACTCTACAATATCCGCGACGCGACTGTACTTCTTTATCGCCGGGTTCACCTCCATCAGCCCATCCAGAAAGACCTTGTGAAGCTGAAAGTTTCCCTGACTGATATTCTTGATTGTGTTATACCCCCCAGATAGAATTTCATATCCCTTTTTCAAATCAGACAATATTTGACGGAACTGAGCCAACTTTTCGATATTCAGTGCCAATTGAGCAAGCTCCTTAGCCTGAGCATTGCTTCTAATGGGGGACATTGAAATCGCAACGCACATAACGCAGCACATAACAACAAAACGCAACACACCTCTTTTCATAACATCACTTTTTATCAGTTACCTTTTTCATGACTTGTACATCTCTCAACTCACGCTGCCGTTGTAATACCTGTACTTTGGTGGACGTACAGAAATTCTTTGTAAAAAGATAACAGTCCTCCATGTCAGCATGTAACGCATCAATCCGCTTAATTCTCTCATCGTCGCTTAGCTCCATTTGTCCTGGCGTTATCAACGGCACAAGATCCATCAGTATATTTTCGCAGTTTGTCAGAAGGGTTGTCCGAACTCCTCCTACATAATCCAATTCTGAACCAGCGAACACCTGACTTTCCCGCATCGCCCTCAATACACTCTTGAAATCAGATGAAATCGCCAACCCATAATTAACAATCTCAGGTATCCTTGAATAGTTGCGGATTCTTGGGTTGATAGATTCCAGCGAAAGAAAAAAATCCTTATCAATTTTGAAGTGCCCATCCTTTACGTTACCTATGAACGTTAGCCCCTGCCGCGCTATCTTATACCCTTTTTGCAGGTATTCTAAATAAACCTTATTCGCTGCGATCTGCTGTATGTACAGCTTTATCTGATTGTTCTGTGAAAGAGCCGGAAGACAGAATGAAACAATTGCGAAACACAACAACAGCATTTTTTTCATAACCAACTATTTTATTCCGTACATCAACTTTATTTGCTCCACATCTTTCTGATCTCTTGCCCGCTGCAACACCAGTTTTTTATTCTCATTATTGAATGACCGCAGGTCGTTCAGGTTCACATCAATACTTTCAGCAACACTGTTAAGGATTTCAATCCGTTTCCCGTCTGTCATTTTCGTTGTGAACGAGTTAATGACTAGAAATAGATTGTCGATGTTTTTCACGCTTTCGTCAATAATTCCGGTATACACTTTCGTCATGTAATCGATCTCCTGCGGCGTGAAGTGTTTATCTCGCCGGAACAGTTGAAACGCTTTGTTGTACTCATCAACGATTGCTATCTGCTTATTAATAATCTCCTTCACACGCTTATAGCCACTGATCGCCTGCTTCACCTTGTTCAGCTCATCGAAATATTGCTGGTACTGCTCCTTATGCTTCTTCGTCCAGTCGGATATTTCATCCAGCTTTAGCTTAGTTAGAATGTTCTCAACCTCCTTTTGAGCATTTTGTAGCCAAATGGTTTTATTCTGTAACCGTTGAACAGCCAGGTCAGCCGCCTTTATGGCGGCAATTAAAGCCTGCCGCGCAACTTCCCATATTATCGCGTGGCTCTTTTTCGTTGGCGCAAGCACCAGACAAATACAAAGACCCAACCCCACAAAAAACTTGTTCATACACACTGGTATTTTCTGTTACACAATTTATTTTCTCTCCAGTACCATCTGCTCAATTGCTTTCTCCATACTTCCGAGCCTTTCAGCATACTCCAACACTTTCACCCGTTCCTTTCCTTCCGTTGTAAATGCGAAATACTCATGCGGACACAGATCATTTTTATACACCTTCGCAACCTGGCCGCCGATCTCCATAAATATCTCGCGGTTGTCCTTATTGACACTCAGCAGAATCGACTTTGCTTTCTCAGACAGGCCTAGCGCAGCCTGCAACTGATCGAACTTGTTCATGAACTTTCGCATGTCCATCAGAATCTTCACGTCCGCATTGGCGATAATGGCATCTTTAATGATCGGCGAGGAAATCAGGTCATCCAATTCCTGCGTAATCACAATAGGAACCCCGTTAAACTTTCTGAATGTTTTGAATCCGTACTTCGTAAACTCAGCCATAGATGGCTTCGCGATGGCCTTCCATGCTTCATCGATGACAAAGACCTTCCGGATACCTGCGAGCTTGCGAACCTTGGAAATGAACAACTCCATACAGATCAGGGTCACGACACTGAAGAGGACGGGATGCTCCTTGATATTGTCCATCTCTATAACTGTGAACCGCTGATTCAGCAGGTCTTGTTTGCCTTCAGCATTCAGCAAATAGTCAAACTCGCCCGACTTATAAAAGGGACGCAACACATACAAAAAGTTGTCAATATCAAAGTCGCGATCCTTCAGGCGATGGACTTTCAGTTCATCGATGAAGTAATTTTGCAGATACTCATAGAAGGTATTGAAGCAGGGGAATATGTTACTGTCATCGGCTAGATGTTTATAGTAACCAGTGAGTGCGTTAGATAGGGCGACGTATTCCGACCGATTAAAGGATTCACTTTCTTGCTTCCAAAGGGCGACCAGTAGAGATTTCAAGCTCTCTTTCTTTTCTGTATCGAGTGTCTGCCCATCTGGAATATAGAATGGATTGAACCGAATGGGGTTCGTTTCAGTATATGTGAAATAGTAGCCACCAACAAGATCGCACAGCCCCCGGTAACTGCCTCCAATGTCGAGAATTACACAGTGCGCGCCTTGCTCATACATCGAATTAAGCATGTGGTTTACAGTCATGCTCTTACCGCCACCAGATGTACCACACACAAGCGTACCCATATTTGAGCTGATGCCCTTCATACGCGGCGCTGTGTATGGATCGACAAACACCGGCCTACCAGTCAACCGATCACAGAAACGAATGCTCTCTCTTGGATCATCAGACCGGTAGTTGCTTTCGAGATTCAAAAAACAACACGCTTGTTCGGCGAACGTATCGAACGTATCATTCGCGGGAAAGTCGGCTGCGTTCCCCGGAATACCACTCCAAAAAATCTGTGGCGCACCGATCGTCTCCTGCTTCGCTATGGCATCCATTTGCGCTAACGCGGATGTGATAAGGTTCCGAATATCCTTTTCCTCGTCTGCACTCTCAGACCACGCCAACACATTGAAATGCGCCTTTACAGGTAACCGCTGCTGGCTGATTGCTTCGTTCAGGAAGTCATTAACAGCATCGCGACTGATGGCATTCTCCCGGCTGTATGCGGCCAGTGATTGCAGGCGCAATCGCTTACCCTCAAATTTTTTCAACGTTTGCTGCGCATCATCAATGATGATGTACTGATTGTAGATGTGATTACAGGGTAACAACAAACCGAGGTGTGAAGCGAACCCAATAGAGAACTTCGTGCGGTCGGTGCTATACTTATCATAGTTAATCCGCGAGCCACAGAACGAAGGCAGGCTATCGGTGCCGGATATAGTGAACAACTGACATCGTTTATTGCCAACCTTCACATGATCCCGTAGCTCAATATCCTGCACCATCAACTCATCCTCTTTGTCCAGGAGAAAAAGGTATTTTTCCGCAAGTCCGGCGCGCCGGTCATGGCTCTTTAAATCATCGTCCTTCAACCTACTGAGAACAATTCCTACATCACTCAACACCTTCTGGAACTGGCCTGCCACATCTTCAAACTCCTGCAAAGCCACCTCACTGAGCGTTTGAGGCGGGACGATATTCGGCCTGATGAGGTTCGACATTAAAGAAGTAGATCCCTTCCGAGCGGGTGAGCGTTTCGTAATCATAATGTAGCACCGGTGATCGAGAAACGGACGATTGTTGAAGTATTCCTGACTACGTTTTTTTAGAAAACTGTCAGACTCCGAAACCTCACCTTTGTACCGGTTCTTTACAAACCAATCCTGTTTGTGAAATACGGTATTCTTCGGAAGTAACTTAATAGCTTTAATCAAGCCCTGATGCCACGTTTCAAAGTCTTCCGAATGCCCGGTAAAAATTTCCGGCAGGTCAACGCTAAACGCGATTGTTATATCACCCTGTTTGCTGAGTATGCAATTATGCTCAATGTCAGCTATGGGGAAAATTTCATTCAGCCTCTTTTCCATCTTCACAATTAATTTTAACCACCACAACAGAAAAAACGCGACTAATTCCTGCCGGAACTTCGTCGGCCCTTAAATACACTCCGGCCACTGCTCTTCACCACCTTCGGGATTCCTCTGCTGGCGATCTTCTTCATCATGCCATGCTCACCATATTTGTTACTGAGCTTATAGACGTGCATGAACAGAAAAATCGTAAGCCCTGCCACCAACACAATGCAGATATAGGAATTAACACCGGCTAAATACAGTATGGCAAACAGGAGTAAGGCCAAAACCAATCCACCACCGAGATACCATATATACTGAGCCTTCAAGCCTTTGAACTCTATGGCCTTGTTTACGCCTTTGTTGATTTTGTACACACTGTTTGCCATACCTGTAATTGTTTATATGCCGAAAAACGAACGCAAGACGGTCGCAACGATAACCAGAAATACACAGCTCCCGAACCAAGCGGCAGCAGTACTCCCGGTATCGGGATGCCCGTTGCTCCACTTTTGATATACCCGAATAGCTCCGATCAAGCCAAGAATGGCCCCCACCGCGTACATCAAATCACAACCAACATCAAAATACCCGCGCACTTTTGTGTTAGCCTCCTGAATACCAGCTTTACCGTCTTGTGCATACACACAAACCGTCATCATTAATGACACTGCTGTCAGCGCCGTACAAACCAGCAGCCGCTTTCCAAAGCGATCAATCAACTTCATTTCCATACACACTTCGCTTTTATTGTTATCAAAAAAGTAAGGACATAAAAAGGCCCTGCGCACTACCTGACCCGATTTCACAGAACCATTCAACACTATCAGGTAACGGCAGGGCCGAAACGCAGACCACTCACTGCGCATTTTTAAAGAAACACTCCGTACCAACCCCTCGCACTTGGTTTTCCTGCATCACGGTACTGACGAGTGTTTCTAATGTGGCGTTCATTCATCCCATAAAGCACTCAATTCACCCGCACTCAAATGAATGCCACACTGACTTTCTGCAATAACTTCGACCAGATTGGTGATACCGTTTTGGTAAATACTCCCTTTTGTTCGGGGGTACTTCTTTAGGAGCATCTTGATACCCGTAAGCAGCTCCGCTTTCTCCATGCCCTCTTTTCCCGCCTGAGCGACGAAGGCTTGTAGCTCATCAACAAGGGAGTGAACTGGTGCCATCGTCGCGGCATTCTGATCCCCTCCATCTCCGTCCGGCTCTTTGAAAAGAACGCTATCTGCTGCCTTCTTTTCTTCAACCCTTCTTTTCCTCTTCAGGATAGAACCACCTTTTACGCGAAAGAAAAGATGTACAACGCCATAGTAGATTACCAGCAGCAAGCCAAGCCACAACAGGTAAGTAGTCCATGTAATCATAGTGCATCGTTTTATTGCAGTACAAAAATGGCACACTTCAAATCCTGCTTTTCACACTATGCACCGAAGTGGTTGAAATAATTTTTCGGAAAGGAAAGTTCATCGGTCGAATCAACGTATAAAAGGCGATTGATGCGCGCATACGTATATTTATATATATGCCCACATGCACGCATACATACATTATTAACTGAAGTGGTACGCCATCATTCGGAAATTAGGAAACTAGAGAATGCGTGCGTCCATCCTCTTATATATACATATGGTACACGCATACATCCACAGGTAAGGTGGAAACAAAAATCCCACTTCGGGCCGAAGTGGGATTTTGAGCTTGTGACACAAAAAATGCCGTACTATATACGGCACTCGTTTTTAGTAGGGTTAGGTAGAAATGGCTACACCTGGTCAATTATTGTTTTGGATTTTCATCCCAATAGTTCATCCGATCCTCCAGTCGGTCAATCAACTGATTTAAAAAAGACACCCGATCCTTCTTGCGCAAGCGGATTTCTTGAAATGTTCGGTAGAAGTTGCCTAAGTCGATATTAAAGGTTTGCGATAGGTCAGCCACTATATCCTTCACATCGGCGTTCCCATCATTCAAAACACCCGCACTATACAGGGCGTATATCAATTCCGTAAGAGCCGTTTTTGAACCCGTCCAGCGCAGCCCTTTACTTGGCTGCTTCTCCATGAATCCAATTGTTTGCTGGATGGTATCAACCAAAGCTAACTGTCTGTACAGATATTCACAGTATGATTCGTCAGCAATAAATTCAGCTAAAGTACTATCATATAAGGTTTGAAAAGAGCTATCGACTATCAAGTAAGAATCGCCAGAGTACAATAGACCACCCGGCTTTCTGGTAAAATACACTTTGTCCAACATTGTCTCTCCCGACTTATAATAGGAATACAGATCACCGAATTTTTTATAGTGCTTTTTCACCTTGCGGATCTCACGCCTGAAGTACTTACCCGCATTTATCCTGTCTATTTTCAATGGCCTGTTTACTTCCAGATCATACAATTTCTGAAAGAAAATGAGTTTACTCATAAACTGCGGCTTCACCTCTTTGAAAAAAACTATTTCGTGTTCTTCATCGGTAAATCCGTTGTCAATAACGTGCTGCCTTAAACGCTCCAAAGCTGCTTTTGCTGTATCAATTCCACGGCGTGCGTATTCAATGGGGTTGAGTCCTTCTTTCTCCAACTGTTCCAGCTCATTTACCATTTCGCTATGGAGCGATACAAAAATTGAATATCGCTGTTTCTGCATAGGGAATAGTTTTTTAACTTTATGTAACAATAGTATTCACCGCAAATGCTGTGCAAAAAGGAATTTGGGATTACAGCAAAAAGGAAGTTAGAAACAGCAAATCGGAAATTTTTTTTACTGCTATTTACCCTTACCTCTGTTTCATTAAATTTCGGCAGGATATAAACTTCAGATAAATTACCATCGGATTGATGGCTATAAGCATAGTTTTTGTATACGGGTAGGTATACCATAAATTTTCCCGATATGGATATAAACAATAATGATCTTCCTGAAGGAGCAATTTTGTGGAGAGGGAGCAAAGAGGAATTTATAGAATTTGTACTTATAGTTACCGACTATAGTATATGCGCCAACGACGACCTAAGTGGGTTAAACAGAATGCGATTCCTGGAATTGTCTGATGCGCTGGGAGATGTGCTGGTAAAATTTTTTAAAGTGGACATTTCGCCTCATACAAACTTTAAGACAATACGTGAAAACACAAAATTAAGTAACCGCTTCACAAAACGAATAATTCGCATCATGAAGCGGTTGAAGGAAGACGAAAAGTTCTTACAGCTACTTGAACAGAGAGGCATTATGCCATCAGCAGAGTTCGTTACCGAAGAAGTAGTAAAATGGAGTAACGCTGAAAAAATTGCATCCTTCTTGTGGCTGTACTTAGATAAATTTCACAAATAAAGCAAGCTCAGTAGGGCATCTACACACATAAAGAAAGAAACTGCTCCATTTAAATGACCACGATCACCTTTTTCCAATGTAATGACACATTCAAACATCTCAACCAGTTCAGCCTTTGCATAGAGCCTTTTATACTTTTTCGAGAACAGTTTTAATACTGCGTCTGGATTTTTCTTTTCATCCTTAGACAAAACAGAACACTTATTGCACTTCTTCCATATCTTTTTATGTTCGGAAGGTATGCGCTCTAATTGTTTTTTCTTATGCTTACTTAGTACGTAAAATGCCTCTAGTACTTTCTCCAAATCCTCACAAAAACCAATCAGCATTCGGCGCTCTTTGCCACAATCATACAGGCTAATATTATTTCCTAATGCCGCATACTTCCAATACTCGAAATGGTGCTTCAGGCCATCAAGGTCATAGTCCCCGAAAACCGTTTGTAGGATTTTCTTCGGTGACCCTGACAGACCATAGACCAATGAATATTCCTTGATATTATAATCTTCTTTGTTCATGTGGGAACCGAATTTACAATTTTATCGAATTTCAGGTGCATCCAGCAGGCCAGATGTACCCGCTTCGATTAGTATACTCAATGCCAATTGGGCTTTTTCCCTCAACTTCACTACACAGGTGAATGGAGGGCTGAAGTCATAGGCATACCTTGCGCCGATATATGCCTTCTGTAGTGTTTCGAGCAGCTTCCTGTTGTCCGCCTGGTCAACAGGGAACAGGTCGAGCATACGGCATGTCACTAACCCGGCATATCTGAGCAAACGATCAATATTATGCGTATCTACGACAAAACCGCTTCCTATCAGCACCAGCGTTTTAAGACATTGCTCAAACGCTTGATGTATCATGAAACTAGCCATCTCACTTTCTTCTCGGGCAATATACAGGTCTGCACCTGCCAGAAATTCCTTAACGCGGTGAACAGTTTTCTTGTATTCCTTTTGACCATCCCTCGGCACTTTCATGTTTATCTCATTTAATTCTGGCAACACCACATTTCCTGCATCATAGAAAACAGTACCCGAGCTATAAACCGAAGTTGCAAATATGTTGCCGTCACTATATTTTTCTACAAAGGGAGACAGCTCTGTTACGATAATGGTAGTTCTCGCGATATGACCACACCGCTGTTCCAAAATATCCTCCCATTCGCCCATTCTCCGGCCTTCAGCATCCCTTATGACTACCAGCAAAAAATAATCCCCGGTATAATGTGATGCAGGCGACTTACTGTTGAAGATCGTTTCCGTCCGACGCTGGTATAATGATGAACCCAATAAATAAATTAATTCTGCGGAAACCGATCCGGTGATGATCCTCACAAGTTCGGGCTGTATATTCTGGAATAAGCTATTATGAGTAGTGTATAAATTAAACGGTCGCATTTGTGAGTATAATTTAATGGTGATTGACGGGCATTTGACCAATCAGAGAGGTAGGCTAAACGATGGTATATTTTTCTGATAGCGGCTTCAAAAGAGATTCTCTTAGCTCTTTAAAATGTTCTTTATAAGTAGTAATACAACCCGCTGATGCCAGCCACTGTACGATCGCAGCATCCCTATAACTATCGAACATATACATAGTTCCTTGATGGAGCAACAGAAATGGACATTGCACATCATAGTTCTTTATCAGCCTTCCGTTTATTTTTATCTCCATAGATACCTGACAAGTCTCTTTTGTATTGGTGGTTTTAAAGTACACTTCGGGCTTATCCATAGAAACAACAATTTTTCTAGCGCGGCTCTTTGATGGCCTTCTTTTAAACTCGCGGAAACCATAGTACCTGTACGCATAAACGAACACTTCATTATTTAATAATGGGAATATTCCTTTCCATTCATTAAATGCTGCCTCCATACTATTATTCCACTTGACCCAATGACAATAATTATTATCCTTTGCGAACGTTTCCGATTTCTCATGTAATAATCTGCTTCTAATTATCAATTCATGTTGAAATACACTAATAGACTTCTCTGTATTTTCATCAAGGGAATGCAGAAACTTCGTCCACGACATGATCTTATCGTTTCCCTTTGTTGATTTTCCGGAAGCCAAATAAACAAAAGGAGGTTGTTTCCCTGAATGCGGCAACATCAATAGAAAGGCGATTGCGTCCCGCTTTTGTACCTGTTCAGGCTTCCTTCGTTCAGGTGGTCTTTTCAATGTCAGTATATCATCCAGCGTCATAGGAAAAACGGGACTATCGAAAGGGAAGAGTGTCATAAGCTCTTTTCGTTTCACTAATTGAATACCTCGCTCGCTCTCTATTTTATCAAATCCCTGTTGGTATTTAAAAGCTAGATCAAATTGGCAATTCGGCAGCAGTTGCGAAAAATACTTTTCACCATACCAACTGGTGATTACCTCAACCGTTTTGCAGATATGAACACAAACACCTGGTCGCGCCTCTTTGCAACTACAATTCGCACGCAATTCGTCGCCTGCTGCACGAAATCCTACATGATACTGGCCCTCCCGAAATGCACACCTCAACAGGAGCTGATGATTTTTGTACTGAACAAATTTTAGTGCAGGAGAATAAAGTGCTTTTACTTGTTCAGGATCGACGCAGACCTTCATCAGTTGACTAAAGGATATAGCCTTTTCTCGGGTAAAAGGTATTGCCACCTCCTTCATCGTGGCTTTTGATAGTGATTTTGATGTAACCATAATTTCGATTTATCACAAATCACGGAGTTCTCAGACTGAAAGCCGAATTTTCATCTTTGCTTTTTACCGGTTTACAGTTGACTTTTACGCACAATGGATTATACTGGCTTAGATGAGAGCAGAACGTTTTCGGTTATTAAGATCAGTTAGGAAACTTAATCAGAAATAGATTACTTGAATTAATCGATAGAAAATGGCGCCAACAAAGGCTGGCCTATTGAGAGAATCTGCGAAAATTTCGAGGGAAAATTTTAAAGGAATTTTCAACTGTAATCGGAGTGCCTATACAGGCACTAAGCAAGTCGATTCAGGAACAAAGAAAATAATAAAGCCGGTGAAACAGAATACATACACACTTAACGACGAAACCTAAATTCATAGAAAGATTGATGAGCTAAATCACCGACTTTATACTAGGCAAATTAAACTTTAGCAAATGCGTCGATCAATAAAATAATGCTACTTCGAGGTATTTTTTGCTTTACCAGCCTTCTCAGCATTCTTTTGCAGCACCTTCTCATAGATAGACGCATGTTCCGCCGCCAGCTTTGGATCATAACCGTAGTTGTGATTCACTGTTTGTGTGCAATGACTTCCAAATGTCGCATTCTGCGCACTATTGTCATAGAAATTGTAACTGATCTGCATAATAGACTCCCTTGATAACGACCTAAGCCCCTCCAGCGTAAAACCGAGAGCTTCTGCTATTTCAGCCATTTTCTTATCATCTACTTTTTCCTTCTTTTCAAGTCTTGAAATCAACTGTTTACTCACACCAATCAAATTCCCTAATTCTGTCTGGTTTTTGTTTCGCATGGCTCGTGCCATTTGTATGCGGACACCATCTGTCATTGGCTTGGTTGTATCAAAAAGTTCTTTTTCCATATCGATTTATTAAAATACTATTTGGTAGAAATTTTTTCTAACAGCGTTTGCAATTTATTCATAAGCTCAAGGTTGTTCTCTACAAGACGTGTATTGTGCTTTGCAAGCTCATCATACTTGCGCATCAACTCTTCGTGCAACTTCTTCAGCTCGGTATTCCCATCATTCAGGATTGTGTACTTTTCTTTTTCACTTGCTACAAGACGCTCGTAAACATCAACCATCCTTTCACCAGCATTCACTATCTGCTGCCCAATTGAATAGGACTGATCGGTAAATGTGTTCTCTTTTACAACACAGATATTTCGTATTGCAGTATCAGCATCAAACTCCTTTATTAACCTGACATCAATATTGAGAGCTTTCGCTACTAATGTCAAAATATCATCCTCGATGACTTCCATTTGTTCGAGCCTGGAAACATCCTGTTGCCTTGCTCCCAGGTCCGAAAGCCTCTTTGCAAGTACATCCTGTTTCATGTCAATAGTTTTTCGGAACATCCGAATGTTCCTGCCATGATGAATTGCCGGGGTATCTTCTGTTATATTCATGATATAAATTATTTTTCGTTGATTATTAATGGTTTACCCAAAAGTAGTAAAAGTCAACAGTTTTGTAGTAAAAGTCAACCTAAAAATAAGAAATATACTGTTTACTTCCTATAATTTGCCTTACTCCGGGAGGAAAAGTGGCAAAATCTAACACACATAATAGAATACCGGAATATACCAAGTGGATTGATAGCCTCCCGGTTACTTTAAATCACTTTATAATACAATAGACACACGCATGAAGTACATTTTCTTCATCGCGCTGGCCGCCGTCTGGCCGGCACGTTATTCTTTTGCTCAGGATCTCCGCCCAACAGTGACACATCGGCTATCTGTAGGCGATACTGTACCGGACATTTCATTTACCCGTTGGAATGACAACAAAATTATCAAGCTCAGTGATTTTACCGGGCAGGTGGTGATCCTCGATTTTTGGGCGACATGGTGCGGAAGTTGCATCCGAATGTTTCCCAAAAACGATTCACTGGAAACCCAGTATGCCGGGCGAGTAAAATTTCTGTTAGTTAATAGCATCCGCTCTACCCAGGACAGCGCCCGCCACCTGAACAACTTTTTCCACCGGTGGCAAAAACAAAGGGGCCAGCCGTTCTCCCTTACTACTGTACCCTATGACACAACAGCTTTCCAACTGTTCCCCCACATATTTCTGCCGCATTATGTATGGATTTCGCCTAACCGCAAAGTAATAGGCATCACGGATTCCGAGGCTGTAACGGCAGCAAACATAAGAAAGGCACTACAAGGAATGATTCTAACCGCACCGATTAAAGGCGACCGATACGATACGGACAATTGACCCATACCATTTTTCACCAAAACACCTTTTCTAAATGAAATTGATCTTAGCAGTTTTTTTCTTTTTCCTCAGTGCCGCAGCTTTGGCACAACCCACCATCCGCGTGGAGATCAAGGGACGTGTATACTCAACTGAGCAGATGCCGCTGGCTGGCATTTCAGTATCAGCACAAAAAAACAACTCCCGGACCACTACACGAAACGATGGCACCTTCAGCCTGTCTTTATCACAGGTTCCCGATACCCTGTTGTTTACCCATATTGGCTATAGCCC
Source organism: Chitinophaga varians (assembly GCF_012641275.1). Lineage (NCBI taxonomy): Bacteria > Pseudomonadati > Bacteroidota > Chitinophagia > Chitinophagales > Chitinophagaceae > Chitinophaga > Chitinophaga varians. The sequence continues at coordinate 2,162,008 of NZ_JABAIA010000002.1, read as the reverse complement.
CCTCCGGATACCGATTACAAAACCGGAGGAAGCCATAGAGGCTGTAATGAGTGTTATTGCTACAGAGCTTGCGCAGGTCACCATCAGTACTGGTTACCAGCGATTGAAGCCAAACCAAGTCAACGGAGCATTTGCTGTTATCGACAACAAGGTGCTGAACCAGCAGACCGGCACCAACATCCTCCACCGCCTGCAAAATGTTACGCCGGGCCTCAGCTTCAATCCCGGCTATGGCAATGCCAATAGCACCAACAACAAAACAGGTATAAACATCCGCGGACTGAGCACCATAAACGGCTCGCTAGATCCGCTGGTGGTACTCGACAACTTCGTATTTCAGGGTGACATTTCAAACATCAACCCAAACGACATTGAGAGCATCACTGTTTTAAAAGACGCGGCGGCAGCCTCCATATGGGGTGCCCGCGCCGGTAACGGCGTTATCGTCATTACTACAAAGAAGGGCCGTTATAATCAAAAACCAACCATTTCCATTTCTTCCGGTTTGATCTTGCAGGGAAAGCCTGACCTTTCCACTCTTCAAGACATGAGTGTAACGGACTACATGGGCCTTGAAACCTTTTTGTATGGCAAAAACTACTTCAACAGTGCGTTGAACCGCCGCTACGTATCTGTTCCGCAGTTGATCGAAGTACTGCAAAAGCGAAAGAATGGTTTGATTTCCGCAGCCGACAGCGCCGCACAAGTAACAGCATTACAGGCAAACGATAGCAAAGCGCAGTACGAAAAACACTTTTACCGGCCAGCCGTTACGCAGCAATACTCCTTGAACGTGTCAGGTGGCAGCAGTAATATGACGTGGTTGATGGCGGGAGCCTATGACCGCAACATTGATAACCTTAGCGCAACCTTTGACAAGATAAACCTGCGCCTGTCCAATTCCTTCAAACTATCCAAAAAACTACAGATTGATGTGAACGCATATTACACCAACAGCAAGGCTATGACCGGAAAGGAAAGTTTCAGCACAGTAGCCAGTATAAACGGCAGATACGCTCCAAATCTTGCGTTTGCTGACGCAGCGGGCAACCCGCTTTCTGTACCTAAGTATTACCGGGATGGTTACGTAGATACCGCCGGAGCTGGTCATTTATTAGATTGGAAATACTACCCGCTGGACGAATACCAGCAGCGGAGGGCCACCACCAAAACCGACGAGATAATCGCCAACATAACGGCCACCTACAAAATTCTACCATTTCTGCAGGGCAGCATCCTGTATCAATACCAGCGGCAGCGCACCGACCTGCAAAGCCTTTCAGGAATGAATAGTTTTGATGCCCGCAATACCATTAACCTGTTTAGCCAGGTCAACCGATCTACCGGTGAAGTAACCCGAATTGTTCCATTGGGAGATATTCTCCGTACAACGCTTACAAACAGGAGCAGCCAAAACCTGCGCGGTCAGCTTGATTTTAACCGGAGCTGGCAAGACCACAGCATAGTCGCACTCGCCGGTGCAGAGATACAGGAGATTGAAGCGGATAGCTACAAGAACATCTACTATGGTTATAATGCACAGCCGTTGGCTTACGCAAAAATGGACTTCATCAATCCGTACCCTACTTTTATTACTGGCCGCAACCAGATCATTGCGGATGCCGGGCTGCCGAGTAGCACCACGAACCGCTTTGTTTCTCTTTTCACCAACCTGAACTATACGTACAAAGCGAAATACAGTCTTTCCGCCAGCGCGCGGCGCGACGGCAGTAACGCTTTTGGCGTTAGAACAAATGACAGGTGGAAGCCGCTGTGGTCTGCTGGTATCGGATGGGATATTTCGCAGGAACGCTTTTATAACATACAGTGGCTCCCGCAAGTAAAGCTCCGGGCCACATATGGAACCTCGGGCAATGTAGACCTTTCTCGCACGGCCCTGCCGGTGGCGGTGTATTCTGTAGATCCTGTAACAAACCTGCCAATTGCGACCATCGCCACGCTCAACAATCCGCACCTGCGTTGGGAAACAGTTAAGCAACTGAATATCGGCCTGCAATTCTCGAATAGCTTCATTTCCGGCAGTATCGACTATTACCGCAAACAAGGCGCTGATCTATACGGGCCGATGCCCTATGATTATACGGCGTGGGGAGCGTCCAACGTTTTCATCGCCAACGTCGCAGACATGCGCGGCAATGGGATCGATGTAATGCTGAACAGCAAAAACCTTTCAGGAAAGCTGAAATGGACTACCACCGCTATTTACAACTATGTAAGCAATAAGACTACGAAGTACTTCGATGAATCTGCCCAAACAATCAACACGTTGTTAAGTGGGGGCCGGAGCATCACTCCGGTGATTGGAAAGCCCCTGTATTCACTTGCTGCCTTCCAGTGGGCCGGCCTTGATGGAGAAGGTAACCCACAGGGATATTTGAACGGGGCCAAAAGCACAGATTACGCTGCGATGCTGGCTTCCACTTCCGGAAAAGGAGAGCATCAACCGAGTATCATATATGTTGGCTCGTCCATCCCAACGTCTACCGGCAGCCTGATAAACACGTTTGCCTATGCAAATTTTGAACTGACGGTGAACATCGCATACAAACTTGGTTATTATTTCCGTAAACCGGTTATTTCGTACTCTGGCATCATCTCCGGAACAATGGGCAACAAAGAGTATGCAGATCGATGGCAGCAACCCGGTGATGAAAATCGCACCACTGTTCCTGCCTTCAAATATCCCGCAGACGGCACCCGCGATATGTTCTACGCCTACAGTACGATCAATGCCCTAAAAGGCGATCATGTCAGGTTACAGTATATCAACCTGACATATACACCGGTGCGCCCGTTCGGTATCGAATCGTTGAAGCATATACAGCTATACATCAACGTTGCTAACCTGGGCATCCTGTGGCGGGCCAACGACCGATGCCTTGACCCGGACTTTCCGAATGGTCTACCTACACCAAAAACCTTTTCCGCGGGCATCCGCGCATCACTTTAAACACACAATCGAATTATGAAAAACACCGCATTTATACTACTCATTGGCTTATTGGGCGGCCTTCTCGGAGGCTGCAACAAATACTTAGAGGTGCAACCTGACGATACGATGGTTGTTCCCAAAACCCTGTCTGATCTTCAGGCGCTGCTGGACAACACCAACCGCATGAATCTGCAACGGACACCGAATTTTTCAGAAGCATCGGCTGATGATTATTTTTTGCCGGGCAACCAGTTCGATAACATCGAAGTAGAACTACAGCGGATTTACACATGGCAGGTCAAAGACTATTTATTTCAAAATGACTGGTCAATAGCCTACGAGCCAATTTTCATCGCGAACCTTTGTCTGGAGCAGCTACAGGAAATTCCTGCCTCCAGTAACTTGTCAACATGGAATCAAATTAAAGGAGCATCGCTATTTTTTAGAAGTTACTATTACCAACAGTTACTATGGACATATGCGCCTGCATACGATCCCGCTACGGCTGCGAAAGATTGGGGTATCGTGTTGCGTAATACCTCGGATTTTAACGAACCAAGCCAGCGGGCCACCGTACAGCAGTCATATGACCGGGTGTTACACGACGCAAAGGAAGCAGCCGCCTTGCTGCCCGATTTACCTGCCCTTCCCATGCGGCCCTCGAAAGCGGCAGCATACGGCCTACTCGCACGGACTTTTCTTTCCATGCGCATGTATGATAGCGCGTATCAATATGCAGATGCGGCGTTACGGATAAAAAATGACCTTATGAATTTCAACGGTGACGCAGACATAAACGGCAGCATTACCGAACAAGTGCCGTTCCGCATGTTCAATAAGGAGATACTTTTCTATACAGAAATGGCAACAACCAATTACATAATAAATCCTTCCACCGTTGCCGTGGATTCAAACATAATAAAGCAATACAGCCCGCAGGATCTCCGGCTTATTGCGCTGTATACTCCTGTGGACAACGCCTACCACTTTAAAGGTAGTTATACTGGTAACGAGTGGCAGTATTTTACGGGCATCGCCACCGACGAACTGTTTCTGATCCGGGCCGAAGGTGCCGCCAGAACAGGTAAGCTGGAACAGGCAAAATCTGATCTACGGGCCTTGTTGATCTCCCGGTGGGATAAAACCTGCGCCCCTCCTGTGGTCGAACCAGCCAGCGCCATAGAAGCCATAGACCTGATTCTCGATGAACGTCGTAAAGAGCTTTACATGCGGGGACTTCGGTGGATGGACATAAAGCGCCTGAATAAAGAGGGCCGCAATATCACCCTACAGCGTAGTGTAGCAGGTAAGCTCTATAAGCTCCAACCCAACGACAAATATTTCGCATTGCCACTGCCAAAAGATATTGTGAGCAGCAATGTTCCACAGAACCCGTAAGACAATCCGTTAGAACAGGGAACATTCTTTAACTGACATAGACCTACAACAAGGGCGGCTCAATGGCCGCCCTCTTTTTCTTCTTTACGTTCATTGTCTTCAACCCACTTCACCAGTGCATCCCAATATGCTTTTGGCAGGTCATTGCTGTTCGGATATGCGATCCACTGCCCTCCGTTAACCCTCACGATCTGTCCATAGTGAAATCTATTTACATTTACATGGTAGGAAGTGCCACCCGCGCCGTAAGGTTTTGACACCTCAACATTGCGCCCTTTTCTATCAATGAATTTTATCCCATCCATACACAATAATTTCTACAACTGTTATTTTTCATTGTACGGGATATGGACTGATGTAGTCGGGTATCTGTCACCCTTGAACATCGCCACTACCTCATCTCGGGACTGCCCCCATTTATCGGATATATAGTGGAAATGAGGTTGGCCCCCTCGCCAGCTTTCTTCTCCCCTCAAACTTCTATATACTACGAAAAAACAATGCCACTCATTCCCTTTGTCCAGGAACTTCGCTACTACCACCCGCCTAAAATTCACGACTGCCCTTAATTGTCCTTCACTCATCGTCGTTTCCCCTGCTTTTTCAACAGTCCCATCTTCTTTAACATGAATAAACAATGGGAGTTCATCCTGATCAACATTTTTCGGTAGTTGTTCTGTGACATAATTGCTGAAAGTATAACCATGTTGGTCATGCGCAGCAAAAAGGAACGCGCAAAGCTGGAAAGCGTCAAATTCCGTTTTCTTCATCAATTGCTCCTGCTCTTTCTTAGATTTTGATCCCAAAACCTGTAGCAACGTAGGTGGTATATCCGTTTTCAAAATCTTCTCATGAATTTCTTTCCAGTTTTCTTCCGCATGTTTCTCGTAAAAGGCTTCCGATATATCCTTGGCCAGTAAGGGATTCTTATGAAACAGCAATGCTTTATACAAGGCAATTGTCTTCTTCTTTTGCCAACCAGAATAATAATCCACCGGGTTTATAAACTCTACATCGCCACCCTCAAACCCTAAAACGAATCCTTTCCCGTCATCATCTGGAATAATTGTTTCTTGCATATTAAGATACTTTTTTTACAATATTATCGTGTACACATATCACTAACAAACACCAGCAGGGAAAACGCCTTTAGCGAATTTATTTCTGTCCCGTAGTCAGTCGTTTCACCATGTAGTATACTGTGTCTGGTAAATGAAATCAGGTTAGGATTGCTCCGGTGCTTTTGAAATGCACCTTTATCGAGTAGCACCGAAAGGTATGCTACCTCTAAACTACTGACACTTGCGTGTGCATTCACCCATTTTGCAATCTGTGGCTCGAAATTCCTTGTCTTATCGTTGTCGAAGAACTTATACCCGGTCAATTCACACGACAGGCCATCAACCTGCGCAAATACTACCGGCATGGAAGCGTAGTAAAAGCCCGCATTATGCGCCTTGAATGCCTGTTCAATGGCTTCAGATCTATTCGGGTGTCTATGACATAAACGCGCTACATCGCCTGTCAATTCCCGTTGTAGCACTTCAGCCATATAAACGTTCAGTTGGTTTTCATCACCAGATGCCAAAACTCGCTTCGCCCCCGCAACATCTGCCACGTTCATTCCCAAATTCAGATACCAGCCATATTGGGAAAGCTCTTGCAGCACCGGTGCCATATACGAAAAGTCTACATCCAGCGCCCGGCGGATCGTCTGAACCATTTCATCATGCGCTTCTGCTGCCTTCATGAACGAACTCTGCATCATTTTCTGAAACTCAGTTGCAGCATGGGAAATACGTTCCTGCATTTCTGCAAATCCAGCAAAATGTTTTTCTAACGCTGCAACCCCTTTCAACAATTCAGCGGGTTCTATCGATTTTCTTATTTCGTCACTCATCTCTCTGTTTCGATTTCTATAAATATACTCTTTTTCCATAATAAAACCCGCCTTTCACTATACCGGAAAGGTACAACCGCTATGGGAGTATGCCCTACAGCAAAAAGGCTACCAGATGGCAGCCTTTAATGTCGTTATTCTCTTTCCTCCGCTTTCCATCCATCGTCAGTCAGGGAAAATCGGGCCTTCTTCTTTTCAACACCTTCCAGCTTATAGTGAGAGAGGGCCGCAAACGGCGTATTGTGTAGATGCTCCACAGTATATACCACGATGGCCTTCCCGTCGCCCTCTGGCTGAATACTCTCGATCTCTTTAAAATGCAGTTCTCCCACCTTTACCCGCTGGATGCTGTATGTCTTGTCCTTTTCTGTTACAGGTAGCAAATACTGCGACCCTTGACCGGTGAACGTGATAAGGGGCTGCCCCGCATCGCCAAGCGATTGCGTCGTTGCTACTTTGATATACCCTTCATCCACCAGCTTCGTCTCCAGGGCACGGGCAGCATGTCTAGGGTCTGCGGTGAAAACCTCCCAATCTATTGTTTTCGGATATTTCTTTGTGATGATCTCAGCGGCTTTCTCTCTTGTCAATTCTTTAGACCCGCAAGACACCAGCAGCAATGCAATCAGTACATAGAAAGTTGTTCGCATATTTATCAAATTATTTTGTTCAAATTTAATGATTTTATCCGCGCCAAATCCGCACCCTACAAAGGTTCTACGAATTTCTCCACACAAGATAAAAAGGCTATCCCTAACATAAAGGGATAGCCTTTTTTATCCTGCGTAACTACAGATCAGTCCGCTTGATTAGAATACAGATTTCCGCTGCCGGATATTCCGGTCACGTGAGCTGTAGTCCCACTTTGGGTAGCGGAGATGGAAACTCCGGCCAGCTCTGTAGGACTGTTGGGGTCATCCACATAATCGGCACTCACCAGCACGCGGCAGGCCTTCTGATTGATATTAGCGCAGCCGCTCAGGTTTTTGCCTTTGTACTCCCAATAAGCGTTTGAGGGGTTCTGCACATTGGCTTGAGTGTAAGGCTGGCTGCTCCGGAACTCGAACACGTACATATCAGCACGCTTTGAGCTTTTGGCTTCCTTGAATGCAAAACCAGTAAATGCGACCACAGCGGCAAGTATGCCGAACAAATACTTTTTCATGACATGAAATTTTTGTTGTTATCAAAATTGTTTACGATGAATACCGGACAAATTACCCCTTCATGCAGGAGGCGCTCGGCTACCTATACTGGATCGTTTACCGCTGGCCACTATTCCAAGTATCGCCAGAACGATCATCAAAAAATTGAACACAATGTGCGACTTCCACGACAAAGATTCCAGCAAGCCCGCACACATACACGGCAGCTTCGGCGCAAAGGCCATCATATAGCTCAGGTAAACGATAAATACCAACATTACTATGATGGTCGCCTTAAAACCGACCTTACGTGTTACGGGAATGAACAGCGCCACGGCTATCATGATTTCCGTTACAGGGAGTGACCATGCCAGCACATTCGCTATGTCTACCAACAGGGGAGACTTACCCAACGCATCTTTGAACTGATAATAATTATACAATTTATCAAGTCCAGTAAACAGGAAAAGGCATATGAGCAAACCTGCCGCTACCTCTGCCACTATGTGCCAACGGCTATCTGCGGATATGTATGAGCGATATGTTTTATGGAAATTCATAGTTATGATAGGCAATACAATTCCCTATAAGGGTTATCCTTATTACTATACGCTCCATTCTGTTGTTGGTAAGTTAGAGTTACTGTCCTTTGGCTAAACTGCGGTCTTCAGGATTTCTATTGTGTCTGCTAAATCTGTACTAAAGGTAGGAAGCCGCCACATTGCTAACAATATCGGAAAATTGAAATTTCCTTTTTGATGTAAAAAACTGCTTTTTTGACACATTGTATTTTTTACATCCAATCGAACAACATCAGCTCTACTAATAATTGAAAAGCCATTCCGATATTTTTATCACGCCATGCAGACAGCTTTATTTTCTCCATCGGAAAGAAAGCACGCCGTAAATTATTGTATGTACGGAATCCGCATTGTCTCGCCACCTCACTAAGCGGTAATTGTGGATTGGACAGCATGATGTGCTTCGCTGCTTTCACACGTTCGTACATCAGGTAGCGATACGGCGTAATACCGAACACCTGCCGAAACTTGTACTTAAAATCCGTGGTGTTCATGCGTGTATCTTTCGCCCATTGTTTCAACGTCATAGCCTCCGGGTACCTTTTCCGGATCATCTCCCGGACGAGATATAAGTTCTCCACCTGGTCAAAAGCTATCTTCTTATCATGCTCTTTGTTTTTGATAAGTGTATTGACGACCTCTTGTAAAATGTGCTTCGCTACAACTTCTCTTGTGGGATCTTTCAGCAGGTCTTCCATTGCTTCTAACACTGTATAACTACTCCACGCCGGCCTATCCGCAATCCACACGGGCCGATCTGATCCTATCTGTGCTGCAAAATTCTCAAACGTGCGCCCGCGTTGTTTTAGCTGGCTGAACAAAGCTGGCGATACCTGCATATCCACTACCTCATATACCTCGTTCCCCTTTAGGTGCAATTCAACATCTGTTAAAGGAAAATAGGCAAAGTGCATCTGGCCCTGCATAATTCCAATAGGCTTGCCCAGGAACACATGCGCTATGTGCTTCTTCAGCATTAGCCGAAAACCCAGCCATCGCTGATCCCGCCGCACACGCAGCGATACATCTTCGTAAGGCTGGTAGGTACTTCGCCAGATAGTGAAATGTTCCTGCTGTACTTCCTGATAAAAAAAATCGCCAAAACTGTTAGTGGACTGGAAAGCTAGACTTCCGGGAATGTGGAACTGTGGTAAAGCGTAAGGACTGTTTGGCATAAAGCTAACCACTCCGTTCGTTCGTTCGGACAAGGTAAACATATAGGGTGGGTTTAAATGATTAATGGGTTACCTACTATTAAGTTGCTGGCATCTTTCCGTATTAATTTAAAATGGTTATTGAATACGGGGTATTGTCCGGTTAAGCTGCCCCTATATAAATTTACTAAACTCCAACCATTTCAGCATATAGGCTTCGTCTACTTTATTTACATATTTATCTAGTAGTAGATTGAATTACAGGAGAAATCAGCCGAAAGCCTGTAAACATTTCTATTTACATCATTCTACCGGTAATAGCTAGGGTATTTGGGTAGTCGGCGTAAGAACATCAATATAGCATCCGTTGCGTCGCACTCTTGTACGTCCTGCTTTCCTTTCACCAGCGCCATTACTCACAGCATTTTTCCAATCACGATTACATACCACTTGTTAATAACGTCTACGTACACACGATAGTTACACAATTACAACAATACTCCAATAGATGTACTGTTTTCAGGATGCAAAAAGAACAGCCCTGGAAAAAAATCTCCACCCTCGATGGCTTTTATTGTTACGGGCCTCGGGTAGTATTTTTTTCTGGCAGGCAGTTCTTTTCTTTCCTGAAAACACTAATACGCTTTGCGTGCGAAAAAGAAGAAAGCGGCGCACACAGTAAGCCGCAATGTTTAACTCAAAACTTTTTCGTTATGCAAATTCCCAACAACTTATCAGAAATCGCGAAGATCATCCGCGCAGATTGGAAGAACGTACACTATACCGCTAAACCCTACCTGTCCGCACTGGAAACATTGGACAGCATCAACGATCACTTTTTTGAAGACAGCGCCCGCAGCATTGTTTGTTACTTTCTCGCCAATGCACACTCATGGCACGGCGAGACAGCAAGAGCGGTAAAACAGAAGTTAAACGACTTGTTGAAAAATCCCAATCAGTAGAACCACCGCCGGGGAAAGCCCCCGGCTTCCTTCCTCACTATAAACTTTTTATCGATGAAAACAACAACACTTAGCCGCCTGATGCGCATGTCATGGGAAATACAGCGCCGCCGCTGTACCAACCGTTCTACGGCCCTGCTGTCTGCGTGGGTAATCTTTAAAAATGACGATGTAGCCGTAGGCTACCTGCGCGCTAAACACAGCACCCGCAACAGTAAACCCGCACCCGCTGCAAACTATTCCCTTTTTAACTTTTAAAAATATCAGTCATGAAATATTTCAATAGCTGCAAAACCATAGAAGAAGTTAAGACACTTTACCGCGAGCTGGCAAAAGAACATCATCCCGACATGGGCGGAGATACTGCCACTATGCAGGAGATCAATAAAGAATATGCTTTTGCCTGTGCCTTCATTGCGAAGGGTTCCGGCCTCACCGATGAACAGGTAGACCAAGAGTTAAAACTGTCCGAAGAATACCGCGCAGTGATTGAAAAAATCATTCATCTGCCCGGCATCACTATTGAGCTGGTCGGCAACTGGATATGGGTTACCGGTGATACCAAACCAGTCAAGGAAACCTTGAAAGATGCCCGCTTCATATTCGCTTCCAAAAAGGTAGCATGGTTCTACAGAAATGAAGCCTTTAAAGTGCGCGGCAACGGCGCACCCCTCGAACAAATCCGCGCCAAATACGGCTCGCAGACTGTACACGGCAAATCCAAAAAAGAACTTAACGAAGCATGATTATACCGGGGCGGCACAACCGCCGCTCCGCTCATCTTTTCTTTTCACTCAAAAAATTTATCTCATGAAAAAGATCAGTCAACAGGCTACCGAAATATTTAGCCAAATCTTGGAAAAATTGGGAACTCAATCGCACGTAAAACTCGAATCCTCCGGCTTCATGCCTTTGACGGTGGAAGTGTTAAACAGGTTCATAACTACTGCCGCAGGAGAAGGCACTATCTACAGCCTTTGCCACTACTACGAAATGAACGGCGACCTGATGCGTGACCCCGAAATGTGTTTTCTCGTCGTTGATTGCCGGAAGGAACCAACAGACTTTAAAAACCTTCACGTCTGCCCCCAGATGTTCCAACAGGACAGCTTTCCACTATATGAGGAAAGCATCGAAATAGAAAATAATACAGTTGTAGCATTCTGGCCAGGCTACCAACATCAGCACTGCCTTTTTGCAAACCAATGGCTAAAGAATATCCAGCAACAAGGCTTTTTGAAATAACACCAGCGCGGAGCAATCCGCGCTTATTCTCTCACTCTAAAATTTAATCACATGCCCGCACTTAATCAAATGTACAATGTTCACAAAGCAAAATTAATCTGTGAACTTTTTCCCGAAGAAATGCCGTCGTTCCTCGATTTTACAAAGGCACTATCCGACAGGATAACCGCCGCTCCCGATGATCTCCGTAAGGACTGGAAAGAAAACCCAATCATCGGCCCCGATCATTGGTTGCGCTATGCTGCGGAAACCAGCAGCATTATTTCAGAGTACGGAAAAAAACTGGCAAAATCACCGAAAGCGTTTTCCGATCAGCTTTTCGATGGAATGATAGCACTGTACACCTGCCACTGTTTGGATCAGTACGTCCAGCACGAAACCACTAACGAGAAATTCAAGTTCGCTCACCAGCTCATTTTTTAAATCATACTTAAATACAAACGATATGCAACCGACAATATTTGTACGGCCTGAAATGGTATTGCCTGATAATGACCAATGGCAACACAGATTCAACGTAAAAAGCGAAACATCCAATCGCCTCTATGTTATCGCACAGAACAAAAAAGGCAGGTATTGGGGCTGTTCCTGTCCGCGCTGGAGAACGCACCGGACTTGCAAACACCTTTCCGCCCTCGGGCTACCGGCAAACTGTACACCGTATGAAGTGAATCTAATAAACCATTAGACTATGGCAAAGAAAAAAGGCTTCCTCGACGGTTACCAGACATACGATACAGCAGGCGGCCACGGCAATGCTCAGAGCTGGCGGGATGCGTTCAAACAGACTATGAGCAAGGAAGATGCTACCGTACTAATGAATGAAGCTGTGCAAACTCCGCATGAGATACTAGGCATATCACCGGCAGCTTCCGCAGCAGAAATAAAAACGGCATTCCGTCAACTGATACGGCAATGGCATCCTGATACCAACCAGCACCGGCTTGCTGAGGCCGAGGCTATGAGCAAAAAGATCATAGCAGCCTACACACTTCTTTCATAGAATTTCCTCAGAGACACTTTTTTCCTTAACCGGTCTGCCTTCCGTGGACATGGAGGGCAGGCCATTAAAACACATCATTATGAAACACAATTATGAAGAACGCCGACAGAACCGCATTGACTACGCAAACGAGCAGGCGGCTAAATTGAAAAAGGAATCTGATAACCTGTATAACAAGGCTATGGATATGGCCTCTTATATTCCTATGGGCCAGCCAATACTGGTAGGGCATCATTCTGAAAAGAGGGATCGGAGATACCGGGAGAAAATTCACACTACACATGGAAAATCCATTGCAGCCAGTGACAAGGCCAGGTACTATGAAAACAAGGCTGCCACAATAGAGGCGAATGATTCTATTTCATCAGACGATCCGCAGGCAATCGCCAAACTAAAGGACAAACTTGCAGTATTGGAAAGTACCCAAGCATTTATGAAAGCAGCTAATAAATGCGTCAAATCCCGTAACAAAGCGGCATTTATGAACCTTCCCCACGCCACAGAAAAAATCTGGCTGGAGATTACAACGCCTGACTATTTAAAGCGTACTGGCTTCGCAGATTACACCCTCCGAAACAACAACGCCAATATCCGTAGGGTAAAACAACGCATTGCCCAACTAGAACGTTTGGAACAGCTTATAACCGCTGAAAAAACGATAAATGGTGTTCGTGTAGTAATAAATACAGAGGCAAACCGGGTACAGCTTTTCTTTCCGAACAAGCCGAATGAAGATATTATAAACCGTTTGCGTAGCAGGGGTTTCCGCTTCTCCCGTTCCGAGGGCAACGCCTGGCAACAGTTTATCAGTAGAAGCGCCGTAGATCACGCCTATATGGTAGCTGGCCTTTATGAAACAGGAGACGGCGCACAGTAACTAATAATCAGCGGCGCCCCATCCGGCGCCGCCATTTTCCCACTTAAAAAAAACCATATGTCAATACCTAAAAGGAAAAACGCTTATAAGGTTTTCTGCCGGTCTGCGAGACGAGTAACTATGCAGGAGGCACTTTCAGATCCGGATAAATACCCATATGCAGAAAACCTGAATGAAGACGGTGATGTTTTAGCTTTTCATACATATCTCGATGGTTACTTTTTCTTTGAAACCCATTGGGAGGGAAAAATAGTTTATGAAGTTCCCACATCAACTATGAACCCGATTTACCTCGATCCAAAAGATGCAGAAAAGGATCTATTTGATATGTGGAAAAAAAATAGAACATGATCCAAAAGAAGCTGCCGCCATGCGTTAGCTCATTTGATAGAAGACAACGCATGGCGGCAGCTTACCATTACCAGAATCAAAAATGCACTACAACTCCAGGCATCGAATGCTTTCCAAAAATGGTCTGCCTTTCCGTATTCCGATTTTCAATTCATACCTATAATCCACTGGACAAAATGCAAAGTCCAACGATTCACTGTTCAGGGTATAGTTTCGTAACCGTTTGTTGAGAAATACCGTCAACTGGAACCTCAAACCTCCTTCCTGTGAAAAGTAACCATTAATCCCCATTACCTTCTTTGCCCATATTTTGAAGTCCAAACGGGCAACCACCAATCCGGTAGGAATCATTTTTGCTTCATAAGGATAATCCTTCGGACGCAGGCCCAATTGTAAGGCTGTTCCCCACGCCAGTACATTGTTTTCCATTTTCATTTCATTTCTGCGTTAACAAAGAAATTTTTTCGTTTAATTCAGTCAGCCCGGCTTTCTTCAGCAACTCGTCCGCAATGCCTTTTATCTCGGCAGCAGTATTTTCATCCATACCAGCAAGCAGACTATCTTCACGATTCTTTAAGCCGGAATCAATCACTTTCACCAAAAGCAGGATTAGTCTGCGCGGTTGGTTCACAGACAACTTCACCGAATCGCCCATTCCCGGGCTTGCGAGTAATGTTTCAAACACCACCACTACGTCTTTTGCACTTAACATACACTTGCGTTTTTATGAACAATATTTTTCTGTTGTAAAAATATTTTCTTCCATCATCACATCCATGCTTATCCTACTTCCTTATTTGCAGGGGTATGTTCCCCGCTGTGCCACAGAGTTATTTTTGTATCTGCATTATTGATTAGTGGATTTTGAAAACTGTGAGTTATGACAATAGAGCAAGCGAAAGAGCTGGACATGGTAGACTATCTTGCCAAAATAGGATTCCAGCCCAAGACGATTAATGAACCTCATTACTGGTATATTTCCCCGCTACGTCCGGATGAAAAGACACCCTCTTTCAAGATCAATCGGAGCATGAACAAATGGAAGGATTGGGGTAGTGGTGACCACGGCAACCTGATCGACTTCGGCATCCGGTTCCACCAATGCTCCGTGAAAGATTTTCTGCAAAAACTGGATGCAAACACTCCGACGTTTAGACCAACCCAGCAGAAGGAAGATCCAAACGGGCCACAGAGTGAAATTACTATCCGCAGAGTACAGCCGATAACATCACTTCCATTGATCCAGTATGTGCGACAACGCGGCATTCCCTTAGATACCGCAGAACGATATTTGAAAGAGGTGCATTACGATCTCAAAGGGAAAAATTATTATGCCATCGGATTCAAAAATGATGCTGGTGGATATGAGCTGCGCAACAAGTATATCAAAGCCAGCTCCGCACCCAAAACGTCCACATTTATAGACAACAAATCAGGTGAGCTTGCAGTATTTGAAGGCTTCTTTAATTTCCTCTCCCATCAAGCCATTAATCGCAACAAACAACAGCCACCAACCAATTTTTTGATACTAAACTCCCTCTCTTTTTTCGGCAATAATATTTCCCGCATGACAGCCCATGATCGTGTTAAATTATATCTCGACAACGACAAGTCAGGCGACAAGGTAACTAAGCAGGCAATGGCTATCGACTGCCATAAATTCAGCGACGAACGCAGGCTATATGCACCTTCCAAAGACCTCAATGACTGGCTGCTAACAAATCATCCACAACAACAGCACCAGCATAACCAGCACCAACAGCGCCGAAGCCCTTAGCATTTCCCGGCGATAGGTACTCTACTCACCTGGGCAACGGCCCATGTCCTCCATAGGCCATTGCTGCATCCAGTACTGCACTCCCATTTTGTCACCCATGACAAAATCTGAGATCGCCTGCTGCGCCGCGATCGGCCAGATGTACGGTTGTGGCACAAGCCTCAACCGAATCTGGCCGGCCCTCTCCGAAGTCGGGGCCGGGAATCGCCACAGGCGCTAAAAGAACCATTTTTTCCCATTCAATATTTATCAAATGAAAGCGCAAAAGATCAATCGCGACAAGCACCTCCATGTGCGGCTCACGCCGGAGGAATACAATAAGCTATACGCACAATTCACCACTTCGTCAAGCCAAAAATTCAGTGAGCATATTCGGAAAATCCTATTGGATAAGCCCATCAAAATGTATCACAGAAACCAGTCGCTCGATGACTTAATGGCAGTATTAATTCTGCTCAAAGACGAGCTGAATGCCATCGCCAACAACTACAACCAGGTCGTCAAAAAACTCCACATGCTCAATGATAAATCTGACCTCGCAGGTTGGCTCTCACTGAATGAAGCTGGCCGTAAAGCCTTGAACGAAAAGATCAGCGAGATCAAAGAGAAAATCGCTCAAATCAATGACAAATGGTTGCAAGAGTAAACGCCAGCAAGTCCCTGCGCAATGCACTCCACTACAATGAACATAAGGTAAAGCAGTCCGCTGCTGTCCTCATTCATTCCCGGAACTTCGCAAAGGACACACATAAGCTAGGCATCACCGACAAACTGGGAACATTACAGAACCTCGCGGCTCGTAACGAGCGCACGAAAGTAAACAGCGTCCATATCTCTTTGAATTTTGATCCATCGGAAAAAATCGACGACAGTACGCTGCAAAAAATTGCTGATTCTTACCTTCAGAAAATCGGCTTTGGAGATCAGCCATACCTCGTTTATCGTCATAAGGATGCCAGCCACCCGCACATCCATATTGTTACCACGAACATCCGCAGAAATGGAAAACGGATTCCATTACATAACATCGGCAAAAACCAGTCTGAAAAGGCCCGGAAACAAATAGAAAAGGACTTTAATCTCGTCCGGGCAGATTCAAAACAGCGGCAGCAGGTAGATGAAGTAAAACCGGTGAATGCCGAAAAAATTGTATATGGCAAATATGATGGACCAGGTACTAAGCGGGCTATCGCCAAAGTCCTCGATGCAGTCCTGCCGAAATACAAATACACCTCGTTACCGGAATTGAATGCCGTCTTACGGCCGTATAATATCGCCGCTGACCCGGGCAGTAAAGATTCCCGTATATACAAAGCCGGTGGACTATATTATAGAGCACTTAATAACTATGGCCAAAAAGTGGGCGTGCCTATCCCTGCAAGCCACATCTACAACAAACCCACACTGAAAAATCTCGAAAAAAGATTTCAGCAAAATCAGATCGACCGCCGCCCGCACATGCAGCGTGTTCGCAATGCGATTGACTACATCATTGCAACAAAAGGGAAAATGACTATCCCCGAACTGCAAACACATCTAAAGAAAGAGCGGATCGCTCTCGTGGTTCGGCAAAACGCCGATGGTATCATCTATGGGCTGACTTACGTAGATCACAAAACCCATACTGTTTTTAATGGTTCTGATCTCGGCAAAGCCTACAGTGCGAACCAAGTGCAAAATCGGATTCAGCAGATCCCGTCAGCACATCCTGATTCCCTCCACCTCAAACCCAAATCTTCTATTTCACCCAAGCCAGAGCCGACACCGGCAGACGCGGTTAAGGGCGCTATTGAATCGGTATTCGAGGTAGAAAAGGAAACCTCTCCGCAGGCTGAATTTGACGAAAGAAAAAGGAAAAAGCGAAAAAGACTATTTCATTAAACCTGCTGGCAACCAACATTCCGCAGGTGCGAATCCAGTAAAGAATACTTCGGAAGCCAGTAGATCAAGTACAAAAATATTTTGTTATGTCAATGCGAACAGGTGAAAACGAACAGGGGTTGAAAAAGATCATTGACCTCACAAGAATGATAGCAATAGTAATTCTTCTCCTTCATTGCTACCACCACTGCTATTACGCTTTTAAGCTCGTCGGGTGGACGAGCAATATATCAGACCAATTACTGAAAAACATTATAAAGACTGGGCTACTATCAGGGTACTTCAAAAGTAAACTCATTGCACTTTTGTTCCTGTTTCTTTCCTTACTCGGAGTGCGCGGCAGGAAGGATGAAAAAGCTGACGCTAAAGCCGGTGTAGCTCTTCTCTTTTCCGGATTAATAATCTACTTTATCAGTGGTCTGATATTAATTGTAGACAGACTTCCGGCGCAAGTTGTTGCTACTGTATACATATTATTAAATGCACTGGCGTTTATACTACTCATTACAGGAGGCAGTATAATAGCCAGGTCTTTAAAAAAAAGACTGAGCGGAGATATTTTTAACAAGGAGAATGAAACGTTTCCGCAGCAGGAGAAACTACTTGAAAATGAGTTTTCGATTAACCTACCTGCGTTCTATTTTTACAAAGGCTCTCGGCGGGATTCATGGCTGAACTATGTTTCGCCTGCGCGTGGCCTACTCTGTGTGGCATCGCCCGGAGCAGGAAAATCCAGATACCTAATTGAGCCTGCAATCCGGCAACTTCTTGCCAAACACCATGCAATGGTGTTGTATGATTTCAAATATCCCGACTTAACCATTATTGCGTACAATCATTACCTGAAAAACCGGAATAGCTATCCGGTTAAGCCCTCATTTTACGTCATAAATTTTGATGATCTACCGCACAGCAATCGTTGCAACCCGTTGTACCCGGAAATGATGCACGACATATCAGACGCAGTGGAGGCCGCTCGAATTTTAATGCTTGGAACCAATAAATCGTGGCTTAAAAAGCAGGGCGATTTCTTTGTGGAAAGTGCCATCAATTTTACTATATCTGTCATTTGGTTTCTACGAAAGTATCAAGATGGACGCTATTGCACATTGCCTCACACCATAGAGTTTATGCAGGTGAAAATGGATAAGCTCTTTACTGTACTCCAAACGGAGCCAGAAATTTCAGCCTTCATTTCGCCCTTCATTTCGGCCTTCGTTGAAAACACAATGGAGCAATTGGAAGGCCAGCTTGACGCTGCAAAAATTGGTCTTGCCCGGCTTTCATCTCCAACAATATACTACCTACTAAGCGGCAACGATTTTACGTTAGATGTGAATAACCCTGACGCACCGAAAATTCTTTGCCTTGCCAATAATCCGCAGAAGCAGGAAGTATACGGCCCTCTACTCAGCTTGTTCATGACCCGGATCAGCAAGATCATGAACCAGCCAGGCAAAACCAAATCAGCGGTTGTGTTGGATGAATTTCCCACCCTCACATTTCTGGAACTCTCCACCCAAATCGCTAGTGCGCGAAGCCACCTTATTTCTACCATTTTGGCAATGCAATCGGATCATCAATTAAGGCTACAGTACGGGAAAGAGTGGGCTGATGTAGTGTTGAATATATGCGGCAATATTATGATCGGACAGACCAGCGGGGAGCTTGCCAAACAGGTATCGGAACGGCTCGGCAAAACAATGCAAGATCGTGAAAGTATCTCCATCAACAGCGGTGACACGTCCATTTCCCGAAGCAAGCAACTGGAAATAGCCGTGCCAGTGAGTACGATTTCAAATTTATCGAGTGGTGAGTTTGTTGGAATTTGCGCGGATACCCCTGAGCAGCCCATTGAGCTTAAACGGTTCCATGCTCATGTAAAAGTCGATAACGCTGCCTTGAAAAATGAGAAGGACGGTTATCTACCTGTTCCAGTGGTAAAACCTGTAACCCGCAAGGACATTATGGACAATTACACCATCATAAAACAGGATGTGCAAGATATAGTTGAGGAGGTGTTGCAAACTATATTAAACGATCCATCGCAGGAGGGGTTGATTGTAAAAAAATGATGGTTGTCGATAGCTCAGTTTGCAGTCGGCGCATCCGCCAGTTCATGTTCAGCGATCGGCTGGAACAAATAGAAGGTTTCACGACTGCGCTTTTCCGATATAAATTTTCCACCTCCGTTGATGTTCAATATAAATTGATCCTCACGGCTAAGGTCTGACAGCTTACGGGCAACTGTGTTCTCGTTATAAGCACCGTTTAGCCTTTTCGCTACAAAAGACGCAAGTTCAGCACGAGGATATTCGCGTCGTTCGCTAAAGGCTTCAGCCAGGGCAGCGTGTAATTCGTTGCCGGTACTGGAGCCTTTCTTTTCTTCCTTGCCAGCGTCAGTATGTTCTATCTGTACCAAAGTTTCAAGATCTTGGTCGTACGCTACGTAAATAGGCGCGTTTCGTCGTTTAAATCGCATTTTTTTGAATACTAACTGGAATATTTCTTTATCCTCATCTTCACTTACACGCCGTATCTGCAATTGCGTTGATGCTTTAAACGTAAGTTCGGTACCTATATGCCCGCGTGCTTTTTCAGCACCGCTCATATTTTCATGTATTAGCAACAGGAATGTCATGTTATACCGGATTCTCATAACATTCATCCAGTCGTGAATCCTATTTGCACTTCCGGCAGAATTAAAGTCGTCTACGCAATCCGTCGATACATCCAGTACTACAAATATGTGTTCTTTTACTTTTTTTCGTAGGTCTTGTACAAAATGTTGTATAACTGCCAACCTATTTTCGCGCGAAACATCCAGTATTGGAACTGGATGGAAACGAGTAGAAATTGTATTCACTCTATAACCAGCATTTCGATTTAATGATCGAATAGTAACAGGGAACTCGTCCTGCGTATTCCGCTCAGTATCTACATACATCACATGACAGGGCATGTCAGGATTAGCTACTATGTTCAGGTAGTTCCCGCCCGGACTTGCGACTTCATTATCTCCGGCTATGGCAGCGGTGCAGATAATCTCTGCCAACCGGCTTTTGTGGCAGCCTTCTTTTCCTTGTATTGCATTAATTGTATATGGTCTGAAAAGTGGTTCTCCATTTATATATATTAATGCAGGGCGTTGCACTATTGGTTTACGCGAAGCCTTTTTCACTTCCTCAATATTCTTTTTGAGAACTTTAATGTCCTCTTCAATAGATCTTTTTTCTGTGTAGTTCATAGCAGTTTTAAATAACGGATAATGTAAAATACATTGATTCCAAATTCCGAATGTTAATTACTTGTAAACGCCGGTTATATTTCTGGAACCAGTCTTTCATGTTTGTGTAACAAATGCGTGTATGTGTATATGTATATATAGTCATTGAAACACGCATACATATTTATCGCAGAAGAAAGTCTGATTGGAGTGTGCGAATTTACGCCATTGAAACCATTGCGGCAATCCTTTTTACCGACCATGCTTTCATTCGGTAAAAATCAACTGTTTTTCGGTAAAAGTCAACACCCTCAAATTTAAGAAAATCTGCCGATTCGCGTACTTTCCGCATATACCTTAACGCTATGCTCATCCTCCCTCAAATTTTTGCCGACAACCGTTATAAAAAATGGTCTACACAGCAGCTCCGCCAGCAGCTCAAAACAACTGAACTGCATCTTTATGATCTTGGAAATCGCATTGCTTCCATTAATCGCATCCAACAAAAAAGCCTACTGCGAAAGTTCAAACGTCAGCTTCTTATTTATCAGATTGGCTACTACTTTGCTCTTTACGAGCATCTATACGACATTTATATGGAAAAGGAGAAACAACAACTAATCAAGGATCGCCCCGGTATGAAAGTGCTATTTGACGAGGGGATCGTAAAAGACATTCAGGACGTTATTTCTCTTCGAGAGAAAGCAAAAAAAAGGCGGTCAAATCCTCCATGAGTAAACGACAAACATTTAATTTTTTCAACGATTTATTAAACGTTTTCTAAATCTTTCAAATTTGTGGCACATAGATACATCTTGCTTTGTTCGGAACGATCGTACAGTGATTGCGAGACCTCACAGGGCAACAAAACAATGCGCTTTCATTAGTAATTTCGTTATATCCCTCGTAGCACTTGGAATTGTGAAGTATGAACAAGTGTGTGTTATGGACAAAAAAATGAAGCCGGAAACCGCAGTTAAAATACTGGGTGAACAGGGCATTACTGTATCTGTTGAAGAAGCCGCAGCCATCCTCGACATTATCTATCTATTTGCTGAAATCACAATCACCGAAATTTTAAGTCATGAAGAAAGCTGATTTATATCTACGCGCAAGGGGTGACATTTCCAACCCCAAATACTGTATTGTGCAACAGGAAAAACTACTTACTGAATACTGTGCTATCCATCAGTTAGCCATACGGGAAAAAATATACGACTACGGCTCCGCCTGTACTTTTGAAAGAAGCGGATGGTCAGAATACTACGAACGTTTGCAGTCGTCTGCTGCCAAACCGGATGTTATACTTTTCACCTCATGGGATAGGTTCAGCAGGAACTTCGAGGCTTTGCTTACTGTTAAAGCGAATCTTAACAGGATGGGTATTACCGTTATGCCTATTGATGATATGGAATCTTTTGCCGACGCTTTAAAAATATACGGGCCTCGAAACGACAATTTTGCGCGTATAATCATTGCTAATCAATTTTTTTAAAAGCAACCATATGTTAGTAGCAGATTTATACATCAGAGTGAGTACAGACGACCAACGGGACAAAGGCTTCTCCCAAAGAAGCCAGGAGGAAGTGTTGCGTAGATACTGCGATCACAATTTTATCCAAATTCGCCAAGTAATCTTTGAGGATCACAGTGCTAAAACATTCAATCGGCCTCAGTGGAATAAGCTGCTGTTCGATTGGCGGAAAAAGAAAAATCAGGTTGATCTTGTTCTTTTCACCAAATGGGATCGTTTCAGCCGCAATGCAGGGGATGCTTATCAGATGATTAGCACCATTCGCAAACTCGGGGTGGAACCGCAGGCTATCGAGCAGCCTTTGGACATGACGATTCCCGAAAGCAAGATCATGATGGCCGTGTATCTATCCACGCCCGAAGTCGAGAATGACAGGAGGGCGTTAAATGTTTTTTACGGAATGCGCCGTGCTCGAAAAGAAGGTCGATGGATGGGTACGGCTCCAATCGGGTATCAAAACAAAACGGACGAAAGCGGCAAGGTTAAATACATCTGCCCTAAGCAACCGGAGGCAGGTATTATGCAGTGGGTATTTGAAGAAATTGCCTCCAACCGTTTCAATACAGAACAGATCCTACAGATGGCACGCAGGCGCGGTTTAAAATGCAGCAAAAATAATTTTTGGGGAGCTGTCCGCAACCCGATCTACTGCGGTAAAATTCACGTTCCTAAGTTCAAGGACGAGGAAAGTATCTTTGTGCAGGGTAAACATCAGCCTATCATATCTTCAACTCTGTTTTATCTGGTACAGGAAATTCTCGACGGACGGCGTAAAAAGCAACGGACAAAGATTGTTGTTGATGACAACCTGCCGCTTCGCGGTTTTTTAGTTTGCCCTCGCTGCGGCAGGATGCTAACCGGCAGCGCGTCGAAAGGCAAATACAAGCATTATCACTATTACCATTGCATAACATCATGCGGATGCCGCTTTCCAGCAGAGAGGGCAAATCAGCTTTTTTCAAAAGAGCTTCGCAAGTTTGTGCCACGATCTCCATTCCGTGATATTTTCCGGCCTGCCCTCGAATACTATTTTAAGGCCCAAACTAAAAGCACCAATGACGAAAGGGATAGTTTAATGTCACAAATTGACACCTATACAGACCTGATAAGGGAGGCACGGAAATGCCTGTTCCAACACAAAATCACTGACGAAGATTTTAGGCAAAGTAAAGAAGAATATGAAAAAGCCATTTCAAAGCTAGAGGATAGGCTGGTGGAGATTCCCAAGAAAAACTACAACATTGAGGGGATTCTCGAAAAGGGTATGCGAAACCTTTCTCAGCTTGATAATTTATATGAAAGTGGTGCAGTAGAAACCCGGCGACAGATCATAAGTTCGATATACCCCGATAAACTGGTATTTACTGGCGACGCATATCGAACTCCTAGAGTAAATTATGCAGTTCAGCTAATATACAGCATGGATAAGGCTTTGGCAGAAAAAGAAAATGGGACAAGCCTATCTATTTTAGACTTGTCCCATCAGGTGATCCCGCTGGGACTCGAACCCAGGGCCCATACATTAAAAGTGTATTGCTCTACCAACTGAGCTACGGAATCATTTCCCCTTAACGGGAGCGCGAAGGTAGTAAAAACATTTTCATCTCCAAAAAAATTATTAAAAATCTTTTAACGCCTGTAATGCGGCGTGGTAACCGCACATACCGTGTACACCTCCTCCGGGCGGTGTGGAAGCGGAGCAGAGATAGATGCCTTTGGCACTGGTGCGATAAGGTGAGGCACTGAGTACCGGCCGGGCATACAGCTGACGAAGATCGATAATGCCACCATTGATATCGCCGCCGATGTAGTTGGGATTGTATTGTTGCATATCGGCAGTATTCATGATATGCCTGCCGAGGATACGCTTTTTAAATCCGGGAGCAAAGCGCTCGACCTGTGCTTCAATGAGGCTGGTCATATCGATGGTGCTGCCGTTGGGAACGTGGCAATAACCCCAGGCAGTGTGGTATCCATGGGGAGCGCGGGTATCATCGAATACGCTCTGCTGCGCGAATAACACGAAGGGCAACCGGGAGGCGGCTGCTATTTCTTCGTAAGTATTTCCCAGGTGTACCGTCCCTGCCTGCCGGCATTCGGTGTTGATGAAAGGTACGGGGCCGTCGAGTGCCCAGTCGATTTTGAACACCCCGGGACCATAACGGTAACGGCTCAACTGCCGGAGGTAGCGTGAGGAAAAACGATGCCCCGCTATGCCTGCTAACTGTCGGGGAGAAACATCCAGCAGGACCATTTTTGCCGGCGGCAGCTGATCGATGGTGTTGACGGTAACACCGGTGACGATAGTGCCGCCGAGCGACTGGAAGCAAGCGGCCATGGCATCTGCTATTTTCTGCGAACCGCCTTTCACCAGCGGCCAACCGGCAATATGTGCTGCAGCGCAGAGCACCATGCCGATGGCTGCGCCAGGTGAACGGTCAAATGGCAACATGGAGTGCGCGGCCATACCTGCCCAGAGGCCTCGGGCCTGTTGTGTGCGAAAACGTTTGGCCACACCTGCTGCTGATCGCAAAGCGGTGAACCCAAAGCGGGCCATCTTTAGAGGATGCCGCGGCAGGTGCAAGGGCGCCAGGATATCGGCGCCTATGCTTTCCCAGTCATCCACCAGGGGAGCTATCAGTTCCCGATAGGCGGATGCGTCTTCTCCCAATGCGGCAGCCGTGTCGGCGAGGCTGTTACGCAGAACGGCCACGCTCCCATCGTCAAAGGGATGTGCAGCTGCTATGGCAGGATGTATCAGTTCGAGGCCATATGACTGTAGCGATAAACTGCGGAAGAAAGGCGATATGGCCAGCATGGGATGAATGGCGGAACATACATCGTGGTGAAACCCGGGCAGCGTCAGCTCTTTGGTACGCATGCCGCCGCCGACAGTATCTTTTGCTTCATACAGGCATACCTGTAAGCCCCGCTGTTGCAGGGTAATAGCGGCGGCCAGACCGTTAGGACCGGCGCCTGCCACGATGGCGTCATAATTGCTCATAGTCCATTTTGAAAATATTCCAAATAAATCAAAAGGCTGCTGACATATGGTTGTCACAGACGGGGTATTTCTTTGTAATCAGAAACAGAACTACTAACTTGTCCATGATGAACGCTTTTGATATCACCCAACTGAGATTACAACAACAATGCCTGATCACACCGCAACACAGCCGTCCCGGTGAACTGGTGGCCTGGATGGGCGCCGTGCAGGCACAGGATTATGCAGCTGCCAAATGGGCTATCGGTCAACGGCTTACTGCCGCTACTGACACCCTGCTTGACGACGCTATGGGCAACTGGGAAATCATCCGTACGCATGTGCTTCGGCCTACCTGGCATTTTGTGGCGCCGGCAGACCTGCGCTGG
This sequence comes from Chitinophaga varians, assembly GCF_012641275.1. NCBI lineage: Bacteria > Pseudomonadati > Bacteroidota > Chitinophagia > Chitinophagales > Chitinophagaceae > Chitinophaga > Chitinophaga varians. The sequence goes on along the minus strand of NZ_JABAIA010000002.1, from coordinate 2,136,649 downwards.
ATGCTGAAACTGTCGGCACCGAGGGTCAAGGCGCTATGTGCATATAATGATAACCGTTGGGGCATCACTAAGGCTGTTATCACCAAAAGCCAGAAAGTACTGGAGAAGCTGCTCCGCAACCGGCAACAGCTAACGCGGCTGCAGATAGCCCCTGCCTTGCAGCAGGCCGGCATTGTGACCGATGAATACCGGCTTGGCTCCCTGCTGGGACACGCAGAGCTGGACGGGCTGATCTGTAGCGGTCCCCGGCACGGCAAACAGTTCTCTTATGTATTGCTGGAAGAACATGTGCCGGCAACAGCCCCGCTCTCCAAAGCAGAATCGATAGCTGCCCTGGCCCAACGGTATTTCCACAGCCACGGACCAGCTACCCTGCAGGACTTTGCTTGGTGGTCCGGATTGACGGTTATTGAAGCCAAAAGCGGACTGGAAGCGGTAAAAGACCAGCTTATTGCCGTGGAAGCGGATGACAAAACCTATTGGACGCCACCCGTGAAAACAACAAAAGAAAAATTGTCTGTTTTCCTGCTGCCCGCTTACGATGAATTCACCGTAGCCTATAAGAAACGCGATATCCAACAATTGCATATCAACGGCAACCTGGCTCCGATGGCCAGCCTCGGGCCGGTCATTGTGGCCGATGGACAAATTACCGGCACCTGGAAACGTACGATCAACAAAAAAGATATCTCCCTTGAACTCCAGCCGATCAAACCACTGAAAAAAACACACCAGCCTGCTCTTAAGAAAGCGATCCAACAGTACAGCGCTTTCAACGGACTTCCTGTCACGATAAAATAATTTTAAAAAGAATGATCATTCGTTTTATATTTGCACTATAAAAACGAACGATCATTCTTTTTAAATATCTCAAAAAATGACACTCAACCATCTGAATCTGACCGTTAGCGATGTGGCCCATGCCAGCCACTTCTTCCAGACATACCTCGGATTCAAACCTGCTGACATGCCGCCGAACGACGCCCTGGCCGTGTTGAATGGTCCGGACGGTTTCATACTGGTACTCATGCACGACCGGTTCAATGAAAGCGGCCAATGCGCCTACCCTGACGCTTTTCATATCGGCTTCTATCTGCCGGACCAGGCTGCCGTACATCAAACCTGGCAACAGCTGCATGACGGCGGCATTCCCCTGACAGAATCACCGCGCCGGATCAGAAAGACCTTTGGTTTCTATTTCCGGTACGACAACATCATGATTGAAATAACTACCGCAAGCAAAGACTAACATGGGACACGTTAAACCTATCGGCTGGTACCTGAAAGAAGCAGACAGCCTGATCACCTCTACTTTCGACAATGCTTTCGAATGCTTTGGCCTCACCCGTTTTCACTGGCAACTGCTGAAAAACATCGCGGACAACGGAGAAATATATACGAAAGACTACTACCCACAGGTAGCCCGCTTTATTACACCGGAAACATTTCAGGCTATCATCGCCTCTCTGTTGGACAGGGACTGGATCTCGGTATGCAACGATACCTGCCGTTTTACGGCTGCCGGCGCAGATGTTTTCACTGAAATAGAAGGGCGGCAAAAACACATCCGGGAAAAAATGCTGGAAGGCACAGACCCTGAAGACTATGCCTACACCATTCTTTTCCTGGACAGGATCATTCAGAACTTAAAGGCTCTCCCACAGGTCCAGCCATAACATGCGCTCTCCATCGCGGATAAATACAGCGCTGGAATGACGGGTATTTCCACCTCGACTGTCAGCCTGCACTTCGGTGTAGGTTAACAGTACATGGTAGTCTGTCGCATATCCCTGTATATCCTTTACGGTTATACGCATATCAGGAAACTTACCCAGCAACTCCGGCATCCATTCCGTCAGATCTTCCAGGCTGCTGCGCTTCCCATGGGGTGACACCATCCGGAAATCCGGGCTGAAATTGGCCAATAGCCCCGCTGTACCGGCTGCTGCCGCCTGCTCCCCGCCCCTGAACCAGGCGGCCATCTGCTCATGAAACCGGATAACTTCTTCTTTTGCTTTACTAAGATTGTCCATATATGATCTTTTGTTTTGAAGATGATTTTAGGGTGATGACCAACAAGAGCCCCACTACTTCCAATACAGCCAGAATGCCCAGCGTGATGCTTACCGCTGCTGGTGCAGGATATGCGTCCAGCAACGCGAAGAACAAGGTCCCCAGCAAGGCCACGCCCATCACGCTGCCCACCTGTATGGCCGTACTTACGATCCCCGCCGCCTGCCCGGCTACTGATACCGCCACTTCAGAAAGGATGATCCGCATCATGGAAGGCATCACGATACCATGACCAATACCCGCGAAAAACAATCCTGCCTGTACAACACCGCCCGGCTCCGGCGAATGCCAGAGGCCCGTCACCACCAGCACAAAGCCCATTGCCAGCAAGCCCTGGCCCAGGCTCACAATATACACGCTCATCCGTCTGGCCAGCAAAGGACTGATTAACGGCCCGGTAAAAAAACCGGCGGCATACGGCAATACAGCCAATCCGGCAGACAACACGTCACAGTGCAACTCATGCTGCAGATAATAAGGATACACCAGGAAAAATGCCGCGGTATGATTATACAGGTAGATGATCGCCAGCCCCGTCACAAAATGCCTGTCCCGGAACAGTGGCAGGTGTATCAACGGCGCCTTTCCCCGTTGCAGCATATAGCGCTCCGTATACACAAAACACAGTCCCGCCACCACCGATGCCGACAAACAGCCGTATACCCACAGTGGCCAATGCGCTTCCCTTCCCATGATCACCGGATAAATAAACAGTCCCAACGTCAGCGTGATCAGCAGCATACCAGGGATATCCAGTCGCTGCCGCACCGGCGGACGGTTCTCTTTCAGTATATACATCCCCACAATACCCGTGACCACTCCCACGGGTATATTAATCATAAATACACTTTGCCACGTCCAGCCAAAAATACCGGCTTCAATCAGCATGCCGCCCAACAGCTGTCCGCCTATGGCCGCCAATCCAAATACTGACCCGAAAATCCCCATAGCCAACGGTTGCTCTTTCACCGGAAATATCACCCGGATAGTGGACAACACCTGTGGTGCCAGCAAAGCCGCTGACAACCCCTGCACAATACGTGCAGTAATCAGCACCCGGATATCCCCTGCCATAGCACAAATACCCGATGTCAGCGTAAACATCGCCATGCCCGACAGGAAAATACGCTTGCGGCCATAGATATCTCCCAGCCGCCCGCCTGTTACTACCAGTACGGCATACGCCGCGCCATAACCGGCAATGACCAGCTGCAAACCTCCCTCTGAGGCGTTTAGACTGCTCTTAATGGCCGGCAACGCTACATTGACAATAAAAAAATCCAACGGCGACAAAAACGCGCCCATACATAGTACCGCTAATGCCCACCAACGGCGGCTTTCCATCGCTTCCATACAAATCCTTGCTTTTATGGTTGCAAAGGAAACCCCATTTGTACAATAAAAAATTGCACTTTAACGGGTTTTGCCAGTACTTTTGCAACATGTTCAACAAACTGCTGCACGAACCATACGACATTGTGCTGGAAGAGAAAGACTCCTGGGAAAACACACGGCACCCGCAAACCTCCTTCCAACTGGTATACGTCCGCGAAGGAAAAGGCCATCACCATATCAATGACAACCAATATGATTACTGCCCGGGCAAACTGTTCCTCGTTGCCCCGGAAGATCGTTACCATTGCGATATCACAGAACACACTGCTTTTACTATTATTCGCTTCACACAGCTTTTTATCACACAATTAAAAGATGATGCTGAACGGCTGGAACTGTGCGACTGGATAAAAAAGACAGACTACATCTTCAATAACTATCACGCCAAAGCGGGCTGCATCTTTCGCGACGCCGCAGACGGCGCCATGGCCCAGGCACTACTCAGCGGCATCGCCCGCGAACATCAACAGCATGGCAAGGGTTATCAGCTGATCATCCGCCAGTCCATCTCCATTCTGCTCAATCTCATTGCCCGCAACCTTCTCATGTCGGAAAATCCTGACGTACAGGAAAACAGCGGCCAGTTCTCCATACTACGCATGATCAGCTACCTCCAGGAACATGTCTATCAACCGGAAATGCTGCGCATGCCGGCACTGGCTGCACACTTCAACATGTCGGTGCATTACCTCGGCGAATACTTTAAAAAACATACCGGTGAAAGCATACAGGATTATATCATCGGTTACAAACTAAAACTGGTGGACATCCGCCTTTGCTATAGCAACATGCGGGTACGGGAAATAGCGCAGGAACTGGGTTTCACCGATGAAAGCTACCTCTCCCGCCTGTTTAAAAAATACCGCGGCATAACACCGGGCATATACCGCAAAATGAACCGGAAGCAGGAAACCCCGCATTAACCTATCGTGGTCAAAATCACCGTTGCTAATCCGGGGATTTCTTTGCAACTTATGGAAGTTATAAATCCCTGGACCATGACCACCCCTTCTTCCACGGCAAAATATTTCCGGATCTCCGCCTGGGCACTCCTGTCCCTGCTGGCTGTTATCGTTGGTCTCTATCCCTCCCTGTATTTTATTCTGGGAGAAAAATTCGGCTTGCTGCGTTCCAAACCACCCGCTCTGCTGAGCAACACACTATGGCGTATTGGTTTTTACGCTCATATTATACCAGGTGGAATAGCACTGCTGACGGGCTGGCCACAGTTCAGCCGCAGGCTGCGTGAACGCAAAGTACAGTGGCACCGGCAACTGGGCAAGGTATACATCATCACCACCCTTATCAGCGGGCTGGCGGGCTTCTGCATTGGCTTCACCGCTACCGGCGGCCCCATTGCGCAAACCGGATTTATTTGTCTCGCTGTGGTATGGTCCACCACTACCTTACGGGCCTACACGGCTATCCGTCAGGGTAATACCGCCCAACATGAAAAACTGATGATATACAGCTACGCCGCCTGCCTCGCTGCGGTTACCCTCCGGCTATGGCTCCCGCTGCTGGTATATGAACTGCACTATTTTGTCATCGCCTATCGGGTAGTAGCCTGGCTTTGCTGGGTGCCCAACATCGTCGTGGCCTGGCTGATTGTCCGCCGGATGCCCAAAGCATAATTCCCTCCAGATATAAAGTCCTAACGGTCAATCATATATTAAATTTCAACCAACCATAGACCTCATAAAATTAAAATTTTATAACACTTTTTAAACATATGGCATAATTTTCGCTAACAGCTGGTTAAACCTAGAATTTTCAAAAATTTTGAACCATGAAACAGATAGTTTTAGCCTTGGCCACTGTAGTAACTCTTTTCGCCTGTAACAGTAACAGCACAGACACTGCCGCAGCGGTTGAAAAGGCCAAAAAAGAAACGATCGATTCCATCAACGCCATCAATGTAGCGAAACAACAGGTAATCGATTCTATCAACACTATCCACCACTCTGCTCATAAAGGCCAGCGGATCGAATCGCCGGAACGTAACAGTTACGCAGCGCCCAACACCGTAGCAGCCGACAATACTCCCGCCGCGGCACCCGCTCCGGCCCCTGCTCCTCAAAAGAAAAAAGGATGGAGCCATACCGCTAAAGGCGCAGTAGTTGGTGCAGGCGCTGGCGCCATCACCGGTGCCATCGTAAACCCTGACCATGTGAAAGGTGCAGCCATCGGTGCCATCATCGGTGCTGGCGTAGGTGCCGGTACCGGCGCGATCGTTGATCACTCCAAAAAGAAAAAAGCAGCACAGCAATAGTTGACAAGATTATTTCATTATAAAAACGCTTCCTGAAGGAGGCGTTTTTTTTGTGCCGGGGCGGAAAGCCCTGGAACATCAACGCGGACTAAGACCTTCCGATGACATCGCGATCATCCGGGCCATCTATTCCTGAAACATAAATTTGTCCAGCGCTTTCCATGGGCCGCGCAGATACTCCCAGGTACCAAAGCCGGTAGCGGTAATATCGAAAGGAGTGAATGTAGCGGAGAGCTGTGCATGTAACTGCGCCGCTTTAAAAGAAGTCACTTTGTTTTGTATGGTAATATGCGGACGAAGGGGCTGCCGGTCCTGCCGCACCAGCCAGGGCTCAAACGCCACTTGTAATTTTTTATGCAACGCCTCTAATGCCGGTGCATACAACGTATAGGCTACCCCGGTGCCAAAGTTCACAATGCCATTTACCTGAAGGGCCATAGGCGCCCTTCGGCTGTACTGCTGCAACGTTTCGGGGATAACAGCTTCCATGCCGGGTAACCGGTAGAACAAGGTAAGGTGCGCCTCCAGGTAATTGGCGTGGGACGGGAAATACAATTCCCGCAAGGTATTGAACCGTGCCATATCAGAAGGGGCTATCTCAAGTGTTACGATTACCGGTTTGGATTGCAGTTGGAACATATGCCCGTTTGTCTTTACTTTACAAAGTAACAACCTTATGCGTTAACTATGGAATACTTCCGGAACTTTCTCCATCACCTGATAGCCGGTTTTATACTATCGACCCTCCTGTTTTTTATTGCGTGTGACTACCGGAAGTCACTCCGAGCTATTCGTCCGGCTTACCTGATGATCGCCAATAAAACGATTGCGGCTATTGTACTGCTGAAGACCGTCATCATGTTTATGATACTGCCGAATCCATTTGATGCCAATAACATCCTCTTTTATTTTCCGCTACCGGTATTTCTTTTTGAGATAGTGCTGCCCTGCACGCTTTCGGTGATAGCACTTCGCGGAAAACGCGCCGCAGACAAAGGCTTCACTTGGCTGTTGGTATTTTCTCTGCTAATCACAAAAGTGATAGAATATGTTTTGCTATGGAACGCTGCACAGAACGGCAACGCAGCAGCCGCGAAACAGGCATCTGATTTCCCTTACATCCGGATAATTATTGCGACGGTAGTATTTTTCGGAGGATGCTATTATTATACCTTGCGCAAAATCGGAAAAACATCCGGCTAACGGTATAGAATACACGCTTTCGTTTTTTTATCTGTACAAAAAATATCATCATGGGAATCATTTGGTACATTCTTACCTAACTGACAGATGGCTGTGCCATTTCAATACTTCTTTTCCTGATTGGTTCTATATTTATACCTGCTTTAAGAAGCTTACGGCCATCATATCTTCGTATGGCCAATACTATCTTTGCCATTGCCGGCCTGGTGGCATTGGGGATTTCTATATTCTTGTACAGTATCGTGGTCATCGAGCTCCTGCACAAAGAAGAGTTTAAGTTCTATTCCTTCATAGCAAAACGTATACTGGCCGGCGTGGTATTGTTAGGCATTGTCCCCCTATTTGCCTTCTCCCGCAAATGTGCGATAAATATCGGTTTTACATGTGTTTTGTTGATCAGCATTACGCTCATTGTCCATGCTGACCTGATTGCACAACAGCTTGTCGGTTTATCAGGGTTTAATTTGTATAATTCCTTCTGGCAGGAAGTGGCTGCCGCAAAATGGTACCGTATTGCCTTTGCGTTGCTGTTCTTTCTGCTCTGCTACTGGTTTGCCCGCCGTAAAGTAAACCGGGCTGCGCAATCATAACAAAGACTGACGCCTAGCTGCAGCCGTTTTCCCTATTTTAAGGGACAACCTATATACCATGGTATTTATCTGGACCATTACCATCTACCTGCTGGAAGGCTGTATCATTTCGCTCTTTCTTTTTCTGATAGCATCAGCTTTCATACCCGCCCTGAAAAAAATACGCCCGCATTATCTTCACAATGCCAATATTCCTTTTGCCATACTGGGCTTAATAATGTTGGTATCATCAGTCCTGCTGCATCTTATCGTAATATACTTCGCCAGTGTCGAATATTACAAGGAAGTTCCCCCTCGTCGGAATTATCGTGCAGAGATGATAGTAATGATATCGCTATTATGTGGCATCGTTCCTGTATTGGCCTTCTCCCGTAAACGCAATACCAGCGTTTGGTTTACCTGTCTACTATTAATCAGCGTCAGCATCATTGCACATATCATAGAAATAATGCAATGGCTACTCAATGTAACCGGAATAGAGCAAACTAATTATCCGGACTTCTACGGACCGGAGGCTAACTGGTACCGGATATCTGCCGCTGTGTTGATCTTTGTGGTTCCCTACTGGTTTGCCCGCCGTAAAATCAGCCACGCGTAATCAGAGCATAAAACTGTTTGCGGTATGTCTCGGATACCGGAATGGTAATCCCGGCGATACGGATACCTTCTTTCTCAATACTGTCTATTTTGGAGATGGCCACCATATAAGACTTATGCACCCGGCAGATCTGCTGGGGCGGCAGTTCCTGTTCAAACCAGCCAAATGGCTGCAGGGTCATGATCTGTTTCTGCTGCGTATATACTTTACGGTAGTCGCGACGGCCTTCTATATAAATAATATCACTGAGTGACACTTTTTCCAGTCGCCAGGAGGTTTTTATGAAGATGTAATCCGGTATGGAGGGTGCCTGCCGCTGCAGGTTATGCTGTACCTTGTCCATCGCCAGCACAAAGCGGTCGAACGTATAAGGCTTCAACAGGTAGTCAGTCACATTCAACTCATACCCTTTCAACGCATACTCCTCATAAGCAGTGAGCAGCACTATTTCACAGCGGGTATTGGCCGCTTCCAGCAGTTGTATGCCGGAAATACCGGGGATATTGATGTCCAGCAGGATAAGTTGCACAGGATGCAGCCGCAGGTATACCATGGCATCCATGCCATTGTCAAACGTGGCCAGCAGGTGCAGGTAGGGCAGTTTCCCAACGTACTCCTTCGCCCTTTCCATGGCCAGCGGCTCATCTTCTACTATAATACAACTGATCTTCATGCGTCCCGCAATATAAGGTTTACCTGATAAACACCTCCTTCGCGTGTAATATCCAGCTCGTGGCGGCCTGGATACAGTAGCTCCAGCCGCTGTTGCAGCAGCTCGTTGCCCAGCCCATTGTGTTCCTGCTTCACCGGCGCTTCCACACTATACAGATTGCGACAGGAAAACACCAGCCGGTCGTCTTCTATCTGCAACCGGATACGGATCGCGTTTTCCGCCTTCTTATGTTCCGCATGTTTAAACGCATTTTCGATATAGGAAATAAAAAGCATCGGGGCAATCATCCTGTTGCCAGGCGTACCTTCTACTTCATAGGTGACATATCCGGCATGGGAGGACCGGATACGCTGCAACTCAATATACTGATCGATGTAGGCCATCTCCCGCGACAGCGGTATAATCTCCCCCCTGGTCTCATACAACATAAACCGCATGATACCGGACAGTTTATTGAGATATAATGAAGCTTTCCCTGCATCTTTCGAGATCAATACGTCGATGTTATTAATGGTATTAAATAAAAAGTGCGGGTTGATCTGCGCTTTGATCAACGCCATGGAGGTCTCATAATTTTTTTTATTGAGCGCTTCTTTCAGTTGAATGTCTCCATACCAGCTGATGAATCCCTTTAATACGAAGGCAATAATGCCATGAATGGCCGCCATTCCGGATGTGACCAGCCACATTACCACTAGCTGCCGGCCGGAGGCAAGACCCTTGTAAGGCCACAGCAGCAGCAGGGAAATGGCGCCACAACAAAGTACGGTAACAATGCCGGCAAGCAATAACGTTCCTACCCGTTGAGGATGCAGGTAACGGTTAAACAACAAGCCATAAAAGCTATAGAAACCCAGCAAAGCGGGCGCAAAACAAAAAATAGCCATTGGCGCTGACCCTCGCAGGTTGGCGGAACGGAGGTTGCCTTTGGCTATGATCGCCAAAAAAAGTAAGATCAGGAAGAAGTACATCATCCAGTATCCAATATGGAGCAGTACAACGATTACCTTCTTTGTCATTATCCTTTCTCTTTTTTTCTGACGTACAGTATATAAGCCAACACGCCAAACAATACAAAATACCCTGTCGACATGATGTAAACACCAGATGGTATTGCCCCCTGATTGGCTAACATCATACAATAAATATAAGGAATTGTGCAGGCATACTTCCACGGGAGCGCTATAACTGATGCAATGTACAGCCCCAGTCCTATTCCCAGGGGCAACATGAAATTTCTGAAGAGCAATCCCTGCAAATATTGTAACGCCAATACCGGTAAACCGGCCAACAGAAAGTGTGTGCTGCCAACCAGGTATTTCATCCGGGGGAAAGGAGCCACAGGGTAGGGCACATCATGCATCACCCATGCAGGCGCCACGCCAGTCAGGTAAATACCGACGTTAAACAACAGTAGGCAGCACAACAGCATCATCAGGATAACCGTCAGTTTAGCCAGGAAAATAATAGTGAACCGCTGTGGCGTTACATGCAATAACTTCCAGGCATTACTGCGGGTTTCCAGCTGTGTGACCAGGCTCGTTACCAGGATTATGCCTATGGGCAGCAGTAGGAAGCCCATGTATTGCCAGCCTTCATGATATAACCGTTCCCATAGATCGGCCGAGGCGTTCTGACCGGCCAGCTGGTCGAAATGATATAACCGTACGCCCAGGATGATCAGTGGCACAAATGTACCGCCCAAAACGGTAAGCCAGGTAGCGGCACTGTTTTTTCTTTTGAGCCATTCACTCTGAACACTGCAGATGTATGTCGACATGATCTATCCTTTCTCACTTTTATTGATATATAACGTATACGCCAATACGGTGAACCCCACAAAATAAGCGGTCGACAACAAATAGATATTCACCGGTCTTACTGTATGATGCATACCATCGATAAATGTCAGTATACTATAAATGTAGGGAATAAAATAAGCATATTCCCATTTGAACGCGATGAAAGACACAATATACAGGCCCAGCCCCACTCCCAGCGGCGCCATAAAATTCCGGTAGCGCAATCCTATCAGGTACTGAAACGCCACTATCGGCAGACAGGCAACCAGGAACGTTCCGTTACCATACAGATATTTCAGCCAGGGGAAAGGTGCTGTGGGGAAGGGCACCTCTTTTACCAAAAGCGCCGGCAGCACGCCCGTCAGATAAATGCCGATGTTAAACAACAGAAAAAAGGATAACAGCATGATCAAAATAACCGTCAGTTTAGCAAAGAAGATGGTCGTCAGCCGTTGCGGCGTTATATGCAACAGCTTCCAGGCATTGCTGCGGGTTTCGATCTGCGTAATCAAACTTGTGACCAGAATGACGCCCATGGGCAACAGTAGGAATCCCATGTACTGCCAGGAACGGTTGTACAGCTGCTCCCATATGTCGGCCGATGCGTTTTGCGTGGCCAGCAGTTCAAAATAATAAAAACGGTAACACAGTACAATCAATGGCACCAGCACGGCGCCCAAAACGGTAAGCCAGGTGGCGGCACTGTTCTTTCTTTTGAGCCATTCACTCTGAACACTATGGAGATATGTCAACATAATTTAAGGTTGAATAAGGTCCATGAAAATTGTTTCAAGATCATTTTTAACCGGCTGGATGCCATATACGCCGATACCACGCTGCACCAGCTGACTGTTCAGCTCCGTGATGACCGCCACCGGCAATGCCGGCAGCTGTATTCCTTCCGTGTCTGTCACAATGGGGATGTCCCTGGCTGATAAAAGCTTCGCGGCAACGGCATTGTCTGTCGTTTCCAGCAGGTAGCCTCTCACCTGCCGCCGCAGGCCTGACAATTGCTCCAGGCTGCCTTCAAACACCATACGGCCTTTGCTGATGATACCGATATGGGTGGCCAGCTTTTCTATTTCGGGCAGCAGATGGCTGGAGATCAAAATACTGATGCCCTGCTCCCGGTTGATCTTCTTCAGTAACTCACGCATCTCGATGATACCATTGGGGTCCAGGCCGTTGGTAGGCTCGTCCAGTATCAGCAGCCTGGGGTGGTGCAGCAACGCCATGGCCAATGCCAGCCGTTGTTTCATGCCCAGCGAAAACTGACCGGCTTTTTTATCGCGCACAGCCTGTAGCCCTACTGTGTTCAATGCCTCCATGATATTGGCTTTGGGGCATTGATAAATACGTTGCAATACCAGCAGGTTGTCTGCGGCGCTCAGATGTTCGTAGATAGCCGGACTTTCGATCAGGCAGCCCGTCTGCCGCAGGATCTCCAGCCGGTGCTGCCGGAAAGACTTGCCCAGGACCTGCACGTTGCCTGTCTGCATGCGCAGCAGGCCGGTGATCAGTCGCAGCGTCGTCGTTTTGCCGGCACCGTTAGGTCCCAGAAAACCATAGATAGCCCCTTGCGGCACCTTCAGTTGTATATCCTGCAGCACAGGTGTTTTGTCTCTAAATTGGTAGGCCAGACCGGCCACTTCAATGCAGTATGCCATAAAAAATGATTGCCGGTCAAAAATAGCCGCTCAGGCCGCGTCAGCAAACAGTATTGTGCAACACCGCCTGGTTTCTCTGCAAAACCGGTAAAATGTCCTGCAAAATTTTACATGGTAGTTTATACAGTCTGGGGTATATTTAAGACAGATCCATAAAACAAAAGAGGATGACAACAAACTTTTCTGCGCTGCTGATAGCAGCCTTGTTATCAGGAACAGCGGCGTCAGCGCAGACCACCCTGCTTAAAAATGCCACCGTGATAGATGGCACCGGCCACCGGTCCCAACTGTATACTGATATCCTGTTACAGGGAGATACCATTGCCGCCGTTGGCAGCCACCTGAAAGCGCCGGGCGCCACCGTGGTAGACCTCACAGGCAAGACCGTCATGCCCGCACTGATCAGCGTTCATACACACGTAGGCACGCTGAAAGGCACCACTACCAATGCCGTTAACTACACCCGGGGAAATATCCTGCGGCAGCTGCAACAGTATGCGGACTATGGCGTGCTGCATGTGCTGGCCATGGGCACCGACAGGCCCATGCTGTTTGAAAGCGGTCTGCGGGATTCATCGCTGACCGGACTGTTGCCTGGCGCACGCCTGCATTCTGCCGGTTATGGCTTCGGAGTGCCCAACGGCGCACCGCCGCTGGAGTTTGGCATGGACCTCGTAAACCGCCCCGCTACGGCCGCCGATGTGGCGCCGGCCATGGACAAGGTTGCACAGGTACGTCCCGATGTGGTGAAAATGTGGCTGGATGATTTCAGCGGCCGTTTTAAAAAGATGGAGCCTGCCGTATACAAGGCAGTGATCAGCGAAGCACATCACCACGGCATCAGGGTGGCCTCCCACCTGTATTACGCAGCAGACGCGCAACAGCTGGCTGATGCCGGCATCGATATTTTCGCTCACAGCATCCGTGACCGGGACATCGACGACAAACTGTTGCAGACCATGAAGGCGAAAGGCATCGTGTACATCCCTACGTTGTCGCTCGATGAATATGCCTACATCTACGCACGCCAACCCGAATGGCTACACGACGAATTCTTTAAACGTTCGCTGGAGCCGGGCGTATATGAAATGATCACCTCACCGGAATACAAACAGCAGCTGGAGCGCTCTCCCGCCTTTGCCAAAAACAAGGCGGCCTTTGAAACAGCGCTGCGCAACCTTCGCCGCATATACCGCGCAGGCATCTTCGTGGCCATGGGCACCGACTCCGGCGCTACGCCGCTACGTACACAGGGCTTCTCAGAACACCTGGAACTGGAGCTGATGGTACAGGCAGGACTGACGCCGCTGGAAGCCATCAGCGCAGGCACCCGCAACGCAGCCAAAGTACTGAAGCTCCCCAATACCGGCACCATCGCACCCGGCCAGGTGGCCGATCTGCTGGTGCTGGCAGACAACCCGGAGTCAAACATCAAAAATACCCGTCATATTGTGACTGTATACAAAGCCGGTAAAAACATCCGGCCATAAATATTTCTTACACCCAACAAAAGCAGCCTGACATGACCTTTCAAAATCGCACCATCTTTATCACCGGCGCCAGCAGAGGCATCGGTGAAGCCATTGCCCTGAAGCTCGCGGCAGCCGGCGCTAATATCGTTATCGCCGCCAAAAGCACCGAAGAAGATCCCCGCCTCGGTGGCACCATCTTCTCCGTGGCGGAAGCCGTGGAAAAAGCCGGCGGAAAAGCCCTGCCCGTCAAAGTGGATATCCGCGAGGAAGAACAGATACAACAAGCCGTGCAACAGGCAGTCGAAAAATTTGGCGGCATCGATGTGGTCATCAACAACGCCTCCGCTATTCAACTCACCAACACCGAGCAAACACCGGCCAAACGTTTCGATCTCATGTACGACATCAACGTCAGAGGCACCTTCCTGGTAACACAACATTGTATCCCCTATCTCAAAAAAGGGAACAACCCGCATATCCTGACACTGTCGCCACCGGTAAACCTGTCCCCCAACTGGCTCGGTCCGCACGTGGCCTATACTATCAGCAAATACAACATGAGCATGCTCACCCTGGGATGGGCGGAAGAGTTAAAATCATACGGCATTGCGGCCAATTCATTATGGCCGGCTACCACCATCGCTACAGCGGCCATTAAAAACCTGCTCGGCGGCGAAGCCCTGATGAAAATAAGCCGTAAACCGGACATCATGGCGGATGCAGCGTTTTACATACTCGGGAAACCGGCGGCTTCCTGTACGGGCAATAACTTTATTGATGAAGCAGTATTAAAAGCAGAAGGGATAACTGATCTGGCGCATTATGCTGTGACGCCGGGCGGGAAACTGCAGCCGGACTTGTTTCTCTGAGACAAGGCCTACCAGCCGGGAAAGAAAGCACTGGTACCACCTTCAAAATTATCAATGAAGTTTTCCCGAAAATTGCGGAGGGTCTCTTCTTTTGCACTTTTCCGGGGCTCTGTATAGTGCCGGTGAGCAGCCGGTAGTCGTCATGTTTACCGAATAGTTTTTCGAAAACATGCACCTGTTGCTCACCGGTAAAAATAAAGACAGAAAAAATATCAGGCGGGACGGCCACCTGCACCATCAAATGCCGATGCTTTTCGATGAATGCTGCCGGCGCTGCTGCCAACTTCTCCATCGAAAAAAAAGCGTCGGATCAACGGGTGTCGCGCAAGGCTTTAAATGGTACAGGTCCAGTCCCACGATATCAGTTATTTATCCTGTTGTATAACTACCTTATAAGCGCTGCCCACGAAAGTTTCCGCTTTGGGCTCAGTAATCATCTGCATGTACATTTTGCCGGGCTCGGGGTTGGTAAGCCTGTAACGTACGGTGGCAGTGCCTTCTGCAAAGTCAATACCCGTAATGGCGATCTGGTAGCCGGAATTGGGCTGGCTGCCTCTTGACAGGACCACGCTGTTCACCTGCGCATTTACCGGTGTAGACGTTACCGTTACTTCGCTCTGTTGTTGATGTTCTTCCACGCGTTGTTTGTGTTCTTTTACAAATTTGGCCGCCTTTGCCACCATAGCATTGGCTTCAGCAGGTGTAACATTCGCTCTCGGGCGGAAATTGTTTTTCTCCAGCGATACCACACCAAATTTAATCAGCGCCTGTACGGCATTATTCGCTTTGTCTTTGTTGACGAAAGCTGCGGCATCTCCGATGTTGATCCACATCATGTTCATCGGATAAGGACCGGTGTGTTCAATGGCTTCTTCCAGTGCCAGCGCGAACTGCTCACGTGTCATAGGCGTATTGAAACGCTGTTTGCGGTCCAGCGTAATGCCGTTGTTGGCCGCAATGATCACGGATGAAGCGTAGGGAGCCTTGTTATCGGCATATTCGCAGTAATCGGTAGCCTTCGGCTCTTTGATAAACCGGATATTGTCAATATTGAGGCCCAGGGCTTTTACGATCAGGTCTATACCCTGACCGTAGTTGATCACTTTGGCAGCTTTGTTTTGGTCTGCCATGGCAGTAACAACAGTTTCAGTTGCGGGGTAAACATTTGCAGCCCGGCTTGCGAGGGAACTGTGAAGTGTCAGGCAAACCAATGGCAATGCAATAACAGTACGTCTGTTCATGGGAAAATTGAATTTTTCTGGTGTCAAATGTAATTTATTTTATCTTGTATGTAATTGAACATTCATGCGTTAAAATGAACAATTGCTGTCATTTTATGATAAATAATAGATTAATAATCATGCCGGTTTCTTGTCAGAGGCCGTCAAAAGCAGTGTAACGCACAAGAATACTTAAATGTTACTCCGGGATGTCCGGCGAATAATAATTTAATACAACAGACCATCCGGAAAAGTTTTACTGAATACAGACCTCTCTATAACGCATGTCTGGCAGCAAAAGGATGGGCGCAGACTACTGCTTTTGCATCAAATATGTAACTTTATGCCAACAGCAAACCATTGCGCATGAAGTGGCACGCCATCACCAGAAACAAACATAATATCCTTTACGGCCTTTCGCTGGCCCTGCTGCTCTTTCTCCTGAAATGGCTGGAGCTGCGTTTCCTGATCATTCATCATGCCATGGAGGTATATGTCGGCATGGTGGCCCTCATTTTTACAGCACTGGGGATATGGCTGGCCTTAAAACTCACCAGACCGAAAGTGGAGACTGTGATCATCGAAAAACCGGTGCCTGTTACTCCGGCAGCCGCCTTCTCTTTAAATACCCCTGCGCCGGACCACCCCGGCCTGAGCAACCGCGAACTGGAAGTACTACAGCTGATGGCCGATGGCCTCAGCAACCAGGAGATCGCCGGCCGCCTGTTCCTGTCACTGAACACGGTCAAAACCCATGCATCACGTTTATTCGAAAAACTGGACGTAAAAAGAAGAACACAAGCCATAGATAAAGCTAAGCGACTGAATATCATACCATAATCATCATCACCCGAAAGCAGGAAAAAAGGTAAGAAAGGTAAAATCACCCTAAAGTATGAACGGAAAAAGATGCAGGACCAGCATTTTTGTACTCACTACCAAATCCTGACCAGATGAAAAAAAATGTGCTCGTTTTCGGATTGATCTCCGGCGCCATCGTTAGCCTGATGATGGTGTTTTCCGTTTTAATGTGTTACGGCGACCCCAACTATAAGGGGAATATGGTGCTCGGCTACGCCGGGATGCTCGTCGCTTTCTCTTTCATTTTTGTGGGCGTCAAAAACTATCGCGACAAATACAACAACGGCGCCATCAACTTCGGCAAGGCATTTAAAGTAGGCCTGTTGATTGCCCTCATCGCCTCTACCATATATGTAGTGGTGTGGCTGTTTGACTATTACCTGTTTGTTCCGGATTTTATGGACAAATACAACGCCCACCTGCTGAAAGAAGCCAGAGAAGCAGGCGCCGACGCTGCAACACTGTCTAAAAAGACGGCCGAAGCGGAAAATTTTAAGCAGCTCTATAAAAACCCGCTGTTTGTTATACTGATCACCTATTCGGAAGTACTGCCTGTCGGCATCGTGATAGCGCTCATCAGCGCCTTGATATTAAAGCGTAAACACGGGAAAGACACCTCCACCATGATCACTCACCACTAAAAACATATCCATATGAAAATAGCCATGGCAGGGGTCCACGTCAACGACCCCCTGGAAGCATTTCGCTTTTACACAGAGAAACTGGGCTTTAAAGAGAAAGTTTATATGCCCGAAGCATTCCTGGCCGTAGTGGTCTCTCCTGAAGATCCCGAAGGCACCACCCTGCTGCTGGAACCGTCCCAGCATCCGGTGGCCAAAGCCTATATGGAAGGGCTATACGCAGCAGGAATACCTGCTATCATGCTGGGCACAGCTGATATTGCAGCCGAATACGAACAGCTGACAGCCAAAGGCGTGGTGTTCCGGAAACCACCTACCAAAGCCGACTGGGGCATAGAAGCCGTTTTCGAGGATGAATGCGGTAATCTGATTGCTTTAGGGCAGATTTTCTGAGGAGCCCGGGGGCTCAGTCCCGGGGCCAAGTCCCGGGGCTGAAGCCCTGGGTTACGTTCTGTTCTTCAGGCTGTTTCAGAGCGGAACTTCTCAATGAATTGGCTTTAACCCATCAATTTCGGAAACTTAGCATCGATAACCTGGATGATACCAGATAATCTCCTATTGCCAACATTGACCCTGTCTCATCAATTGGAGGTTATCTATAAAAGAGAAAGAACAAATCGTAGCCCAGGGCTGAAGCCCTGGGCTACGATTTGCGAATCAGCAATTCACCATCCATTTAATGCCGTATTTGTCCGTAAGATTACCATGCCAGTCGCCCCAGAACTGTTTTCCGAAAGGCACGCCCACTTCGCCGCCTGCGGCCAGTGCGTCAAAAGCTTTTTGTGCGGTTTGTTCATCGGGGAAAGTGAGCGACAAAGACACATCTCCGCTGTTGCCTTTCGTTTCTTTACCGGGAAAAGTATCGCTGGCATAAATAGCCAGGTCATTAAAATGCAGCCTGCTGTGAAGCACCTTGTCACGATAGGCTTCCGGCGCCTTCATGTTGGGGTTGTCGTAGCGGGTCCATACTTTAAAAGTGGCGCCCAGTGCTTTGGCATAAAAGTTCATTGCTTCTTCACAATTGCCTCCGAAAGTGAGGTAGGGAATCAGTTCATATTTTTTTCCTTCCATGACATATATTTTTTACGAAGATGATAAATGCGGGCGGTTATAAATTGTACGATTTAGACAGCCGTGCTGCGAGGGCCGGTTGTATTACCTGTACAATGGTATATTGTTCCTTGAGGAAATGACGCGGGGTGGTGCCGGAGAGCTGTTTGAATTCGCGGATAAAATGAGACTGGTCGTAGAAGCCACAACTGTGTGCTACCGCGGTGAGGGATTCGTGGCGACAGCTGTACATGGCCAGTATGGCCTTGTTGAACCGCCGTATCTTTAGCATGTCTGTTGGGGTAAGGCCTGCCACCTGGTTAAACCGGCGCTCCATCGCTTTGTAGGAAACACCGAATACCCGGCAGGCATCGGCCACGGAAACACTCTCCTGTTGCAGCATCCATGTGGTGCATTGTTGCAGAAAACGATGGGGGATATTATCAAATTGTAAGCGGCTCAACAGAAACTGATCGGTGAGCTGTACGCGTTGTTCATCGGTGGCAGCCTCAAACAGCTGTTCTTCCAGCAACGAATAATCTTTTCCCAGCACATCGGGGAGGCACCAGAAATCGTTGGCCAGCAGGTGGGCCGGGATGCGGAACAGCGGGTAAGTGCCTCCCAGCCGGAAGCGCACGGAAAACACATGCTGATGGGCTGTTTGAGAGATCCGCAGCGCATGCTGACGGATACCGATAATGTGGGAGCCTTTTACCGGCTGACGGGAGCCGTCTTTGATGCTGGCATAGTGGTCACCAAAATTAAACATCAGCTCGATGGTGCCATCGGGGATCAGCGATTCCTCGTCCCGGAAAGGGGGCCTGTCGGCATCAGCTTTCCAGTAACATTCAATATATGGCGCCAGTTGCGGATGAGGTGCAAACTCCCTGTAGATCATTCACCAGAGGTTTCTCCAAAAATAATCAAATACCGCACAAGTTGATCAACGCTTCTCCAGGATGCTCCTGAAGGTGGACATGGTTTCAAACATGTTGTTCCGTACAATGGGATCGGACACCCATCTTGGTATCCGGGCGCTGCGATTGGTAGTGATGGTGTAGGTTATCTGCATATGGTTGTTGCCCAATTCCTCCATCAGCCATTTGCCTCGGGTGCCGGTGATGCGGGTCACATCACCGGAAACGGGGAACCGGTTGTTCTGCGTGCTTTCGAAGCTGATCTCCCCGGAATGTTCGTTACGCATGTTCAGGCGGAACAGCAGGCAACAGTCCTGGTCACCGAAAGGCCAGGGAATGTTGTATTTCAGATAGGTGATCCACCGGCCGTCGTCTACCGGCAGCACCTGGTAACTTTTAGCACGGGCATTCCATACCACGCCCTGTTGCTGGTCTGTCAGCAGCCGCGCCACTGCGGGAACATCGGACCTGACGGTAAATACTGCCTTGATTTCCCGCACACTTTCTTCATTACCTGCGGTAATCCATCTTTCGTACAGCGAAATGGACTTATCCCTTTTCACCAGCCGGTACTCCCCTTCGGCCTGCTGGTGGGCGTAACCGGCAGCCGACAGACTCAACATCAGACAGAGCGTGAACATGGTCCGGAATACCCGGTCCCATAAAGTAGAACTGACACCAAAACCCAGATCGTCATTTTTATAGTGATGCAGGTGGTGGTTGCGCCAGAGCGGTTTAAGCCATTTAAATGGCGGCGCCCAGGCATGGATAGCGTAGTGCATGCTGCCGTACAACAGGTACCCGGACACAAATCCCGGGAAGAAGACGAACGCATTATTTTTCATGAGGAGATAGAAGATACAAAACAGAACAGAAGAGATGATGACGCTGGGCACCGGCGGCATAAACAGCCGCTGCCGGTCGCGCGGATATTCATGATGGTTGCCATGCAAGGTATACACCACGCGACGGACGGACGGCTGGTCGCTGACCCAGTGGAAAATAAACCGGTGCGCCACATATTCAAACAATGTCCAGTAGAACATGGCGCCGAAGTAGGTCAATAAAATACGGAGCAGTGAATATCCCACGTTGGCATGGCTGTAATAGAGCATATACCCGATAACGGGCAGGTACATACCAAAAATCACCACAGGGTGTGTTTTGGTCAGCATTTCCAGGTAACGGCTTTTAAAAAGCCTCGCCTGCCCTTTGTTATGCACTTTTTCAAATTTCATGATGTGTTGTTTATGGACGGTACAAAAATGCATTGTCCCCTCAGCCTGGCCGCCCATTTTTTGCCGAGTTGTCAGATAACTGGGTTGAACCGTCAATGTATAATTCCCGAATGCGTAAACTTTTTTCCCGATTTGATGGTGCAACTTCTTTTTGCTGATAGAATTTTGCGCCCGGGATTGTCATTTAGCATCTTTAGATCAATATTATAGCACAGCAATGGTCAAAAAATTATCAGCATTATTGATAATGCTTGTTAGCATAACAGCCGGTGTAAGCGCGCAGAGCGGCACCGGTGGCATTAAAGGGAATATTGTCACCAGTGAAGGAGAAGCAGCAGCTTTCGTGAGCGTACGCATAGAACAACACAGCCGGGGCACTGTTACCGACGGTAAGGGCGACTTCGCTTTCCGTCGCCTCGATCCGGGAAAATATATATTACAGGTGTCCCTGCTGGGCTACGAACCGATGGCAGAGACAGTAACGGTAACGGCTAACCAGACGGCCACCGTGCATTTGAAGCTGCAGGTATCTAAAACACAGCTGTCGGAAGTAACGGTGACAGGCGGACAGAACAAACTGGCCAACAAGGAAAGTGATTATATCGCGCGCCTGCCCATCAAAAACCTGGAAAATCCGCAGGTATATAACGTAGTAGGCAAGGAACTGCTGAAAGAACAGGTTGTCAGCAACTTCGACGACGCGCTGAGAAATGCGCCCGGCGTAACCCGGCTGTGGTCCTCTACCGGCCGTGGCGGCGATGGTGCAGGTTACTTCACCATGCGTGGCTTTGCCGTGCAGCCTACCATGGTCAACGGTATCGCCGGCATCTCCAACGGTAGCCCCGATCCGGCAGACATAGAACGGATCGAGACCATCAAAGGCCCGTCCGGCACCCTGTTTGGCAGCAGCCTCATTTCCTTCGGCGGTCTGATCAACATCGTCACTAAAAAACCGTACGACGCATTCGGCGGCGAAATCAGCTACACCGGCGGTACCTATGGCCTTAACCGCGTAACGGCCGATATCAATACGCCGCTGAACAAAGACAAATCCGCTGTCCTGCGCACCAATGCGGCCTATCATTCCGAAGGCAGCTACCAGGACGCAGGCTTCAAACGCTCCTGGTTCCTGGCCCCCAGCCTCTCCTACCGCGTGAACGACCGCCTGTCTTTCCTCATCAACACGGAATTCTACAGCGGCGAAAGCACCAATCCCACCATGGTGTTCCTGAACCGTCGCCGCCAGCTGATTGCCAGAACGCCGGACCAGCTGGGCATCGACTTCAACCGGTCTTTCACCAGCAATGATATCACCATGAAAACGCCGTCCGTGAACCTTTTCGGTCAGGCCAACTATCAACTGTCCGATAAATGGACTTCGCAGACCACCATCTCCAGGAGCACCCGCCGCAGCAACGGCTACTACTCTTACGTGATGTTCCTCGATCAGGGCGATGCTTCCGTACAGAAACCCAACGATACGCTGCTGAGCCGCTACGTAACAAATCAAAACTCCACCACCACTGCTACCGACGTTCAACAGAATTTCATCGGTGACTTTAAAATCGGCGGCCTGCGCAACCGGCTCGTAGCGGGACTGGATTTCCTGAGCCAGTACACCGAAAACAACAATTCACCTTACCTGCTCTTTGACCTGGTAAATGCCGTGAACCCGAAAGACCCACGTTACTCCCAGCTGAACAAAGCCGCTGTAGACGCCCGTCTGGCACAGGTAAAAGACGGTCAGGTGAAAAATGCCACCACCGACTATACTTACAGCGCCTACGTATCAGACGTGCTGAATATCACTGATCAGCTGATAGCCATGGCCAGCTTACGCGTAGACCATTTCGTCACCAAACCCACCAAAGACTACGTGACCGGCGAGAAAGGCAACGATGATTTCAGTCAGACCTCCGTCTCCCCGAAATTTGGTTTGATATACCAGGTGGTAAAAGATAAAGTGAGCCTGTTTGCCAACTATATGAACGGCTTTAAAAATTCAGCACCAGTGACACAGTCGCTGCCCGAATACAGCGGCGTACTGAAACCGCAACAGGCCAACCAGTTTGAAGGCGGGGTGAAACTGAATGTGCTCAACAACAAACTGAGCATGAGCGCCAGCTACTATAATATTCTCGTTACCAACATGACGCGCAGCATTGACGTGGAAAAAAACGGCAACCTTTACAATGTGACGATCCAGGATGGCTCCCAGCGCAGCAAAGGCGTGGAACTGGACCTGATCGCCAACCCGTTGCCCGGATTAAACATTGTGGCCGGATATGGTTACAATGACAGTAAAATGGTGAAATCAGATTCGAGCGTGTTAGACCGCCGTCCAACCAGCGCAGGCCCTGAGCATGTGGCCAACTGGTGGGTGAGCTACACCGCTACCAGCGGTAAATTGCATGGCCTTGGCCTCGGCTTCGGTGGCAACTACGGCAGCGAAAACATGATCACCAATTCCAAAGCCACCGGTGTGTTCACGCTGCCTTCCTATGTAGTGCTGAATGCAGGTGTTTTCTATCAGGTAAATGCTTACCGCATTGCGTTGAAACTTGACAACCTTACTGACAAGGCATATTACAGCGGATGGACTACCGTGGAAAGAATGATGCCCCGTCGCTTCTCTGCCAGTGTGGCGTTTAAATTCTAAACCTTACAATCAATTTCATAAAAAAGGCGGTGTGTTTCCACACCGCCTTTTTTATGCAGTTCGTTTTGCCTTCGGGCCTATTTCACCCAGATGGGTGTCTTTGAAAGCGGTGAGATATTTCAGGCCATAACCGAAAACCCTGTCCATACAGGAGTGGGCAAACAGGATGATACCGGTGAAGGCGAGCCAGTCCAGTGCCAGCGCATGGCCGGCTAAATATACCAGTATGGCGATGCCTTTGTGGTGAACAAAGTTGTACACCCAGGCGCCCACTTTGTTTCCTGCGGCATAACCCAGCATGCTGAGATCAGGCAGCAGCAGGCATAGCGGGAAGAGCCACCAGGCATAGGGAGACTGTACATTAAAGAGTACCACGGCGGCCAGGAACATGGCAATTTCTTCGAGATTCAACAATGTTTTCATATAAAATTTTCAGACAGCAAAAGTAATTAATTAGTTTTGCTGACCTCGATTTATGAATACGATGTTTCAGTATTACGGCCTCTTTATTTTCTTACTGGCAAGCTTTATAGTGGTCTGTGTCCGGACCGGCAAGCTGTCTGTCCCGGCAGCAATGGCGGCGGGCCTTACCGGACTGGTGGTCTTCGCCGGGGCGGGATATTCCGGTATTGCGCAGCTGGGAACATTCTTTGTATTGGGCACACTGGCCACCTCGCATAAAAAAAATATCAAAGCAGCTATTACTGCTGACGGCGCACATCCTGAAAAGCGGAAGGCCGGGCAGGTATTTGCCAATGGTGGCGCCGCCGCCCTGATGGCCCTGATGATGCTTACAGACCCGGAGCATGAGGGGTTGTATGAGCTGATGCTGGCAGGCAGCCTGGCATCTGCCACCGCTGATACTTTATCGTCTGAACTGGGCACCGTTTATGGCCGCCGTTTTTTTAATATTCTTACTTTCAGAAAAGAGCCCAAAGGGCTGGATGGCGTTGTGAGCCTGGAAGGCACGCTGCTGGGGGCTGCAGGCGCTGCGGTTATTGCCGTCGTATATGCGTTGGCGGAAGGGTTCGACCAGCGTATAGCCTTTATCGTAGTAGCCGGCATATTAGGCAACCTGGTGGATTCTGTATTGGGAGCTGCGCTGGAGCGTAAGCACTACATCGGCAATGATGCCGTGAATTTTGCCAACACGCTGTTTGCCGCTTTGGTGGCCGGTGTGTGCGGCTGGTTATGGCTGTAAAGAAAAGCCCGCCCGAAGGCGGGCCCGTATTGGTTTATAACGTTACAATTTTTCCGGTACGAACGGATTCATCGCAGGCGAAGGCGATACGCAGACTGTTCACCGCGTCCTGCACATGGTCCGTCAGATCAATATTTTCACGGACAGCCTTCAGGAAATAACGCTGTTCCCTGTTACACAGCTCCTGGTGGTCCGGCTCATCCTGCATGTTAATCCAGGTATCTTCTTTTGCAAACTCCCCTTTTTCATTCAGCACAGCATGGTGCAGCCGCAGGGACTCTGTTTTCGTATGTGCCTCGATGTTATCTGAGTTGCCGGTGCTGCCGGATTCTTTGGCAACGATAGACACGCAGCCCTGCGGGCCGATCACGTCTTTCACAAAGAAAGCCGTTTCGCTGATCATTGGTCCCCATCCTGCCTCGTACCACCCTACAGAACCGTCTTCAAAGCGGATCTGCAACTGGCCGTAGTTGTAGTTGTCTGCCGGGATGTCATTGGACAGCCGTGCGCCGATAGCGCTCACCTGTACCGGTTTGGAACGGGTCATCTGGCACATCACATCGATATAGTGAACGCCACAATCTACAATAGGGCTCAGGCTTTGCAGCAGGTTGCGGTGTACGCCCCATTTGCTGCCGGAGCTCTGCTGATTGAGGTTCATGCGCATCACCAGCGGTTTGCCCAGCTGGTGTGCTATTTCCACGAAACGTTCCCACGAAGGATGATGCCGCAGGATATAACCCACCACCAGCTTTTTGCCTGCCTTCTGTGCAGCTGCGGCCACCCGTTCAGCGCCGGCCACGGAATCTGCCAGTGGTTTTTCTATAAATACATGACAGCCACTTTCCAGCGCCTTGATCGCATAACTTTCATGCGTATCAGGATAGGTGGAGATGCAGACAGCATCCGGCCGCGTGGCCGCCAGCGCTTCCTCGTAGTTGCTGTACAGCGTATAACCGCCGCCCAGTTTATCATTTAATACCTGCTTGCTGGAGCCTGTAGATACAATACCACAGATATCAAATCCTTCCAGGGTATGGTAGGCCACCGCATGAGACGTGCCCATATTGCCACAGCCCACTACGAGTACCCGTAAAGGTTGTACGTTTTCCGCCATGAGTAAATTTCCGGTTTAGTTTTTCATCAATCCCGGTAAGATACAGTGCAATGCAGTGATTTACAAGCAGAATTTTATGCAGTACAGAAATCTTACTTTTGCAGAAAATACAGCAGCATGGAAATTTTTCAGCAGGCATTGCGTTTAAAAGCCCGTCCCAGGGGGTTTCACCTGATCACGCACGAAGTGTTGCAGGCCTTTCCGCAGATAGGCACGTTGCAGTCCGGTATGTTGCAGGTATTTATCCAGCACACGTCTGCCGGGCTGACGATCAACGAAAATGCAGACCCTACTGTGCGTATAGATTTTGAAACGTATTTTAATAAAGCTGTTCCGGAGAATGATCCGGACTATGAACATAATGACGAAGGGCCGGACGATATGCCCGCACACCTGAAATCTTCGCTGCTGGGTTGTTCTGTGATGGTCCCCATCCACAACGGCAGGCTGGCGCTGGGCACATGGCAGGGCATTTACCTGTGCGAACACAGGGACTATGGCGGGCCCCGCAACCTGGTGCTGACCGCCTGGGGCAAACCGATGCCCTGATAAATTATTTACCCGTCGGGAAACGGTCCCCCACGAGGTTCAGCTCCAGCTGATGTTCGAGGTAAGCCTTCAATCCGGCCAACACCCAACAGAAGCCACCGTTGGAGTCAAGTGCTTTCTGGCATACAGTGGCCGCGTCACCGGAGAATCCATCGTTCACTACCTCTACAAAAGTGGCGTTGTCTCCATGTGGCGTAAACGTCCATACCACGCGGGTGGCGTTCTCGCGGGTGCCGGGGTCTCCGGCTTTCATGTCGAAGCCGTCAAACCAGCGGACCTCTATCCTGCTGTTGGGCACGATGTCCACCGTCTGCACTGCGGAGGCCACATTGTACATTTCCCAGGACCAGATCACTTCTTTGCCTTTCTCCAGTTTGCCCGTGCTCCTGGTGAACCAAAAGTGAGTGGTGACAGCCGGATCAATAAACGCGTTAAACACTTCAGCGGCCGGTTTTCTGATCAGCATGCCGGTCTGTGCGACTGCTGGTTGAGATGTTGTTGCCATGAGCGTGGTTTTAATCAATAAAAAAATGCATAACCGTTCGGTTACAAATATAAATATAAAACCGAACGGTTACGCATTTTTTTTTAAGGGAGATTATTTAAAGTAGATGTCTACATAATCTACCACGTTATTGCCTTCACAGTTGTCCATTTCCTGGAGCCTCCAGTATTTTCTGGCGCCTTTGGACACGAAGTGGTAGGTACCGTTTTTTTCGCACACCTTGCCACCGTTGACATTGCTGTACTGCGTGCGGATAATGCCATTAAAGGTCAGTTCCTTTGGCGAGTCTACGGTAAGCGTTCCGTCGATGGTCACAAAATCACCGCTTTTGGCATCACGTTGTTCTCCCTTTACCGTATAGGTGCCGTCTTTTTGTTTTTTAATTATGACCTTTCCGGGGCGGTCCCAGCTGATCCATTGAAGGGTAAGATCATGCTTTCCTTCGCGGAGTGTATTGGCTGCCGGCTGTTGCGCATAGGAGGCATATCCTGTAAAAAGGGCGGCGGTCAACAGGCATGCGCCAAAAAATTTCTTCATAATAAGTACAATGTATTGGTTAAAAACAGTGTATCAAATATAAGCGCATTACGTCTTCCGCCAAAATCCCTAACGGCTTAACGACACCAGCAGGTTGGCCAGCTCTTTCGGCCGGGTGATCATGGCGTCATGGCCTGTTTTCATTTCGTAATATTTCCATTGGGGAGATTGCCGGGCCTTGTCTGCAAACTGGCGCAGCACTGGCAGCTGTGGCTGGGTACAGGCGATGTAGATCAATGGCAGGCCATTCCCGTATGGATGCTGTAACATCAGTGGTTGGGCAAAAGTGTGGTAAGGCTGTAAAGTAAGACGGCTGTCCACCCACTGCCGGTCTTTATGGTCGCTTACGCCAAACAGGCTGGAAGGCCGTACTGACAAGCTACGCATGCCATGTTGCGAAGCATCTTTCTCAAACTCTTTCCGGACCTGTTCCGGATGTACTGATATGCAGCTCTCCCCGTTCTCTGCCAGCACCGCGTCGAGGTAAACCAGTTTACTGATTCTTTCCGGGATACGGTCCGCCACCCCTGTAATCACCACGCCGGCGTAGCTGTGGCCTACCAGCACCACCTCATGAAGGTCCTCCATGTTGAGCAGGTTCACAATGTCCGTGATGTGAGTATTGAGATCAATGCTGTCATGCGGTTGATTGTTATGTTCACCCAGACCGCTGAGTGTGGGCGTATAGACGATATTACCGTCCGTCCTCAGCTTTTCACTTACCCTTTGCCAGCACCAACCGCCATGCCAGGCGCCGTGCACCAGTACATACACTTTGTGGGACTGTGCCATCAGGGACACCTGTACCAACAGGAATACAATGATTAATTTGACTAACTTTGACTGCATGAAATATAATTTTCTGCAATTTTAGACAGACCTATCATCATCAACAATAACTCACCCGGAAGTGAGTAAGCAAAACGTGACGTATGGCATCGAAAGTAAAGGGTAGTTCCACGAACGCCCATAATCTGAAAGCACTGGCATCGTACTGCGACGTAAATGAAACCCTGCTGAACATCAGCCAGCGCTGGAAAGTACAGATACTGCACAGTATATTCACCGGCCTGCAACATTTCAGTCAGCTGAAAAAGGCACACCCGTCTTTATCCGACCAGGTGCTGGGCAAAAGGCTCGGGGAACTGGTAGCGCAGGGACTTGTCAACAAAACATGCATCACCACCACTACGCCCGTACAAACCGAATACAGCATTACCTGCAAAGGGAAAGGATTGCTCACTGTTATTTTCGAGCTGCAGACCTGGAGCAAAAAGGACTGGGCCGCACAGCAGCTGCAGTGCTCATCACTTTAATGGTCAATGCAGGTACTGTAACGCAAAATTCTCCAGGAAAAACTGCATCATCTCTATCGCCTGCCGATGGTCATCCGCACAATGAATACGGCAGCAAATGATGTCGGAGTCATCATCATCTGTACAAAATTGTAGTGCAATCGTTTGCTCCCCCGCCAGGGAATAGTCAAACCAGCAATCATTTTCGAGGGAAGTATCGGTTAACCCATAAGACACTGCAGCTGTATCGGCATCATTAAAAGCATGGTGACAGATATGGGACAGTGCTGACAACAGCGCCGGCAGGTGATCTTTTCGAATCCAGTCAATAGCAATCATACGGCAACGGGTATATTTACCCGGTAAATATACAGCTGTAGCAGGTTATTATTTTGGGAGAAAAGAGCTTTGGTGTTAGTTGTTGTGGACATGTTCTCTGGTGATGCCCAGTTTTTTCATTCTTGCTTCCAGGGTAGTGGGCTTTATCTGTAGAATGGCCGCAGCGCCGTTTTCTCCGCGGATACGTCCATTGCAGTGCTTCATTACACGAATAATCAGTTGTCTTTCCGCTTCTGCCAGACTGGTGAGAGGCGGGCTGGAATCGGTGTTCCTGGCGTTCTCCGGCGGGGGCAGTTCCACACAGATCACCGGCGCATTGCCGATGATCACCGCTCTTTCCACGAGGTGTTGCAGTTCCCGGATATTGCCAGGCCAGTGGTAGTTCATCATAGCATCCAGGGAGCGCTGGTTGATAGCGGCCATAGGCTTGCGGAAATGTCGGGCAGCTTTTTCCACAAAATATTTCGCAAGCAGGGGGATGTCTTCTTTCCGCTCGCGCAGCGGCGGCAAATGTATGGGAAATACATGGAGGCGATAATATAAATCGTAGCGAAAGCGGCCTGCCTGGCACTCCGCTTCCAGTATACGATTGGTGGCAGCGATGACCCGCACGTCTGTTTTGACGGTTGCGCCACCAATTCGTTCCACTTCTTTTTCCTGCAGCACCCGTAACAGTTTCGGCTGCTGTTCCAGGGGCAGCTCTCCTATTTCATCGAGGAAAATAGTGCTTTGGTGTGCCTGTTCGAACTTACCGGTGCGGCGTTGCAGTGCGCCGGTAAACGCGCCTTTTTCATGGCCAAACAATTCGGATTCTATCAGTTGCAGCGGCAGCGCAGCGCAGTTTACCTTCACCATCGGACGCGCCCGGAGGGCTGATAATTCATGAATGGCCTGCGCTACCACTTCCTTGCCCGTACCGGTTTCACCGGTTAGCAATACCGTGGCGTCGGTGGCGGCCACCTGCCGTACCTGCTGTACCACAGCCTGCAAAGCAGGCCCCCCTATCAATGGTCCGTATGACGTTGATAAATACGTAGCGTCATGTTCTGACTGTTCACTTTTCATTTACTATCGGGTCAATGAGTTGCCGGGACAACTCCGGTTAACAATCTCCAATATTTCGTATATCCATTTGGGTAACTCCAAAATATTGGACGGGAGCATAGACCAACATCCTTTATAAAGAACTGGTTAACAATAACTTACTCACATGGCATAGTCATTGAATTCCGGATGGAAAATTTTTAACCCGGAAAAAATTACAGAAGGTGTGTAATACAAACTGAAGCCCAAACAGCACATACAAAAAATAATAGCAGATTTCAGCGATAGTAACAGGTAAAGATTTTTTACATCAATAGCAGGCTGGATTACACAAAAAAGATACCAGTTGGTCTCTGCAGGGATGCTATGCGCCTATGCCAAAGCCTGTACGAACTTCTTTCCTGTTACGCCAAATATCCTGTCGTCTATGGCCTCACCGGCCAACACATAACCATCAAATCTATATGTTCAAAAACCTCATTTGTTATGCCTTACTTTACAGTTGACATCTCGGAACAGGAACAATGGGACCAGCTCATTCATGCAGCGCACAGCTACGATTTTCACCACACCTGGTATTATCATCAATTGTCAGCGGGAGACAGCCATCCATTTATTTTTGTATTTGAACAGGCGGGGCATTTTGTGGCAGTGCCGCTGCTGAAGCGGAACATAGAAGACACGAATTATTTCGATTGCACTTCCGTGTATGGCTACGCAGGACCTGTTTCCAATCTGGATTTCAGCGACATACCATCATCGTTGATGCAGCAATTTTTGCAGACCTTCCTTCATTTTCTGAAAAAAGAGAAGATCGTGAGCGTGTTCACACGGCTGCACCCGTTGATTCACCAGCACTTTCGGCCCGGCCAGACCGGCGGCCTGTATGACAACGGAAAAACAGTGACCATAGACCTTACACTGCCTGTGGCAGAACAGCGGCAGCAGTACCGCAAGGCTTTCCGTTCCAAGATCAACCAGCTGCGGAATAAAGGCTACAAGGTACGCCAGGGCATATACGAAGAAGATATTGCATCATTTGCAGCCATCTACCTGCAGAATATGCAGCGGCTGGGGGCTAATGCGAATTATCATTTTGATAAAAATTATTTCAGGCAGCTGTTACAGGCCACCTCGTTTCAAAGCAACATACTACTGGCATCTTTTGAAGGAAGGGACACCGCCGGCGTGTTCACTACCTGTTGCAACAACATTATGCAGCTGCACCTGGCAGCCACGCATGAAGATTTCATTCACGATTCCCCCATGCGCCTGCTGGTGGAAGAAGCCAGTATTTTCGGGCAGTCCAAACGCATGCAGCACCTGCACCTCGGCGGCGGCGTAGGCGGGCAACAGGATTCCCTGTTCCATTTTAAAGCAGGGTTCTCTGAACACTTCCTGGATTTCAAAACGTGGCGCCTGGTAGCCGATACAGCCACGTACAAAGCCCTGACGCTGAAAAAGGCGCCCACCATGCTCAGAACAGATCTGCCTTTTCCGGTTTACCGCTTTCTCTAGTTATAGTTGATAAAAAATTTTACCATATCTTTTTTTAAAACCTTCATGACTTATGCATTCCAACATCATTATAGCGATAGACTTTGACGGTACCTGCACCTATCACCGGTTTCCGATGATAGGGGAAGAAATTCCACACTGTATCCATGTGTTGCAGAGATTACAACAGCAAGGAGTGAAACTTGTCCTCAATACCATGCGCTCGGGAAAATATCTGAGAGATGCCGTGAAATGGCTTAATGGCAGGGGCATTACCCTGTACGGTGAAAACAGAAACCCGCTACAGCGCCGGTGGACCGGCAGTCCGAAAGTACAGGCTGATTACTACATCGATGACGCGGCACTGGGCTGCCCTGTGGAAGAAGACATCTTCGGAAGAGTATCTGTAAACTGGTATAAAATGGAAACCCTTTTGGAAGCGCGGCAGATACTCCCTGCTCGCGCCAGGGTCAAAGAAAAAGCCTGGCCACTTCAGCCAGCAAAGTAAGCATAGCTGTTCCTAAGTTAAAAAGCCTGCGATCACGCAGGCTTCTTTTTTACAATGTCATATGTAATACCGGGTAGGGTTTGCCCATAGCATCCTCTTCTGACCGGCCACTGACTTTAAAACCCATCCGCTCGTAAAAGCCCGCGGCCTGCCCGTTTTGTTCATTCACATCCACTTTACGAATGTTCAAATCAGTAATGGCATAGTTCACAAGATGCCTGCCTATCCCCTTTCCTCTTGCCGTATCATGCACAAACAACATCTCCAGGGAATCTTCGTGTACACCCAGGAAAGCCACCGGCATGCCTTTCTCATCCAACAACACATAGGTGTCCACCTGAGGGAAAAATGCGTCTGCCAGAAGTCCTTTGATGTGGTCAAAATCCTCCTCCTTTAAAAAATCATGGGTGGCCCTGACAGCAGACTCCCATATACGTACCATCTCCGGGTAATCTTCGGCGGTCGCTCTTCTTATCTTCATCTTCCAATGCTTTTAAAATCAATAATGAGTTTCTGTGTTTTGTACCAAATATCCAACGGTAAGTGTCATAAATGCCAAGTACCCCGATGGTAAATTTGTACTTCCTAATTCAAACAAAATGGATACAAACGTAATATTTTTCGGCATCATGGCAGCGCTGGGTTATATAGTGCTGCAATCTCTCTTCATCCTGGGCGTACGGGTGGCCGCAAAAGGCGCCGTGGAAAAACTGCCCAACGGAAAAGACAAGGACAGCGAAATGATCCTGTTTCCCATCTTTAAATACCTCACCCGCACAGCGCGGACAAAAATCTATTACATCGACGGGCAGTTCGAACTGCTGATACAAAAATTACGTGTGCTGATGCCGGAATCACCCTTACAGACGGAAGGTAACCACATCCTGCTTCCTTTGGGCGATGCCTCCCGCATTCCCGTGCTAAAAGAGCTTAACAACATCTTACCAAAGATCGATGGGAAAATACAGGTGGAGGCAGATGACCACGGCGTCCGGTTTTTTAAGATAGACGAGGTGTTTAAAGTCAATAAATACCTGCGCAAACCGGTCATCCAGTGCCCTATCTGCATGGCATCGTACTGGAGCGTGTTCAGCTACTGGATTCCTGTTATTTATTTCTACGGGTTTAGCTTCTGGGTATTATACGCCGGCGTGATCAATATCTGCGCGGTGGCCAGTATGAACTGGCTGCTCTGGATGCGCGGTTCCGCTTACGAATCACAAATCATGAAAGGATAATTACAAGTCCTGCAAACTATTGCGGACCTGATATTACCGGCACAGCTCCTCCATTTTCTTTGAGAAAGCCTGCCGGTAATATGTTTGTCCGGATTAATCTCCGTTCGTCTATGACAGCAGCTCCTTCAGTGGCAGCTGTGCACACGCCTTTACATTGCCTCTCCAGGCCATGAAGCCGTCCGGGCGTACCAGCAGGGCATCGCCGGGAGCGGCGCCGGTAGCTTCGGTCCACTGCGCCGCCAGGTCTCCATCTAACGGCAATACCTGTACGAATACACGATGCCCGTTCAGCATCTTCTGCCAGGGGGCGGTATCGCCATGAACAAAGAGCGTGAAACGTCCTTTCAGCATATCGAGGGTAGAGCGCTTACGTTCCTCATCCAGCCACAGATGCGGCACTCGTGTACCAGGGAGGCCATACAACACTTTGTCTGCCGGCAATGGCGGACATTGCGAAGGCACTGTTACCGGGTATTGATAGTCCGGAATACCGATCAGCGTGCGGATGTTTTGTGTCAGTGCTATTTCCGGCTGCTTAGTCTCTTCGCCTTCCTTCAAAGGCGCGGTTACCGCCCGCTGCATGATCTCCCTGTCTTTCAGGATGCCGCGTTCATCTGCCAGCATGGCCGAAGACATGGCATTGGACAGACCTATGGGCTGCCTTTCCGTGGTGTAGGTGTTCAGCAACGAAGGGGCTGCATGGCCTTTTAACACCGCGGCTATTTTCCAGGCCAGGTTCTGCGCGTCCTGGATGCCGGTATTGGCACCTTTGCCGCCGTATGGCGTCATTACATGCGCCGCATCGCCGGCCAGGAAGATACGGCCGCTTTGCATGGTGTCTGCCACGCGGACGGTCATCTCCCAGGGCAATACGCTCAGGATACGGATTTGCAGATCTGGCATGCCCAGCGCGGTATGCAGCAGATTGACCAGTCTTTCTTCCGTATAATCGGTCACCCGCTCCCCGTTTTCGGGATAGTACCGCAACTGATACACCCATCGGTCGCTGTTATTGATAGCGGTCAC
The DNA here is from genome assembly GCF_012641275.1 of Chitinophaga varians. Classification (NCBI taxonomy): domain Bacteria; kingdom Pseudomonadati; phylum Bacteroidota; class Chitinophagia; order Chitinophagales; family Chitinophagaceae; genus Chitinophaga; species Chitinophaga varians. The sequence continues at coordinate 2,102,593 of NZ_JABAIA010000002.1, read as the reverse complement.
AAATCCGATAATGCCCGGCGTATCGATGATGCAGATACTGAACTCCCTGTTGAGCACCAGTTCAGCCATGTCCGCTTCAAAGTAAATGTTGAGGAAATCGGCCAGCACGCCCGGACCGGCAACGGGCAATTGCAGTTTTTGCCTGACGGGGCTGCCGGCGCCATCTGCCGCGATGAGATAGTCGGCTGTGACGGTAGTCGTCTCACCGGTTTCCCTGTTTTGCAATACCGCAGTTACGCCACTATCATCCTGAGAAAAAGAAATCATCTCGGTATAAAACAACAGGGTGGCGCCCCGCTCTTCGGCAGCGGTCCGCAGTACGGGTTCTGCAAGGTCCTGTGTACAACGGGCACCGGATTCCGGCGTAAGCGCCGCCAGGCTCTCCAATCCTTTTAATTGACTGGGATAAGTAATAGGGCCTCCTTCCCGTGGTTTTAAACCCTTCAACGCTTCTGCCAGCGTATCGGCACGCAATACGCCCCAGGCCGGCCCCAGCGCCTTACCTGCTTCCCGCACGGCCTCGCCCACGCCCAGCTCCCGGAACAGCTCCATGGTGCGGATATCAAAACCCCTGGCCCTTGGATGGATAGAGGTGCTGCGGTGCCGTTCCACCAGCAACGGCCGGACACCCTGTTGTAAAAGAAATAATGCCGCCGAAAGACCGGTAATACCACCACCGGCGATCAATACCGGCACATGCAGCTGATGTTGTGTTGTCATGAAAAAATGTTTTTACAAAATTGCCGGTTGAGCCGTGGGGCCGGGTGCATAAAACGGATAAATAAGTACCATTTTTGTAACCGTTTCATGCTACATTTGTCATGATGCAATCATCCGCTAACCATACCGCCGCTTTCAGAGACGCTTTCCTGATACCACAGGGAGAAGTACACCAGTACCGGTTGCCGATGCCCGACATTGATGGCAGCGGCAGGTTTGTCCTCTGTGAGGATATGGCCATTGCAGATGGCAGCGTGGTGGCCGGACCACCGGAATTTTCGTGGCAGCACTATAACGAAAAGACTTTTGTGGAGCTCAATTTTGTGATGGCAGGAAAGCTGTACCAAACCCACGAAGGGTTGATCTCCCGGCAGCTGTTAACACAGGGATATGCCAATATCCTGTTCAACCCCTGCTCCTGGGAAAAAAATGAACTGGCCGACGCCAAAGGTTTCCGTAACCTGGGCGTGCATATTACCCCCGAACGGATGATAGCGCTGCTCAACAGCTATGCTCCGGAACTGCATCAGCTGACAGACAAAATAGCGAAGGGCACTCCTTTCGTCATACATTCACCTTCCGGCTATTTCGCGCCACGGTTGCAGCACACGCTGGACCATATATGGGAAAGCCCTCTTCCGCAAGGGCTGAAACGGCTGCATTTTGAAACACAGGTACTGCAGTTGTTCGCGTTGCAATGTGAGGCTTTGCTTTCCTCTTCCAGATCCGCCGCCACGAACCCGCTGCGTGCCGCCGACCGCGAACGCCTCCATCACGCCCGGCAATACCTGTTGGAACACCTGGCGTCTCCTCCTTCTTTGGCGGAGCTGTCACGCTTGTGCGGGCTGAATGAATTCAAGCTCAAAAAAGGATTCCGGCTGCTGTTCGGACAGAGCGTCTTCGGTTTCGTGAGCAACGAAAGACTGGAAGCCGCGCGGGAGCAGATACTGCAGGGAGAGCATAACATATCTGAGATCGCCTACGGCCTCGGCTATACGCATCCGCAACATTTCCACCGGGCGTTTAAAAAGAAGTTCGGCATTACGCCCATGGGGCTGCTCAAATAATGATAATGGATACTGACACAGTACAATATATTCTGAAATACTACCGTCATCTCATGGGCAGCAAAGAGAAGTGTAGCCCCTTTATGGCCCCTTCAAAGCCGTTTTGGCCCCTCTATGGCCCCTTTAAAGCCATTTTGGCCCCTTTCCATGACCCCTTTATCGTTTATACAAAAAGGTATAAAAAGTACCTTTACCAGTAGTGCCTGATTTTTGAATAAGTTCCATTCCGATTAATAATTGTAAATCTCTTGACGCCGTTCTTTTAGATATTGCGGCTAACTGTTGGTATTCTATATTACTGATACGGCCATGTTCCAAAATATAAAACATCACCATTTCTAACTTTTTACTTAGTCCCTGACTTGCAATAAATTCCCGGGTATATCTATTCTTATAAAACACAATACTAAACCCACCTTGTTCCTCTACCATCAATGGCTCCGGCAACCCAGCCTCCACACAGGCTTCCACAATTCTGTTAATGCCTCTTCCCCACGACTCAATATACCCGGCTTTGTAGAATATATTGGCGATATTTCTGTTTCTTGGGTAAGACGAGTGGTTCTCTTTTAATGCATCAATCTTGAGTTCTTCCGGGAGGCAGCCCGGGTTCCACAAGTGCAGGCGGTCGTCGAACACGCGGAGAAAGGTGTACGTGCTCGAATAGTCTCTGTGTATGATGGCATTGCAGATCGCCTCCCTGAGTGCTTCTTCCGGATACTCCAGCGGTTCCAGCCGCTGCAGCCCGCTATAGGAAACAGGACGGATCAGGTACTTCCGGTCCAGTAACTCTATCACGCTGTCGGCCATACTGAAAATGTTGGTTTCGATCATGTCATGAAACAGCAGATCCTGGTTTGACTTTCCAAACCTGCCGATCTTAAAGCTTGCGGTAATGGAAACCCGTCCCAGGTGCTTCCCAAACAATAATAGCGCCGCCTGTGAGAACTGTCCTGCGGGTGCCATCAGGCCCAGCTTTTTCAGCAAAGACAGGGTGTCCAATTTTAACGCCTCCGCCGGTATACGTTCTTTCATCCTGGCTTTCCGGAGAAAAGTATCAATCGTTTCCCGGTCAAAATCTGCTATCGTAACTCCTTCTACCGGCAATTCCTCCCATTTTTTACCACAGATCCATTTGAGATGTTCATCCCTCCAGGATGTTTTGTATTCGATATTTTGTTGTTCAGGCATAACAATATGGATAAGGCGCGAAAGTATGTTTTGCCATTCCGCTAAATCTCCTGTTCCCGTAAATCAGTCTGTATTAACAAATTTACCGGCCGTTGGACCACCCGACTGCCGTAATCTCACCCGTAAAAAGTCGCATTTACACAGCGTTCCCGTTAACTGCCGTTTGTACTTTTGTTGTACAAATCCAAACATTATGCGCAAGATCATCCTCGTTAATTTTATTACGTTAGATGGTGTTATACAGTCACCAGGGGGGCCGCAGGAAGATACCTCCGGCAATTTTCAATGGGGTGGCTGGGTAGCGCCTTTTGGAGATGATATGCTCCACAAGAAGCTGATGGCGGTGATGGAGCAGCCGTTCGACCTGCTGCTGGGCAGACGTACCTACGACATCTTTGCCGCCCACTGGCCTCATTATGATGATTTCGTCGGTAAAAAATTCAACGGTGCGGAAAAATTTGTCGTTTCCCATCACAACATTCCATTGCCCTGGGAACATACGACATTGATTACCGGCGATGTGGTGGCCCAACTTCAGGCACTGAAAAAAACGGATGGACCTGATTTGCAAGTCTATGGCAGCAGCGGGCTGGTGCAAACACTACTGAAACATCAATTGGTGGACATCGCACATTTGTGGCTCCATCCTGTCACTATCGGTTCCGGCAAGCGCCTGTTTGAAAATGGTACGCTGCCCGGTAGCTGGAAACTGACAGACGCCATTCCTACTTCCACCGGCGTGATCCTGATTACATACGAAGCGGCGGGAGCATTACAAACACGGGCTATTGATGCGAAACCGCCATCTGCAGCGGAACTGGAGAGAAGAAAAAAAGTGCAGGAAGAAAATGCCAAATCATAGGGTATCAGTTCCCGCTTTGAGGGATTGCCTGTAGGCCAGCGGAGACATACCTGTCTTACTCTTAAACAACCGGTTGAAAGACTGTGGTTGCTCAAAGCCCAGTTTGTACGCGATATCAGCCACGCTCCACTCGCCGGCGCCCAACAGGTCTTTGGCTATTTCCAATAATTTCCGGTGAATATGTTGTTGTGTGTTCAATCCGGTATTGGCCCGCAACAAATCGCTGAGATAATCGGGCGAAAAATGTAATTGCGCTGACACGTATTGCACGCTGGGTAATCCTGAATGGGAAGGTGCATCGCTGTCGAAGTACTGCAACAGTACGGTGTCCAGCCGGTTCAACAGTCCGTGGTCATCGTCGCGCTGTGCCGCAAACTGCCGGTGATAAAAACGGTTGCTGTAGTCGAGCAACAGCTCCAGCCCGGACACCAGCAGGTCCTGGCTGAAGCGGTCGGCCGGCGTGTCCAGCTCCATGCCTATCTGATCGAATATTTTCAGGACCACCGCCTTTTCTTTCTCTGTCAGATGTAATGCTTCAGACACGGCATACGAGAAAAAACCATATTGGCGGATTTTCTTCGCCAGCGAATGATGCCGGATAAGGTCAGGATGAAAAAAAATGATCACGCCTGAAAGGCTCTTTTCCGGAGAGGCGCCGGAGATCAGTTGCCCTGGCGCCATAAAACACAGCCCACCTTCTTTGAAATCGTAGTAGTGCTGGCCATAACGGACCATGCCGTTGGTTTTATGAATGAAAGAAACCTTGTAAAAATTGAGCATGATACGGGAAGAAAATTCACGCTGGAACTGCATCCCTTCGTAGCTGACATAACTGATCAACGGATGTTGCGGCGCCGGCAGTCCCAGTTCGTTGTGAAAAGAGGCGATATCCGGATATATCGCCGGTGATGGCATCGTTTTCTTCATGCCATAAAAATAAGACATATCACGTCAATAATGATCGTTCTCCTGCTGTGGCAGGATGGCGGGCAACACGGAGGCCTGTCCGTTGATCGTGGCGCCCCCCTGCGCTATATGCCGGGCGTTGGCCAGCAGGTTGTAGGGAAAAATGAGATCCGGCGCTGACAAGGCATCCAGTGCTGCAATCACCTGTGGAGAAAGAGTTACCGCCAACGCCTGCATGTTCTGCTGCAATTGTTCCGTTGTGCGTGCGCCGATGATAGTAGAGGTTACGCCTTCCCGTGCCATCACCCAGGCCAGCGCCACGGCCGATGCCGGTACGCGATAATCTGCCGCAACAGTGTTCAGCATGTCAATCACGTCATAGGCCTTTTCACTGACAGGTCCTGTAACCGTGCGTTTACTAAGGACCTCCCCCTTGTTCTGCCTGGTATATTTCCCCGAGAGAAGGCCCTGTTTCAGCGGAGACCATGGCATAACGCCCAGCTGCATTTCCCGGGCCATCGGTACCAGTTCCGCTTCCACCGTCCTTTCCAGCAGCGAGTATTCTATTTGCAGACCGATAAATGCAGGCCAGCCCCTGAAATGCGCTATGGTCTGCGCCTCCGCTATCTGCCATGCCGGCGTGTCTGACACACCGATATACCTGATTTTGCCCGACTGTACCAGGCTTTCCAATGTATAAAGCGTTTCTTCTGTTGGTGTGTGGGGATCGAAGGCATGCATCCAGTAGAGGTCTATATAATCTGTTTGCAGGCGGCGCAGCGATGCTTCGAGCGCCTGTACCATGGCTTTTCTGCCGGTACCGCCGCTGTTGGGGTCTCCGGGCCGCATGCTGCCAAAAAACTTGGTAGCGATCACCAGCCGGTCCCTGTTGACATTACTTTCTTTCAGATAATCCCCGATAATTTTTTCGGAATGCCCCCTGGTGTAGATATTGGCTGTGTCTATCATATTCCCGCCCTGTTCCAGGTAGGCCGTCAGTATTTCTTTGGATGTTTCCGGTGAAGCGCCGTAGTGCCAGTCCGTTCCGAATGTCATAGTGCCCAGTGTCAGCGGACTTACTTTCAGTCCCGACCGACCCAGCGTACGATAATGTGTCAATTCCATCTTTTCTTGCTTTGACACAAAAGTCCGTCAACCGTAAAACGGTAAAGTAGCCGGATCAGGGATTAATATCACCGGAAACAGGAATTGCGCTTATTTGTCTGTTCAACTGCCCTAAAGGAAAGGCTCATGCCTCTTTTATTATTTTTTTGATGACCACGATTTGCCCGAGATGATAATGCGTATGCTCGATGATGCCCGCCAGGTTGCGATACCAGGTGCCATATTTCCCATCCGTAAAATCTTCTGACAGCTGCTTTTCCGCCAGTCTTTCCACTAAACCGGCAAAGGACTCTGCCTGCACCAATGTTTTGTTCACCAGCCGCTGCCAGTCTTCTTCCGATGTAACAGGAGGCAGATCGAAGCTCAATTTATCACTGGCCTGTAACGGTTCTCCCTGGAGGACTTTCAGCACCGCATCTACGTAATAGTTGACATGAAACACCAGTACGGCGATAGTATTAAGGCCGTTTATCCGGGTAGTGGCCACCTGCCAGTCGACATCAGCGAGTGCATCCTTCAGGTTAACGGCAGTCCAGTTCCCTCCGAAATGCACATCACGGAAATGTTTGGCTATTTGCTGTACAGTGGTCATCTTTTTTCTAAAAGATACAAATAATTCCTATTTGTAGTTCCCGTACGTGGGTGTTATCTTGTGCGGATTCAATATGGAAACAGGAACAATGACCACAGCAGCCCGGGCACATACACCTACCGGCAAACAACATTATGCGATACTGGACGGACTGCGGGGCATAGCCGCCATCGTAGTGGTGATCTTCCACTTCATGGAAATAGTATATACCGACTATAGCAAAAACTTTGCGGGACACGGTTTTCTTGCAGTAGATTTTTTCTTCTGCCTGTCCGGCTTTGTGATTGCCTATGCCTATGACGACCGGATGCCGCACCTGCGCCTCCGCGATTTCTTCCGGACACGGCTGGTACGCCTTCATCCGCTGGTAGCGCTGGGCGCTGTACTGGGCCTGCTCACCTTTCTGTTTGACCCCCTGATGGCACCTCCTGCCGGCTACAGCTTCGGTAAAGTAACCATGTTGTTTATCACCACCCTGCTGCTGATCCCCTACCCGGTAATGCCGGAGCGCTTTTTTAACCTCTTCTGTATGAACGCCCCCGCCTGGTCTCTATGGTGGGAATATATCGCCAATATCTTTTACGCCCTGGTATTATGGCGCCTTCGCCGTAACACACTGCTCGTGCTGGGCCTCATAGCCGCAGCGCTACTGGGCATAGTAGCCTGGAAAGCCGGTAACCTGATGGGCGGCTGGAGCAAAGACACCTTCTGGCAGGGCGGCGCACGACTGTTTTATTCCTTTACCGCCGGCATGCTGGTCTACCGTTTCCGGCTGATCATCCCTAACCGACTCGGTTTCCCCGGCGTCACACTGTTATTGCTGCTGGCGCTGTTCATGCCTTATTTTCCGCACAACTGGCTGATGGAGCTGGTCATTGTGCTGTTTTATTTCCCGGCACTGGTGGCCCTCGGCGCCGGCGCACAGCTGGTACCCTGGCTGGAAAAACCCTGCACGTTCTCCGGAAAAATCTCCTACCCGCTATATATGACCCACTACGGCTTTATGTGGATCTTCGCGCATTATCTCGAGACATACAAACCGGATATGTCCACCCTGGCGGTGGTAATACCGGCTGGCGTGGTGGGCCTGATTACATTAGGCTGGGCAGCGATGGCAGGATACGACGAACCTGTCAGAAATTATCTGAAAAAACGGTCCCAGGGCTGAAGCCCTGGGCTACGATTAGATTTCTATTTCTTTCGCCGGAAAGGCTGATCAACATGGAGGCATTGGCTTTTTTGCCCGATGCCCCAAGGCTTTCAGCCCTGGGTTTTATGGATTTATTCGTTTGATTCGTTCGTTTGATCCACTCAACCCCGCTCCACTCCCGGGGCTTGTCCACACGGCCTGCTTCCCAATCCGCGGCAGTTTCAGGATCTCCCTTTTGCTCATTCGCCCACCCATTGTACCGCCAATCCCCTGACGCAGCAAGGCTTTTCACGTTGTGGCCGCCAACCGCTGCCGTTCTTTCCGCTGACTGTTGACCAAATTAATTTGCCACTCCAAAAACTTTTATTATGTTTGAACATATGAACATTAAAAAATAATGGGAACGGGGAAAAAAATAGCGATCGACATTGGCGGCAGTCATGTATCTGCCTGTATAGTAGACACCACTCGTCCCGGAGCGGCTCCGGGAACGATCATCACCAGAAGTTTACAGGCCGGCGGCAGCGCAGCGGACATTATCTCCACGATAGCCGGCTGTATTACGGCGTTTAAAGACACCGCAACTGACGGCATCGGGATAGCGATGCCGGGGCCGTTTGACTATCAGCAGGGCATCAGCGCCATCACCAAAGTAGGCGGAAAATTCGGCCGCCTTTTTGGGCTGCACGCACGACAGGCATTGCAGGACGCTGCCGGCACCGGCGACCAGCCAGTCCATTTCAACAACGACGCCCACTGTTTTGCGATCGGCGCCCGGCATATACTGGGCCTCAGCGGTGAAAAGGCCATACTGCTGACACTGGGCACCGGCTTCGGATCGGCCTTCCTGGAAAACGGGGAACTGGCCCAAGGCCCGGCAGGACTGGCTTCCGCAGCCTTCTATGATTGTCCCTTTCAGGATGGGCTGGCAGACGACTACTTCTCCACCCGCTGGCTGCTGAACACTTTCCAGCAACAGACAGGCGTAATGGCCCCCTCTGTGAAAGCAATGGCGGAACAATATGAAACAATAGCCCGGCCGGTATTTCACGCCTTCGGCGGAAACCTGGGCGCTTTCCTGCGGCCCTGGCTCTCTCAATACGGTTGCACTGAGCTGGTGATCGGCGGTAATATCGCCCGCGCCTATACGCTGTTCTCCGGTCCGCTGGAAGAACAGCTCAGCGATCTCCCTGTAAAAATAACCTACTGCCAGGACACTGAACGCTGCATTCTGGCAGGAGCCGCCATGGCGCCCGCTCTGCCGGAACCTGCGGAACTACGGCGCACCAGCCAGCCACTACTGCCGGTTTCAATAACGAATAACAGCGAAGACACTTATACCGTCTTCCCTTCTTTCCATACAGATCATCCGGTACAGGCGGGCTACGCCTCACTGGCAGCCGCTATCAAAGAAGATAACCTCCTTATCATAGATGGCTATGAAGGCGTGCTGTGGGAACAGTTCAGAACAGAGCTCCACCAGGCGCTGCTCACCCATAACCGGACCGTTTACTGGTACCATGCCGGCGCATGCCTGCAAACGCCTGCTGCCATACACTCTATGCTGGAAGGATATTCCGGCACGCCAGATCCTGTATTCGGCAAACGATTTGACGGCAGCCTGGCCGACTTTTTTGATGCGGAAAAATTATCCTTAATACAACCGGAGAATACGGCCGGCCTGCATATTATCTACGGTACCGGCGCTGCCCTTACCGGCATCAAAGGGAAATTACTGTACGTGGACGTGCCTAAAAATGAGGTCCAATACCGCCTGCGCGCCGGCAGCGTTACCAATATCGGCACACCAACGTATACGTATAAACGTTGTTACTTCGCCGATTGGCCGGTATTGAACAAACACAAACAGTCCTTGTTACCGCATATCGATATGATCATCGACGGTCAGCGGCCGGACACCATCACCTGGATGGAGGGAGACCAATTACGTGCATCCCTTGATGTGATGCTCACCCAACCTTTCCGCGCCCGGCCCTGGTTTGAAGCCGGCGTATGGGGCGGCGACTGGATGAAAAAACACCTGCCAGGCCTTAACCCCGATGAAGTAAACTATGCCTGGTCCTTTGAACTCATCACACCGGAAAACGGACTGGTACTGGAAGGCAGCGGTAACCTTCTGGAAATCACCTTCGACATGCTGGCATTTCACGACAACCACCGGCTGCTCGGCAAAGCCGCACCACGCTTTGGTACCGCTTTCCCCATCCGCTTCGATTTCCTCGATACGTTCAACGGCGGCAACCTGTCCATACAGTGCCACCCTCGCCCGGAATACACGCTGCAACATTTCGGAGAAGATTTCACACAGGACGAAACCTATTACATACTCGATTGTGGACCTGACGCCGAGGTGTACCTTGGTTTCCAGGAAGACATACAACCCGCCGCCTTCAGAGGCGCGCTGGAAGCTGCCATCAACGAGGGCACACCACTACCCGTTGAAAAATACGTACAGCAGTTCACCGCCAATAAACACGATCTGTTCCTGATCCCTAACGGCACGGTACATGCCTCCGGCAAAAACAACCTGGTACTGGAGATCAGCAGCACGCCGTATATTTTCACCTTTAAGATGTACGACTGGCTGCGGACAGACCTGAACGGCCGTCCACGTCCTATCCATCTGGACCGCGCGTTCGACAACCTGTACTTTGACAGGAAAGGCGCAACAGTGCCAGATACATTGATATCCAAACCACAGCTGCAGGAAGAATGGCCATCGGGCAAAAAATGGCAACTGCCTACCCACCCGGAACATTTTTATACGGTAGACCGTTATGAGTTCTCCGGTGAAATGCACATACCCACCAACAGGCAATGTCATATCTGTATGCTGGTGGAAGGCCATCAGCTGGATGTTACCGCCGGTGACGGCACGCAGCGTTTTCAGTATGCGGAGACCTTTGTCATTCCGGCAGGGGCGGACAGCTATACCTGTCGTTATGAAGGCGAAGGCAAAGCCATGCTGGTAGTAGCTTATGTAAAAGACAACTATTGCTGATTCAAATATTTCACGTCATGGGAAACAGTAACACACGCCTGTTCATCACTACCGTCACCCTGATCGCTGCATTGGGAGGCCTTCTTTTCGGCTTCGACATTGCTGTTGTCAGCGGCATTATTCTTCCCGTAAAAACACAATACCAGCTGACCGCCTCACAGGAGGGCTGGTTCGTTTCCTGTGCCCTGCTGGGATGCATTGCAGGTGTAGCTTTTTCCGGCGCGCTCAGCGACCGCATCGGCCGCAAGAAAGTACTGGCCCTGGCAGCATTCCTGTTTCTGGTCAGCGCCATCGGCTTTGCCGCGTCTGCCACCTATCCCCTGCTGATATTTTTCAGGGTGCTGGCAGGCATGGGCGTAGGAGTAGCCTCTAATATATCGCCGCTCTACATCTCGGAGCTGGCGCCGGCTTCCCGCCGGGGACGGCTGGTCACATTCTACCAGCTGGCCATCACCATCGGCATACTGGTGGCTTATTGCTCCAACCTGGCGATACAACGGCACGCTGCAGCAGCAGGTGATATGCCCGGCGGATGGCTGCACCGGCTGTTTGTCACCGAATACTGGCGGGGCATGTTCCTCGTCGGCGTAGTGCCTGCCGCCGCGTTCTTCGCGCTGCTGGCCATTGTGCCGGAAAGCCCGCGATGGCTGGCCCGCTTTGGCCGTCAGGCGGAAGCGCTGCATATCCTGGAAAAAATCAACAGCAGCCAGACGGATGCTGCCAATGAACTGCAGGCCATCATGGCAGTATCTGCCGATCAGGCCAACGGCGGGCTGCGTGCCCTGTTGCAGCCACCGCTGCGGCATTTGCTGGTAATGGCCTGTGTATTGACCGCCTTCTCCCAGTTCAGCGGCATCAACGCGGTGATATATTACGGCCCTACCATCCTGCGCGCTTCCGGCGTAGTGGCAAATGACACGCTCCTGTACCAGGTGATGCTGGGCGCGGCCAATATGCTTTTCACTTTCGTGGCCATCTGGAAAGTAGACAGCCTCGGACGCCGTCCGCTGTACCTGGCAGGCTCCATCTGTGCTGCCGCCGCCCTAACGTTAACGGGTATATGCTTTTTGCTGAAGGTCAACGGATGGCCGTTGCTGGTACCTATCACATTTTTCCTGCTGTTCTTCGCCTTTTCGCTTGGACCACTGAAATTTGTGATTGCCACTGAGATATTTCCAACACCGGTGCGGGGCCTCGCCCTCTCCATCTGTATCCTGGTGATGTGGATCTCTGACTGGCTGCTCAACCTGCTGTTCCCCCTCATGCGGGAAGGCATGGGCATCGCCGCCACTTTCTTCCTGTTTGCCGGCTGTTGTCTTTTCTCTTTTTTCTACGCGAAAAAATACCTGTTTGAAACCAAAGGCCAGTCGCTCGAAAACATCACCATCAAAGAAAAAACGATCATCCACCACTAATCATTTGTTATGAGAAAAATATTCTGTTGTGTCACTGTTTTACTTGCCAGCGTACTGGGCGCCTCCGCCCAGAAAACGGTACCTTATCTCGGCAAGGTAGACTGGATCAATGGCTACGACCATGAAACGGAAGGCGAAAGCATGCGCTACTATTCGGCTTTCCCGGACTATGCCACTACGGCGCTGCTCACACGCGCCACCGACGGCCACAAGGTGATGGCCTGGGAAACTGCCGCCGTTCCAACACATATCAAAGGCCCTTATGTGTACTTCAGCTGGGTGGCAGGGCATTCCTCCGCTACCAGCAGTGGTGACCGCCACTTCGACCTGTACGTGGACGGGGAAAAACTGCTGACCTTCACCACCAAACCCGGCAACCAGTCGCCCACATGGACATTCGGTGCGCCCGACAGCAGCCGCATCGTGTTTCAGCAACTCCGTAAAGACGGAGCCAACGACTCCCATGGCCTGATGTTTCTCCGGCTGCCGGTAAGCCGCATCACACCCGGCAAACCAGTTAAACTGAAAATCATCGGTCAGGCGCAGCAAAGCAATGACTGGCTCATGACCTTCAAATTCTCTTTTGAAGAAAAGGTGGACATCCACCCGCAACCTTTTATACTTAAAAACGGGCAACAGCCGGTAACACTTACTGCGCTCCACTTTGGTACGCCACGTACCTTCAGGGTGACCGTGGACGGCAAAAAAGTATATTCCTTCCCGGTAGCCGACGGCGTCAATAATTTCGACATCCCCGTTCCTTCCGTGAAAAAGCCGGACAGTATTCGTGTAGTCGTTGCCGATGCCGGCAAAGTGCTGGCAGACCGCTTCGTTACCCTGAAACCTGTCACCTACCGGGAACTGCATTTTATACACCATTCCCATACAGATATCGGCTACTCGCACCTGCAACCGGAAGTACTGAAAATACACCTCCGCAATATCAACGACGCATTGGACATGATAGCCGCCACCCGCAGCTATCCGGAAGAAGCCAAATTCAAATGGAACATAGAATCCCTGTGGGCGGTAGACCATTTCCTGCAACAGGCCACACCGGAGAAAAAAGCAGCGTTCATACAAGCCGTGAAAGACGGCGACATCTGCCTGTCGGCTTTATACGCCAATATCCTTACCGGCCTTACCTTGCCTGAAGAAACCTTCCACTACACCGACTTCGCCGCACAGCTGCGCAAAGCCTACGGCCTTCACATCCCCAGCGCCATGATCTCCGACGTGCCGGGCTATACCTGGAGCACAGTGACGGCGCTGGCCAAAGGCGGTGTGAAATATTTCTCCAGCGGACCTAATTATCTGGGTGAAAACCATCCTTACCTGGGCGACCGTGTAGGCCACTTTGTGCGCAGCTGGGGCGATAAGCCCGTATGGTGGGAATCTCCTTCCGGCCAGGAAAAAATACTGTTCTGGACAGGTGGCAAAGGTTACTCTTCCTGGCATGGCACCGCTCCCGGCGCTGTTTTCGAAAGAGGCCCGCAGAAGATAGCCGCCTACCTCGATGAGCTGGACGAGAAACATTACCCTTATGATATTGTTCAGTGGAGATACAATGTGGTAGCCGATAACGGGCCGATAGACACGTCTGTGTCCCGTTTCGTTAAACAGTGGAATGAAAAATATTCATCTCCCAAAATTGTACTCAACACCACCGATAAACTCTTTGAAACTTTTGAACAGAAATATGGTAAAGACCTGCCCGTGGTAAAAGGGGACATCACCCCTTACTGGGAAGATGGCGCCGGCTCCACGGCCAGGGAAGAAGGGCAAAACCGTATCAACAGCCTGCGTTTGTCTCAACTCACCAACGCCTACGCCATGCTGGCCCCCGGACAATTTAATGCACAGCAGTTCTACCATGCCTGGACCAACGTCCTGATGTTCCATGAACATACCTGGGGCGCGCATAACAGTATCTCACAGCCGGACGTGCCGTTTGTAACAGAACAATGGCGCATCAAAAAACAGTTTATGCTGGATGCTGACAGTATCATCAATATACTTAGCGCCCAATTGTTCCAACCCATTACCGATGAACAGTCCCGCAGCATAGCCGTAGTGAATACGCTCTCCTGGCCCCGTAGCGGACCGGTGAAAATCAAAGTCGGCGGAAAATCCGTGAAAGATACACGCGGCCGGAAATACCCGCTGCAACGCCTCTCCGACGGTTCCTTCGTATTCCTGGCCAGTGACGTGCCCGCCTTCGGAACAGCCGTGTACACGGTGAGCGATGAGCCGGCAAACACCGCCAACACGCTTAAACAGACCGGCAACACCCTTTCCAACGGCAACGTTGCCGTCACCTGGGACAACAACGGCAGCATCACCCGGCTTGCCGCGAAAGACGGTCACAACTACGCCGGCACTTTCCGCGGGCAGGGGCTGAACAGTTACTGGTACGTACCAGGACAGAACCCCGCCGATGCGGAGACTAATCAGCCTGTACAGGCACAGGTCATCGAAAACGGCCCGGTGGTAACGACCGTCGTGTTGCGTGCGCAGGCGCCCGGCGCCAACGCGCTGGAGAAAAAACTGACACTCTATGCCAACAGCAACGTGGTACTGATTGAAAACATCATTGACAAAAAACCGGTCAGACAAAAAGAAGCGCTGCATTTCGGGTTTCCTTTTGAAGTGCCTTCCGGACAAGTGACGCTGGACGCAGGTTACGGCACCATGCGTTACCTCCAGGACCAGCTGCCCGGCTCCAATATGGACTTTCTGTTCGGCCGCAGATGGATGGACATCTCCAACCAGTCCAACGGCTTGCAGTGGATGCTGCTGGAAACGCCGATGGCAGAACCAGACAGCATGATCGATGAACGTTTACAGGTAGCCCAAAGCCATAAAGAATGGCGGACGAAAGGGCAACCGACCAGCCGCTGGTTTTCCTATGTCATGAACAACTACTGGCATACCAACTATAAAGCCGACCAGTCGGGTAGCAGCAGCTATCATTATGCGCTGCAGCCACATGGCAAGGCTGACGGTGCCGCGCTGGAAACCGCCGCTGCGGACTTCACACAGCCGCTTATTGGTTTCCCGGTGAAGAAAGGCGCTACGCTCCAGGCAGGGCTGTTCCGCCTGACCAATACCGCCGTGGTGGCCACCGCCATTGTGCCACAGGAAAACGGTCAGTATATGGTACGCCTCTTTAACCCCGGAAAGACCACTCAAAGCACCGGATTTGACTGGGGCACGCTGAAGCCTGCACGAATGAAGATAGTCAGGAATGGTGAAGAGAAAGACGCGAAGGCGACTGTTAGCCTGCCTGCGATGGGAGTGGAAGAATATCTGCTTATTCCGTAATTCAAATGGTATAAAAGAAAATGCCGGATGAAAATCATCCGGCATTTTTTATTTACAGTTGTGGTCTTTTTAGTTCGATACTATACGTAAAACAATCACTCCGGTACCAGCAGATGTTAAACTCCAGCGGTCGCCGGCCCGCGTCCAGCACTACTCTGCGGCGTTCAAGCACCGGGGCGCCTTTTTTGATTTTCAGCAGCCCGGCGATTTTTTCATCCGCTCCTATCGCCCTGATTTCTTCCTGGGAATACACAGGCACCACATGAAAATCCGCGTCCAGCATCTCATACAGCGGGCGGTCAAAATTCTCCTTGCCGGTAAGGCCTATCCTGGGATGAAAGAAAGATTCAAAATACACCATGGGGCTTTTCTCCGTACTGCGGATACGTTCCAGGCAAACCACCGGCTGCACCGGCTCCGTTTGCAGCATCTTCGCCACTTCTTCTCCCGCTTTCAGTACCGATACTTTGCTCTTCAGGGTTTTGAAAGGAATGCCTTTGTCTTCCATTTCATGCGTGAAGCTGTACCAGTTATCGAGGTTCGTCGTGATCTTTTTCTTTTTCACTACGGTGCCATACCGCTTCTTTCTTTCCAGCAGCCCATCTTTAACCAGGTTGCCGATGGCCATGCGTAAGGTGTTCCGGGAAATGCTCCATCGTTTGGCGAGGTCTGTTTCCTTTGGAAAAATGTCTCCTTCCCGGAAATAATCCTCGCGGATCAGCTTCCGTAATAGCTCTTCCGCCTGCTGATGCAGGGGAATTTTGCTATCGTGGTCCAATAAAGGTATCTTCGTCATATATGTACGAACATATCGCTTTTTTGCGACCGGGAAAAATTTTTATGCCTGGAAGCTGAGAGGCGAGGCCTTACTGAGGCAGCCATTCTTTCATTTCTTCTTTCTCTGCCGGCAGTCCCATATAACTTTGCAGGTAGGTGTATATACCCATTTCGCGGGACAGTTTACGGAGGATGTATTGCTGATTTTCACTCAGCGAATCCCACGCAACTTTCGTCAGGCTTGCCCAGTGTTCAGAGAAGAAACGGGCTACCAGGTACTCTGCCATGATCTGATGCGGCAACCATCGGGGCCCGTCAGTGGGATATTTTTTACTATGGTTTCTTTGAAATTTGATCGCCTGCAGGATCACATCGATCTCTTCTTTACTTTCCCGTTCATGCAGGAGAACGCCCGCACAGGCCATTGCGGCGAGGTAACCATCCGCCCAGGGATGACTGTCGTATTGTTGTTCCTGCGATTGCAATAAGAGCTCTCCTTCCACTACGTCTTCCGTAGTAGGGGTAGCGAACAACCGGGCGATGTTCAGGTAATGTCCCGGAATCACCAGGCTTTCCGGCAGTTGTGCCACACGTTGTTGCAGTACAATCGCTGACCCTATCAACAGGTTTTCCAGTGCTGCGTCGCCTCTGGCGGCTATCAGTTCCCTGATGGCAACGATCTTTTCCAGGGCCGCTTCCGGTGTTTCCACATAAAGGACCAGTAAGTAGAGTTTCACAGCGAGCGCACTCACAGCAGGGTTTTCATCCGCAATTATATCCCGGATGAGGTCCGCATTTCTCCTGATTTCATCGTAGTATTCGAGGCGTTTGTTGATGCTGGCATCCGTCTGCTCCTTTGTCGTATATACGTCACCGATAAAGTCCAGTTTTATAGGCTTCAGTCCCAGCAGGCGATAGCGGAGATATAAATGTTTTTCTGCTATGTCGGTGAAAAACTCCAGTACCTCGGCGCGGTAATGCAGTTTACGCGTTTTCGTTAATACCAGCAACGGGTACACCAGTTTCAATATGACTGGCAGTGCATGGAACTGATGATAGGTCTTTGCCAGTATTTCGCCCAGCAGCTGTTGTTCTTCTTCCTCGGGAACACCGGCTGCCAGCGCCTCAAATGCTTCCCCTATGTATTCACACGTATCAAAATGATCTTCTTCCGCTGCCCAGTCAACCGAGGCCACATAGTCTTTCAGTGACTGTAACAGTGCTGTGTCGTTATTTACATTTGCCATATTTCCTGATTTTAAATTTGCCTTTATCAGACCATGTATAGATGATGCGCATATTGTGTTTTTCCGCCAGTTCCGTTAACGCCTTATCACAGCCACCATCTACTTTTTTACAAGGCGGCAGCGGGAATCGTAACAACCAGTAACCGGCGTCCGGTTCACCGAGGGATTTGATCACGAGTGTTTTCCCTTGTAGCTCCTCCGGTGGTATTTTAGATATATGGTCTTTGAGGAGATAGTATTCCGAGTGCCCTTTCACCCCATGTTCTGTCCACACTTTTTCTGTTTCCTTGCTGCCGATCTGACCGAAATTGGTGCTTTTACCTGTTTGCGGATCTACCAGTCTCGCCAGGATCTGGTGCAGTCCCAACGGGTCAGTAGCAGTGAGCACATCATCCACATAACCATAGAGTTTAATACCGGCGGCCGTTCTGATAGGGTCCTGGCTGATATAGACGCCATCCTCCGGGCTATAGTAGCGGAACCGGTTATAGTATAATCCGGTTTCCCTGTCTTCATATTGTCCGGGGTAACGGAAGGGTATAAACGTGCTATCACCTGCTAACTTACGTACTTTGCCATATATATCCAACTCGCATTCCCACACCTTCTCTCCTGTTTCATCGTATGCCGCACAAGGCGTGCCCAGGTAATCATTGATGATTGAATACTGTTTGCCGCCGGCGATTTTTGCGGCGGGCGAAAAGGTACCATCTTCAAATACCCAGGTGATCAGCTGTTCGGCCGGTACCGGTTCCGGGTGGCTTTGTTTCACCTCGCCCCATTCATCAACAGTCAGTACCGGGCGCTCTTTCGCAGGGTAATGCCATTCGTGCAACAGCTGTCTGCCGTCCCACACAAACCGGGTGATAATGCCGTTATATACTTTTTCGATACGGCGGCCCAGCGCATCATATTTAAATTCCACGGTCCTGCCATCGGGGCGGGTGACTTTCTTCAGCATGCCATTGCCACACCAGTCGTATTCCCAAACGTTGCCCGTAGCGGAGATGATTTTCCGGGCGAGGTTACCTTCCGCGTCATAGACATACCGGGCCTGCTCTGATGCTGTCAATTGCCCGCCGGCAGCATATTTGCGGCCGCTGCGTGTTTGTTCGCGGAACAGGTTTCCCGCTTTATCGGCGGTACGGTAGTCATAGGTCCCGTCTTCATATTGCGCCCAGGCAAGATTAGCGAAATCATTATGCCCGAACTTGACAGTGGCGCCGTTCATGCCGTTGACGATGCTTCTGAGCTGCTGTGCCGCATCCCAGCGGTAATAACGTTTGCGGCTTTCCCTGCCATTGCCGGCCACGATATGCGATGTTGGCATTCCTGACAGGCCATAGCTCCAGCTGCTTTTAATACCGCCCGGCAATATGCGTTCCAGCTCCTGGCCGGTAGCACTGCGTTGTATGGTGGCGCTCCAGAGGCCTTGTATTCCTTCCATCGCCGCCGTTATCCCTGTCAGGTCGCCCAGTGCATTGCGGGCCATCCGGACCTTTGCGCCCAGGCTGCTTTCCAGGCCCTGGCGGCGGCCACTGGCATCATAGGTGGCTGCAACGGTATAACCGTTCTGCCATTCCATCGTTACACGGCCGGCGCTATCGCGTTGCAACCGTACGGTACTGTGTTCATTGGCAGCGGAAATCAATTGTCCACTACCGTTATAGGCAAATATTTCTTTGGTGCCGTCGCTATGTTCAGCCCTGGTAAGCCGGCCGTTGTAGTCATATTCACATTCCGTCCAGCGGCCGCCGGGCCGTTGAATGCGAATGATATTACCGGTGGCGTCCAGCTGGTAATGGCGTGTCAGTCCGTCGAAGCCTGTTTCCTGGATAATATCGCCCCGTCGGTTACGGCCGAAACGATACATCTCTCCGTGTTCGTTGACGAGGCTGGTCAGCTGCTCGTCCCTGTTATATACCAGGTGTACTTTGGCACCGTTTTGTTCCTTCATTTTGAGGCTGCCCAGCGCCGTATAGGCGAAACGGGCATGCTGGTATTTATCCTGCACTTCCACTACTTCATCGTAAGCATTGTAGTGAAACAGTATGCGGTTGTCGTCAGGCAATTCAATTTCGGTCACCCTGCCGAGGGCATCATAGCGGAAAGTCTGCTGTTGTTCATCCGGGTTGCGGTTGGCCACGCACCGGCCCCATACATCGTACTGCCAGGTGGCATGACCGCCATCCGGCAGGGTGATGGACGCAAGGTTATAATCCTCATCATATTCCAGTTTTGTGATGCGCTCCTGTTCATCTTCCGCCTTGTATAACAACCGGTGTTTATTATAACGGAAGATGGTGATGCGTCCGTCAGGTTCCGTGAGGGTATGCAGCAGTCCTTTATCAGGCCCTTCACTGTAATAGATAAACGTGCGGCTTCCGCCGCCGGGTTCTGTGGCCAATATCAGCCGGTCTTCATCATCATAATTGAAAGTATCGGCCGTTCCGTCGGGATGCACAATGCCGGTACGGTTTCCCCGGTCATCGTAAGTATAACCGGTGAGCCCCGCTTCTTCATCGATCTCTCTGTATATCTCCCCGTCTTCGGTGTATTCCGTAAAGCGGGAGTAGCCCAGCGGGTCTTTTATCTGAGTCACCAGGTATTCCGGAGTGTAATAATACGTTGTCGTTTGTCCTTCGGCGTTAGTAACGTGGTTGTGGCCTGCTTCCGGATGGTAGGTAATGTGGCCTTCCATGACGCCATTATCGCCGCGGGTATGGATACAGCGGCCTTTGCCGTCGTATTCCCAGAAAAACGAGTTCCCGTTACGGTCCGTTTTCTTCACCATATGATGGTGCTGGTAGTGAATATAGGTAGTTTGCCGGAGCGCGTCTGTGATCTCTGTGAGATCGCCGTCCTCGTTGTAGGCATAGCTGACCAGTCGCTGTACATGGTCCCGGTGATGGGCTGTCACCGCCGTTATACGGCCTTCCGTATCACTATCGATATGCAGGTGCCGGCCTACGCTGTCGATGACACGCAGTAATGTCCCTTTGTTGTTGAAATGGAAACTGATGAGAAAACCCGCTTCATCGCTGATGGCCGCCAGCCGGCATTCCGGGTCCAGCGGGCGCAGGCGTTTAAAAAGATAGTATAGCCGTTCCCGGTGGTCGAACAGCTGGTATTCATCCTGGCTGGTGCGGGTCAGCGTCATTTTTTCGTGGCGGTTATATTCGTTGTCGCCGGTATAGGGCAGCAGGTCAAATATCACGCTGCGGCCGTCTCCCAGCAATAACCCCGTGGCTTCTTCCGCCGTAAACTCCAATATCCGCATGTCAAAGGCCAGATGGTTGCCATGCCCCAGCAGTCCGTGGTGCGCGCTGTCACTGTTCCAGGAACGGGCCCACCGCAGCGGAACAGGGCCAGGCAGTTCAAAATCGACGCCGTCGTAGATAACAATGCCCTGTACCAGGTCTACCGGTTCAAAACCCAGTTTACACAGTGTGCGGCTGAGCTTATCGCTGCCACCGATCTTTTTCTGGTGTGCCAGGTTGAACTTGGTGATTTTGTTTTTCGCCTTTTTAGCGGCCTTGCCCAGTTTCTTCATGCCTTTTCCCAGTCCTTTCATCATAGCGCCGAAGCCGAACGACATGACCAGGTTCAGCAAGGCACCTGCCCAGTCGGGGACAAAAGGACCGCCCACCATCACCGGTTTACCGAAGGAGAGCGGGATAGAAAAAGAGGTAGGCAGATATAGGCTGGGAATGGGTTTGAATTTCTTTCCCGGCGTCAGCGACAGTGGCAGGCCAATATCATTGCAGGTCATCAGCATATGGCCCGAAGGGCTCATCAGATTACCTTCCACCTTCACTTTTTTACTGCCGAAGAAATTCACGGAATCATGGCCTATCATAGGCGCCAGCAGAAAAGGGCCGCCCATGGGAATATGAAACAGGAAAATCAGGAATCCGGAAGTATCGCTTTTCCCTCTCGGCACATGGTTGATTTTTGTGGTGGCTCCAATGAACGGGACATAGTCCATCGGGTCTACCACCAGTCCGATGAACGGATGAGGCAGCGGAATAGGAAATCCAAACAGGATCACAATATGAAGATCCAACCCTAAAACAGGCGTAAAGTGTTTATTACTGACCAACATAGGTTAATGCGTTCTCGTTATGAAAGGTTTTCGGCAGGAACAGGGAGTAAAAAGACATGGTTTATAGGTATAAATATAGCAAGTATATCCTATTTAATTGCATTAACATCGCAGTGAAAATGTAAGCATCCTGTGAAATTTCTTACCAAATGGTAATTGCCGGTTGGCGTGGCCGTATCAATTTTGTTTAAAATTAAAATCATGAACAGCCAACGTGTTTTATTAACCGGCGTGACCGGCTTTCTGGGCTCTCATACCGCTATCCGGCTGCTGGAAAAAGGATACCAGGTGACAGGCACCCTCCGGGATATGGACCGTGCGGCGGCCATCAGGGAAGTGATCGCCCGGCATACCCCGCATATTCACCGTTTAACGTTTGCACAGGCCGACCTGCAGGATAAAACGCAATGGTTTGAGCTGACAAAAGGCATCGATTTTGTGCAGCATGTGGCCTCCCCTTTTCCCCGTGAGTTGCCCGGACATGAGGACGATATCATTGTTCCCGCCAGAGAAGGCGTGTTAAACATCCTGACAGCGGCAGCCGCCAACAAGGTAAAACGGGTTGTGCTGACCTCGTCCAGCGCAGCCGTTACACATGGCAAAACACCGCAACAGCTGGGGAAAGTGTATACCGAAGCCGACTGGAGCAACGTCAACAATACCAAAGATCTCACCCCTACTTTAAAAGTAAAGCGATAGCAGAAAAGGCAGCGTGGGACTTTATCCGGGAAGACCAGTCGGGCCTGGAGCTCGTGACCGTTTTACCCGGCGCCATCCTGGGACCTGTACTGGAGAAGGATTTTGGCACTTCCGCCAATATTATTATCAAGATGCTGGACGGCAGCATGCCCGCC
Organism: Chitinophaga varians; assembly: GCF_012641275.1. Lineage (NCBI taxonomy): Bacteria > Pseudomonadati > Bacteroidota > Chitinophagia > Chitinophagales > Chitinophagaceae > Chitinophaga > Chitinophaga varians. The sequence goes on along the minus strand of NZ_JABAIA010000002.1, from coordinate 2,080,236 downwards.
CTTCCCAAAATAGGATTTGAAATAGTGGACGTGCGCTCCGCCGCCGATGCGCTTGTTCTTGCCATGGAAATACCGGAGGCGGCGCATAACCGTTACCTGGCCTCTGCCGGGTTTCTGATGATGAAAGACATCGCGCAGATATTGAAAAAAGCCTACCCTGGAAGGAAGCTCCCATCCAGGGAGATGCCCAATTTTCTGGTCAGACTGTTGGCAAAATTCGACGCCACGCTGGCCCCTATCCTTTTGGACCTTGGTGTCAAAAGGCAGGTAGATGCCGCCAAAGCCAGACGGGAACTGCAATGGCAACCGGTGTCCACGCAGGAGGCAGTATTGTCGTGCGCAAAAAGTATCTTTGAAACAGGAATCGTAAAATAGATGGACAAACTCACTTCATCACTGGCATTTGGCGGTATCCTCTCTCCAAAGGATATTGAATATTTTTCCCGTCAGTTCAGAAAGAAGCAGCTAAAATCGGGGGAACACTTTCAGAAGGAAGGTGATATCGCCCATGAAATTGCCTTCGTGGAAAGTGGTATCCTGCGGCTGTATACGGTGACGCCCGCCGGTGACGAGGTGACGAAATACTTCGCCAGGGAAAAACAGTTTCTCGCCGACCTGGAAAGTTATTATTCCTTAAAGCCCTCTCCCAATCCAATACAGGCCGTGGTAGACACAATGGTTTACGCCATCCGCAAATCCACCATCGAGAAGCTGAGCCTTGAAATACCTAATCTGTACATCTTCGTCAAAACAGTTTCAGAAGCCGCGCTGCTGACTAAAATAAAAGACAACGATTTCCTGAACTTCGGCGATGCCAAAACAAAATACCTCGAGTTTTTGAAACGTTATCCGGACCTCGCCCTGCAGGTACCACAGCAATTTATTGCATCGTACTTACAAATTACGCCGCAATCGCTCAGCCGGATCAGGCGGGAAATCAGGTAAAGCACTCCCACTTGCCTGATAATGGCAACTATAAAAACACCAACGGCCGGGGTGTACCGGCCATTGGTGTTTTTATGAAAATAGTCCCCAGCACAGCCCGCTTTGACGTGCGGCCCACTGCAATCCAATAACAGTCCCGAACTATTAAATTCGCTATCGTAAATGTGACATGTTCCTCATTTTAACCATCGTAAATGTTCGGCCCATATGGAAATCCCATTGCTAATTTCCCGTTTTCCCGTTATGACGCATGCACACATGGAGGAAATTACCACTGACATCAAAAATTTCTTTCAAACAGATGCCTTTCATATCTTAAACCGGAACACGGCGCAATACGGAGACTATATGGCTGCCGGCGCACTGTATTGCATATATATCTACCCGTTGGGAGATACCCAAAAGCTCAAGGCCATCAGCAGGTACTTTGCCTACTGGGCCCTGATAGATGACCTGTATTTCGATAATTCCATAGATCTGGACCACATTCAACAAATCAGCGACAGATATACCGCCGCGCTGGAAGGAATACCCAACGGAGATAAACTGTTTGCCCCAGTGACTGAATTTTGTGCACGTACCGACTGGCAGGAGGACGCGAAAAATCTATTCAGGAATGAAGTAAAAAGGTACCTGAATGCTGTCATACAGCTGCGCATTACAGAAGCACACAAGAAAGTCATCAGCGTACAGGAGTACCTGAGCTACCGGCATTTTAATGTCGCCATGTGGGTAATATTTTCGCTGTTGTATGACACACAGGACGATCTGGAGATGTCCATGTTTTATAGCCCGGAATTTGCGGAAATATTTGAATACTCCAGCATGTGTATCGGCATTCTGCTGGACCTCTATAACTTAAACGCCCACAAAGCAGAAATCTCGGATTATACCAACCTGGTCTATGTGGTCCGCAGGGCCGATCATTGTAGCGAAGAAGAAGCCATCAACAAAAGCATCCGGTTATTCTATGACTATGAAGCCAGGATGGAAGAAGCCTGTAACCGTTTAGCCGCAACCTGTCCGCGCGCCGTGCTTTATTTCAAGTATGTTCAATCCGGCTCTGTCAGGTACTGCAACGAAAGCAGGAAGATGCGTTACCTGCAAAAATCCGATATCGATGAAGACCAGGCTAACGGGCGGACAATCCTTTAGGCAGTTTTAGAATTTACCATTGTCGTTTTTTCGTTTATCCATTGGCGGTATTTCCTCAACAACATCCCAGTGTTCAACGATCCGGTCGTTCTCTATCCGGTACAAGTCATAAAAAGCGGAATGTAGGCCATGCAGGTATCCTTCACTCAGTACCAATACAAAATTTCCTTCTCCCAGTACGCGATGTATGGTATGGTATACCTGTGGCCGCTCTTCTCTTTTCCATTGCTCCAGCACCCGAAAAAATTCACTGACGCCATCTCCCATATGCGGATTATGCTGAATAAGCTCGTCCCCCTTAAAGTAGGCGGACAGGCGTTCGGCATTGCCTTCGATCAGCACTTCCTGCACAAAATTCCGGGCAAGCGCTTTGTTGGATGCCGTTTTGTGGTGGTCTGTCGCCTTGGTTTTACCGTCTGTCATGGTCCTTCCGCTCTTATTGCGTTTTAAGGGATTTGCCTGGAGATTGTCCCAATGCTCTACGCTTATCCCTTCTTCAAAACGGTGAATATCGAAAGCCACTGTAGGTCCGAACAGGTAATAATCCACATGTACAAACCCGATATCGCCGTCCTGGAACTTGCGCACCACATTGGTATATACTTTTTCCATCGGCATCTGTTCATGCAATCCGAGGATGGCCTGGAGGCCGGTCGCCACGTGGGGATTATGCTGTTTGTATGACACAGGGTGTATTAATCCGGTTTCTTCCAGTGTGGCTGTTTCGATACTGTTTTGGATCGCCTCTGCTTTGTCCCTGTTGGACAACGTTAATAATTCCATCTGTCTGATATTTAGTGGAACAAAGGTATCGCCGCGTCACAGCGCAAAAAATAAGGGCAAAAATATTGTCATAGTGAAAATTTTGCCCCTATGCCTGTTTCGGGACATATCCCCTAAATTTGCAGTCATAAGGGTAAAAAGATGTACGAAAAGAAAAATCCAAAGGACCTGAGTTGTGGTATTGGCATGACACTGGAGATTATCGGGGGGAAATGGAAACCCTGTTTAATTAATGCGATCCATAAGGGCATACACCGGCCCAGCGAGCTGGCCCGGCAAAACCCTGCCGCCAGCAAGCGTGTGTTAAACCTGCAGTTAAAAGAACTGGAACAGCATGGTGTTGTCAGAAAAATCATCTATCCGGAACTGCCGCCGAAAGTGGAATACTTTCTGACCGAGCTGGGCGAGTCACTGCTCCCCCTGGTGGACATGATGGAAAAATGGGGGGACAATCTGCTTACAAAGGGAGCACAGTAGCATACTACTAAAAGCCAAAGAGGCCACGTATCAGGAAATAGCCTCCGCCAATCAATAAAAGATCGGCTGCAGTCGCCAGCAGCAACATCGGCCCCCAGAAAATCTCCGTGTATTTAAGAAACCGTACGGTGTCCGGTTTGCCCGGCATGAAAATGAATACAGCCGTATCCCCTACCTGCCAGACAGGGGTGGAACGTCCTGTGGAATGGCTGTACGTCATTATGCCATGTTTGGCGGAAGGGATGTCAAAAACAGGGTAATAGTAAGTGCCGTCTTCGTCTGTTTTTTCATCGACCCGTACAATGGTGCCCGTAGCGCGTTCTCCGTTTTTTACAAAAGCCAGTTTACTTTTCAGCCCCGCTACAGCACTCATGAACAATAAAGCGCCAATGATTACCACAATGAGATATATGACCATCTGCTTTGCATTAAATAGTGAGTAACGGCCTGAGAAGAAAATAACCGGCACTGAGAATCAACAACGGAAGGGCAATGGCCATTAAAACGATGGACCAGCCGAACAGCCAGAAATAGCTCATCATGGTAATGGAATCCGGACTGCCCTCTTTGTACAGAAAATCCGCCCCTTCTCCCACATCCCATGCAGACGGACTGCTCCCTGCCAGATGGTGATAAACGATCTGTCCGTCCGTTTTAGTGTCTATTGTAAAAACCGGGGAATAGGTATCGTCATTATCTTTTACCAGCGATGTGACCGTACCCCTCACCTGTTCGCTGCTTCGGATGAAATCAACAGATTGCTTCAGTTTATATCCTGAAGCCGCCATTAAGATAAGACCGATAAATAAACATATTCTGTGCTGCCTCATTCCTTAAAAATCTTTAAATCGTCCCGGTAGGCTTTTTTATAATAGAGGATAATTTTCTGCACGATCTCTTCGCGTTCGGCGTCGGAAATTTTATCGCCATTGTCCCACTTTTTGATGGTAGCAGGGTTTATCAGCGCATATCTTGCCGACACATCACATATCAACGCCTTGTCATTCTCCTGAAAAAACAACAGCTCTCCCCTGGCGATAATCAACAGGCCATATTTATTTTCACCATCCACAAACCGGTGTACACCGTTAACATCCGATTTCAGTTGTTGTATTTGTGCTAATGCGTCCTTGTTCATAACGAATGTTTTTATACTTATTACCGGCACTTGACATGTCCTGTTTTGGATTTGGTGCCATCTTTTTTCATCCTGAAGATATTGTTAACTTTTGTATTCTTCAACAATGCCGGCAATTCGATGCGCCACCATGTTCTCAGGTTTCCCCATTTGTTTATCTTTTTGGCATTCGTTGAAAATACATGTACATCGCCGGACGCATCTTCCGCAAATCTTTTAGAGGCGATGTCCCACACTTCTGCGGCTTCCTGGCCTGTTAGCGTGCTGTGTGGCCCAAACAGATCGAGGTCGTTCAGATACTGTCCGCCGACCGTCTGTTCCAGCGTTGTTTTGCCATTGGCGGCGGCCCATTGCTGAGCGGCCAGCATATTGGTGTGGGTGTTATTGCCAGACCAAAACACCGCGCCGTCTTTGGCGGTGGAGAAATCGAGCGTATGCTGTGCCGCATATTTGAGGTCAGCCAGACTGGGTATGGCAGCCAACCCTGCAGGGTCTACCCAGCTAAGGGGATCGTCCACATATCCATAAGGCCTGATACCGCCGGCCAGCCCAATCGGGTCCTGGCTGATGTAACAGCCTTCTTCCGGGCTGTAGTACCTGAAGCGGTTGTAATACAGACCTGTCTCTGCATCCTCATATTGCCCCTGGTACCGGAAGGGAACAAAAGCCTTGTCCCCGCTCAATTTACGCACCTTCCCATAAATATCCAACTCACAGGACCACACCTGCTGGCCGGTTTCATCATATGCCTCGGTGGGCGTGCCCAGGTAATCAGCGATAATGGAATACTGTTTTCCCCGGACGATTTTGGCGGCCGGCGCCTGCCTTCCTTCTTCAAACACCCAGGTAACAAGGGTTTCAGATGGCACGGGCTCCGGGTGGCTCTGTTGTATATTTCCCGCCTCGTCAATCGTCATCGTGGGGATATCTGCTGCAGGATAACTCCATTCATGCAATGGCGTGTTCCCGTTCCAGACGAACCGTGTTACCTCACCTTTGTACTTTTTGCTGGTCCTTCTGCCTAACGCATCGTATTGAAAGGTGAGTGTCTGACGGTCCGGGCGCGTCACCTGTTTCAGCATCCCGTTGCCATACCATTCGTATTCCCATACTCCGGTGCCTGCCGGGGCCGTATTCACGATTTTCTTCGACAGATTACCTTCTTCATCATAGATGAACCTGGTATTTTCAGATTCCTGCAACCTGCCGCCCGCGCCATATTTACGGTCTTTCCGTATCTGGGTCTTATGCAGATTGCCTGTTTTGTCGGGCAGGCGGTAATCGTATTGTCCATCTTCATATTGACCCCACGCCAGGTTGCCCAGATCATCATATCCAAATTTCGCCGTTCCTTTGCTGAGGCCATTGACGATTTGTTTCAGGCGTTGGTTGGCATCCCAATGGTATTGCCTGCTGCGGGTGGTGCGGGAACCGCTTTGCACGATATGCGATGCCGGCATGGCGCCGCTGTCGTACGTCCATGTGCTTTTTATGCCGCCGGGCAGCGTACGTTCTATTTCGAGCCCGAATGCGTTACGTTGTATGTGGGCGGTCCAGGCGTCTTCTCCCTCTGCTGCGGAGGCCTCCATCGTTGTTACCTCCCCGAGGTTATTACGATGCAGCCTGATATCAGCGCCTATGCTGCTTTGTATTGTTTTACACCGTCCGTTCCTGTCATAGCTGCGGGTAACGGCATGTCCGTTCTGCCACTCCTGCGTAATCCTGCCTGCCACATCACGCGCCAGCCTGATGGTATTGTGTTCATTCTCTGCTTCTGTCAGCAGGCCGTTACGGTTATAGTTATACGTTTCCCAGGTGCCGTCGCTGTAGGCCGACCGGATGATGCGGCCGTTATAGTCATATTCATAGGTCGTCCAGCGCTGGCCCGGCCGTTGTATCTTTATGACTTTACCGGCACTGTCGCGTTCATAATGGCGGGTAAGGCCGTCAAATCCTGTTTCAGAGACCACATCCCCGCGCCTGTTCCGCTGGAAGGAATAACTTTCGCCATGTTCGTTTACCAGCCGTGTTAACTGCTCTTCCGTATTGTAGGTGAAATGTATTTTGGTGCCATTCTCTTCTCTCGTTTTCAGGCTGCCGAGGGCAGTATATCCAAAACGTACCTGCTGATGTTTGTCTTTGACGCTTACTACGTCCTCATAGGCGTTGTATTGCAGTTCTACGCGATTGCCGTCCGGCAGCTTCACATCTGTGATGCGTCCCAATACATCATAACGGAAAAGCTGCTCCTGCCCCAACGGATTAACGCTATTGGTACATTGTCCCCAGGCATCGTACTCCCATACCGCTTTACCGCCGTCTGGCAGGGTGAGCGCATGCAGATTGTAATCGGCATCATAGGTGAGCCAGGTTTTATCTTCCTGCTCATTTTCCACCATGGAAAGCAGGTGCCGGTCATTATACCTGAAAATCTGTATGCGGCCATCCGCCTCTGTCAGCGTATGTAAAAGCCCGCTCTCCCTATAGTAGATAAACGTGCGGGTGGCGCCTTCCGGGTCACCGGACAGGATAAGCCTGTGCTCAGGATCATACACAAAAGTATATTCGGAGCCGTCTGGTTGTATGATGCTGGTCTGGTTACCATGTTCATCGTAAGTGTAGCCGGTAACGTTACCTTCCGGATCTGTGATCCGGTATACTTCGAAATGTTCTGTGTAAGAGAAGAAAGTGGAACTGCCAACAGGATCTTTGATCTGCTCTACTACAAAATCCGGGGTATAGTAGTAGGTTGTGGTATGGCCCAGCGAATTGGTCACAAGGTTATATCCGTGCTGGGGATAATACGCGATCCGTCCTTCCAGCAGGCCGCCGTCTCCCCAGGTGTGGGTGCAGCGGTTTTCCTTGTCGTATTCCCAGTAAAAAGTTTGCCCGTTACGGTCTGTTTTGGATACCATCAGGTGATGACGGTATTGGATGCGAACGGACTGTGACAGGGCGTCCGTAATTTCCACCAGGTCGCCGGCATCATTGTAAGCGTAATTTACCAGGACTTTCTGTTCGCCACGATGCCTTACTGTCACCCGGGTGATCCTGCCGGCATTGTCGCTGTCAATATGCAGGTGCCGGCCGGCGCTGTCGATAACACGCAGCAGGCAGTTATTAGCATAATGCAGGCTGATAAAGAAACCTGCTTCGTTGGTAATGGTGATCAGGCGGAACTGCTGTTCTCCCGGCTGTTTACGGAAAGTGTAGGTCAGTCTCTGCGCGTAGTCGAACAGTTCAAATTCATCGGTGGCGGTGCGGGTGAGGGTCATTCTTTCATGCCGGTTGTAATCACTTTCACCACTATACGATAACTGGTCAAATACCGCGCAGCGGCCATCTCCCAATACTACCACCGTAGCCGCCTCTTCCTCCAGCTCCACTACCCGCATATCGTAGCTCATATGGGTGCCATGTCCCAGCAGTCCTTCGAAGTCGCTGTCACTGTTCCAGGAGCGTTCCCATTTAAGGGCGACCGGGCCTGGCAGTTCGAAGTCCGTTCCATCGTATATGACGATGCCCTGCACCAGGTCAACCGGCTCAAACCCTTTCTTACAGAGGAATTTGCTCAGTTTATTGCTGCCCAGCTTTTTCTTTAATGCCTTGTTCAGCCGGGTCATGGCCTTTTTACCGGCTTTGCCCAGTCCTTTCATCATCGCCCCAAAACCATACGACATAATGAGGTTCAGCAGTACGCCAGCCCAATCCGGTACGTAAGGACCGCCGACCATCACTGGTTTCCCGAAGGAAAGCGGGATAGAAAAGGAAGTAGGCAGGTAGAGGCTGGGGATAGGGATGAATTTTTTTCCGGGCTGTAGGGAAAGCGGGATACCGATGTCGTTACAGGTCATCAGCATATGGCCCGAAGGGCTCATCAGGTTTCCCTCCACTTTCACTTTTTTGCTGCCGAAAAAATTCACGGAATCGTGCCCTATCATGGGCGCTAGCAGGAAAGGCCCGCCCATGGGGATATGAAAGAGGATAATAATTTTACCACTAGTGTCGCTTTTACCGCGCGGCACATGGTTCACTTTAGTAGTAGCGCCAATAAACGGCACATAGTCCATGGGGTCTACCACCAGTCCTATGTAAGGATGCGGTAAAGGAATGGGAAAGCCCAGGAGAATAACAATGTGTATATCCAGGCCTATAACCGGGGTGAAGTGCTTGTTACTAAGCAACATAAAGGTAGTTTTTCGCTAAAGATGGTTCGAGGGCAAACAGATCAATCAGACATATGCATGTCCTGCATCTAAATTTAGCGCTTTCTTTGAAGAATACACCATTTTTACTGTAACAAGATAAAATTTCCCGTGGCGGTAAAGGCTAATACAATAAATACGGGGCAACCCGTGCTGGCCAGTCTCCGGCGCCGGTATAGCGGCTGATGTCATCGATGTTATCACCTGTTACCGCTACTAAAGATTCTGCCTCCTGCACCCCGGTCAGCAGATCAAGATGCCGGGCGCCGGTGTGATTGACATAGGTGGGATAGGAAGCCCACGCAAAAAAGCCGGGATGAAGTTTTTTAATGAGACAGAGCAGCAGCCATCCATAGCGGACCGGCCTGAAAACCGACGGGTCCTGCACATGAAGCATAACCCCATCGCACTTTTGCCCGGCATATTTTCCTTCTGTGGGCTTGAATGTTACCGGCCGGGCATAAACGCCGCCAGGATGCGCCGTATTTATCCGCGCTGCAACGCCGGCGCCATCCATCCAGGGCGCTCCCGCGATGCGAAACGGGGTCGCCGTGCCTCTTCCTTCGCTGATGTTGGTCGCCTCCAGCAGGCCAAGGCCCGGATATAGCAATGCGGATTCAAAACAGGGGATGGCCGGGGATGTAGGCACAAAAGAATGCCGCCATTGGGGGTAGAACATTGTCCGTTGCCAGTTGGCGCAACGGACCACCTCCATTCGGAATGCATTTGTCTGTAATATACTGCTGCCGGCTGTTGCCTTGAAATACAGCGCCAGTTCGCCCAGCGTACAGCTGTGCCTGAGCGGCATGTTCCACCTTCCGATGAAGCTGCTGCAATGGCGTTCGTCCAGCAATGGTCCCTCGGCGAGGTCCAGCCGGCCGGACAAAGGATTAGGCCGGTCGGCGATCACCAGGTGCTTCCCATGAAGCGCACAGGCTTCCATGACATGGGTCATCGTCCACAGATAAGTATAAAAACGGCAGCCGATATCCGGGATATCAAACAGTACCAGGTCCACCTCCGCCAGGTCTTGTTCATCAGGCGCCAACTTGCCGCCGTACAGACTTGTCACCGGCAGGCCAGTCAACGGATCGGTCCCGTCTTTCATTGCTGCACCGTCCACCCCGATGGTGTCCAAACCATGTTCCGGAGAAAACAACCGGGTAATATTAAAACCCGCTGCCAGCAAGGCCTGTCGCGCAGGCTGGAAATCCGCCGTGCAGGCAGCATGGTTAGTCACCAGGCCGATACGGCTGGTTTTCCAATGCGGAGCATCAGCCAACAATACATCTACACCAGACAGCATTACATTCATGGGCTAATGAAGTTATCAGCCTAAAAGTAAGGATTACGCCTGCTAATATTTAAATTTATCTTATTACTATCAATATGAGCGCAAAAATAAACCGCCTATGCGCGGGAAGCCTGATTAATCTTATCCACCAGGTTACGAAGCAAGCCAGGACCGGCGAGGCTTTCCCACTTTCCCTGCTGTAAAAAGCCGGATGCAGTCTTCAGAAACGCATCCTTCTTTTCCCATTTGTTCACATTATCAATATTGAGTACCGTATAATTAAAATGGTACAGCGGTTCAGCAGGATCAGATGTCAATAGCCCAAAGAGCAGCGCCTTCCGCAAGTCAGTGATTAAAGCACCGTCAACGTCACATTTGAGTGCCGTTACAGGTAGCCTCTTATCATAGATGTCCAGATGGTACAATACGGTTTCCTTTAAAGGGCTCTTCTCAAAGCACTCAACGTGTATGCCGCTGTCACTGAAAATAAACAAGGGGTCTTTCACATTCCCGATAAGCGGTGGCAGCAGAAAATAAGGTTTCTCTTTATTCAGTACCTGCCCGCATAAGGGGCAGGTACTTTCATTTTCAAATATAATTGCCATAGCTATGGTTTTCTTATTAATAACTTTTCTCCGGTTAATCCCTCAAAAATATACTGTTTACTTTGATTTAGCTGCTGTAGGGCCCTAAAATCTGCAGCACTCGCTCCTGTTACAGTCGGATGTGTATGCCCAAACAGGGTAGTAATTTCTCCCGGTGCAAACTCGATACCATGTGTTCCGCCGCTTACCATCACTTTCAGACCGGGAAAGGGGCTGTTAGGCCCTAATCTCACAACAGCATGTTCCAGTCCTGTACCGTTTGTTCTGTCAACTGCTGACTGTACTATATCTGACAGCGTTTCATGCTCATAAATGTCTCTCACATATTTCATTCGGGTTACATAATTCCCACCATCACCGACAATAATCGAATTATTGACCTTAGGCATCTCCGCCGTGCTGAAAGAAAGCCCCGGTTTGAAATTCCTGGGCCGGATACCTTCCATTCCGAACAGCCACTGTGTGGCCACATCAACGGCCGTAGCTGAAATCAACCCCAGCGCTTCTTCGTTGGAAGTAGCCGCCAGTGCTCGTGTCGATAAAAAGTTGGCCCTGGCAAACGGATTAATCATATAATTTATAGAAGCGGGGTCGGTCCCCGACAACTCCTTGGCCCATGCAGTTTTAAGAGCAGACAACGATTCTCTGTTGGCCTCCTTTCTGAACCTGTCTAATGTTTCATCGCTTAAAACACCGTTGCCTGTCAGTCCTCTTGCAAAAGAAGATTCACGATTAACTTTCTGGTTATAGATTGATCTGGTTAAATCGCTCAGCGCACTGGTACCCAGTTTTGACACAAATTCAACAAACTGGTGACCGGAATTGATCATATTCTCACCATTGATACTGATGAGTTTTTCCCCGAAATAAACATAGGTATAACCTCCTACCTTTACGATAAGATCTTTACCCATATTGGTGAAAATCTGCCCGTTGATCACCATGGATGAGGCTTCGCTATCTTTCCATATTAAAGCCCCGAAGCGTCCGAACCAGTCTGTTACACTGTTCCCCAGCGGATCAGCAAAGTTTACCGGATTATTTACGTTAACATTATAGGGAGATAAATTATAATACTGCTGATTTTCCGGGTCCACCTGCCACCAACGGCCAATTTGCGGGTCCATTGTCCTGTAGAAGGCATTATATAAGCCCAGATCAAATTCATCTGTTTTTTCGATACCGTTAAATAACAAATTGTTCTGGGGCCTGTTAAGCGCCCTGCTGCTAAGCCCCGTCATCTGCAGTCCAAACGGATAATAACTGTCTTCCTGCAATAGATGCCCGGTTGTGTGTTTTACTACCAGGTCATCAAAGAATACGTCTGTGGGACTTTCATTACTGATGTACACATACAGAAAACCATTTTTGGTGACGTTCATCTGTCCTGTCAGCGGTGAAACCTCATTAGGTTGTTGCACCCGGGCCACGCCACCGTTAACCATTTTAAAATTGTCATCGAAGAGTACATAATTGAGATATGCTTTAGGGACAGCAGATGGCAGATTTTCTGACTGCGTATTGTTAACGTAGGTATTAAACTCGTCTCTATTAAGAATAAGTCCGCTGGCATTGCTCTGTAGAAGATTACCCTTACCATTTGGCACAGTACTGGCTGGTCCTAGCAACGCATTTATGAGCTGATTAACTATATCAGCCGGTAACGAAGAGGGGGTATTGTTGGCAGGCGAATTTTGCTGATACCATGAGAGCACACCTACTTCCACCATATCGCCGGCCATTACCCGTAAAACCTTTCCTGTTCCAATCTTACGGCCGGCTTCGTTGCTGTTGAGCCTTACGTATTTTTTGTTGGAAACGCCATTATAATTATAGAATTTATGTCCCGGAGGAATGACATCAATATTTTCCGGAAAGCTGAAGGCTTCTCTTTCAGGCACTGCAGGTACCGGCTGTGGGTTGTCTTCATGAGAAGCCCTGTAATAAAGCTGGCTGGTTTCGTCTGTTATTACTGTTCTGACATTGCCCAGGTAGTCCGTGATAAAGAAATCATATACCGGGCTACCGCTGGCGTTTTTCCTTATCCTGCCTTCCGGCTGTGGGATATATACCAGCTCGTTATTTTTATACAGCAGTCCACTGATATAGGTATATTCAATGGAGTTAGCTCCATCCTTCACTGTCCGGCTAAGGGTATTCCCGGCTACATCATATAGGTATTCAATTGATTGATCAGGATTTTTGTCAATACTAATTTTATCTGGTTTTCCTGTCAGGAAATTGTTGACAATGGTGATACCCCGGTTCTTATCCTTAATAAGGCTGCCGGCAACATCATATGAATAATCATCGTTTCCTGTTCTTCCATTATAATTTTTAAAGTCACCGAGGTGTTTATCTCCCTGTATATCTGTAACGCCTTTCAGGGTATTGCTCCATTCGTTATTGTCATTGGTGTAGGTGAGGTCGTCTATAGTCGTCTTAACGTTTCCGGTAAGCATTCCCAGTTGCCGCATCTTCTTGATATTTCCGTTCTCATCGTATTGCAGGACGCCGGACGTATAATCTGCGGTTCCGTTATTCCAGTTGCCGGACGTGTTCTGGCTATAGTCAGCACGGCTGAACCTGCCGGCATTATCATAGGTATAACCATAGGCATGCCATTCATCAGGGTTACCGGTCCTTCTCCATGACACTCCTGCCAGCGTTCCTTTCAGGCTTTTACGGCTAAATCCGGTTTCATAAAACAGCTCCATACCGAAATAATTTCCGGCCGCCTTATTTTTCGCATAGTCGCTGTTGATTCCTGTTAACTGGCCATTCAGGTTATAATTGAAGGAAAGCGTTTCAAGGTTGGACAGCTGTTTTGTTTTAAGCCGTCCCAGCTCATCATAGGTACAGGTACTGAGCTGTTTGGTCACAGCAGTGTTATTATCAAACAGGGTATGATTTGTTTGTGTAACATTTCCGTTTACATCGTACGCATAGCTGATTTGCATACGCACCAGCGGAGATCCTGTACTGCGGGGATTCCTGATGGACTGGTAATATGATAAAACATTTCCGCTGAAATCATACTGAAGTGTTGTCATATCCACACCTCCTGAAATATTATCCGCCTGAGACTGTATTATCCGTCCCTTTTCATCATAGAATACCGTAGTGGACAGCCATTGATTTTTCCCCGATACTTTTATTTTCGTGCCGGTAGCTTTTCCGAAGACCTGTGAAGATGCCTTAACCGGTACCGGATAGGGGTTTGTTCCTGGTTCCAGTTTAAATGAATTATCAAACGGCCGGGCTTCGGTCCATTGATAGCGGTCATAGTAGTAAATGGCCTGGGGGTCATACCCCGTGATCCCTGGTACCGGATTATTGACAGTAATGGTTTCCATCCTGGCTGTAGCGGCAGGATTTATTTTTGCCTCAAATTCATCTCCCGAAACACTTTCAAATCCGGTGACAAAAGTAATGGTCTGCGTAGCCTCATATATCCTGCTGTTATCGCGCCTGTCAAGATACAAATCTGTGGCAGGCGGATTATTAAAGGTTATGCCCACATTGTTTGCCACCGTCTGGTCTACCATATTCTGCAGGCTTTCCCTCGTGGCTGTCGGGTTCTTATACAAAGCCACCATGACAATCCTGTCCAGTCCGTCATAAAAACGCAGCATCCATTCATCACGTGACTTTAGACGCGCATTCTGTGAAAGCACAGGCCGGCTACGGGAATCGTAAACAATATGGTCCGGCATCTGAGCCCCTGGTATCCATTTTGAAACGACACGTCCTTTGCTGTCATAAATATATTTATAGCAAAGCTCCTTTAACGCCTTTTCTCCATCGCTGTTTCCGAATCCCCACTCATTTTTTGTAGCGCAGTATTTTACAGCCAGCGGGGTAATAATATATCTCAGCACACCTGATGCCGCGTAAACATAATATGTTCTTAGTTCATTAGCCGGGTTGTCTGCATCTGCCTGTTCTGCCATCATAACCAGCCTACCCTGCCTGTCATAATATTGATAGTTTTTCAGATTATGTTCGTCTGTACCAATATTTACGTTCAGGGCGGCCGTTGGATATACTCCGGTACTCACGGGCTTGTCGTCATCATTTTCCCCGATAGACCAAATTCTCACATTGTCAGTTTCAAGGCTTGTCCTTGTGGTAACGACCCGGCTAACGTTATTTCCTGCGAAGGATTTGCCGGGATCGGCTGATTCCACAGCGCGGCTGAGCGGAGATTCCTCAGGGGTGGTTTTCCGGTAAAAATAGCCTTCCTGATTATTAGTGAGCGTATTGTAATATTCCGGTTGCCTGGTAGCAACATCGGTCCTGAAACTGCCTTTATTGGAATTGTCGGTGGCAGCAAGATAAGACAAATGCTCCACCGGCTGATTGCCAAACTGATCGTACATGTTTACGCCCACCAGGTCTTTCTGATTACTGCCGGCATTCACGGCGATGCTTTCAATGGGTCTTCCGAGACCATCCAGATAGCTAACAGTCTTTTGAAAATCGCGCTGATCTGTCAGGCCGTCCAACTGGCTGCCAGTCAAGATACCAGGCCGCAGGAGCGTGAAGCTCGTCACCTTATTAAGGTTTGCCGTATTCACCGCACTATAATCCCTGACAGCTACTACGGGGGCAACCGCAGTCACGTTGTTGCTTACCGGTTTATTGACAGTGGTTGCATCTGTTGCGATTACCTGCAACACATTGGAGTAGCCTGATAACTGATCAGAAACAGTCTTTCTTCTGAAATAAGTTGTTTCGTTCAGGACCGGAGCCTGGTAGCCGGTACCGGTAGCACCGCCTATGCTGGTCCAGTTTATTCCGTTGACGGAACTTTCCCACTGATAAGTATAAACATTTGCGCCCCCGCTGGCAGCTGTTCCCTGAAACTGGGCCGGTGCGCTGCCGGGGGTGATTATCTGGGATGAAGAAACCGTTCCTGCATTCAGTGCTGGTACAACATCAACATAGACCACGTTGGAGTAAGCTGTTTCATAAAAATCCCATATTCTTCTTCTGAAATAGACCCTCCCTTCACAGATACTGCTACCTGTACAATCAATACCGACAGCACCGCCTACGTCAGTCCACGTTATACCATCCGGTGATTCCTGCCACTGATATGCTGTCTTATACCCCCTGTCCTCTCCTATCCCGCCAGAACCTGCTGTGGTATTGGTTATTCTGGAATATTCCAGTACATCTCCCTTCAGCACCGTAGCGTTGTTAGCAGAAATTACACCGCCAGAAAGAGGATTTCTGGCCCAGATATTCCAGCAGCCGCCTTTCTCCGCCCCATTCTTAAGATAATATACAGAAACCGTGTAAAACCCTGCCGTAGGAAATTTCACGTTTACAATTTTCCGGTTCTGACCACCAACAATTTCCCCGCCCGCATTTACGGACCAGCTGATATTGCTAACGGCAGGATCATAACTAATTTCAAAGTCGACGGTGGTCCCGGCCAGGCAGGCCGGTTCTTCTGTACACTGCGCCTGCAGGTTGATTTTCCCGGCAAAAATCAAAAGTATTATAATAGCTCTTCTGAGCAATTGAATAGCTTTCATATCACAGTAGAATAAGGATAATTTACAATCAGGGGGTTACTTTATACTGGTAGTTATAGGATTTAATAATATTCCTGTCTCCATCCATGATATTTTTAATTCTTCCCAGCTCATCATATTCATAATATGAAATCACGTTATTTTCATTGATAGCAGATGAAATATTTTTATTCTCGTCGTAGGTACGCGCAATCATTACAGCGTCTGTTGGTGCCAGCCTGACATTATCTATATACCCACTTCCGCTAATGGTAATATCTGTAGCCTGTGAAATGATCATAGTTCTCAATACCCAGCCACCGCGCGTTACATCTGACATATCATTTTCGATTGTCCCGCCGGTTACAGAAACATTGCCTCCCTGTGACCAGAAGGAAAGCGAATATTTTTTGCTGCTGTTTAACTGTGATTTACGAACAGCCGACACCGCCGCAAGATTCAAACAACTATTTCCTCCGGGGGAAGGAAGGTCTACAATATAGTTGCCGGTGGCTGATGCAATGGTCCAGTTACCGGCAGCATTTCTCTCAAAACTGGTAAATGCGATTTCACCGGGAGCTGCATTCATGGCCTTTGCGATGATGGTATTTCCTTTGTCATCATAGATATTACTTTCTATCCTGTCTTCTGCTATAGTCGATATCAGTTCACCATTATTGTTGTAGACATACCTGACCTGTTCCTTTATGAGGCTACTGTTTCTTATCAGGGCATCAGGTTTAAACTCTCCTATAATACTTTTGGGCACAGGTGATTTAGTGACCAGACGGTAAATCTTTTCCGGCTTGAAAGCGCCATTAGCAAGCTGCGTCATCTCCGCAGTTTCCATACCCGTCAGCATATCTTCTTTTCCTTCACTGATCAACCAGTATTCTGTTGATATCGGCACTGACAGTACATTATTGTCCTTCAGTAATTTAAGTGTCCCGGTAACGTTATAGTCATACGGATAATAGATTCTCTTTTCGATTTTCTCGTTCAGACTTGTCTTTGTTGTAACCTTCTTTAAATTATAGTTGTTATCATAAAGATAGTCGGTCCGGAATTCCATCAACCGGGAGTTATCTGTATAGTTCTTCTCAATGCTGTAAACCAGCTTTGATCTTCCTGTAAGCGGATAGTATTCATCTTTGAAGGCTCCTACATAATTATAATATTGCCCCAGATAGTTATAAGGGGTTACCAGCGTTCTGGTTGGGCTAAAATCAACTGAATAGTTAAGGTTGTCCCTGATTTCTTTTATAAACGCTTCGTATTTATTATAAACTTCTTTTACTATATCTCCTTTTTTATTAAATACCTTCTTTCGCTTGAGCATGCCATACAAACCTGGTACATACCTCTGCTGAGAGGAGTATGCGCCAAGGGGATACTGAATCGGAAAGTCCTTGTCCGTTGTGAACTCATACACTGACCTGCCCCTGTTGTCTGCCTCAGTGCCTTCAAACACTGTCACTCTCGCATAGGTACCCGGTAACGGGTTGAGTTTCTTCGCCTGCAGACTCGAATTATTTTGGGAAGAGATATCCTTTTCAATTTCCGATGGAAAAAAAGCATCAGCGATCAGGTATCTGATCGCTACCATGATCAGGCTCATGACAAGATTGGAAGCCATTACACTCTGACCTTTGAACTGCGGGTTATCAAAATGCGAATAGTTGTAAAATGCAGACTGTAATACCGGCACTGCGAGATCACGGCTCAGCGCTCCGACGGTGAATGATCCTTTTACCGGAACGACTAGCTTGGTCAGTGATGTATTTGTATAATTGGGCTCTACGTAGCCCCATGCGGAAGACTTTCCATCTTCTCTTGTATACTTGTATTCTTTGCTGACATCCGGATTAACGCCAACGCCATCTTTCCATGTGACCTTTTTTACCCTGAGGCCTCCGGTCCTGATTTCTCTGGTATTATCAAAGAAGGTGTTGCTTTCATACTCATATTCCATACTTCCGCCATTAGGATACTGTATGCTTTTCAGCGTTCCGGACTGTATATCAGACAATTGTCCGATCACTCTTCTGAAAGCCTGGCTAATGCCCTGCAGGTTCTGATAGGTATGTATATCAGTATCCCACAGTTCAAAGTTAGTGTTATAATACCCCCAGTGGTCAGAACGCGCACCGCACCTCGGAGGCACTCCCTGATAACCTGAATAGTATGTAAACCGGTATGGATTGTCTTTCACGTTATTAGTACCGGATTTCTGAAAGGAAGACAAACATAAACGGGCATTTCCCACTTCGTCAGCAGGGAAGCTATAGGTGAAATCACGGAGATTGGTGCGGGAAAAGTAATTATAGTTGAACTGATAGCTGAACTTTTCCTTGTCATTGTCTTCTACCGCCATTTTCACCAATGCTTTTGCGCCGGGAAGGTCAGCCCTGTCTGCCGTGGAATAGGTGAACTTTATTTTTGTATTGTCAGGCAGTTCTACCTGTGTTATTCTCTTCAGCGTAGCGGCCACCCTGGAATCGGCTCTCAGAGCGGTCACATCGTCCAACCCGTCATCACGCCTGGTAACAGATACCATTGCATCGATATCAAAAAGATATTCAACACTGTAGCTGTCGTAGGAGAACTTAATTTTCTTTTGGGTGAAAGGATCAAAAATTTCCGTCAGCAGCCAACCATTAACGACAGAGTAATTACTGATCTTATATTGTTGCCGGCTTAAATAAGTAAGCATGTTTGCAGGGGCGGGATCAAGGAAAAACTGCTTCTTACCTTTTGTCTGATAGGAGATAATCTTACCGAGCTCCTTATCGCTGAAAGTATACCTGACTCCTGTTTCATCCGTAATAACAAAACTACTGATCCGGGTCAGAATATTGTTCGCGGTCATATCCTCGTCCACTCTTTCTATTTTCAGCCTGGAGTCATCCAGGATCGTAATTCCACCCAAAGTATTGATAACAAAGCGGCCCGTCCTGCCTCCAAACTGGAATACAAATTCATCCTGTGCCCTGTCTGCAATGACATCCGCACTGTATTTAAAATAATCAAGTGAGTACTGTACCAGTGGCACCCATCCCATTCCATACGGCATAACACCACGCGTTCCGTTATTGGGTGTATAAAGGTTACCGGTGGCATACAGTTCATTACCAAATGTTCCGCCTACCTGGTCATCAGGTTCTCCCTTTGTAATACGGGATATTCTTCCTCCGGCATTCAACTCCCATCCCAGACCAACGGTACTGGCCATTTTATTGACCTTTACGCCATCACCGTCAGTATAAAACAATCCAACAGAAAGGGAAAGTTTGCCACCATCATCATAATTAAAAAGCGGAAAATCGACCTGGGCTTTGCCCGATGGCAAATCCACCTGGGCATGGGCGAAAACTGCGGAAAGCAATAGAAAAAGGCAGAAAAAATTTTTAATTACCTGCCGACACAGGGAACGTACAGTCATAGGTATAATATTTTTGGCACAGGAAAAGGGCTAATAAAATTGCTTAAATAGTTAAATAACAAACAAAACACAATAAATGTACACCTAAATATCAATTATTAATATTATTTTTTTATTAATATGCTATATCCGCTGGTTCTTTTTCTCCATTTCAATCACCCTTGGTGACCTGGATTTTTTCTCAACGCATGTCGGCTAAAATCTGTACAGCATCAGCTAATTTCTATCAAATGTATCCATCCCAAACACAGGATATTTGCATCCGCATGACGCCAGATACAAGCCATGCAAAAATTCTTGTAAACCCTTTATCCGCCCGACAGTTTAACATCATTACCATGAAAAAGACGACTGTAAAAAAATTAAGCCTCAAAATGATCAAGATTGCTCAGCTAAGCGACGACCGAGCGCAATTAATGCTGGGCGGTAACGCCACCCCTACCGCTCCCGGCAGCCCCGCAGGCAGCCCGACGGGCAGTCCAACCGGCCCCATTACCAGCCCTACTTCCAGGACCGCCGTTCCTGCCGGCCCTCCTACATGCGCTACCGGACCTTTTACGGTTGCATGTCCGCACGGATGGTAATGACCAGGCAAATCCTTTTATTATGTACATTAACATCTAACAAAAAAACCTTCAGGATTCTGAAGGTTTTTTTGTTAGATGGCTTTTATCACAAGTGAATCCATATATTACACGCGAACTTGACACCGGCCGTTACCGGCGCTCCTCCGTGCAGCGAATAGATCAGATCGTTGTTTTGTTCATCCAGGTTGACAAAAGCCAGAGCCATACCTTTCTTAGGGCTTATACTAAAACCTATTTCAGGAAATATCGTTTCCCCTCCTTCGTAATCATCGTTCAGGTAAACCAATAGCGTAGCCTTACGTTTCAGGCCTGTTTCAAAAGAGTCAAAATGTGGTTTGTACAACTGCCCTTCTCCATAACGCACACACTGCAGATCTTCTACGCGGGTCGTATCTACTTCCATCAGGTCGGCAGCCCGTTCTATGATGTCCTTAAACAAGGTATCCTGCCGGCAGGTGGTGATAAACGCCGAATAGCTGGTCCTGTTTCCTGTTACTTCGCTGGTGCCGTCCGCCGTCCCGGTCATACTTCTGCTGAACAAGTTATGCTGCTCACAATAATCAATCATATAACTACATTCCTCCTCAGACAAAAAATCTTCCACCGCAAAAATGGTGTCCGTGTATGCTTCCTGTTTAGACGCATCTTCCTGCGCACGTGCTTCACAAAATGTTTTGTCCACAATAATCTCCCGGATGTCCAGGTACTGTAGTACAGTTAATTCACTGATTGCATAAGTGGTGGCATCTGCCGAAAAATATTCCAGGTATACCTGTTGGCCTTCAACCCTTTCTATAATAGCCAACACTTCCTTTTCCTGTATCCGGACAACAGCCATGGTTGGGAAAACAACAGCCGTTGCGATATTACAGGGAGCTGTTTTCAGCTCATGGCGGACGCCCCATTCCTGTAACTGGCTGCTGATGTCCTGTATAGCTATTTCCGGGAATGTTTCTTTCTCATACAACGCAGTCCTTACTGCTAAACGTCCCATATGAATATCGTGCAATCCCAGGAAGTAAATCACCAGATTAGTGGCATAATGATGTGCTATAGTATGGAATCCGGGTTTCATATATTTTCGGTTTAATCATTAAAACAAAGAAGCAAGCAACACTCCAGGGGAGTGTTACTTGCTTGCGGGTTAATTCCACGGTTGTGGATCAAATAGGACAACAAGGACCGACATTGCCATTGGTAATTTGACAGGGATAACCGTTGGTGGCCGCGCAGGGAGATCCGGGCAAAGGGACCGGAGCACCGGGAATTGTATACCCACCGCCGGTAGGAGCGCCGGCAGGACCAGGACCGGTACCACCCCACAGGTTTCTCTGACCTTCAGGACTTAAGCTTGCAATCTCTACTTTGCGCAGGTTCAACTTTTTGAATGTTTGCTTTTTCATTCTTCTGATGTTTAAATAATAAATAAAACAAATCGTTCATCCCGATGACATCTACTGACAATGTGAAATTATTTGACATGGGAAAGACCATACAGGCCTATGCCTGATATGAATGAATGCTACCTTATATATTCCTGAGAAAGGGGTTGTGCTCTTTTACGAAGAGCTGTTTCCGTTGTTCATGGTTATTCGAGAATGATTGTCTTAAATATATCGCTGGCATGGCCCGGACAACGTGTAGTTGTGACCGTTTCCGAATGCGAGGCAATATTACGACAACCCGTATAGGCGGTATAGTTAGAAGTTAACCAGTTTTTCACGGATGTTAACAATACATAAAGAGGCTGCCCAAAGTAATATAATTACTGTTGAGACAACCTCTTTTTTATTTTGATATGTTAGGACAATCTGTTTAGATAACCGCTTCTGCTGTTACCCGCTTACTTTGTATTACCGGAAGCCTGGCACCCAGGAAGGCAGCATAGTAATCCAGCCCATGCTGAGGAGCCACCTGGCCAAGCCAGTCTTTGATGCTGTTCTCGGTAAGTTTAGGGTTCAGGTCCGTCGGGAAGATGATATAGTTATTCTTTATTGGCTGTACGTAGCCATTCTTCGCGAATATGCCTGCAATCGCCATATAAACGTCATGCAGTGTCGTATTCGGGCCGTTAAGAGTGATTGTTTTAGCATTTAGGGTAACGGTAATCTTATTTGCATCCGGTGTTTTAGGCGCGAATGTATTGCTGGTGTACACAAGCCCGGTCACAACAGGGAATTTCGGCACCATGTCATTTTGGTTCTCGTAATGCCATGCTGTAGTCAGTTTGTTGTCCAGGTCCAGTGCAAAATCAGCATTGCCGGCAGCCGGGGCAGCAAACGTGAAAAGCGAAATATTGGAGGTGGAAATATTTCTGTTTATCAGCATCTGCACAAAATAGGAGGCATATACATTGGCTATATTCCCTCCGAGGCTATGCCCGGCAATGATCAGGCTATTACCCGCGCCTGTTGCATGAGTAAGGAGATATTCGCCAACGTTTTTACCAGATCCCAGCGCATCTTCCATGAGGAGCAGGTTGGTGAAGGCAATATAGGCTCCTGCGGCAATCAGGGGCTTTTGGGTAGTGGGCGCATAGGGCCAGTGCAGCATGACAATCGCATTCAGGTCTTCCAGTATCCAGTTTGCGAAAGTGTTCCAGTCACTAAACTTGTCGACAACTGAGCCACGGATGACCAGCGCATACTTTTTTTCGGAAGCGTTAAACGCAACAAATGCATAGTTGTCGTCGATAGTCGGCTTACCGTTCCAGACTATTTTCCAACCAGGCATGAGCGTGCCAATGTCATTGACAATATTCGTATCGAGCGTCAATGAGCACAGCTGTACTGCCACTTTTGCATCTGCGGGTTGTTGGCCACCATAGGACTGGGCCGTTGTTTGGGAGGTCTTGGATTCCATAGTAAATGGTATTTGAGGGTGAAAAAAAATGGTTAAGGGTTACATGGTTATATTGAGTGGTCGAATTTAGTAAAATTATTTGGATTCCTCACATAATAAATAAATTTACAAAATACATACAAAACGCGTCTGCTCCAAAGGTAAAAGGGAGAGCTGCGTGTTGCAACATGCAGTCCTCCCTTTACCGTTTTTTAGCAACCGGTTTATCTGCCGGAGCTTTCAGGCAGCATAAACCGCCACTTGATATTTTTGTAGGCCACTTTTAGCCCCTGCTTGTTTTCTATCACTACCTGCCCCTGCCATTTGGCATGTTTGTCCTTTTTTGCGGACAGCCGGTATTGCATATACTTACCTTGCTGGTAGTCGTACGATTGTCCGTCGTCGTCATACAGCACAGCGGTACTTTCCGCCTCGCCGTAATGGCGGATTTCCAGCGGCAGCTGCTCATCAGGCGCCGGCGTGTGCGTTACCGGCGGTATCATCGGAATAATGCCACCGTCTCTTACATACAGCGGTATTTTATCCAGCCCCGGTGTTGCTTCGATAATATTACCGTTCCCAACGTATTCACCGGTGTAGAAGTCGTACCATTTGCCCTGTGGCAGTATCACCTTCCTGGTGGTCTGCCCTGTGAACATAGGTGCTACCAACAGATCATCTCCCAGCATAAACTGGTCTTTTACATCTTCCCGTAACGCCATACGGTAAGGGTTCTCTGTTCCGTCGAGTGCGGCCTTCTGAGACTGGTGCTGAAAAGAGAAGCCCTCCACCAGGTTCATCGCCCTCACCGGAGGTTTACCTTCCAGGTAGTATTGGGAGAAAACTGTGTAGAGGTAGGGGAACAACTGCATTCTCAGTAATGCCACGTCTTTTACCTGTTTCTCCACTTCAGGGAAACTCCAGGGTTTGGTGCCATCAGCCCATGCATTAAGCATGGCCATGGGAGAAAAGCAGGCAGACTGCATACGTCTCAACCACTCCTCTGCTGTTTTGGAGGCCCTTACCTCCGGCGTCCAGAGTACTCCGATAAAACTGCTGTTACACAATGCGGTGATAAAATCGCGATGGTTGTAATAGTCGTTATAGATCACATAGGGAAAGGAGGATGCTCCGGCGTTGGAGGCGCGTACCAGTCCATATGTCCGTACGCCTTTCTCTCTGAACCACCCGGTGGTAAGCCGCTGCATCATTACCCCGTATACCTGCCGCATTTGTTCGGCTGTTGTTCCGGAGGGGAATGTGGCCACGTCCGGCCACAACCAGCTGTCTACGCCATCCACTTCATCGATTTTGTATCCGGAGACACCGATGTCCACGTGCTGTGTTTTGAAGATATTTTTGTACAGCTGTTGCGCCGCCGGTAAAGTAAGGTCCGGTACGAGGCCGTTCCATACGGTATGAGAACCGGACAACGGCTTCGCGGCACTATACAAAGAGGAAGCCGGCGATAAATAAGGATTCAGCCATAAGTTTAACCGGATGCCTTTGGCCTGCATCTCTTTTACAAAAGCAGCCGGATCGGGGAACCTTGACTTGTCCCATTCAAAAGTGCAGGGATAAGCTTTTGTTTGCCAACCGGGTTCCAGCCCGATGAAATCCAGTGGAAAACCGTGTTCATTAAACGCTGTCGCTTCCGCTTTCACCTGGGCTGCGGTAGAGAGGGTGGGCATACGGTGCGTAAAGCCGAGGCCCCACTTGGGAGGAAGCACGCCGCCGCCATTGAACAGGTTATACCGTTGTACCGCTTCCATCGAATTTTTACCGGCAAAAACATATATCTCTGTACCAGCCGCCGGCACCAGCATTTCCACCGCATCGGAATAAGGCTGCGCGCTCCAGTCAGGCTCCGTGTTCCGGTCATATACCCTCGGCGGATGCTGGCTGTTGACCCGTACGGCAGTGCCGGCATATACAGTGATATAACGGGCGCTGTTTATCAGCACGCCATAACCACTGCTGGAAACGTAAAAGGGCACCGGCGCATGTGAACGGCCATCGTCCCGCCCCTGATAGTGGTCCATATGCAGGTTCAATATCTGCCCTCTGCGGTTCACCGTTTTAAATTGCAGGCCCAGTCCAAACAATTGTTCTTCCTCCTGCAAAGGAAAACGCAGGTACACCTTTCCTTCTTTTATTTCGGCGCTACACTCGGCCTGGGGCAGCGGAAAGGGTGCCTCTCCGAGCTTTTGCAGCGCCTCTTTCCGGGGACTGCCACCTGCCGTCGTCAGTAGGTCCACTTTGTCAGGCTGCCCTACGGTTGCCTTCCAGACACCCGGCGCTACAGGTTCCCATTGCAAGGGCACAGACTGTGCCTGCGCCAAAAGGCCGGAAAACATACAGATCAGAAAAAACCATCTCATCTTCATAAAATTATTGCAGGGGATCAAAAGCACCTCCATCCCATCCGTTTGTTTGTTTAAGATTGCCATTCAACTCCAGGTGCTTGGTGTTGATGGGATAAAAATAGTAGTTAGGTTTAAAGTCTATTTTGAATACTTTGTCCACCGCCACCAGCGAGTCTTTGAAGTACTTGTCGTAGCTGATATCGAGGTTGACGGTGTCCTGTATTTTGTTGAATTCGTTCTGTGGTATCAATAACGTGATGACGAGGCCATGTCTTACTTTTCCATTCAGTTCCTGTTCAAACAGTTTCCATCGTCTCAGGTCCCAGTAGCGCTTTCCTTCATAGGCAAACTCTATTTTTCTTTCCAGCCGGATGGCCTCTCTCATGGATTCCGCAGTCATACCGGCTTTCATGCCGTACAGGTTGTCCCCGCCGGCTTCTATGCCGGCGCGCTTGCGGATAAGCTTCAGTATCTCGTACGCCTCGCTGGTTTTACCTGTTTCGTTGGCACACTCCGCGAGGTTCATCAGCACTTCGGCGAAACGTATTTCCACCCAGTCGGTACTGCTGTTGTAGGTAAAGAACTTCGAATAACTGACGTCTACCGCTTTCTTGCAATAAAACCCTGTTTCCGAAAGGTATTGTGTTTCCGCGCCCACATAGTTCCATTGCCTCCTCCCCGCTTTTCCGCTCAGCTCCCACGGACATCCGTTGTAGGCGATGGTCGCCGCAAAGCGCGGGTCCCTGTTTCGCCAGTAATGTACGGCATCATAGCCTGCAGCGGGATCTGTGACGGGCAGGCCACTTTTCATGGGAAAAGCATTGACCATTTCAAGGGTAGGATGATTGGCGCCGGTACTGTTTTGCGCTTCACTCAGCGGACGGGTAGCGGCATTCCAGTCATTTACCTTATCGGGGTAGGAATACCGGTTTACGAAAACGACCTCTTTGTTCATTTCATCCAGCCATATGTTGGCAAATTTATCGTACAGCCCCGCCCCTGCGGCTTCCAGCACTTCTCTGGCCGACTTGTTCGCGTCATAGGCTTTTTGCCACCTTGCCGGGTCATTGGCCGGATTGAATTGCGGGCTTGCATAGTACAGCAATATCCTTCCTTTCAAGGCCAGCGCGGCCCCCTGGGTGATCCTCCCGATGTCGCTGCCTGTCCACGACGGAGGCAATAGCTTCGCGGCATTGTCCAGGTCTGCCACCATCTGGTCAATACAGGCCGATGTTTTATTCCTCGCCACCGCCAGGTTGTCTGTAACCTGCTGTGGTTCGAGAATCAGCGGCACCCCTCCGTACAATCGCACCATCTGGAAATAACGCCACGCCCTGAAAAAGAACGCCTGTCCCTTCAACAGGTCCCTCGTTGCGGCAGGCAGGGTGCCTCCATCAATATTTTTCAGGAGGATGTTAATGTTCCTGATCTTATCAAAGGGCCACAGGTCGAAAGAAGTGATGGTCAGCTGACCGTACATCACGGCATCACCTCCCGGCGCTTCATCTGAAGTGCCGGCATCTGAAGTGTTCCAGCCGGGAAGGTTATCTTCATACAGGCGGTTCACATAAGCAGTGGCCAGCTTGTTGTCTTTCCATATGTCCGACTCATTGACAGCGCTCAGGTCTTTTTTGTCCAATACCTTGCTGCAGCCGGTGAAACAAGCCAGCAAGAACAAGGCGCATATCGTAGTATATCCGAATTTCATAACTATTTTGCTTTTCACGTTATAAGGTAATGTTCAGGCCGAAGGTGTAGTTCTTCATCAGCGGATAAGATCGCATGCTGGCCGCTTCCGGGTCTCTGACCTTTACATGGTCTTCCAGCAGCAACAGATTGGTGCCGGAGAAGAACAGGCGTACGCCGGCGAGGCCGTATTTTTTCATTAAAGACCGCGGCAGATCATACGACAGGTTTACATTTTTTAACCGTAAAAAGGAGCCGTTCCGTAACCAGAAGGACGAAGCCTCACCGGCTACATTTCTGGCCACCCGGGGCAGTGCGGCATTGGGATTTTCAGGTGTCCAGTGATCGTTCCAGTAAGCAAAATTTGTTTCTTCCGTTCTGGCCTGCGCGTTGCGGGCATCGATCATTATTTTACTACCTGCCAGTCCCTGGAAAACCAGGTCAAGCCCCAGCCCTTTCCAGGTGCATCCCAGGGCTATGCCATAATTCACGGGAGGGATGCTGTAGTTAGCGATGTATTGCGCATCGTTGTCATCGATTTTTCCGTCCGGCTTGTCATCTACCGCGCCGCGGACATCCCGGTAATTAAGCATGCCCAGCTCCGGTTTCTGACCGAAGATGGTGTAACCGGCAGGCAATGCATCGAGGTCTGCCTGCGTACGGATAATACCGGTGGCTTCATATCCCCAGATACGGTTCATGTTGTAACCGACAACGGACTTATAGGCACGTTGATTGGCCGGTTCGTCCTGCACCTTCACTTCGTTGGTGGCATATCCGAAATTGGCGGACACATAGTAGTTGAAATGATTATTCACTGCGGCGTTATACCGTGCTGACAGTTCAAAGCCCCTTGCATTGATCACCCCATAATTTTCTGCAGGGAGCGTGGCGCCAAAAGTGGAGGGCACGCTCTGTTGCCGTGCGCCCAGGATGTCATAGGTATGGGTACGGAACACATCAGCGGAAAAATTCAGTTTGCCTTGTAGCAGATAAGCGTCCAGCCCGCCATTCCACGATATGGATTTTTCCCAGGTAATATCCGGGTTCGACAAAGAGCCGGGCGTGACACCGCTGGTAATACCACTGAAAACAGCGCCGTTGGCCACATTGTACCGTTGCATCCACTGCCAGCCGCCAACGGCATCATTCCCAATCAACGCAATGGTGCTCCTCAATTTAAGATCGTTGACAAACGATACATTGTCTTTAAAGAAAGGCTCTTCTGAAATACGCCATACGGCGGAAAACGAAGGGAAGAAGCCCCAACGTTTCGAAGGCGAGAACTTCACAGAGCCATCATACCGGAAAGCTCCCTCCAGGATATATTTGTCGGCGTAGTTGTAATTGAGCCTGCCGATATACGAAGCGCGGCCATCTTCCCATCCGTTGCCATTGGCAAACTGGCTGGCGGCGCTGCCGGCAAACAGCTGATCGATAGACGGCGAGACAAAATTGTTCCGCTGGCCGTTGAAATTGTTGCCATTGCTTTCTGCCTGTTCGTACACCAGCAACGCGCTTAGTTTATGAGCGCCGAAGGCACGGTTATACGAAATATATCCATCCAGCTGATAAGCCTCCTGGTTGTCATAGGATTCGTACAGGAATTCACCGTCATTGCGCACTTTCACGCTCTCCGGTTCATCGGTGACAATATGGTTGTGGTCTCCTGTGCGTTTAAATACGGACAGTTCATAAGGCAGACTGAACTGCTTGATGAAATTGGTGCGGGAGTATTTATTGAACATCACTTTCAGTTCAAGGCCCGGTACCGCCGGTATTTTATAGCGAAGCGTGGCAATGGTGTTGTAATTGGTAAATTTCTTTTTGTTATAGCCGGTCTGGCCTTCTGTGATCGCCAGTGGCGACCATTCCACGTAGGTGCCGTTCAGTTTACCGTTGATATACGGTGGTACGGTCTGTGTCCGGAAGAGGAAAGCTTTATACAGATCTTCCATATTGTCGCCATCGTTGTCGTAGCGCCAGTAAGGCTTTTGGTCATTCCTTACATCCATGCTTACGTTCAGGGAAGCGGTGAGGTTGCTGGTGATATCAGCTTCCACATTGGCCCGCAGGGTGTTCTTGCGAAAGTCGAGTTTATTAAAAGAGCCGGTGGCATAGAAGTAGGTACCGTTCATAAAATACCGCACCCTGGCAGAACCGCCGCTGACCGACAGCGAATGCCGGGTAGTCACAGGATTTTTCCAGGCCTCATCTATCCAGTTCCAGTTATGTGTTTTAAAGTACTCCAGTTCATCGGGAGAATAGTACCGGGCGTCGTTGGTGGGGATGTTGTCTATACGCAGCGCATCGTTGATGGTCATGGCCTGATGGTAGGCATTCTGCACGTCCGGAATATGAATGGGCTTCTCCACCCCTACCGAACCGCTGTACGAGATAGCTGTTTTCCCTTCCCTGCCCTGCCGGGTGGTGACGAGGATGACGCCGTTGGCCGCGCGGGAGCCGTATACCGCCGCAGAAGCACCATCTTTTAAGATGGAGATGTTCTCCACTTCACTGGGGTCCAGCGCGTCAAAGGCAAATTTGTCGCGTACCACGCCGTCGATGACGTACAGGGGATCAGTATTGTTCCAGGTACTTGCCGCGCGTATGGTGATGGCGGAGGCCATGCCCGGCTTACCGCCGGATTGTGTGATACGCACGCCGGACAATCTGCCCGCAAGGGCGTTAGAGAGATTCGCTACCGGCTGGTCTTTTATTTCCTTTCCTGCGACGGTGGCAATAGAACCTGCGAGCGTGGCTCTTTTCTCTGTTCCATATCCTACCACCACGATTTCATTTAATCCACTGGCGGCGCTGCTCAGCATAACATCGAGGCGGTTGCTGCCGCCTGCGGTGGTTTCGCGGCGATTGAATCCGATGTAGGAAAAGACCAGGATTGCATGAGGCGCGCTGGCGATGGTATAATGTCCGTTTTTGTCCGTCACTGTTCCGCCGGGCATGTCTTTCACCTGTACAGTTACCCCTACCAGCGGAGTGCCGAGCGAGTCTTTTACCGTACCGGAGATGTGAAAGGTGTCTGCAACAGCCTGTGCCCCTTTGTGCTGGCCCGGGGCTGCCGGCGCCCGTTGTGCGCTGCTTTGCACGCCGGCTTTGGGTGGATTGCTTTTCACCGTGATGGTATTGCCCGACTTTTTGAAAGACCAGTTCAGCTTCTCTGCGAGGCTGTCCAGTATATTGTTGGCCGTCAGGCTGCGGGCGTTGATGCGCACCATCGTATCAGGATTGATACTGCTGGCATCGAATACAAAAGTGACCGCTGTTTGCTGGTTGATAACAGAGAATAATTTTCTTACAGAGATGTTTTGGAAGTTTTCTGTGATAACGTGGTTCATTTGGGCATTTACATTTCTCCCGGACGAGATATTGAATGCTAACAGTTCTGCGAGGAAATAGACAATAAGGCATCTAACCCACCACAGTAATACCCTGGTTGATCTTTTTTTCATACTTTTAACGTGTTTTTGTTTAAGCAAACGTCGCCTGTGCGCGGAGGCTCCACTTTCCGCACGATGACGCATTTTTACATGAACAGGCCGGTAGTCCTGTCAGATTACCGGCATTTTTTAAATGCGGTGATTACATCTGTTTATTTGGGTTTAAAATTCTGACAGAATGATTTTTCCTGCTTCCATCCTGTATTTAAAGTCATAATTAAAAGACAGGCTTTCCAGTACTTCCTGTAACGCAGGATTACTGTATTCTCCCGTAAGCCGCCATTGGCGCGACTTCAATTGGCTGATTTCAAATTGTACTCCATAAAACCGCTCCAGTTTGGTGAGGACTTCGTCGATATTGGCATTGTCGAAATAAATAATCATCTGTTTCCAGGCGAACCGTTTCCTGAAGTCGAATTTCTCTTTTTTGAGCTGGTTTTCCTGTGCTGTATATATCACTTCTTCCCCGGGTGCCAGTATAACGCCAGGTGTATCCCCTTTAGCTACCAGTACTTTGCCATTGGCCAGCGATACAATGGTCTGTGGATCTTCAGTAAAAGCGGTGACATTAAAAGCTGTTCCCAGCGCCGTGACAGCCAGTTTGCCGGTATGCACGGTAAAGGCTTTTCCCGGTTGACCGTGAATATCGAAACAGGCTTCGCCCTGTAGCTGCACGTCGCGGTGCTGGCGGCCGAAGCCACGCCTGACCTTTAATACAGAACATGCGTTGAGCGTTACCGTAGAGCCGTCTGCCAGGCGAAAGCTCCTGATTTCGCCAAATGAAGTGGTATATTCTTTTTCATAACCGCGGAAATAATTAAAATACAGCAGGCCTCCTCCTGCTAAAAAAATCAACATGGCAGCAGCCACCCACCACCTTCCGCGGGAGGCATAGGTACTTCCCGGGGCAGGCAACGCACGGAGCCCTTCATCAAGGCCGGACAACTGTTCCCATCCTTTCCGCTGTTTCCTGTCGTACTTCCTTTCACTATGCACATCGGGGTATTCGTCCAGATCGTTCTCATCCAGCCACCGGTACACCATGCTTTCCTCTTCAGGAGTACATTCACCATTAAAATATTTTTCCAGCAGAGCTCTGTCTATGGGCGCCATAGCATTATTCTTGAAAAGGCCGTCGGTATATAAGTGTATAAAACACCGGTCATACCCTAAACCGGGTTAAAAAAAATTTAAAATTTTCCTGTGGCTATCTTTCTAAGCGCGAGCGATACATGATATTCCACGGTTTTGACAGATATCTCCATCCTGTTGGCTATCTCCGGATAGGTAAGACCGTTATAGCGGCTGAGGTAAAAAATTTCCCTTGTTTTATGTGACAGGGACGCGAGCAGGCTATGAAGATATGCCTGCATGTCTTTGTAGCGGATATGCTCTTCCGGGCCATCCAGCGGCCGGGGCACAGCAGCGTTTTCAGTCGCCTGCTTTTTCTTTTGCCTCATTTTGAGATAAAAAAAGGCGGTATATTTCGCGCAGCGGGTGATATAGTTTTCAAGTGACCCTTTTAGTTCGATTTTCTCCCGTCGCAGCCAGAGGGACGTAAACACGTCCTGTACAATGTCTTCCGCGTCTTCTTCAGAACCGGTATAGTAAAAAGCTATGTTGTATATCTTCCGTTCATAGGATTGATATATCAGCCGAAACACCATAGCGTCACCCTGTGCCAGCCCTGTTAACAAGTAGATATCATCGTTGGAAAGGGGCGATAATTCAGGCGCCATTCACTGTTGAATTTAGGCGGAAGGTAGTGATAATATCAGGCAGATTATAGTGGTATTTAAGCGATTTATGTATGGATTTTAGCAGGTGACAGGGAGGCCGGTTATTGGGGCTTTAATACGGCCACAAACCCTCCTCTTGGAAGCATATGCACATCGATAGTGCTGCTGCTGTCCACCAATACCTGCTTTTCCAGGAAGACTTTGTCATGACTGCCGTCTTCAATCAGTAACAGTTTATATTTGCCGGCCGAAGGCAAAAATCCCAGGTCAATTTTAGTGTTCAGGTTATTTGACACCGCATTTATGCCACCAATGTACCAGCGATCGCCATGACGGCGCGCCATAATTGCGCTTTTCCCGGGATATCCGCTTAACAGCCGGGTATCATCCCACGCCGCAGGCACTTCCTTCAGGAAAGACCTTGCCCTGTCAGGCAAGTCCATATATCCTTCCGGGCGGTCCGCCATATGCTGGAAACCGGATTCAAACAGTACACTTAACGCCAGTTCATGACCGTACGATGTGATATGCGGATACTGTGAGTTGGTAAACGTTACCGGCGTATAATCCATTGCGCCCACCACATTCCTTGTAAATGGCAGTATGGCGTTGTGCACCGGTGCTGCCGGGGTAAAGTCCGGGCCGTTGTTATACCATTCAGCGCCACGAACAGCTTCATAGGTCATCAGGTTTGGATAGGTCCTCGCCCAGCCTCTTGGCACCAGGCAGCCATGAAAATATACCATCATTTCACAGCTGGCAGCGTCTTCCAGTATGTCCAGGTAATACCGGACCATGTCCTGCTTTTCACTTTCAAAAAAATCGACCTTAACACCTGCAAACCCCAGCTTCTTCAACTTTGTAAATTCCGCTATCCGGCTTTCATGCGTCAACAGCCGGTCCCTCGGAGTAGCCTGAACGCCGGTATGTTTCCCGCCAGAGTTGTACCAGATGAGCGGCTTTACACCCAGTGATCTGATATAGGCGGCCGCGTCTTCCAGGTTTCCTCCATTGCCCATTGCATCCCACTCCCAGTCCAGCAAGGTATAATCCCAGTTCATGAAGGCAGCCAGGTCTGCAAACTTTGTAACGGTCCGGTAGTCCTTTGTACCATGATTACTGGACCAGTAATTCCAGGACACCACACCCGGTTTTATCCATGAGGTGTTGGTAAGTACAGACGGAGGAGAGACATCGTCGACCAGCGTAGACTGAACGATATCTCCCAGGCTGCCGATTATCACCACTCTCCATGGTGATTTCCAGGGCAGGCTGATAGCAGGCTGTGATGCGCCAATACCGTTTCCGTCACGTGCATCGGGAAAGGTGATTTTATACTTTGCCTTGTCTTTCTTATTGCTCAGCTTCGATCCGCAATAATTGCGGTTTACATCTGCTTCATGCAACAGAAACCAACAGTCTCCGTTGGTGTTATTAAATAGAGCCGGATAACACCATTCCTGCTGCACACTATCATCTCTACCCTCCGTATAAAAACCCTCGTTGGCCGTATTCCATTTTTCCATCCAACGTTTGGAGGACGCCGGGATTGAATAGGCAGTGAGTTCATCCAGCAGGGTGAATGTCCCCTTGTTTTCCGGGAACTCATAGCGGAAAGCAACACCATCGTTGTAGGCCCTGATAATGACATTTATTTTAGCACCGGTGCGGCTTTCCAAAAACACCACTGTTTCGTATGCGCTGTTACTGCAGTCAGATTTTTTTCCATGAAGCGCCGTATAGCGCTCATTGACAATCCTGGGCACGCCTGCTTTAATGAACCTGAGCTCACTGGAGAAGTCCTGGTCATTTCTGATCAGCCCCAGATCAATTTTGGGCAAAACATCTGTTAATCCCTGCGGACCGTTATAAGAGGCTTTCAGGTACCATTCGCCTGTCTTTCCGCCGTTGGCGCCGATCAGTGATATCGTAATTTTTTTATTGGGCGATTGAATGGTGACCTGCCGGGCGTATACTTTCGGCAAGGCGAGAACAAGGAGGAATAAAACGGTAATTTTTGCTTTCGTAACGTGGAATTTCAAATAATACAGCATTCTTTCTGATTTAAGCAAGGTGCAAAGTCAGCACAAACTAAATATTATTTGTCATTTTAACAATTATTACCAGGCAACAACCGGCCCACATGAGACTTTATGGTGAAGGTAATCCGTCGTACCCTATATGAACTAATTGTTACCAGGTGAGGGATTTATCTTTTTCAAACGAATATATTATAAAGGCTATCGTAGCAAGTTATTCACTATACCTGTCATTTAATGTAAAAAGTTATGCGTAATTCTATCCCTGTAAAAGTACTGGCGCTATTGGCAGCAGGGCAGCTGCTAATGGCATCGTGTAAGAAGAGCCGGGACGCCGCTCCTGACAAATCCGCCAAATACGGACTCGTAGCAGGCAACTGGCAACAAAAAGATATTGTCTTTGCCGTTCCGGTAAAGCTCGGCGGACAAAATATTCCCGCCGGTACCAGCATCATTAAACTGGCGCCCCTCCTGGGCCAGGCCGGTGCCTTGTTTACCTGTACCACTGCCAACATGTATCAGTTCGGCGCCGATGGCAAGTTCAACATCAAAGGCTGCACGGAGCTGATACTGCCTGTTGCCGGCAATGCAGGCACCTGGAAACTGGACGTACACGATGCGGTATTTCTGCTCACCAATGAAAAAGGCAATAATGATCCGCACTGGATCGAAAATGTGAGCGATTCCACCCTGGACCTGTCTGTCACCGTCACTATCCCGGGCGTGGCTACCGCCCCGTTAGTATTGAAACTGAAGAAGTAAGGAGCCTCCAAAATAACAATAATATAATCGGCAATTCCTTGTATCTTGTTTAGGGCCATTAGATATTTGCGGTCATTATGGAAAGTATCGTACAGGATATAAAGAATGGAAATATCGGGTGTTTCAAAATGATATATCAGCAATATCATGAAAAGCTCTATTTCTACGTATTGAAATGTACACATTCCGCTTACCTGTCTGAAGAGACAGTACAGCTGTCTTTCATATTACTTTGGGAGAAAAGGGAAAAACTGTCAGCAAACTATGATATCTCCACGCAGCTTTTCCGTATAGCCAAAAGCGTGATGGCCGATCTCCTGCGCAAGCAACAGGTCAGAAACCGGCATACCGAGACCATGGTCCGGGAAACACCCGACTGGCATATGGAAACAGACCTTACCGTGAAAGAAGAACTAGCGCGGGTATACAACAGCATAGAACAATTGTCCCCCGTCAGGAGGAACGTTTTTAAACTAAGCCGCTTTGAAGGTCTTCCACATAAAGAAATAGCCAGGCAGTTGTCCATCTCTCCCAAAACAGTTGAAAACCATATTGTACGTGCCATACGGCAACTAAAAGACTCCCTGTTATTGTTATTACCGGCCATCCTCTCCTGGCTTTGCTGATCCTTTTTCTCACCTGAATATTTACTTATTGTTAAGCAGTGAGGGATTTACTGTTTTCAAACGAATACTATATATGAAGCACCCAGCAGCATTAATTGAAAAGTTTTTACGGGGAGAATGTAATGAAGCAGAAAAGCAGGCTGTCACCGCTTATTTCGCGGAACATCCGGAAGCAGTACAACCCTGTTTAACTGATGAAAGCTGGCATTCTTTTCATCCGGAGCATACTTTACCAACAGACGTTTCCGATAAAATGCTGACCGTCATTGAAAGTGGTACCTGGCAAAAGAAAAAGGTGAAGGCCATTTATTACAGATGGGCTGCGGCGGCAGTACTGGGTGTGGCTCTTACCGGTTTTGCATGGCACCAATACCATCATCAGCCGCCAGCTCCGATAGCGGCTGCAACACCGGTTGCACATGCTGTTACGGTGCCTGACACTTATGTGCAACAGGCCAACCATACGCGGAAAATAATGTCTGTTCGTCTGAAAGACGGCAGCATGGCAGCATTGGCGCCAGGCAGCCAGTTAAAATACCTGTCTTCATTTGCGGTCACCGGCCGGGAAATATTTTTAACAGGCGAAGCCACCTTCAAAGTCGCGCCCGACAAAAACAAACCCTTTACGGTGCATGCAGGCAGCCTGGCCACCACGGCGCTGGGGACCGTATTTAAAATCACCGCCTGGAACTCCGCAGAAGGGCCTGTCCGCGTGCAACTGATCAGCGGCAAAGTAAAGGTGCAGCCAGACAGCCTGGCGGGCATTAAAACGCTGCACCCCACCTATCTGATGCCCGGCGAAGACCTCTCTTTTGACCCGGTGAAAATGACCGTGGCAGTCAGTAAAACCCTACACGCTCCCGTAAAGCAGGTGATCGCGAAACCGGAGAAGGAAATATTCACGTTCAACAATGAACCGCTGGCGAATATTTTCAGGCTGATATCAGAAAAATACCACGTCACTATTCAATGCCAGCAAGGTACGCTCACTGACATGAGCTTTACCGGAACATTCGATAGCAGCAAAGAATCCCTGACCGATTTTCTGTCTACCATCGCCACGTTAAACAACCTGACGATGAAACAAACAAACAATATCATTTACATAACCCCTTAAGCCGGGTATAATCATCTTTAACTGTAACCAACTGCATCCTGAAAAGGCTGCCTGTGACTCCTTTTGCCTAAAAATGAAATATTTATGCGTGTAAACATCCGACAATCCCGAAAAGATCGTCCCACCAAAACGGTTTGGCTACTGCTGTTGTCGCAGTTATGTGCAGGCGGCCTGTTGGCACAAAATACACATCCTGCTGCCATCGGCATTATCAAAAACGCCAACAGCGAAGTGCTGGCACGGGTAATGGTAAGAGTGGAAAATGCAGACAACCAGGTACTCGCCAATACCCTGACCAATGACAAAGGTATTTTCACTTTCCCAAAGCTGCCTGCCGGCGGACCTTACCGCTTTGTCTTTAACTGTGCCGGTTATACGACAGATACCCTCAAAGGCTATACGATTAATGACTCCAGCAAACTGTCGCTGTCTGTTGTCATGAAAAAAAAAGTAGAAGAGCTGGAGCAGGTACTCGTCACCGCCCTTGGCATTAAAAGAGAGAAGAAAGCATTGGGTTTCTCTGTAGAAGAAGTCGGCGGCAAAGAATTTACCCGCGTCACCCAGGAAAACCTGCTGAATTCCATGTCCGGTAAAGTGGCCGGTGTTACTATCAACTCCACCGGCGGCCCCGGCTCTTCTGTCAGCATGATCATCCGCGGCGCCACCTCCCTCAGCAGCGACAACCAGCCGCTCTTCGTAGTAGACGGCGTGCCATTGGCCAATACCATCAACAACGTCAGCCAGATAGGCCAGGACAACAAGGTGGATTACGGCAATGCTATTTCAGACATCAACCCGGACAACATCGAAAGCGTGACCATCCTGAAAGGCCCCAGCGCTGCCGCATTGTATGGTTCCCGTGCAGGCAACGGCGTAGTGCTCATCACCACCAAAACCGGTAAAAAAGTGAACCGCGCCACTGTCAATGCGTCCGTAAATACCGTATTCGACATACCCTACAAATTCCTGAAATGGCAAACCAAGTTCGGCTCCGGACAGTTCTCCGGCATCCCGGTGTCCCGCAGCGGTAATATGCTCACCAATCCTTTTGGCACTATTATCACGGAAAATGTGGATGGCACCTTCGGCGCCGAGCTGGACATGGGTTATGAAGAAGTACAATGGAACAGCCCCAAAGACCAGAACGGCAAAGCCATCCCCATGCCGCTGGTATCACATAAAAACAACGTAAAGAATTTCGTAAACACCGGCATGACCACCACCACGGCTGTCTCCCTGGCTAACAACAACGACAGGATCGCTTACCGGGTAGGTTACGCCAATATGACCAGCAAAGGCATCATTCCCAATACCGATCTGTTTAAAAATGCGCTCAACCTGAACTCCAGCCTGCAGGCCAATTCCAAACTAAGCTTCAGCACCAATGTGGATTTCAGCCGCACCAATTCCAACAACCGCCCCGCGGGCGACAGAGGCGCCAATCCCCTGCAGGCGGCATACACCATCTCTCCGCACATCGACATACGCGACCTGAAAGACTACTGGATGCCCGGTCAGGAAGGCCTGCAACAACGCACACAGGCCAACGGCGTATTCAACAATCCGTATTTCCTGGCTTATGAAGTAAAGAACGCATTTGTGAGGGACCGCGTGTTCGGTAACATCCGGGCCGACTGGAAAATACTACCCTCCCTTAGCTTCATGGCCCGGTATTCACTGGACACCTACAATGAAAAAAGGGAAACAAAAATCGCCAATAGCTACATTAACAATCCCGGCGGCGCTTATGGCATCATCAACCTCAGCAACTTTGAACGTAATATAGATGTGCTGCTGACGTACAAGAAAGATGTCGGCAACTTCGACTTCTCTGTTTCCGCAGGTGGCAACAAACGCTATCAGACCGGCAAAAACATTATTACCTCCACAAAGGACGGAACCGGTTTAAATACACCAGGCGTATACACTATCCAGAACATAGCCCCGCAAAACCTGAACTATAACAGCACCATGTTCGAGAAAGGAGTTAACAGCATCTATGGCATGCTGAACGTAGGCTATAAAGGCATGGCCTACCTGGATGTAACCGGTCGTACCGACTGGTCCAGCACCCTGCCGAATGCAGCGGCCTATTTCTATCCCGCGGCCTCATTGAGCCTGCTGGTGAATGAAATGGCCCATCTCACCTCCGATGATATCAATCTGATTAAAATAAGGGCCGGCGCCGCACAGGTAGGTAACGACGCCTCCCCCTATCAGTTGCTGGCCACCCTGTATAACGCCGGCGCCTGGGGTAATATTCCCCGCCTGTCCACTTCCGGCAACCTGCTCAATCCGTTCCTGAAACCGGAAATCGCCACTTCCTACGAAGGTGGTGTTGATATCAACCTGTTCAAAAACCGCCTGCGTTTTGCCGCCACGTATTACATGGTGGAAAGTAAAAACCAGATCTTCAGTCCCAAAACAGCGCCATCATCCGGCTTTTCCTCCCGCAACATCAACGCCGGCCTGCTGAGAAGCCGCGGCGTGGAACTCACCGTCGGAGGCACCCCTGTACAACAAAAAAACTGGAGATGGGACGTGAACATGAACTTCACCCGCAACAGGACAAAAATCATTTCACTTCCTGACGACCTGCCTTATTACACCCTCTGGGAAGAAGGAAAAGGCGGCGCATGGACATACGTAGGAGAAGACATCGGCGACATTTATGATGCGCAAATGGTGACCGTTACCGATAAATCATCTCCCTATTACGGCTATCCGCTGCTGGACAATACCGGCAAATGGCAAAGTATAGACGCTACCAACTCCCGTAATAAAATAGGCAACTTCAACCCTAACTTTATCATGGGCCTGCAAACAACGCTGAGCTATAAAAACTTCACCCTCAGCATGACCTTCGACTGGAGAAACGGCGGCGACTTCGTTTCCCAGACCTACCGCTACGGAGAAGAGAAAGGCAACTCACAGCTCTTCCTGGACAAACTCATCAATCCCGGGAATATGAAAGGGCAGGAACTCAGAGACTATCTCGTGAGCCACCAGGACGAACTGATTATCCCCGGTGGCAACAAGTTTCCTTTAGTGGGCGGCCCCACACCGGAATACAATGGTTATGGATTTGCCTATGGCCCGTATGTGCTGCCTTATGGCGGCGTGTTCATTCCCGGTGTAAGAGCCAAAGGGTACGATGCCAATGGTAACCCTACCGGCTATATTGAAAACCTGGGAGGCCAGGGCACCACTACCCTTCCTTACGCAGGCAGTACCGCCTGGTCTTTCACCAGGGCATTCCTGTTCCCGGCTTCTTATCTGAAACTACGGGAGGTATCGCTCTCCTATGAACTGCCCAAACGCCTGCTGTCCGGTGTGAAAGTGCAAAATGCCAGCGTTTCCGTCTACAGCAGAAACATCATCCTGTGGACGGCCGCCAAAATTGGTATTGATCCCGAAAACGCCTATCAGCCTTCTACCACTGTACAGGGCTCCGGCATGCAGTTCATGCAGGGCATTGAAAGATACAATGTCACTCCCTGGTCTATTCCCATGGGCGCTAAACTGAACGTTACTTTTTAAGAGCACCTTTAACGCAGCAACATGAAAACAGTTACCAAATCAATAATACTTTGCCTCGGGTTGTTAGGTACTTCCATGACCTCGTGCAAAAAGGACCTGATGAAACTGAATGAGAACCCCAACGGCTCCAATCCGGCAACGATTAATCCGAATCTCGTCATGTCTACCGTATTAACACAGGCCGGCATTGAAATCGTGACCCTCGGCTACCAGGACATGGCCGGCGTGATGCAACATACCCAGAAAGATGGATGGACCACCACGCACAACGAATACGACTGGGGCGGCAGCAACAGCTGGACCGCCTACTACGACATCCTGCGCAACAACCAGCTGGTATACAACCGCGCCGTGGCCGCACAAAACGAACTACAGCAAGGCGTGGCCCTCGTGATGAAGTCCATGATGTTCGGGTTGATCACTGATCTGTGGGGAGATGCGCCCTACTCACAGGCTTTAAAGGGAGAAGATGGCCCACCCGCCACCACGCCGGTTTACGACCCGCAACAGGATATCTACGCCGGTATACTCGCCGACCTGGAAAAAGCCAATACCCTGCTGTCCAAACCAAAGAGCGCTTATCCTTCCCCGATTGACGCCGTTGACGTGTACTATCAGGGCGACCCTGCAAAGTGGCGTAAAATGGCTAATTCCCTCGCCTTGCGCTATTACATGCGCCTGTCGGAGAAGCTGCCGGCCGTCGCCAAAACAGGTATTGAAAAAATAGCGGGCAATCCCATCCAATATCCCATCATCACCGATGCTGCCGATGATGCCACCATGTCCTTCCCCGGTAACAGCAACGCCGACTCCTGGCCTGCCAACGCCGCGTATGACAGTGACAGCAGCAACTACCGCCGCCTGAAAATGTGCCATACACTTGTCGCCTCGCTGGAGTCACTGCGTGATCCGCGGCTGGGCGTATGGGCCAATAAAGTACAGTGCTTCCTGGTTGTAAACGATAAACTGCCGCCTGGCACCGGCAACGTATACAAAGCCGTAGATACCGTGGTGAACGGCGAAAACAGGAAAGTAAGGTATGTATCTCCCGATGTACTTGCCGCAAAAGGACTGACCCTGAAAGATATCAATCAGGACGTGGACTATGTGGGATTGCCACCGGCCATCCCCGGCCCTGCGGTATACAACCTGAGCCCGGACGCAGCACAGGCATCCCGGAACCCGCACGTGTCCTGGCTCAACGATATCTACAAACAAGCCAAAGGGCCTTTGCTGAAAGCCCGGCTGATCTCCGCAGCTGAGGTACATTTTATCCTCGCAGAAGCGACTGCTGTAAAAGGCTGGGCCGCCGGTGATGCGGAAACACATTACAAGGCCGGTATACAGGCTTCCTTCAGCACCTGGGGCGTAAGCGGTAATCTTTCTGCCTATCTCTCTCAACCTGGTGTGAAATTCAACAACACACAGGAACAGATCATTACGCAGAAATGGATCGCCAGCTGGACCGCCGCCACAGAAGCCTGGGCCGACTATAAACGTACCGGCTATCCCAACCTGCATGCCGGACCTTATGCAAAAGCACCGGTGTTGCCGGTACGGCTGTATTACATGCTGGAAGAAAGAAACCTGAATAAAACCAATGTGACCGAGGCCATGAAAAGGCTGGAAGTAACCTCCCAGTCCGCTTCCGGCGCCAACGGTCCACAGAACAGCCCCTGGTCCAAACCATGGATCATCCAGGGCACCGGCAAACCATGGTAAACATTTTTTATCTTACTTAAAATCATTCCTCCGCATATGAAACAACGATTTTTGAAAACAACCACCCTGTTATTTGTCCACCTGTTTTTCGCGGCAGCAACGTTTGCGCAGCAAACCGTCACTCCGGCCACCGCGCTGAAAAGCTACCTGAACAACGCAGACACCTCCTTCCGTTATGAATTGAAGGATTCTTTCGATATCAAAGACGTAAAATGCTATAGTATTTTACTCACCTCTCAAAAATGGCGGGAATATACCTGGACACACCAACTCGCCATCTTTGTGCCTGCCAACGTCAGCTATGATGGCGCCCT
Organism: Chitinophaga varians; assembly: GCF_012641275.1. Taxonomy (NCBI): domain Bacteria; kingdom Pseudomonadati; phylum Bacteroidota; class Chitinophagia; order Chitinophagales; family Chitinophagaceae; genus Chitinophaga; species Chitinophaga varians. Next base: position 2,037,870 of record NZ_JABAIA010000002.1, on the reverse strand, counting down.
GCTGTTCATCACCGGCGGCTCCGTTAAAAACGGGCAGCCTAACTGGAACGGCCCTACGGATGACCTGTACCAGCAAATAGCGTCCATGGCCACCACCAACAAAGCCATTACCGCCGTGCTCAGACAGACACCTAATCAACCACTCTTTAAAAACCTGACGGAAGATGCCCTGATCTCTTATACCCTCCACCAGTTTAAAGAAGATGGTGATTACACCTGGCCGCTGCTTTTCCCGATGGTGAAAAGCGCCGTACGGGCCATGGACGCCATACAATCTTTCTCCAAAGAAAAGCTGTCGCAAAACGTCAACCGCTTCGTGGTATCCGGCGCCTCCAAACGCGGCTGGACCACCTGGCTCACCGGTGCCAACGACAACCGTGTAGCCGCTATTGCGCCCATGGTGATAGACGTACTGAATATGCCGGTAAGCCTCGATTATCAGATCAAAACGTGGAAAGAATACAGTATTCAGATTGAAGACTACGTAAAACTGGGCATCCCGCAGGCCGCTCACACAGAAGGAGGACAATCCATCAACACCATGATAGATCCTTACTCTTATCGTCAGCTGCTCACCATGCCGAAAATGATTTTCATGGGCACCAACGATGAATACTGGGTAGTAGACAATATTAAAAACTACCTCGACAGCATCCCTGGTAAAAATATGCTCAATTATACGCCCAACGCCGGCCATAACCTGGGTGATAAAAAACATGCCTTCGAAGGCCTCAGCGCTTTCTTCGGCCACACCCTCAGCCAGCAGGCTTATCCTGCCTGCAGCTGGACCACCAGCACCCGCCGCGGAAAGGTAAAGCTCACCGCCAAAGCTACCGCCGACCAACTGGTAGACGTCATCCTGTGGACCGCCAACTCCACCGACCTGGATTTCCGCAATGAGAAATGGTCGTCACAAAGCCTGGGGCTGGCACATCAGTCAACCGTAAAAGTAAACGCCCCACTGCCCGACAGCGGCTACCGGGCATTCTATGTAGACCTTCAATACGTTAATCCCACTGGTGGCACTTATTCAGTAAGTACCCGTGTATTCGTGACCGATACTAAAAAGATCCTGTAATGATAAAACACCTGTTCATTTTTGCCGGCGCCTGCCTGTTGATGCATACCACCTTTGCACAACAGGCAGCACCGCTGCCTGCCACCAAAAATAAATTTGTGGTAGTGGCCCACCGCGGCAACCACGTAGACATGCCGGAAAATACCGTTGCCGCCATTAACGCCACCATTCAATGCGGTGCCGACTACGCAGAGCTGGACCTCCGCACCACCAAAGACGGACAACTGGTACTCATGCACGACGGCACCGTAGACCGCATGACCAACGGCAAAGGAAAAGTGTCCGACCTCACCTGGGCGGACATCCGACAGTTAAAAGTCAATAGTAAAGACGGGAAAGATTACCGCGTGCCCACGTTCGCGGAAGCCTTACGCGCCGCCAAAGGGAAAGTGAATATCTACCTGGATTTCAAAGATGCCGACGTCGCCGAAACCTGGAAACAGATACAGGCCGCCGGGATGGAGCAACAGATCGTAGTCTATCTCAACAGTAAAGAACAATATAAACAGTGGAGAAAAACAGCGCCGCAAATGCCACTGATGACCAGCGTACCGGATGACGTAACCACTCCGGCGCAACTGAATTATCTGCTGGACAACATCGCCATTGCGGTATTGGACAACGTAACAGACAGCGCCATGCTGGCGGTTGCCCGGCAACATGGCGTAGCCGTATGGCTGGACGCACAAACGCCATCGGAAGGACCTGCCACCTGGAACGCTGTGTTAAACAAGGGCGTACAGGGCATGCAGAGCGATCATCCGGAAGCACTGGTCAGCTATCTGAAAAAAAACAACCTCCGCGATGGCAATACCGGCACCGCTTTACCGGCAGTAGCCACCAGCTCCGCGTACATCACCCTGCGCAATGTGCCTTATGGCGACGCCGGAGAAGACAACACCCTGGATGCTTATCTCCCGGAAAACCACCACGCCGGCACTAAAATCATTGTATACCTGCATGGCGGCGGCTGGACCGGCGGCGACAAAAAAGAGTTTCCCAAACAACTCATCGACGAACTGGCCGGCAAACTGCACTATGGCGTTGTGTCCATGAACTATCGCCTGGTCCGGGACCATCAAAACACCTACCCCACCCAACTGGACGATATAAAAAAAGCACTGGCGTTCATCTCCTCCAAATCCGGAAAACTGTCGTTCGATGGCAGCCAGTTTGCCCTGATAGGCGGTAGTGCCGGCGCTTATCTCGCCATGCAGTACGCCTACGCCTGCGACAGTTCACACCAGATAAAAACAGTGGTAGACCTGTGGGGACCAACAGATTTCACCGATAAAAAAACAAGGCAGGAAAATAAAGACGCCGATGAAAAAGTAGCCCGACTGTTGGGCGAACCTGATCCTGCCGCCAAAATCGCCTTTGATGCCAGTCCCTATCATCAGCTCACTAAAGCCAGCGGCGTACCTACTATCCTGTTTCACGGCGGACAAGACCCGCTGGTTGATGTCAGCCAGGCAAAAAAGCTGCATGAAAAACTAACGTCGTTGAATATACCAACGCAATTTGAGTTGTATCCCACAGAAAAACATGGGATGGGATTGACAGCTTCCATGGATGTTTTTGCGAAAGTAATCAGCTGGTTAAAACAATATTATCCCGCCGAATAATTATTTGCGCAGACCTTTCAGCATTTCCGGATCTGCGGCAAAATTCATTATTTTACAGCCTTTATCATCTTAACCCGAAAAATGCCGACCGAATGTTCAATACACTGGTAAGCCTCATGGGATCTGCTATTGATTCCGCAGACATCATCACTTTCCTGGAGCAGCACGGATTTAAATATCCGAAGAAGCCCTATATCTCCAACCGTTCAACAGAAACATCTTACTGGATTGAAAACAAGAAACTGGGAATTGACCTGCTGTTTAATGCGCAGCCTTATCTGGCAGCGTACCCGCTGCTGCAGGGCAACAAAAAAGGCATATTTGTACCGCGCCTGGTAAGTGCAAGATGGTATAACAATAAATCATCGACCACTTTCCCGGACCAGGTAGACTTCAACGCCACTTTTGAATACCTGAACTCCTCCCTTGGCGCCCCTACGCTCAAAAGCAGCGAGATATCACCCATATGGCTAAACGACGACGGCAGCGAAAGTTTCTATCGCTGGCGCATTCCGGCAGACAAACAGCGACACATAAGCTGGGGACCGGAATTCACCGACGAACAAAAAGTTAAAGACATTGTGCTGGGACTGGATTACAGAAATCCATTATTCCACCTGTACAACGAAATGGATTATGGTACCATAGAGCAATTTGTTAAAGAGCAAAACTTTTACAAGACCTCCGTCCTGATGTTCCTGCAATGGGCGCTGGACAGGAAACTTATTGCGGACGCTGGTCATACCGCCGCATTGGACTGGGTGCGAAGCCTGGACAGAGGTTACGTTACGGTAGAAGACTTTACTGCCGAACAGGCGTTTATCAAGGCCTATATTAAAAACCTCAGTGGACATGATATGCTTTACGACCGTGACCTGGCACTTACTTTCCTGAAAGAACCGGCACAGCGGAATAACTATCGGGGCGAAGCAGCGACGGCTGTACTAAACACGATACCATTCGACCAGGAACACCGTGATATTGCTGCTGCTTTGCTGGACAGCCGGCTGAAAGAGTACCAGGAACATAAATTTGCGAAGAGCGGGAAACAGGTATAAAACGCCGTCATTTGTTTCCCGGCTTAATGACAGGCAAAGCGTCATTTGAATCTTCAGGCCTGAAATAATCATTTTCTATAAGCCCTGCAAGGCAACGACCGCGCCAGCTATCAATACTACTTTCATCCATTGATCTACAATATTTTATAGAAAGAATCGATATTATAAAGGGCTTTAATAAGCCCGCTATCCTACTATATCTTCCGGCGCCATTATTTCAATCAAAACAAATCCTGACGGTAATGAATGACTTTTTATAAAAATATTCTCATCGTCAAAACAAAATGATATTTACGCTTGTTAGTAAGTCGGCAGCTATTTATTCGTTAACTCAAAATAACCGTAATCGCATAGGTGTTATACCCTACCCCAAAGCTACTGCAGGAAAAATGGGAAAATACTAAAACAAATACATTTACTGAGCGCAAACATTCATCTGTTATGTTAACGGTTAACTCTTTACCGGTAGCATATTACAGTCGTTTTGTTTATTGATGCTTAATATAAGCAGCGGGGTATGCTATAACCTGTCCATGATTGCCTCTTCCTTTCCAATTACAATTCCTTCAATTAAATGGCGGATACCGAAAAGCCATAACAGAGTAGGTATAAACTAAAAATTCTATTTTATGACTACCGTAAGAACAAGCCCGTTAAAAGGTTCTCTCACAGATCAGAATGAACCTGCCGATATCGAAATTACAATAGTGATTGACACAAACTATGTAATAAAATACTGTGAAGATAACAATCTCGACCCTAGCAAGTCCACACAAGAAAACCCTTATCCGATAGACCATGACAGCGAATACATGGTTTGCACCGGATCACGTGGAATCATCAGTGGCCAGGGCACAGCCGATTTAAGCTTCAAAGCGCATGTAGAGGACACTGTTTCCTTCCGTGCAGTATCTGCTTCCGATAACCAGGATAACGCCGTGATTCTGTATAATATCATCAAGAACACGAATCCGAATATAACACCTAATGATGACGTATTTGACGCATTCCAATATACACCGGTAACAAGAATAGGTGCAGCTGTGCCTAATCCAGACATCAATTCAAATGGATTGCCGGCAAAACAGAAATCAGTTACCTTCTATTCCTATAAAGCAACCGTAGGTATGCCTGGTACTGAAGCATTTATGGTAAATTTTGCGCTGTATACGTTGGACGATTCCGGAAATAATCAAATTCCGTATGGCTATTTCCAATGGGACCCAACTATAACGGTACCCAAAAAATAATCCACATCTGAAACTTCAGTCTGACTAAAAAGCATATACCCGTTATATGCTTTTTAGTCAGACCTATGCAATTGAGCTTCGTGCGGAACATGGTAAATCAGATATTTCGGACGTTTTTATATGTTTCAACGACGTCGTTCGGTGTCAGGTTATTGAGCGAACAAAGGGCGAAAATTGCTTTGCACAATTTATTAGATAGTATCAAATATTCCAGCCATCTTTTCTTCATTCAAACACCTAATAGTAACGACACTCAAGCAACTATTTTCATTTACACCTAAGATACAATTACCAGAAACTGGAAAGTAATTTACAATATCTTCATCCCATACTAAACTTAGGGCATCAGAGCTTTGATATATTTTAATTGGCACTGAGATCTCCAGTTCACTATTATCATCAATAAAACACGCAAAATACTCATCCTTTATCCCCTTCATCGAAATATTATCGGCTTCAATAATTGTATTCTCCTGTATAATTGATATTTACCTCAATATTAGTAAGTGATTTCGATGCACCAGCAGCTCCTTCGCCTTCTGCACTGGTAGCGTTTACAGGCCATCTCTTAAAACAGTATGAGCTGGCCTGTAAACGCTACCATCATAATATTCAGGATAGGTCGTACTACCACCTTCTCCTAAGCCTGCTGCAGCTACCCTTGGATTATTTGATCCGGGTCTGGAGAGAACCAACGTCCTAAACGCTGATCGTAATAACGGGCTTCAAAGTCATACCGGAGCCATCACTAAATTCATTATGTTGCAGTTCCTTACCCTGAAACAATTCTTTGTTGGGTTCTATACGGGACAGAGCATGGCAACTGATGCCATCCATTATCAACCCTCGGGATAGTAGTGTGGGTTCTTCCAATACCGGCCCGTTACTTGCCGCCAGAACAAGATTATCGAAGTAAACATTCTGCGGTGTTTCGTTGCCGGTGTAAACGTACTGGAAGCCACTTTTTTTATGACCATCTTATCGGTACCCAGAGTTTGTAACTGATCTGGCTCTTCCTTTACCTGTTTTACCCCACTATTATCATCAATTAAATTAAACTGATCATCAAACAAAGCATAGTTAAGATAAGCACATCATAAAAGCCTTTAAAGCTGCTTAAATCCTACGATTTAAGCAGCTTTAAAGGCTTTAATTACATAAGAGTATTTCTTTTTACTCTTGTTTGTGATCCCGCTGGGATTACAGAAGTCAGGAAAAGCCTTACACAACTTTATTTAGCCTTACGTTTATTCGCTGATTTTCAACATTTTATAACACCATCCGATTTTTCAAAGCCCTACCTTTATAACGGTTAACAGCATTGAACTCAACTAAAAACTCAACTAAAAATTTTTGAGTATGCTGTTACCAATCAAATTGATCTGCCCAAAGGGCAAAATGCGCAAAGATAGTACTTGTATTATCTTTATCCAATCCGCAAACGGAATGTTGAACGCGCCATTCAATCTTCGCGGGTGGGGCCTGCCTGGAGCAGCGCCACTCCATCTCCGGGTGCAGGTGGCAACGCCGCATGTACCAGCTCCGCAAAAACCGCCGGAAGAGGTTTTCTACTTCCACAAACAGTAACAACTGCTGATTCTGTTGCGGGTGGAAAGAAAAAAATACAGCTATCCCCGCGAAACCAAAGTGCCTTACGAATAAATGTTTTTTTACTAAAGTCCGGCTGTAGCCTACCGTTGCAACAAAATGTGTTCATACGGCGCAGGCCCCGCGGCAGCGATGCCAGGTTAAATCCTCCGCTTTTGTGGTGGCACCCCTCTCTCCAAATAGACGATTACGTAAACTAGCTTTTTCTTTGACGAACAAATTCTTCGCGGATTACTAATCTAATAAGTTGTCAAAATTGGTCTAGATCGGAGAATAATGACATTGGGGACATAACGTTTTCCTTTCTCATACTTCCACTCACACATATTGTTTTCAAATTATCGAGGGATACCTATCCATTCGAAATAATTAAAAGTTTTTAAAAAAACGCGCCCCCTTCAAATTGTAAATCAGCGACCAAACTTTGTAGGGAAAACGCCAAAGCTAGGTTGTACTACAACCTGTTATCCTGCAATTTCTACTAGACAGGAAATTGCAATCTGGTTGTGACATCGAACATCTTGCGGGTTCCAGCTGATTAGGGAACCTTAATTGCTATTTTAACAAAAATCCTTAAATTGACAAAAATAATAATCCATAAAGTACCCTATATTTAAAATAAATGAAATACTCAAAACGATTTATTAAAATGTAAGGGGCTAATAGTAGTTAAATACAAACAATTTATCCTATTTAAATCTCAATTACGTATGGAATATATTCGAAAAAAAATTGAACGTAGGATCGCATTCCTCGAAAATAGCGGCTCCAACTCGGAGCTTAAAATTTATTACCAAGTAAGACTTGAATACCTTCTTATCTATTTCTTAGCTTATTTATGGAATAAAAATATATCTATTCTTAATGATGATGACAGAGAATATATACTCAGAAGAATTCAACAGCCAAGCATAGGTAGCATTTTAGAAATCAATAGAAAGCTTGATATTAATGGGGATTTATTTAAAGATGGAAAAATAAACAATTCAATTTCGAAATATCCAAAAATCAGAAATGAAAAAATAGGACATGGATATGTATTTAATGACGGCATAGAAGATTATTTGAAGGCTTTAAAAGAGATTTACGACGTAGTAGTATCCTCCAATATTGAGTTAATTAAACAAGATTTCGATATTATTTATGTAGAAAAGTTGGAGAATAGTTTCTACAGAGGAATATCCTACAAACCTGATGGCACCGAATATTACCCCTGGAGTTGCTCAATAAAAACAGCTAATCTAAAAGTAAATAACCTTTATTTACAAAACTCGGAAAACCAATATTATAGACTTTCACCCTTCATAGAACTTCTCAACGTTGATGATATATATATATTCGCGTCCATTCAAGAACCTTTATTGGGTAAAGTAAAATATAACAAAATTTTCCAAACAGGATTGCATACAAAAGATTGGAGTGATTTTGTGGAAGCTGAGATCGTCAACGATGGTAAAAAAAGAAAAAGTCCAAATGGAACAATCTTAAATGTTTATAAGAATAATTACACCAATTATATTGACATAGGCATTAAAAAGAGAATTCTTGATTTTCTTATAAAAACTAACCATTCCGTAAGCGCGACAATGTGGGGCCATGGTGGCGTAGGCAAAACAGCTACGATACAAAATGTTTGCGAGGAATTATCTAAGGGCTTTGAAAAAAAATTCGACTACATTATTTTCTTAAGCGCTAAAGACAGGTTTTATAACTACCACACAGGAAAAATTCAGGAATTATTTGAATCGGTCTCGACTCTTAGAGAAATAATTAACAAATTAAATAAAATTATATTTGACATAGATAGCTCTGATACTGAAGCAATAGAGAAATATCAGGGAAAGATATTATTGATAATTGATGACTATGAAACTTTTGCTGAAGAGGAAAAGGCAAAAATGACTGAATTTATCAGAAAGCTTAATCCCATCAACCATAAAATTATTGTTACTACAAGAGCCGATTTGAAAATTGGAGATGAGATTGAAACGAACGAATTGAACCAGGAAAAAACCTTGGATTTTTTCCTGAAAATTCTGGAAAATGACTTTTCTGATGTTCCTATGGAAGCTTTCAAACAAAAAATGAAAAATCCGAACAATAGCCAAAGACTCCATTTTATTACAGGAGGAAGACCACTATTTATTTTTCAATTTGCACATATTTTAGTGCAAAATGGGAAAATTGAAGATTCTCTATCCAAGGACATAAAGGATTCTGCCGAAGCAATTGATTTTTTATATGGCCGCATTTACAACTATCTGAGCAAAACGGCACAGGAAATTTTTGTTGCTATAAGCTTATTAGTAACAACTAAAGACCTTAGTAACCTGGTTAATAAGTTGAAGTTTATTGTTGGACTTGAAAATGAAGAGCAAAAATTCGATTCTGGGATTCAGGAGCTTGTGAAACTTAGAATAGTCGAAGTAAAAGAGAATGACTTTTTCAATGTCTATTCTAAAGAAATATTACAAAAAATGAATGATTACTTTAATTTTCAGGAAGAATCATTCAAAAATAAGTACAAACGCAAAACACAGCTAATTTCCAAAGATAAAAAGCTAGATACAGAACTGGCATTACTACAAAGCGCAGACACTAATAGGCTTACAAAAAATGAAGAAGAAGTAATCAGCTCATATAGATTTATTATAAACAGAGCAAATTCTCCACTCGATATAAAGCTACAGGCAGTACTAAATCTATCTTCCTACCTAGTAATTGATAGAGGCAAAAAAGAATCCGCTGTTAATGTGCTTGAGGAAGTATTCCATCTTTTTTCCAAAGATGGGAAATTCATGAAAATGTATGCTGCATATAATTGGGCTCTGGCATCCGATACCAATAAAGAGAAAGCAATTGACGCCCTACTTGACTTTTGTGCATTGAACAGAAACTTGAACAATGATATAAACTTAGAATTACATGGACTTCTCTTAACCTACAGGTCCATATATTACATTAACAAAAAAGATGATTTAAAAGAGGATTTAAAATACAATGAAATCAGCCAGATTGATTTTTCAAAGCGGAACCAAGTAATAAAGGATCAATTCTATAATATTTGGAAACATATGGGACATCTATTTTACGATCATATCAAAAGAATAAACGTCGATAAAATTAGTTCTGGCTCTAGGCAAAACGCAATCACTGGATTATATCAATCCTCTGAAATCTTAATTAGGCTGTCGAATTATAATAAGGCAAAAGAAATTTGTGAATTTGTTATAAAGAAATTTCCTTCGAATTTCCACTCCATATTTCATAGCAAATTGAAAAAAATAAATTCTTTCAAAAAGTACTAATTCTGCTAACCTCAAGACTATGCAACCTATAAAATTGGAGCTCAAAATGAATTTGGATACTATATGTTCGCATAATTGTTTGCAATTAGAGAATGATTTTTAAATGTAACATTAAGAATTTTACCGCCGGTGAAAAGAAAAATACACCTGCCTCTTGGAAGAACAAAAGCACCTTATGAACAAGTGTTTTTACAACGATAGGCTATTGCCATTTTAATTACACCACCAATCAATCTGACAATCCTAAATGGAGAGATTTATAACCGTCCAAATATTTTATCACATCATGAATTAAATAGGCAAATCGGGACTTGCCATCTAATGTTGGAGAAAGCGGAAAAGCAACATAAAATAATAGAGTACGCAACAGGTTTAGCCGAAAACTGTATAGAGTAGGCAAATGTAAAATAAAATATATGGCAGAAAAAAACGGCTGGTGGATTTCTGTAAACACAGGAAAGACTCAAGCTTCCCAAATTACTTTCCAAATTGGTACTGACAGCGATGATAGAAAATTTTGGAAAACTTGGAATTCAGGAGACCCCAATGAATTTGATGTACCAATAGAATACCGAAACGTTTCGGATTTATACATACATGCATCAGTTAGTCCGAATGGCAAAAATGGTTGGTTTTGTATGAAATACAAAACCAAGGGAGTAAAACATTTTGACTTCGATGATGATGAGGATCATAAAAAAAATCAGAATGATGATGATGATGAATGCAACTAGAATTGAAAGGATAGAAAGTATTGATTGCTTTCTATCCTTATTACTAAACGTATTGGAATAACATATCAAACTAGACCTCAATATCCATTGATAAAAAAGTTATTACCCAATAAATAGTTTAGATTATTAGCACCTTAAGGCAAGGCCCATTATTTTTACATTCAAAAACGCCAAGGTACCTTGATGTTATCGTCTAATATAAAAAACGAAGCAGGTTACAATAATATCTTGTTTAATATTTCGTATCTTAGTAAAAGCTGATTAACCTGTATAAAGTACGGGAAAGAAATCGGGGTTATACAAAAGGAACTCAACTAACCACTCCAACTAAAAAAACAAAACCCCGCGACTAGCGCGAGGTTTATAAGTTGTCTGTGATCCCGCTGGGACTCGAACCCAGGGCCCATACATTAAAAGTGTATTGCTCTACCAACTGAGCTACGGAATCATTCCCTTTTCTGAAGGGAGTGCAAAAATAGGAATAATTTATTTTTAAACAAGTTTTTGTCAAAAAAATTCTGAAGATCCCCACCAATAAGGCTTATAAGCCAATAACAGCAGTACAAATATGTATCACACCTATAATAAAATGCTGTTACTATGAACTTCTCGCCTATTTTTGCAGTGCAAAAATATACCCATGAAAACTTTCTTTCAGAACAAGACAGTGGTTATTACCGGCGGATCGTCGGGGATTGGCAGGGCCATGGTGGTGGAGATGCTGCAACACGGCGCTAACGTGGCGGTATGCGGCCGCAAGCTGCCGGCGCTGGAAGCGCTGCGCAATGAGCTGAATAATCCGAAGGGGCTGTTCATCTTTGTTGCGGACGTGAGTAAAGAAGACGATTGTAAGGCATTCATTGAAGCGGTGAATAAACAGTTCGGCGGTATTGACGTGTTGATCAACAACGCAGGTATTTCCATGCGGGCGCTGTTCCGTGATCTGGATTTGAGTGTGCTGAAGTCGCTGATGGATATCAATTTCTGGGGGACTGTTTATTGCACCAAGTATGCGTTGCCGGCTATCCTGGCGTCGAAGGGCACTGTCGTGGGAGTTTCTTCTATCGCGGGATATAGAGGCCTTCCGGGGCGGACCGGCTACTCCGCTTCCAAATTCGCAATGCAGGGTTTCCTCGAGGCATTGAGGACCGAGAATCTGCATACAGGCGTCAACGTGATGTGGGTATGCCCTGGCTTCACGTCGTCGAATATACGGAATACGGCGCTGGACCCGCAGGGACAGGCACAGAGTGAAACGCCGCTCGACGAGGACAAACTCATGAGCGCTGAAGCCGTGGCAACAGCCATCGCCAAAGCTATCGCTAAGCGCAAACGCACGCTGGTACTGACAGGACAGGGCAAACTCACCGTATTCCTCAGCAGGGTGATACCCGGCATGCTGGACAAACTCGTTTATAACCACTTTAAGAAAGAACCCAATTCCCCTTTACAGTAAAAATCAAATTTTCTGCTTAAAATAGGCGCCATCGGTATTTTTACCTTTATTTGCAATGAGATTGCATTTAAAACCCCATGGCATCTTTTTTGGAAGGAAAGCGGACATTTAATTATGCCATTCAGATGTGATACCGGTAACTGTTAGCAAGGAAGGGCGTTGAAATGTGAATTTAGAGCGGGATTTAGAATTTCTGGCATGTCCATTATAACATTAACATCAGACATAGGGATGCAGGATTACCTGGTAGGTGCCATCAAAGGGCAGCTCTGGCATTACTGCCCGGAATGTCATGTTACTGACATCACCCACCATATCAGCCCGTTCAATCTCCCCCAGGCTACTTACATCTGTAAAAGCGCTTTCGCCTGGTTTCCGCTCGGCACGTTCCATTTTGTATTGATCAATCTGTTCGACCGGAAACCGGACCACGTCCTGGTGGCCGAACATAACGGCCAGTATATCGGCTGCGCCGATAACGGCCTGCTGACCATGATCGCCGGAGGTATGCCGGAGAAAGTGGTGAAAATACCGCTGCCCGCCAATGCGCCCAAGACCACGTTCACCATGATCCAGCTGCTGGCCATGGCTGCCCGTGAACTGAGCAGAGGCAAAGCGCTCGGGGAAATAGCCCCTCTCACCCAACAGATCCAGGTGAAACATAACCTGCAACCCCTGGTAGGCGATGACTTCATCGAAGGCCAGATCATCCATATCGACAGCTTCGAAAACGTAGTGGTCAATATCACCCGCGACCAGTTCGATGCGCAACGCAAGAACCGCCGCTTCCAGATATTCTTCCGCCGCAATGAAGTCATCAACCAGATCAGCGAATCCTACGCCGACGTGCCCGAAGGCCAGAAACTGGCCCTCTTTAACGCTGCCGGCTATCTCGAAATAGCCATCAACAAAGGAAATGCCGCCGGCCTCTTCGGCCTGCAGGGATTCCGCAGGGACCAACTGACTCAGCCCACCGGCTTCCAGCAACTTTCATTTTACCAAACTGTCAGAATAATATTTCAATGATCAACAGACTCGTTAAGATGGAGTTTGCGCCCGACAAGGTAAACTCCTTCCGGGAACTGTTTTCCCGTCAACAAAATCTGATCCGGCACTTCCCCGGATGCCTCCACCTCGAACTTTGGGAACATCCGGCCTCCGGAAACACCTTCTTCACCTTCAGCAAATGGGAGTCCGAAACCGCACTGGAAGCCTACCGGCAGTCAGACCTCTTCCGGGAAACATGGGCCGCCACTAAAGTGCTTTTCAGCGCAAAACCGGCAGCATGGACCGTTACAGAGGCTTTCAAAGCCTGAACGCGCGCCGGGCGGACCGGGAATTCTAATGGTATTTTAATTCCCCCCAAATCGGCTACTATTCAAGCGGATAGCTAACAATTAAAAAGATATTTACAAAAAGTTAAAACTGTTCGGCAGATTAGCATAATTTGCTACTTTTTATATTTTTGTCGGACCTTAAAACAACCTTATGAATTTTAAAAGGACCAACAACATAGTTGGCTGGGTGATTTGCATCATAGCCTGCTCTGTTTACATTATGACTATGGAGGCCACGGGCAGCTTGTGGGACTGCGGCGAGTTCATTTCCAGTGCGTACAAAGTACAAGTCCCCCACCCTCCCGGAGCACCCCTGTTCGTGTTGCTCGGAAGACTCTTCAGCATGTTCCTGAAACCCTCACAGGCCGCCCTGGGCGTAAATACCATGACTGCCCTGGCCAGTGGTTTCACCATCCTGTTCCTCTTCTGGACCATCACGCACTTCGCCCGTCGTCTAATGGTTAAAGCCGGTGAAGAAATCTCCCGTGAAAAAATGATCGCTATCATGGGCGCCGGTATCGTAGGGTCTCTCGCGTATACCTTTTCTGATTCATTCTGGTTCTCCGCTGTGGAAGGTGAAGTATATGGTATGTCCTCCTTCTTTACCGCCATCGTGTTCTGGGCCATCCTCAAATGGGAACATGAGGCCGACGAACCTTATGCCGACAGATGGATCGTGTTGATCGCTTACCTCCTGGGCCTCTCCATCGGGGTACACCTGCTCAACCTCCTCACCATCCCGGCCATCGTTATGGTGTACTACTTCAAAAGATTCAAACCCACTGCATGGGGCACTTTCTGGGCTTTCATCATCGGCTGTGCCATCACCGGTATGATCCAGAAATACCTGATCCAGGATACGGTAAAGGCCTCCGGTTATATGGACGTTATCTTCGTCAATAACCTCGGCATGGGCTACTTCTCCGGGTTTATCTTCTACTTTGCAGCGATTACCGCAGTACTGGTGCTGGGTTACAGAAAACCCAAACTCGGCCTGTATGCTCCGCTGATCGTGATCGCCTCCGTGATCCTGGTACCCGCCTACAATGACACCAGCGGCGGCGTGGTATTCTTCAAAGTATTACTGGCAGCATTCTTCCTGCTGATACCAACCCTGCTGAAAGCATTCGGCGTTAAACTCGAGGCAGGCAAAACACTGCACTTCAGCCGGTTGACCATCCTCTTCATTCTCTTCACTCTCCTCGGATATTCTACGTATATCACCACCATGGTGCGTTCTACTTCCAATCCTTCTGTAGATATGTACAACGTGGACAACCCGATCTCCCTCGTAGGTTACCTCGGCCGCGAACAATATGGCGATTTCCCCCTGATCTATGGTCAGGTGTTCACCGCCCGCCCCGAACGGTATGACGAAGGCGGCAACATCTACGCCCGCGGCGCTAAGAAATACGTGGTGGCCGGCAAAAAGATGGAGCCTAAATACGCTTCCGAAGATATGATGCTGTTCCCACGCGTATGGGACGCCAGCAACGATCAGGGGCACGCGGACTTCTACCGCTCCTGGCTCGGACTCGACGCCAACGAAAAACCAGGCTTCGGCGATAACATCAAGTTCTTTGTGCAATACCAGATGAACTTCATGTACTTCCGCTACTTCATGTGGAACTTCGTCGGAAAACAAAACGATACCCAGGGCTACGGCAACGTACGTGACGGTAACTGGATCTCCGGTATCCCCTTCATCGATAACATGATCTATGGCGACCAGAGCATGATGCCGGACAGCCTGAAAGAAAACAAAGGACACAATACCCTGTTCTTCCTGCCGTTCATCCTCGGTATCATCGGTTTCTTCTTCCAGTACAACAACCATCGTAAAGATACCCTCGTGGTATCGCTCCTGTTCTTCTTTACGGGCATCGCGATCGTACTGTACCTCAACCAGGCGGGTAACCAGCCACGTGAACGTGACTACGCTTATGTAGGCTCTTTCTACGCTTTCGCTATCTGGATCGGCCTCGGCGTGCTCGCTGTGTACAACTTCCTGAAAAAGAAAACCAAAAGCGCCCTGTCTCCCACCATCGCTACCGCCCTCTGCCTCCTGGCCGTGCCGGTACTGATGGCCGCTCAGGAATGGGACGACCACGACCGCTCTACCAAATACATCGCCCGCGATATCGCGAAAGATTACCTGGAATCCTGCCAGCCTAACGCTATCCTCTTTACGGTAGGCGATAACGATACCTACCCGCTGTGGTATGCACAGGAAGTGGAAGGCATCCGCCAGGATATCAGGGTGATCAACCTCAGCCTCCTGGGCGTGGACTGGTACATCGATCAGCAACGCAGAATGGTCAACAAAAGCCCGGCCATCCCGATGAGCTGGACACCTGAGAAATACCAGGGCGAAACCCGCAACTACATCCGCTTCTTCGATCCGGGAAATATTCCGGCCGATAAATACTTCAACCTGAAAGACATCATGGACTTCATGGGAAGCGATGATGAACACAACAAGATCAACACCCAGGACGGTGGCGCAGAAAACTTCCTGCCTACCCGCCAGTTGTTTATCCCGGTTAACAAGGAAGAAGTGCTGAAATACGGCGTTGTAGGTGCAAAAGACGCAGATAAAATCCTGCCGCAGGTGCCCATCAAGGTCACCAAAAGCTACCTGCTGAAAAATGACCTGGCTGTTTACGATATCATCGCCACCAACAACTGGAAACGCCCGATCTACTTCACCAGCCCTACTGACCTCGGTCTGAATGATTACCTGCAAACCGATGGTCTGGCTTACCACCTGGTGCCGTTGCCTAAACCAACAGCGACCGACCCGCTGGGCATGGACATCAACGCCAACGTAGGAGTGATGTACGATAACCTGATGCACAAGTTCTCTTTCGGTGGTGCTCAGACACCAGGTACTTACTTCGATGAACCGAACCGTAAGATGCTGACCTACCTGCGCCAGTCCTACACCCGCCTCAGCGTGGCCATGACTCAGGGCGGTGCTTCCAAAGACAGCGCTATCTCCGTGCTCTCCTATATGGACAAAAACCTCAAGGAAGTTAACTTCCCGTATGCGATGACCACTCCGGGTAACATGCACAACTATACGTCCCTGCAAACAGTGTACGCACACTACATTGCCGGTGATGTAAAACGCGCGGAAGAACTGAGCGCCCAGATCATCAAAGACTGCCAGCAGCAAATCCGCTACTACCAGTCCTTGCCCGCCAGCAGACTCACTTCCGACCTGCAGCGTGACGGACAGACCGCTGAACAGTTCGTTCAATGGCTGGAACGTATGAAGGTGGATTTCGGCCCCGGTGGCCAACACGCCCGCGAAGGCATGCAAAACATGAACACAGAGGATTCTAACGCAGCCCCCAAAGCAGCCCCCGACTCCTCCAAATAACAAAATAAGGAAAGACTAAAATTTCCCATAAACCAAGAGCCCCTCTGGCAACCGGATAACACCGGACCAGAGGGGCTCTTGGTTTATGGGAAAAATTAAATGATTACAGGTTGCTTACCATTGTTCTCCAGAAAGCAGCGCTTTCTTTTACTTCCGGTACGTTAGTGTCCCAGTTGTACTCATATTCTGCAGAGAAAAGGCCTTTGAACTTCTGTGCTTTCAGCGTCTCCAGTACTTTTGGTATCTGACAAACACCGTTGCCCCAGATCACGTCATGTCCTTTTTCAGATTTTTCATTCAGGTCCTTGAAATGCAGGCTTACAATGTGGCCGTTCAGTTTCTTCAGGCATTCTACCGGATCGAGGCCGGAACGTACCCAGTGACCGATGTCAGCGCAGGCGCCCATCAATTTGCTTCTGCCTTCGATAGCTTTCAGCACGGCTTCAGGGTTCCAGTAAGGGCTTGGTTTCGGATGGTCATGGATCGCCAGTTTGATGTTGTAGCGGTCACAGAGCGAAGAAATCAGGTCCAGGTACTCCGCCTGCGGCTCACTGGTGATGCTCTGGATGCCCATCCTGTTGGCAAAGTCGAACAACATACGCCATTCTGCTTCGGAATTGGGCACTACCACGCCAAAAGCCATCAGTACCTTGTGTTTCTTCTTAAACAGTTCTTTTACCTTTTCCTGTTTGTCGGGAGACATATGATAGTCCAGTTTGCCTTCAATGCCACCGCCGATGGTCTGGCCCGGAAAGGCTTCCACATACTGGATACCACAGCTGTCCATTTTGTCCAGCGCTTCCGCCAGCGTAAAATGGTTGAATGTCCATGCCTGGGCACCCAGTTTCCAGCCCAATGCATCTGCCCTGGCCTGGCCCTTAGCAGACTGTGCAAACATTGCCACCGCTAAACCTCCCGCCAGCAGCCACGCATTTCTCAGTTTTTTCATATTGTTATTTTTTTGATGATTGAAAGTAATAGCTTTCAACGGAAAATACAAGAGTTCTGGTCATTTCTCCCCGAAAACCACTACCAACGGCCATTTCCCTTAGGCTTAACTGAATCATAAAACCCCGCCCGGAAATGGAACACCCATGGGAAATATTTTTTCGCTAATTTTAGAAACGAACTTTGATTTGATTTTTGTGCTATGAGAGGAATAATTTTTTCCCGGTTCAAACCGGACGAAGATACCCGATCTCCCTTCCAGAAACTGCTGGACCTCTTCACCCAACTACTCACCTACACCAGCGGAGACGTTACAGAAGCCCTGCAGTGGCTCACGGAACTGGACAAGGAATTCGGGCTGACCAACGATGAGTATGGCATAGGTGACTTCATTCAGGAACTCCGCGAAAAAGGATACCTGAAAGAAAACGAGGAAACCGGCAAGATAGAACTGACTGCCAAAACGGAGCAAACTATCCGCAGAAACGCACTGGAAGAGATCTTCGGAAAACTCAAAAAATCCACTGTCGGCAATCACAATATCCGGAAATCGGGCATGGGCGATGAGCTCAACGCGGAAACAAGGCCCTTCGAATTCGGTGACAGCATCGATCAGCTCGATGTGACCGCCTCTATCCGCAATGCCCAGATCAATCACGGCATCGACAGTTTCTCCATTCATCAGGACGACCTGGAAATCAAGGAAACAGACTACAAAACCCAGACGTCCACCGCCCTGATGATCGATATCTCACACTCCATGATATTGTACGGAGAAGACAGGATCACCCCCGCCAAAAAAGTGGCCATGGCCCTCAGTGAACTCATCACTACCCGCTATCCGAAAGATACGCTGGACATTATCGTTTTTGGCAACGATGCCTGGCAGGTGGAGATCAAAGACCTTCCCTATCTGACAGTAGGCCCCTACCACACCAATACGGTGGCTGGCCTGGAACTGGCCATGGACCTGCTGCGACGGCGGCGTAATCCCAACAAACAGATCTTTATGATCACAGACGGGAAACCTACCTGCCTGAAAGTCGGGAAAGAATACTACAAAAACAGCTTCGGCCTGGACCGTAAAATCCTTAACAGGACGCTCAACCTGGCCGCACAGTGCAAAAAACTGAAAATACCCATTACTACCTTCATGGTAGCTACAGATCCATGGCTGCAGAAATTCGTGCAGGAGTTTACCGAAACCAACAACGGTAAAGCCTTTTTCTCCGGTACCGACAATCTGGGCCAGTTCCTGTTCTACGACTTTGAAAACGGGAAACGAAAATTATTCTAAAAACCGGCAAGGAATTGCGTAACTTTTAAACATGGATACGAGCATCAAGACGTTAGGTGAACTGAAAAAGAGTGGCTATCAACCCGTTTCAGTCAAAGAGGAAATCAGACGCAACCTGATCACAAAACTGCAGAAAAAAGAAACATCCTTCCCCGGCATCATTGGCTACGAAGATACTGTCATACCAGACACCGAAAGAGCCCTGCTCTCCCGGCACAATATCCTGTTCCTCGGTCTCCGCGGACAGGCTAAAACCCGCATGGCGCGGCAGATGACAGACCTCCTCGATGAATACATCCCCATCGTGGAAGGCTCTGAAGTCAATGATGACCCTTTCCAGCCACTGTCACGCTACGCGCGTGACCTCATCGCGGAAAAAGGCGATAAAACGCCCATCACCTGGCTCTCACGCGACGAACGCTATGCCGAAAAACTCGCTACGCCAGACGTGTCCGTGGCCGACCTCATCGGGGACATAGACCCGATCAAGGCCGCCAATCAAAAACTCAGCTATGCAGACGAACGTGCCATTCACTTTGGCATCATTCCCCGCTCCAACCGCGGCATCTTCGTCATCAACGAACTGCCCGACCTCCAGGCACGTATACAGGTGGCCCTGTTCAATATCCTCCAGGAAGGCGACATCCAGATCCGTGGCTTCAAAGTAAGGATGCCGCTGGATATCCTGTTTGTCTTCACCGCTAACCCGGAAGACTATACGAACCGCGGCTCTATCGTTACTCCGCTGAAAGACAGGATCGAAAGCCAGATCATCACCCACTACCCGAAAAGCGTCGAAAACTCCCTGCTCATCACAGAACAGGAAGCCAATATACATACCGACCAGGAAGCCCGTGTGGCCATCTCCGATATGGTGAAACGCCTCATAGAACAGGTGGCCTTCGAAGCGCGCAACAGTGAATATGTAGACAAAAAAAGCGGCGTCTCCGCCCGTCTCACTATTGCCGCCTTTGAAAATGCCGTCAGCTCCGGGGAAAGACGCGCCATCATCAACAAGGAAAAAGAAACACACGTCCGTATAGCCGACCTGATGTCCATTATTCCGGCCATCACCGGTAAAATAGAACTGGTGTACGAAGGCGAACAGGAAGGCCCGTTACAGGTTGCGCATAACCTGCTCGACAAGTCCATCCGCACGCTCTTCGCCACCTATTTCCCCAATCCTGATTCGTTCAAGAAAAAGAAACAGGCCGTGCCCGTGGAAAATCCTTACCGCAGTGTTATCCAGTGGTTCGACAAAGGCAATTCACTGCAACTGATGCAGGACATCAGCGACAAACAGTATGAAACCACGCTCAATAAAGTAGAAGGGCTGAAAGACATGGTGAAGGCCCGTTTCCCGCAGGCCAACAACCGCGAGGCCCTGCTGCTCATGGAATTCGTGCTGCACGGACTGGCATCGTACTCCCTGATCAGCAAAAAAGTAGGGGAAAACGATACCCGCTTCAGCGATCTGCTGGGCACCATGATGAACTTCAGCCTGAGCAACGACGACGAGGATGACAACAGCGACGAACCCGAATTTTAATCTTTATCAATAATCTGACAACAAAGGCTGGTCTTTTCTGACCAGCCTTTGTTATTTTTTATTATTTTGTTGACCTAAAATTCCACATTATGAAACACACACGAAGGGACTTCCTCCGTTCCGCGTCCGCCTTGGCAGGCGGCGCCGGCCTGCTGTCCATGCTGCCCGCCGGTTTACAGGCTGTTGCCCCCTCCGACCGCGTCCGTATTGCCGCCATCGGCATCAACGGGATGGGTTGGTCCGACCTTACCGCCATGCTCAAACATCCGGCCGCACAATGTGTAGCCCTCTGCGATGTAGACCGCAACGTATTGGACAAACGTATCGGTGAGCTTTCTCAACAAGGCATCAAAGCCAAAGCGTATAGTGATTACCGTAAGCTGCTCGATGACAAGTCCATCGATGCCGTGATCATCGGCACGCCGGACCACTGGCACTGCCTCCAGATGACGGACGCCTGCTCCGCCGGTAAAGACGTGTACGTAGAAAAGCCATTGGGCAATTCCATCATGGAATGCCGCGCCATGGTGTCCGCACAGCAGCGCCACCGCCGCGCCGTACAGGTAGGCCAGTGGCAACGCAGCCAGCAACATTTTAAAGACGCCGTGGCCTTTGTTCATTCCGGTAAACTGGGACAGGTACGCCTGGTAAAGGCTTGGGCGTATATGGGCTGGATGAAGTCCATCCCCGTTAAACCCGACAGCGCCCCACCTGCCGGCGTAGACTACAAAGCATGGCTGGGCCCCGCTAAAGAGCGCCCTTTTAACGCCAACCGTTTCCATTTCAATTTCCGCTGGTACTGGGACTATGCCGGTGGCCTGATGACCGACTGGGGCGTTCATTTGCTCGACTATGCCCTGCTGGGCATGAAAGCGGAAACACCCAAATCCGTGATGGCCGCCGGGGGCAAGTTTGCCTACCCCGATGACGCCGCAGAAACGCCCGACACCCTCACCACCGTGTATGAATTCGATGGCTTCAACATCCAGTGGGAACAGGCACAGGGCATCAATGGCGGTCCTTACGGGCGCGACCATGGTATCGCCTTTATCGGCAACAACGGCACGCTGGTGCTGGACCGCGGCGGATGGGAAGTAATTCCCGAAAAAGACAAAATGGAAGCCGTTGCCCGCCAGAAAGCGGTAGACAATGGCCTTGACCTGCATACGCAGAACTTCATCGACGTAGTCCGTTCACGCCGGCTGGACGATTTGCGCACGCCGGTACAGGCAGGCGCGCATATCGCTACCATGGCTCAAATGGGGAACGTAGCCTTCAGGACCGGGAAAAAATTGTATTGGGACAAACACGCAGGACAGTTTACCGACAGCGACGCCAATCAAATGCTGGCTGCCGGATATCATAATGGGTACAAACTGCCGTCTGTCGGCTAATTCATTCAAAGGCGCAGCGCAGCAAACATGCATAATAAAAGCATTTGTTGCCTGCGCCCTTCTACACTGATCAGGAAGCTTTCTCCAGGCTCAGTGACAGGTATACCGCACTGCTGATAGGGTTGTCGTAATACGCTGCTATAGGCTGGAATCCCAGCGACGTATATAATTCAATGGCCGGCCGCATATGTGCCAGCGTATCGAGCAGAATACGTTTATAGCCCAGGTTACGGCTCTCTTCAATGGCTTCAGCCGCCAATGCCTTGCCTACGCCATGGCCCTTGAAAACGTCCCTTACAAAAAGACGTTTCATTTCAGCGGTAGTGTTGTCAAAAGGACGGATAGCCACACATCCTGCCACCTGGCCATCTACTTTGGCCAGTAACAGGGCGCCGCCGGGGGCGGAATATACGCCGGGCAGGTGGGCCATCTCATCTTCAAACTGCTGAAAGCTAAGGTCAACATTTAACCAGTTGGCATATTCTCTGAAAAGTAGTTTTACCTGTTCCAGGCTTCCGGTATCTGCTGCGGTTACTTTAATGATCTCTGTCATCGCCACACTTTTAAAAATTATCGGGAAAACGCAAAAGCCTTCCGGAATAGGGCGTTCCTATCTCTCTGACTGGTTTCCGGGAACACCCCCAAACTTTTGCGGGATAAGCAATTTACGACAAATTCACAGGTAAACGATCAAACAAAAAATTAATTTTCAGAGAAAAAAAATGGCTGGATAAGAACCAATATGTGGGGAAAAACAACCTGCTTCCATGCGTTGCACCAACCGGCTGAAAACAGCCATGGGCAAGAAAACAAAAAAGCCGCTACAAGAGCGGCTTCTTACTTTCCCATCTGAGGTTCCGAGCGGATTCGAACCGCTGTACGAGGTTTTGCAGACCTCTGCCTAGCCACTCGGCCACGGAACCATACAATCCGACCAAAACACTTGCTGATGCTTGCCTTCAGCGGGCGTCCCCGTCGTTTTGTGGGATTGCAAAAGTAGTAAATTTCTGATAACCACCAAATATTATTCAAAAAATATCTGAAAAAATATTTTGATAATTATACAGAACGTGGGAATATTGAGGTGCCAACAAGGAATGTTGAATTAAAAATTAATAACATGGAGAATAAACGTATTGCTGAATCTGAGCTTATTATCAACAGCCGTGGAGCGGTATATCACCTGGACGTAAGACCGGAAGAACTGGCTCATACCATCATCACTGTGGGCGATCCGGACCGTGTTCCGGCAGTGACCAAACACTTCGATAAAATAGAACACAAATCGCAACACCGCGAATTTGTTACCCATACCGGTTATATCGGAAACAAAAGACTGTCTGTCGTATCCACCGGCATCGGTACCGATAACATCGATATCGTGCTCAATGAACTCGACGCCCTCGTGAATATCGACTTCCAGACACGCCTCGTGAAAGACCAGCTGACCTCCCTTCAGGTAATCCGCCTGGGCACTTCCGGCGCGCTGCAGGACAGCATTCCGGTAGACAGCTTTGTCGTTTCTTCCCATGGCCTTGGCCTCGATAACCTCATGGCCTACTACGCTTTTGAAAACACCACAGAAGAAAAACAACTGCTGGAAGCCTTCCGCGGCCAGGTAATGCTGCAGCCCGGTGGCGCCAATCCATGCCTCTTCACCGCCGGCGAAGACCTGCGTCAGCGCTTCACCGACGGATTTCATACAGGCATCACCGTTACCTGCCCCGGCTTCTACGCGCCACAAGGCCGTATGCTGAGAGGACAGCTGTCAAATCCGAACCTGATCGACAACCTCACCGGCTTCTCCTATGAAGGGCACCGCATCACCAACTTCGAGATGGAAACATCTGCCATATACGGCATGGGACGCGTACTCGGCCACCAATGCCTGTCTGTCAGCGCCATCGTGGCCAACCGCATCCGGCAGGAATTCTCGAAAGACGGCGGCGCAGCCGTGGAAGCATTGATACAGAAAGGCCTGGGGATTATTGCTACGTTATAAAAACGGCTGCTTCGCAGCTCCGTCCCCAGGGCTAAAGCCCTGGGCTACGTTGTGTGTTCCGGGCGTGTTTTGCAGGGGGGCCATAACTGACAGCTTATGCCTTTCCATGATGCATATTAAGATGAAGCTTTCTCGTGCTGCATATGGAGATGAATGCCACAAATGCACATAAGGAGATGAATACTATAAATGCTACATGTAGAGATGAATACCATAAACGCTACATGTAGAGATGAATGCCGTAATATGGGGTCTTCCCTAAAAAGCCTGAACTAATCGTCACCCAGGGCTTCAGCCCTGGGAAATGGGAACTTCCCGTTAAATTTTCCCCCCGGGCCGCAGCCCCGGGAAAACCATCATCATTCTTTTCTATCTTTGCCTTATGCAACAGATCCATTTCTATAAATACCAGGGTACCGGCAACGATTTCGTTATCATGGACAACCGGCAGGGACAGTATGACTGGCTCACCAACGAACAGGTGAACGAACTGTGCGACCGCCGTTTCGGCATCGGTGCCGACGGCCTGATGCTCCTGAACAAAAGTGAAGACTACGACTTCGCCATGAAATATTATAACTCCGACGGCCGCGAAAGTTCCATGTGCGGCAACGGAGGCCGCTGCCTCGCCGCTTTTGCCCATAAAATGGGCGTAGGTGACGGCAACCTGTACTTTATCGCGGTAGATGGCGAACACGAAGCCACCATGGACGGAGAGAACTGGGTCAACCTGAAAATGCAGGACGTAGACTTCGTGGAACAAGGCCCGCTGCATTATTATCTCAATACCGGCTCCCCACATTTTGTAAAATATGTGGACGATGTACAAGCGGTGGACGTATTTAACGAAGGCCGCCAGATACGCTATAATGAACGTTTTGCGGCAGAAGGCACCAATGTCAATTTCGTACAGCCGTTTGAAAACGGCATCTTCGTACGTACCTACGAAAGAGGCGTGGAAGATGAAACCTATTCCTGCGGCACCGGCGTCACAGCCGCCGCTATCACCTTCGCCGGCAAAGAAGAGAAAGAATATGTAGTCCCCGTTCAGACACTCGGCGGACAACTGGAAGTACGCTTTACCCGTACCGGCGAACGCACCTTCTCCAACATCTGGCTCTGTGGCCCCGCCACCTTGGTGTTTGAAGGACAGATAACCATTGGCTGATAACGCTTTTTTTACCCCTGCAGATGATCCAATACTTCAAAAACATAGATTCCAAGACAGTGGCTATCCAGGCGCCTGAAAACGACGCCTGGGTAAACATCACCCCTCCGCTGAAACAGGCTGAATTTGAACAGCTCTCCGAAGCACTGGACATACCGCTGGACTTCCTGACCGACTCGCTCGATATCGATGAAAAATCACGCTATGAGCTGGAAGACAATGTAAAACTCATCGTTATCAAAACACCGACGGAGAACAACTCCATCAATGAAAGCGATGCCTATTACATCACCATCCCCATCGTGATCATCCTCACACATAATCAGATCCTGACGGTCAACTCCTTCGATAACGCAGCCATCAAACGGTTCCTGGACACCTTCCACAACCGCTCTCCTGAAAAAAGAAACATGATGGTGCTCAAAATCTTTGAGAAAGTCGTGGTCAACTTCCTCGATTACCTCAAAGAAATCAACCAACGCAGAAACATGCTGGAAGCAAAACTCTACGATTCCAACCGGAACGAAGAACTGCTCGCCATCATGCGTATACAAAAAAGCCTCGTTTACTTCGTCACCGCCCTGCGCAGCAATGAACTGCTGCTGATGAAACTGGAAAGGACCAATTTCCTCGGCCTCAATGAAGATGAAAAGGAATTCCTCCATGACCTGATCGTAGATACTTCCCAGGCCCTCGAAATGGCCAATATCTACACCAATATCCTCAGCAGCACCATGGACGCCTTCGCCAGCATCATCTCCAACAACCTGAACGTGGTCATGAAAAGATTGACCTCCATCACGATCATCCTTACTTTTCCCATGCTGGTGGCCAGCATCTACGGTATGAACGTAGAACTTCCCTATCAGCACAGCATACACGCTTTCTATATACCGATCATCCTCTCCGTCGTGATCTCCGTGATCATCAGCATGTATTTCATGAAGAAGAAATGGTTTTAGCATCGTATATTGCTATACAGTAGCTTTTATTCCCTATACAACCTATGTCTGTTCGTTTCATCTGTTGTATCACCCTGCTCATATGGGTGATCTGTCAACCACTCACCAGCACCGCCCAGAAAGAGGGCAACATCTGGTATTTTGGCGATTATGCCGGTCTTGATTTTAATACGCTTCCTCCCAAACTGTTGCTGGATGGTAAGCTGAAGACCCGCGAGGGTGTGGCCACCGTGTCCGACGCCAACGGTAAACTGCTGTTCTATACAGAAGGCACAAAGGTCTGGGATGCCTCCCATAATGTAATGCCTAACGGCTATGGCCTTCAGGGCAATTACACCGCCAGCCAGTCGGCCATTGCAGTTCCTTTCCCCGGCCATCCCGGACAATACTATGTCTTCACGTCTGCTGAAGGTAGCGGCATGCGCAGCTCGCTGGTAAATATGTCGTTGAACAATGGCCTGGGGGATATTGTGGCCGCTTCCAAAAACATCTCCCTGATCCCCAACAACCTGAGCACGGAAAAGGTCATGGCCACCAAACACTGTAACAATACCGACTTTTGGGTCATCTCCCATTCCAAAGGCAATAACAGCTTCTACGTATGGCCACTCACGGCAACAGGCATAGGCACCCCCACGATATACAACGTCGGACTGCCTATCGCCGACGACGGCGGCTGGGAAACCATTGGCTGCCTGAAAGTATCCCCGGACGGGCAATGGCTCACCCACGTAAAAGGTAATACCAGTACCTCCACCACCTCTACCACGGAAATTTTCAGGTTCAACAACCAGACCGGCGCCATCACCGGCCCCGTAGCGGCACTGGACAATCTCAATCAGGGCTACGGCATGGAATACGCCCCCGGTGGCAAACTCATCTACGTCACCGCCACCAATGGCCGGGACCTCTTCCAGTTCGATCTTACCGCTACCAACATCAACGCGTCCCGTGTACTGATCAGCCACTCTCCCACCATCAACTACGGATCGCTGCAACTGGCGCCTGACGGACAGATATATGTGGCCGGAGAAGCAGGTTATGATATAGCCGCCAATGCTATCAGTATCATTCATAATCCCGACGTGCCCGGACTAGCCTGCAATTTCCAGGAAAGCGCCCTGAGCGTGCGCCCCTCCGGCGCCAAACTGGGCCTGCCCACCCTGATGAGCAACTATGTGTATGACGCCAACAGCTTTACCGTGAAAGACACCTGCCTGAACGCCGTCACACAGTTCACGCCCAACAGCACTGCCAATATCACGACCATCAACTGGGATTTCGGCGATGGCCAGACTTCCACCGCCACACAACCCACGCATACCTACGCCCTGGCAGGCAGTTATACCGTTACCCTGAAAACAACAGGCCCGTGTCATAACAATACCGTCAGCCGTGTGGTCCATATTGTAAAGCCCGATCTTCACAGCGAAGCAATCAGCCTGTGTAACAATAACGCCTACACGCTACCCGACGGACGCATCATTAAAACCGCCGGCATATACACCAGCAACCTGAAAAACAAAGCGGGCTGCGATAGTATCATCACCACCACCGTTACCATCAATCAGCCGTACGCTGTTGATGTTGACACCAGCGTCTGTCAAAATACTGTTTTTAAACTGCCCGATGGCCGACTGGTTAGCATTAGTGGTGACTATACCAGTAAATTTAGTACCGTATACGGCTGCGATAGCCTTATCCATACGCATCTCACGGTCTTACCAGCCCTTCAGACTGCTGAAACACAAATATTGTGTAATGGCAAGTCCTATACGCTTCCCGACGGGCGCGTCGTAAATACCGCCGGCATATACACATCCTTGCTTCGCGCTGTTGGCGGTTGCGACAGTATTATCACCACGACCATCCTGACCAATCAGATTTATAATACCAATGTGGATACCGGCATGTGTAAAAACGCGTCGATCATCCTCCCTGACGGAAGAACAGTGACACTTCCCGGAGACTACACCTCCACGCTGTTATCGCAACATGGCTGCGATAGCATCATCCATACCCATGTTGTTTATTATCCCGACTATCAGATCAGTAAAGAAGCCGGTATTTGCAAGGGAGACAGTTATCTGTTGCCGGACGGCCGCAGTACAAAAGTAGCGGGCGTATATACCTCCCACTTGCAGACCACCCGGCGTTGCGACAGTATTATCACGACCACCCTTACTGTATGGGACACCTATGCCGTAACGGAAGATAAAATACACTGCCCTGGTACGCCGTATCGTCTGCCCGATAACAAGACGGTCACCCAGGCCGGAACATATACCTCGCAGCTGCGGTCTGTTCATGGCTGCGACAGCATTATTACCACCGTCCTCACCGATGCGCCCGTTTACCGGTTTTATGATACACAGGAAATTTGCAAGGGCGCTTCCGTTCGTTTGCAGGATGGCACCATGGTCACACAAGCCGGCGACTACACCGTTCGCTATACTACCTGGCTGGGCTGCGACAGCCTCTTTCATACAAAAGTGAAGGTGATGTATCCACCGATGATCAACCTGGGGGCAGACACCTGCCTGTTTGATAATAAGCCTATTGTCTTTTCGCCCGGAGCGGGATTTGACAGCTACCTGTGGCAGGATGGCTCTACACGCCCTACTTTCACGGCACATCAGCCGGGCCGTTATGAAGTGACCGTTAAAAACAAATGCGGTTCCGGAACGTCCCGGGTCACGGTAACAGAATGTTCCCCGGAACTATTCCTGCCGAATGCGTTCTCACCTAATGGAGACGGGAAAAATGATATTTTCAGAATTGTTAATTATCACGGTCAGCAGCTGGTAGAATTCAGCATTTATAACCGCTGGGGAGAATGTATATTTTTAACAACAGATCCTAAAAGAGGCTGGGATGGCACGTTCCACGGGCAATTGCAGCCGGTGGGCGCTTATGTGTACCATGTCCGTTATCGTAACATGCTGGGCCAGGAAAAACTGCTGAAGGGCACGGTGACCCTCTTATTGTAGTGTATTCTTACTTTATTCTGTTATATTTACACCCGGACTAAATTTATAACCTGATCTCCGCCCATGGCAGCTCTGTTAAAAAATATCATACGAAAAGCCAAAGCGCTGAGTGGCTACAACGCCATGAAAGCCGCCGCCGCAGAAAAGAAACTGATAAAAGCACTTAAAGATACCAAAGACTGGAAACTGGTTATCGGCGCCAGTTCCGTGTTTGAACAGGGATGGATTCCTACGGAAGTGGAGCAGTTCAACCTGCTGGACCCGGATTCCTGGAACAAATATATTCCCGATGCATCCGTGTCCGTTTTCCTGGCTGAGCACGTGTGGGAACACCTCACGTACGAACAGGGCCTCACCGGCGCACGTACCTGCTACCGCTACCTTAAACCAGGTGGTTATCTGCGTATAGCCGTTCCTGATGGTTTCCATCCGGACGCTGATTATATCAACAATGTAAAGCCCGGTGGCGCAGGCTGGGGCGCAGACGACCATAAAGTCCTCTACACCTACAAGCTCATGAGCCAACTGCTGACGGAAGCCGGCTTTAAAGTGAAGCTGCTGGAATATTATGACGAAGCTGGACAGTTCCATGCCAATGAATGGAACAAATCCGATGGCATGATACACCGCTCTATCCGTTACGACCAAAGAAATGTGGGCGGCAAGCCGGTCTATACTTCCATCATCATCGACGCTGTTAAATAGGCATATGCAAACAGGATTCAACGTACGTGTTTACGGCATTATGATCAATGACCGTAAACAGGTACTGGTAACAGACGAATATATCCGGGGCGGTTACTATACCAAATTTCCCGGCGGCGGGCTGGAATTCGGGGAAGGCACACTGGAGTGCATGGTACGGGAGTGGCGCGAGGAACTGGCACAGGATGTCCGTGTAGTAGAGCATATTTATACCACTGATTTTTTTCAGATCTCCGCATTCGACAACGAAACACAGATCATCTCCATTTATTACCTGGTAGAACCATTGTCTCCCTTTACCGCACAGGTGCTCAACAAACCATTTGATTTCAAGGTACCGGAAGGGGTATCTGAAGTAGAATACGCACGTTGGATCGACTGGGAGGAGTTTTCAGCCGAAGCCGTTACCCTCCCGATCGATAAAGTGGTGGCAGATATGGTGAAAGCACGCTATTAATCGTGCGGCACCACGTCCATGACCGGCATTTCGTCTTTGCCCATGGCGGCCGCTTTCATACGGGCAGCCGTATCATGGCCGAGGTAACGCACGATGCGGTGTTCCAGCAGATAGATGAGCGGCGTTAACGCTACCGCCACTACGAATTTATAACTGTAGTTCACCATACAAATGGCCAACACCCGCTGCCAGCTCCAGTCCTTGCCCACCTTAAACGCAATAAACAATACAATGAAACTGTCTACCAGCTGAGATACAATGGTAGACCCCGTGGCACGTAACCATACATGTTTTTCGCCGGTACGTTTTTTTATCCGGTGAAACACGGTCACATCCACGATCTGGCTTACCAGGAAGGCCGACAGGCTACCCAGGATGATCCACATCCCCTGCCCGAAAATCCCCACAAACGCTTTCTGCATGTCGGGCACGCCTTCAGTGCTGCTGCTGCCTATCCACCAGCTGTCTGCCGGCACTCTCATCGCCACAAAAAACATCAGGAAAGCATAGGAAATCAGCGCTACCGCTGTATACGAGATACGACGCACCGCTACCGGCCCGTAAAACTCATTCACAATATCTGTCATCACAAACTCCAGCGGCCACAATAACACACCGGCCGTCAAGGTGTAGGACAACCCGCTCTCCCCAAACAGGGAAAAGGTATGCACAGGCAATCCGAACAGGCGTTCCAGCGAAAACAATTTGCCGCCGATGCATTCCGCGATCAGCGCGTTGGCTACAAAAAAGCTGGCAAATATGACAAAAAGCCGTGTAGGCTTATCATTTAGTAGTTGCTTGACCATTTTAATAAGAGACTATAAGTTGAAATATTAAAATACCTACATTACACAGGAATAACCACGGCGGTAACTGTTTCCACTGTATTTTTTTTAACATCAGCAATACCGCGGCGATCAGACATACGGCCAGATTCAAAGGAAACGCCACGCCCACGCCCAATACCAGCACATGTTCCACTATTATGTCCAGCCTGTGGTCATATGCGGTGATCCGGAGCAACTGCCCCAAAATAAAGCACAGGTTGCAGATAAATACAAATTTTAACACAAATCGAATCCAGCGCATATTGAAATTTCGGATAAATTACAGTTATTTTTGTTCCTTTAAAACTAAATACAAGATATCCGATGAAGCAAAACTGGCTAAAAGCCATTCTTCCGCATCTGGCAGCAATTGGCATCTTTATATTGCTGGCAACGGTTTACTGCTCTCCTGTATTGGAAGGCAAGATAGTAAACCAGAGCGACATGATGAGCGTAAACGGAATGGCCAAAGAGGCGAGAGACTTTTACGAAGCGACGGGTGAAGCCCCCTTGTGGACTAACAGCATGTTCTCCGGGATGCCTTCCTATGTGATCTACACAGGCCCCGGCAAAAATGCGCTCACCTTCGTCAACAAATTGGTTACGCTCGGCCTACCCTCCCCTGTTAACATGCTGTTCCTCGCTATGATCAGCATGTACCTCCTCGCCTGTATCCTGGACTTTAAATACTGGATACGGATATTGGGCGCCATCGCTTTTGCCTTCTGCTCCTACAATGTGATCCTCATCGATGTAGGGCACATCACCAAAATGTACGACATCGCCCTGATGCCCGCAGTACTGGCCGGTATCATACTCACCTACCGCGGACGCCTGATCGGCGGCTTTGGCCTCACCGCTATCGCTACCGGCCTACTCATCTACAACAACCACCTGCAAATGATCTATTACACCCTGATCATGATACTCATACTGGTAGCAGGTGCGTTTATCCACGCGTATAAAACGAAGACAATACCGCAGTTCTTCAAAGCGTCTGTGCTGCTGGCCATCGCCGGCATCATAGGCGTACTGCCCGCCGCAGACAACCTGCTTCCCGTAAAGGAATACACCGACTATACCATGCGCGGCAGCAAGTCCGAACTCACCCTGGGCAAAGAAGACGCGAAAGAAAATAAATCCACCGGCCTGGACAAAGACTATGCTTTTGAATGGAGCTATGGCGTCGGTGAATCCCTCACCTTTATGATCCCTGGCTATGTAGGCAACTCCTCCGGCCAGAAACTGGGCACCGGCTCCCATGTGTACGAACAAATGGTCAGCCTCGGCGCTCCCGCCGCCCAGGTGGAACAATATATGGACCAGATGAAATTCCCGCTCTACTACGGCGCACAGGAAAAAGGAACCTCCGGCCCCGTATACGTAGGCGCTATCATCTGTTTCCTGTTCATCCTCTCGCTGCTGGTAGTGGACAGCTGGCATAAATGGTGGTTGCTCGCCGTTACCATCGTGGGCTTTATCCTCGCATGGGGCAAAAACTTCGGCTTTATCAACGACTTCCTCTTTTATCACCTGCCACTGTACAATAAATTCAGAGCACCGGCACAAGCGCTGGTACTGCCTTCGCTCACGTTTGTAATACTGGCCTGCTGGGCACTGCAGGAAGTGGCCAACGGCAAGCACAGCAAAGACGTACTACTGAAAAAACTGAAACAGGCCACTTACATCACCGGTGGTATCGTCATTGTAGTCGGTATCCTCGGCAGCATGTTCATGAATTTCAGCGGCCACAGCGACGAAACCATGCTCGGTTACTTCGCGCAGATGCTGGGTGGCAAAGAAAACGCGCAACTGATGATCCGCGCACTGGAAAAAGACCGTAGCTCCCTGCTGCTGAAAGACAGCATCCGCTCACTGGTGTTTATCCTGATCGCCGCCGCCGCTATCTGGGCCTACCTGAAAGATAAACTGAAATGGCAACCTGCCGCATTGATCATCGTAGCCGCAGTAGCAATAGACCTGATACAGGTAGACCGTAACTACCTCGGTAAAGACAGCTATGTGGATGAATCAGTGATGAATGCGCCCTTCCAGCCTTCTGCAGCTGACCTGCAAATTAAACAGGACCCGGACCCGTACTACCGTGTGTTCAACCTCACCTCCGATCCGTTTAATGACGCTGTCCCCTCTTACTTCCACAAAAACATCGGTGGCTACAGCCCCGCTAAACTGTGGATTTACCAGGACCTGATCACTCATCAGATCTCTAAAAACAATATGGGCGTGCTCAACATGCTCAACACCAAGTACTTCATCGTTCCGGACCAGAAAACCGGTCAACCTGTAGCACAACGCAACCCGGACGCTAACGGTAACGCATGGTTCGTAAAAGGTATCGTATGGGCGCCTGATGCCAATACGGAAATGAAAACGCTGGACTACCTGCACACCAAAGACTCCGCAGTAGTGGACAAACGTTTTGCGAAAGAACTGGGTGCCAACTACCAGCCCGCCGCTACAGACAGCAGCGCTGCCATCAAACTCACCAAATATGGCCTCAACAGCCTGGAATATACATCCACCAACGCACAGGAAGGTCTTGGCGTATTCTCCGAGATCTACTACCCCGCTGGCTGGAACGCATATATCGATGGTAAGAAAACAGACATCGTCAGAGTTGACTATGCACTGCGCGGCCTGAAAATACCTGCCGGCCAGCATAAAATCGATCTGAAATTTGAGCCTGCCACTTTCTACAAAGCCCAGAAAATTTCGTCTGTTACCTCCATCGTACTGGTACTGGTGGTAATTGGATCGTTTATATGGGAAATCATTGGTGCGGGTAAAAAAGAAGAGAAACCAGCAGCGTAAACATTGCATAATACAAATATGAAAGGCAGGCCTAAACGGCCTGCCTTTTTTGTTCCCAGGGCTTCAGCTCTGGGAAACGATATGTTTTAAGATTCTTTCGATGATGAATTCCAGCGTTTACAAATACCCCCACCCCAAGACCTGGCTTAAATTGCTTCCTGCGTAAACTTCAAAAACCATAAGTTAAAAGAAACTGAAACACATCGTAGCCCAGGGCTTCAGCCCTGGGTATGCGAAATACAATTAATATTTTTTCGAGAAGATATACCGCAACCCGATAAACAGGTGATGCGTGAAATTAGGGATGTGCCCGTAATACCGGCTCAGTATTTTGTACCGCTCCTTCCATGCCAGCTGTTGCCGTTGCTTGGAAGTGCCGCCCACCCTGAACTTCGACACAGTGATATGTGTATTGCAAATATGACGGGAAGCCTTTAATGTTCTGATCATCCAGTCGATGTCTGCGCATACTTTATATTGCAGATCGTAGAGCGGGCTCAGTTTCCGGCGTATGATATATGCCTGATGAGACACCACCATGCCATGTTTCAGGCTTTTCCAGTTGAGCTGCGCCGGTACTTTATGCGGCGTTTGCTCAGAGCGCAGCCCCAGTTCATTGCCCTGCTCATCGATGAACATCGCCTCTCCGTAATATACGTCTGCATCCGGGCAGCTGTGCATCATTTTTTCGATCACTGTATCATCCGCAAGGATATCGTCTGCATTGAGGAACAGCAGGTATTCGCCGGTAGCCAGCTGCATCCCTTTGTTCATGGCATCATACAGGCCGTTGTCTTTCTCTGATACCACGCGGGCGATGCGGGAGCGGTATGGCGCTATCACTTCCAGCGTATTGTCTTTCGACGCACCGTCTATAATGATATATTCGATATGCGGGTACGTCTGTGACAGCACGCTTTTGATGGTGCTTTCAATAAACCTGCCTGCATTGTAACATACCGTAATAATGCTGACAACCGCTGATGATCGTTTATCCGACACAGTTATAGCTTTAAAATTTATTGATCACTTCCACTACCTTTTCTATATCTGCGGTGGTATGGCAGTAGGAACATGGCAGACTGAGGGTAGTACGGTGTATCTCTTCGGAGATCGGGTACGAATCACCTTCAATAATGCCTTTCATCGCTTTCTGCCGGTGCGGCGGCAACGGGTAGTGGATATCTGTTTTTACACCATTGTCCAGCAGGAACTGTTTCAGTTCATCGCGGCGCTCGTGACGGATATTGTAGATATGGTACACATCAAAATAGTCAGGGTGTACCACTGGTTTGATAAAATCGTTTTTCAGCCCCTGGTGATAAACATCGGCCAGTTTTCTTTTATGTTCGGTGATCTGTGCGAGATATTTGAACTTCACGCTCAGAAAAGCAGCCTGCACTTCATCCAGGCGGGAGTTGTAGCCTACCACTTCATTGTAGTATTTAACATCGGAGCCATAGTTGCGTAGCCGGCGGATAGCGGTGGCCAGTTCATCGTCATTGCAAAGCACTGCGCCAGCGTCGCCAAGGGCGCCGAGATTTTTGGTCGGATAAAAACTGAATGCGCCGAATTCCCCGAAAGTACCGGTCAGCTGCCCTTTGAAAGAGGCGGCATGTGACTGGGCGCAATCTTCTATCAGCACCAGGTTATGTTTTTCCTTGATGGCCATGATCTTGTCCATCTCACAGCTTTTACCATACAGATGTACCACCATGATGGCACGGGTACGGGGCGTGATCGCTGCCGGAATTTTTTCCGGGTCAATATTGTAGGTATTGATGTCCGGTTCCACCAGCACGGGTTTCAGGCCGCACTGCGCGATAGACAGGATAGTAGCGATATACGTATTGGAAGGCACGATCACTTCATCGCCTGGGGTGAAGTTGAAGGCGCGCAGACTCAGGATCAGCGCATCGAGGCCGTTGGCCAGCCCGAGGCAGTGTTTTACACCGTGATAAGCGGCGTAATCGGTTTCAAATTCCTTTACTTTATTGCCCAGTATATACCAGCCGCTTTCCAAAGTATCATTGAAAGCCGCCCTGAATTCATCAAAGAAAGGCTTGTTCAGTAAGCCGAGGTTCTCATAATCGATCATAACCTGTCAATTGTCGTAAGGTTCGTAAATATAATCCGCCGGGTCAAAAGGAGTAGACGCCATCACCAGCAATACCGCGTCGGGCGTAAAGTGGTGCATGGTATGCCAGTCTTCCGGTTCCAGTATCAGGCATTTGTTGGGATGGTCCAGCACGAAGTCGGTCTGCTCTCCTTTGCCATTGTTGTTGGACACAATACAGCTGCCATGCACGCAGATGGCGGCCTGTATGGTACGGTGATGCCGGTGGCCGCCTCTTACGGAATCATCCACGCCATAGATATAAAAGATCCTTTTGATATCGAAAGGGATCTGTTTTTCTATGACGGTAAGGTTCCCCCGTTTATCACTGTGTGTCGTCAGATTGATGATATGTGCCATACGTTGTATTTAAATCCCGGATTCCTTCAGGGGATATATATGATAAACATTTCTCAGTTTACGCCAGATGGTGACCAACGTAGCTTTCAGGCCTGATGGCCGGGGCCTCGCGCCATGCGGATCAAATGACGGGTCTACCGCCTGTATTCTCCGCTTGCATGCCTCCAGTTCCAGGATATATGGTTCATAGAACAACTTTTTTACGGCCGGCGTGATAATACGCCTGCCCAGTTCTATGGTATTATCGGTAAAATACTTCAGGTAATGGAAATGGTAAAATATCGGGTCAAATTCCTTACCGGTGCTGATTTCACGGCAACGTAGCCTGTCACCGTTTTTAAAGACGTCGTACTGCTGGATATTCCAGAGGGCAAGACCGCCGCCCAGGTTTTCCATCACCCATACGTTCAGGAAACGGGAAGGCCAGTCGTCCAGGTACTTCTGATCGCCAAACTTACCGTCTTCATGACGGTCGTAGCACCAGTCGAGGCAGGCGTTGCGCCACCACTGTAATGCTTCCATGCCCCAGCGGTTGTTGCGGAAAGTGATGTACTGCACGCAATACTTGCCGCTCAGTTTACTTTTATCGTACTGCGGCGTATAACGATGCTCGGTGATCATCACGGAATGGTTGCCCATCTCCTCCATCAGCACATGAGGATCGTTATAAAAAAGCAGGTCCGCATCGATATAGGTACAATGCGGCAACTGAAACTGTTGAATACAATATAAAATCGTGGAAGAGCTACAGGTCCAGCAGTATTCCGCGCGATTGCGGCCTGGCTTCACCTTCAGCAGCTCCGGGTCTTCAAATTCCGCCAGGGAGATCACTGTCAGGTGCGGCAGCGCCATCTTCCGCAATACAGACAGACATTTGTCGTCAAAAGCAAAAACGTACAGGTGGAAATCGGAACATACCGCCGCCAGCGAAGTGTACATGGCCAGCCCACGGGACAAATAATTACTGTCAAACAGCGTACAATAGTATAATGTAGTATCTCTTTCGTTCATAATCAGGTTTTATTCCTTCTCCGTTTCCAGGATAATGGTTTTGCGAAACCACCCGGGAAACAGCCCTCCAAGCGCATCGATCAGCTTAAAGCCGGCCGACACGTACAACTTCCTTTTCACATGCAGTCCGCCTACTGCCTGCAGCAGCTCATAAAAATCGCGAACAGACAGCTGATGGATATGCCCGGTATTATACCAGCGGTAGCCAAACAGCATCCGGGTAGGCATTCTGCCGTTGACCAGCATGTCCAGGCGGTTCATAAAGTAGGCAAAGTTAGGAAATGAGACGATCTGACGGCGGGAAACCCTTTTCATCTCTGCCAATAACTTCTCCGGGTACATCACCATCTGGATGGTCACGTTGCATACTGCCACATCAAATTCGTTGTCTTCATAGGGCAATGTTTCATCAATGCGCCCCACTATCACGTCCAGTCCTTTCTGCCGGCATATCTCCACACCTGACCCGGAAAGTTCCATGCCCTTACAGCTGCATTGTGCCTCCTGTTGCATGGCTTCGATCAGCAACCCATTGCCGCAGCCCAGGTCCAATACTTTGTTTCCCTTGTCCAGTAAACTGATAATTTTACTGTATTCTGGTCTTCTGTTGACTGGAATCCCCGAATAGTCATAATTCCGGTTGTCATTGCGCATGAATATGGTGTTTTGATCGTTGATGCCGGCAGCCGGCCACATATCCGCTCACCTCCTTAAATGCCCGGCATTCTTATCTTTTTTTGATAAATCGTTTGATCTTCTGGACCAGGCCCAGTTTGGTGGACCTGAAATAGTCCTCAAAGGCTGCCGTTCCCTGCACACTGGCCTCCAGCGGCAATTTCTGCAATTGTATCGGTGTAGGTGACATCACCACTTCGTACTTCTCAGTATCCGCCTCATCCATATGTGTGGCAGATTCATCACCTCCGATGTTCTGCACCAGGGAACGGGACGGATATAAAGTCAGCATATTCTTCAGAAATGCGGAAGCATTCCAGCGGATAGCCCAGGAGTCGTTCTGGCCGCTGATCTGCTTGCGCAGCATTTTCATATAATCGTAGGTGTTATTAAAGTTAAATGTCCTGCCCTCTCCTTTCAGGCGGATGGCATCATACAGTTTCTGTCCGTCGGGCTCAAACTGTTTCCAGGCGCGGGCCCAGGTGGCCCATCCCCAGCAATCGGCCCCGCGGATAAAAAATGTTTCCGGCATTTTCTCCAGCAACGGATAAAGGTATCCGTGGATAGAAGCTACCTGCGGGTCGTCTTCATACAGGTCCAGCCCCTCGTTCATATACCGGAGGAAATAAGGCGACAGTACCAGGTCATCTTCCACGATGATAGCTTTACCGTGTTTTTCAATGACTTCCGTTACGCCGGTGATCACCGATTTGGCGAGGCCGTAGTTCTGTACCCGCTCGGCAATATGTACCGTGCCACACCACTTACGGCTGCGGATCACCTCCCGGGTGGCGGCAATCTGCTGCAACGTTTCTGCAGTAGCTCCTTCTTTCGGCCCATCCGCAAAAACATACAACTCACTCTCCGCCGCTTCCGGATTGAGCGCCAGGCTCTCCAGGGCTTTCCTGGTGATCTCCGGCCGCTTAAATGCGAAAAAAATAATCGGTGCTAATGTAGACATACGCTATTGATTATAATACTGCCGACAAGGCCGGCACTATTAGTACCTTACAAAATAAATTCATTATTGGGAGAACTGCAAAAACCATGAAAAAAATTACTTACTTGTTGTTCTTTCATACACAATTCCTAATACAAACCACCCCCGCTGGAAGATTCTTTCTATATTTGCGCTTCATAAAACAGGTAATGGGGATCATCCGAAAACAGAGCTTTTATTCATCCATATTCATCTACATAGGGTTTGCCTTCGGCGCCGTTAATCTGATCATGCTGATGCCGAAGATCTTCTCCAAAGAAGAAATCGGCCTTACCCGCGTACTGATCGACGTCAGCACCTTACTGGCCACGGTGGCCTCCCTTGGCGCCGTTCCGGTGATAAATAAGTTCTTCCCCTTTTATCACGACTATCTCAAACCGGAGAAAAACGACCTGCCCAAACTCACCCTCATCGTGTCCCTGATAGGGTTTATGTTGTTTGTGGCGTTCTCTGTTATATTCAAAGGACTGATTATCCGCAAGTTCAGCGGCAATTCCCCGCTCTTCATCACTTATTTTTCCGCGATCTATCCCCTCACCTTCTTTATACTGGCCTTTAACATGCTTGAAGGCTTTGCCTGGGGCCTGCACAAAACGGTGGCGTCCAACTTTCTGAAGGAAGGCGGTATCCGTATTATCTCCACCGTGATGCTGCTGGTCTTTGCTTTTGCCCATATCAGCTTTGCGCAATATATCAATGTATTCAGCCTGCCTTATGCTGTTGCCGCTATCGCGCTGTTAGTCATATTATGGCGTACCGGTCAACTGAAATTCAGTGGTGGCGGTATCAGCAATGTTACCCGCCGGTTGGGCAAACGTATGTTTATCTTCAGCAGCTATGTGTTTTCTTCCAATGTGTTCACCCTGCTGCGGAAAACCAACGATATCCTCATTATCTCCAGCATCAGCGGACTGGAAAATGCGGGCCTTTTCTCCTATGCCACATTCGTGATCAGCTTTATGGAGGTGCCGCAACGCAGCATGTACGCTATCACTACGCCCATTCTGGCCACCGCCTGGAAAAACAGGGACATGGCCAAAATACAGGAGCTGTACACCAAAAGCTCTATCACCCTGTCTATAGCCGGCGTCGGCATTTTCGGGGCCATATGGCTCTCTGTCAATAACCTGGTATTGTACCTGGGTCCCGGATGGCACCTGATCGTTCAGATCATCTTTATTCTCGGGCTCGCCAAAATGATCGATTTAGTGACAGGCATCAACAACCAGATCATTCAAACTTCCAACTACTGGCGCTTTGATTTTGTCAGCTCCATTGTCGTGGTGTTTATTTCCTTTTTCTGCAACCTGTACCTCCAAAGACGCATTGGCACGGTGGGCGCGGCTTACGCGGACCTTGTCACCGTAGCGATCTTCAACCTCGCGCGTTACCTTTTTATCTGGATACGGTTTGGTATGCAGCCCTTAAGCCTCAAAACCCTGTATGCGCTGCTGTTAGGCATTGGAGGCGTATTGCTGGTGCAGCAGCTCCCCTTCATGTTCAACATGTATGTAGACACCATCGTCCGCTCAGTCCTTTTCATGGGCCTGTTCGGTGTTGCGGTGATCAACACCCGCTTGTCGGAAGATGTCAACAATGCCTGGGAAATAGTAAAAGGAAAGATAGGACTTCGCTACTAAAGCCTGCCGCCACCGGCGAAATACCGCTTCCAGTAAGGCTCGTTCAGATCACTGATCATCACGCCGTTGCTGGTGGACGCATGCACAAATTTATCATTGTCGAGGTAGATGCCTACATGAGAGATACGTTTGTGGTGGATCTTGAAGAAGACCAGATCACCTTCCCGGAGGTCACGCTCTTTTAAGTGTTGTCTTACCTTACTGTACAGCTCCACGGAATTACCCGTCAGCGCATACTGGAACACGGCGCTCATCAGCGTATTCACAAAGCCGGAGCAATCAATACCGTCGCGGGTTTTACCACCCAGCCGGTAAGGCGTGCCCCACCATTCTTCAATAAAGTTATATAGATTGTAGTTTAATACGTTCTCCACCGGCACGTCCAGCAACTGCGCATATTTAAACTGCCAGCTCTGGGCATTTTCCAGGTTGGCGCTGGCATAGGTAACATTTTTACCGATGCTCACATTTTTGTTGTTGTTATAGGAAGAAGAGCCGTGCGTGCGCCCCGGCGTATTGATATGGTCCAGGAAGGTAATGCGGCGGGATTCAGACACGGTCGGCGTGTTGCCATGTTTCACGGTACTTTTTTTGATGGTAGAACAGGAACCTAATGCCATTGCACAAACCGATAATTTCATCCATAAATGTCCCTTAATACTCATCATAGTGTCTGGTTAAAAAAATTTTGCGCTAAAATATTGATTTATGACTAATTATGAACGCAAATAATGGATTTTTATTGAACCAAATTCTATCGTACTTTTGACGCCTGACGAAACAGCTTAGCAGATGATCTTTTCCCACTTACACGTACACACGCAATTTTCCTTACTGGATGGTGCAGCCGATATCAAATCACTGTACAAAAAAGCCATGGCCTCCAATCAGCCGGCACTGGCCATCACGGACCATGGAAATATGTTTGGTGCCTTCCAGTTTGTGGCAGAAGCGTATAACAACAAACTCAATCCCGGTGATCCAAAGGATAAAAGACTCAAAGTAAAACCCATCGTGGGGTGTGAGTTCTATCTCGTGGAAAACCGCCACAAACGCGCCTTCACACGCGAAGAGAAAGATATCCGTTACCATCAGGTGTTACTGGCCAAAGACGACGAAGGATACCGTAACCTGATCAAACTCTGTTCTCTTGGTTATATGGAAGGCCTTTATGGCAAATATCCGCGTATCGACAAAGAGCTGATATTACAATA
This sequence comes from Chitinophaga varians, assembly GCF_012641275.1. Taxonomy (NCBI): domain Bacteria; kingdom Pseudomonadati; phylum Bacteroidota; class Chitinophagia; order Chitinophagales; family Chitinophagaceae; genus Chitinophaga; species Chitinophaga varians. Next base: position 1,995,884 of record NZ_JABAIA010000002.1, on the reverse strand, counting down.
CCACAAAGGCCTGATCGCCACTACCTGCTGCCTCGGCGCCTCCGTGCCTAAAACCATCCTGCGCAAAGGAGAAGAAGAAGGCGAAAAGGAATTTAAATGGTGGCTCGATATCTTCGGTGACGATTTTTATGTGGAAATGCAGCGCCATGGCATCCCTGAGCAAGACCAGGTCAACCATGTGCTGCTGAAATACGCCGCCAAATACAATGTGAAAATCATCGCCTCCAACGATTCCCACTACGTGGACCAGGCAGATGCCAACGCACACGACATCCTGCTCTGTATCAACACCGGCGAGAAAAAAAGCACGCCTACCAACAAAGAATTTTCTGACGACGAAGCGGCACCTAAAAACACCCGCTTCGCATTCTATAACGATCAGTTCTATTTTAAGACCACGGAGGAAATGACCGCGCTGTTCCATGACCTCCCACAGGCAATAGACAACACCAACGAGATCGTGGACAAAGTACAGCTGCTGGACCTGAAGCGCGACATCCTGCTGCCCAACTTTCCCATCCCGAAAGAGTTCCTCACGCAGGACCAGTACCTGCGGCACCTCACCTACGAAGGCGCCCGCACCCGGTACCGGGAAATGACCGCGGACATTGAAGAACGTATCAACTTTGAATTGCAGGTAATCGAAAACATGGGTTTTGCCGGTTACTTCCTCATCGTATCGGACTTCATTAAAGCAGGACGTGACCTTGGCGTATTCATCGGCCCGGGCCGTGGTTCCGCCGCCGGTTCAGCCGTGGCCTACTGTATCGGCATCACCAATATCGACCCGATCAAATACAACCTCCTGTTCGAACGTTTCCTCAACCCGGACCGTAAGAGCATGCCCGATATTGATACGGACTTCGATGATGAAGGCCGTCAGAAAGTAATTGACTACGTAGTACAGAAATACGGCCGCAACCAGGTAGCGCAGATCATCACCTACGGTACCATGGCCGCCAAAATGAGTATCAAGGACGTTGCCCGTGTAATGGACCTGCCACTGGTGGAATCCAACTCACTGGCCAAACTGGTGCCGGAAAAACCCGGCATACAGCTGGACCGTATCTTCAACGCCCCGTTGGAAGGCGACAAGAGCCTGGCAGATAAAGAAGGCCTCGCCGGCGAAGACATTGAAAACGTAAAACGCCTTCGTGAACTGATCAAAGGAGAAGACCTGCAGGGCGAAGTGCTCCGCGAAGCCTGCGTACTGGAAGGGTCTGTCCGTAACACCGGTATCCACGCGGCTGGTATCATCATTGCCCCGCAAGACCTGTACGACCTCATCCCCGTATCCACCGCCAAAGACTCAGACCTCCTCGTTACCCAGTTCGAGGGCAGCATCATCGAATCTGCCGGCGTAATCAAGATGGACTTTTTGGGCCTGAAAACCCTTACCATCATCAAAGGCGCTCTGGAACTGATCCGCATGAACCATGGCGTGGAAATTGAAATCGACAATATTCCGCTGGACGACGCGCTGACATATGAACTGTACCAGAAAGGCGAAACCAACGCCACGTTCCAGTTCGAGTCGCCCGGCATGCAGAAATACCTCCGCGAACTGAAACCGGACCGTTTCGATGACCTCATCGCGATGAACGCCTTGTACCGTCCGGGACCGCTCGAGTACATCCCGTCCTTCATCCGCCGTAAACACGGACTGGAGCCGGTTACTTTCGACCTGCCGGACATGGAGGAACACCTCGCGGAAACCTACGGTATCTGCGTATACCAGGAACAGGTAATGTTGCTCAGCCAGAAGCTGGCCAACTTCTCCCGTGGTGACGCGGACATTCTCCGTAAAGCGATGGGTAAAAAACAAATCGCGGTACTGAACAAGATGAAGGCCCAGTTCATGGAAGGTTGCGCCTCCCATGGCTACGACCTGAAAGTCTGCGAAAAAGTATGGACCGACTGGGAAGCCTTCGCCTCCTATGCGTTCAATAAATCGCACGCCACCTGCTACGCTTTCGTCGCCTACCAGACCGCTTACCTCAAAGCCCACTACCCTTCCGAATACATGGCGTCTGTACTGAACTGCGCCAGCAACATTGAGAAGATCACCTTCTTCATGGAAGAATGTAAACGCATGGGCATCGACGTATTGCCGCCGGATGTGAACGAATCCCTGAAAGGTTTCGCGGTGAACAAAAAAGGACAGATCCGTTTCGGCCTCGGTGGCCTGAAAGGCGTGGGTGAAGCCGCCGTGGAAAACCTCCTCGAGGAAAGGAAAAAAGACGGCCCTTTCAAAACAGTGTTCGACTTCATCAAACGTGTGAACCAACGTGCTGTCAATAAAAAATCACTCGAGGCCCTGATTATGTCCGGCGCTTTCGACTGCTTCCCCGAATTCCACCGGGCACAGTATTTCCACAAACCGGAAAACGAGCCCATGAACGGTCTTGATAAAATCGTGAAATTCGGCCAACAGGTGTCCGCAGGCTCTTCCAACCTTGGCAGCCTCTTCGGTGCTGAAGACATGCCGGACGTGGAACCACCCAAAATTCCCAACTGCGACCCCTGGCCGCTGATCATGAAGCTCAATAACGAACGGGACATTACCGGTATCTATATCTCCGGCCATCCGCTGGATGATTACCGTTTTGAACTGAAGCATTACCATATGAACAACGTGCAGGAGCTTGTGGAGTACCAGGCAGAGATCAGCACGCCCGGCAGTTCCGGCGGCCGCTCCCGCGAACGGAATTTCCGCCTCGCAGTGTATGTCACCAATGCCCAGGAAAGGATTTCCCGCAACAACCGGCAGTTTGGCATTATGACGATAGAAGACTACAGCGGCAAATTTGAATTTGCCCTGTGGAGCGAGGACTTCATCCGGTTTGCACCTTACCTGAAACCCGGCCTCTGCCTGTTTATCAACGGCGGCTTTAAATCCAAGCGCTTTAATGACAACGAATACGAGTTTAAGGTAAGCAGCATCCAGCTGCTGCAGGAAGTGAAGAAAACACATACCAAACAGGTGTTCCTGGCCACTTCCCCTAAACTGCTGAACCGCGAAACGGTAGACTTCCTCGTGGAAAACATCAACCGCTATCCCGGTAACAGTCAACTGCATCTGCAGCTGGTAGATATAGACGATAATCTGCAGGTAAAAATGCATACTTTCAACAGAAACATCGAGATGAATGACGAGTTGGCGCATTTCCTGCGAAAACAACCGGACCTCGATGTCTATATCGAGATAATCAATAAGTAAGATGTCAAAAAAGCAGTAATTTGCACTCGGTTCAAGTTTTGATCATATACACCAGTAGACAATCAAAAACAATCATTAATAAACACCTTTAAATTATAATATCTTATGGCTTTAGAATTCACAGACGCGAACTTCCAGACGGAAGTGCTGGATTCCGATAAATTAACAGTAGTTGATTTTTGGGCAGAATGGTGCGGTCCCTGCCGGGCTATCGGACCAGTTATTGAAGAACTGTCTAAAGATTACGCTGGTAAAGTAAACATCGGTAAAGTAAATGTTGACGTGAACCCGCAAATCTCTATCGACTACGGTATCACCAGCATTCCCGCTATCCTGTTCATCAAAGATGGCAAGGTGGTAGACAAACAGGTAGGAGCAGTACCTAAAGCTGTTCTGGACAAAAAAATACAGGCCAACCTGTAATGATATAAACGAAACTGAGTGATGAAAAAGCCCTTCCGTTCGACGGAAGGGCTTTTTTGTGCCCTTCTCTGTACACTGTGACAAAATTCCGGTTCCACTGCGTATATTACACTATCATCAAAACCAGAAAAACCATCTGATTCATCTCTAATAACAACGATCTTTGCGCCACACATTTATTATCCTGTTTACCTTACTTTACAGCCTGGCCGCCATTGGCCAGCGCCAATGCGGCACCGCCGTTGCCCTGCAGCAACGGGTGCTTGAACACCCTTCCCTGCAACAAGTGATCGACAACAATGAAAAGAAAATGCAACTGCTGCAACAGCGCCGCATGATGCGCGTGCAAACCGAAGCAGTGCCACAAAACGTCACTATCCCCGTAGTGGTGCATATTGTACTGGACAATCCCGACCTGGTCACCGATGCGCAGGTCATGTCCCAGATAGCCGTGCTAAACCAGGATTACAACGCCACCAATCCGGACGTTAGCCAGGTGCCCCCGGTATGGCAACCCATCATTGGCAATTCGCGCATCAGCTTCTGCCTGGCCCAGCGCACGCCCGGCGATGAGCCCACCACGGGCATCGTCCGCGTGAAAACAGCCGCCGGCCAAAGCTTTAGTATCAGCGGCGGCGCCCCCGACGCGAAATATGATCAGACCGGCGGTTCCGATGCCTGGGACACTCAAAAATACCTCAACATCTGGGTAACCCGCCTGTCGGGCAACTACCTGGGCGTGGCCGCCCCTCCGGGCAATGGTTACCCTGCCGAACAACTGGGCGTAGTGGTGCTTTATACCGCTTTTGGCACCACCGGCAGCGTAGGCCGTATCTATAACCTCGGTCGTACCACCACCCATGAAATAGGGCATTTCTTTGGCCTGAAACATATCTGGGGCGACGACGGTGGCACCTGCTCCGTAGATGACGGCATCGCCGATACCCCTTTGCAGGGCGACAATACCTACGGATGCCCCTCTTTTCCAAAAACCGACAATTGCAGCCCCAACTTCCCGGGGATCATGTTCATGAACTACATGGACTATAGCGACGACGCCTGTATGCACCTCTTCACCGCCGGCCAGACCGGCAGGATGCGCGATGTGCTGGAAAACATCGTCAGCAGCCTGATGGCGTCCAATGGCTGTACGCCCGTTGTGCTGCCGGCAAACGACGCCGCACTGACGGCCGTCAGCGGCGTCACCGGCAAACTTTGCGATAACCGTATCCTGCCCCGGGTGACCCTGCGCAACAAAGGCACCAATGCCCTCACCGCTGTGCGTATTTTGTACCGGCTCAACAATGGCGCGCTGGTCAACTACAACTGGCAGGGCAATCTGCCCAGCCTGCAGAGCGTAGACGTCCCCCTTCCTGCCTCGCAGGTGGCCGTAGGCGCCTATAACCTGCAAGCCTATACGCAATCGCCCAACGGTCAGCCAGACGCCAACGTGGCCAACGATACCGCTGCCAGCCGCTTCCACTTCGATGCGGAAGCACAACTGCCTTTTGAAGAAGGCTTTGAACAGGACAGTTTCCCGCCGCCGGGATGGGACATCTATAACCCCGACCGCAGCTTCACCTGGGAGCGTGACCGCAACGTGGGGCACAACAGTAAAGCATCGGCGCTGGTACGCAACAAAGGGTACAACGTCAACGACCAGACAGATGACCTCATCACCCCCGTGATCGATCCGCAGGCGCATGATTCCATTTTCCTGTTCTTTGACGTGGCCGCCGCCGTTTATTCCGATCCCAATATGACCGGCAACGTGTGGGACACCCTGCAGGTGCTGGTCACCAAAGATTGTCACCAGACAGGCGCCATCGCCTACAGCAAATGGGGCAAATACCTCATTACCCGTCCTACCGCCGTACAGGATGAATTCATCCCCAACAACAACGAATGGCGCCGCGATTCGGTGGACCTGACAGCGTTGGTAGGCAAAGACAAATTCCAGGTGGCTTTCCGGAATATCTCAAATGCGGAGAATAACATATATATCGACAATATCAGGATCGTTACCAAAGATATCAATCCGGACCTGCGCCAGGCCGGCGTATTGATTCATCCTAACCCTACTGACGGGCTGGTATGGATCAGCTTCTATGAACGGCCTTCCGACCTTCAGCAGGTGAACCTCTACAATGCCGCCGGACAACTCATCGCTTCCAAACCGGGTAATGCTGTTGGCCCCAACAACCGGATGACCTTTAATTTGGTAAATGAGCCAAATGGTGTTTATTTTGTAAAATTAATTTACAGGAACAGGGCCAACACCATTAAATTAATGAAAGTAAGATGACGATGAGACAAGATTACCCGGCAGTTCAGACACTTCTTCAGCAACCTTCTCTGGATACTGACCTGAAGAACATTGCAGAAAAAATCCTGCGTCAGGAAAGAATTACGCCCGCAGAAGGGCTGACCTTATTTGAGAAAGGCGACGTCTGCTTTTTAGGCGCACTGGCCAACCATGTGCGGGAACGCATGCACGGCGACAAGACTTACTTCAACCGTAATTTTCATATCGAGCCTACCAACGTATGTGTTTTCACCTGTCATTTCTGCTCCTATTCCCGGCTGTATAAAAACCGTGAAGACGGATGGGAACTGAGCATCGACCAGATGCTGGACATCGTGAAAAGCTACGACGGGCAGCCTGTTACGGAAGTCCACATTGTAGGCGGCGTACATCCCAAGATGCAGCTGGACTTCTTCGTGGAACTGATCAAAAAAATCAAGGCGCACCGCCCCGATCTTCATATCAAAGGGTTTACCGCTGTGGAACTGGACTATATGTTCCGTAAAGCCAAAGTAAGCGTAGAAGAAGGGATGCGCATCCTCAACGAAGCAGGCCTGCAATCCATGCCTGGCGGCGGCGCTGAAATCTTCCATCCGGACGTACGGGCTAAAATCTGCCATGACAAGGTAGATGCTGATGGATGGCTGGCTATCCACCGCGCTGCGCACAACCGCGGCATGGTCACCAACGCCACGATGCTCTACGGCCACATTGAATCCTACGAGCACCGTATCGACCATATGGAACGTTTACGACAGCTGCAGGATGAAACACATGGCTTCAATACCTTTATCCCGCTGAAATTCAGGAACAAGGGCAACGATATGTCCGATATCCCGGAATCCTCTATCGTGGAAGACCTGAAGCTGTACGCAGTGGCCCGGTTGTATATGGACAACTTCTCCCATATCAAGGCTTACTGGCCTATGCTGGGAAGAAATACCGCACAGCTGACCCTCTCCTTCGGCGTAAATGACCTGGACGGTACCATCGATGATACCACCAAGATCTACAGCATGGCCGGCGCGGAAGAACAAAACCCTTCCATGAACACCGCCCAGCTGGCACAACTGATCAAACAAGCCGGCAGAAGGCCCGTTGAACGCGATACCGTGTACAATGAAATCAAAGATTATACAGACGTCGTTTTCTCCGATGAGGAGCTACTACTGACTAAATAATATCCTTATGCAGCTACCGTTCAAATACCTGTTGATAGCCGCCCTGTATGTGTCCGGCTGTAACAACAATTCCGGCAACAACAACAGCGCCGCCACCACGGACACCGGTACCGGCACTACCGCCGGCACGGAATCCCCAACACAGGTCACTTCCAACGGCAGCGAATTCAAAAAGGAAGCGTCCCTGGTGTTTTTGTCCAAAAACAAGGCAGACACCATCCGCAAAATAGATATCCAGCTGGCACAAACCGATCAGCAGCGGGAAGACGGGCTGATGTACCGTAAATCCATGACTGATGACCAGGGCATGCTGTTTATCTTCCCGGATATGGAAGAGCGTTCCTTCTGGATGAAAAACACCTACATCTCCCTCGATATCATCTACCTGGACGATAAACTGGAGATCGTGTCTATCCAGAAATATGCCACCCCGCTGTCAGAACAAAGCCTGCCCTCCTTCAAGAAAGCACAATACGTGCTGGAAGTCAATGGCGGTTTCTGCGATAAATACCACGTCAATTACGGCGACCACGTTGTTTATCACAAATGACAATATAAAAGAGAAGCCCCGGCAGACGCCGGGGCTTTTTTTGCTTGATACATATTTGATCGCTAACATTATAGCCTTTTAAAACTATCCTTCGTTCGCCACCCGCAGAATGTGCAGCTGGGTTTTGCCCGCAGGCACTTCCCAGTCGATGGTGTCGCCGGCGCTATAGCCCAGCAGGGCCGTGCCTATAGGTGAAAGAATAGAAAGTTTACCCAGTTGAATATTGCTGGCGGCAGGTAATACCAGCTGCACTTCCCGCACAGCGCCGCTGCGCTCATCCCTGAACTGCAGCGTGGAATTTACCTGTACCACATCGTCGGGTACTTTTGTTTTCCGGATAACCGCCCTGTCCAGCTCCTCTTTCAGTTTAGCCGTACCCGGGGCGTGGTAACAAAGTGTTTTCAGAATGTCATAATCATGTTGGGACACTACAATCTGTTTCTTTTTCATAAAAACAGGTTTTAATCAATTAATTAACTGACTGCCCCGGAATAAGTGCCGCTCCGGCGGAACGGCCGTTGTCCGGTGCGTAAATTTCTTCATATGATCGTATATCCGTTCTCGTTACTCTTCTGTAAAGTGCGGCAGGATTGACCTGTTCAGGCGTTGCGAAGCCGCAGGCGCCCATCAGTTCAGCCAGTGCATATATGGTGTTGCGGTGGAAATTGGCCACACGCTCTTTTTTATCGGTCACATTTACGCCCTGGTACAAGGTCGGGTCTTGCGTGGCCACGCCTACCGGACAGCTGCCGCTATCGCATTGAAGCGCCTGTATACAGCCCAGTGCCAGCATCATGCCCCTGGCGCTGTAGCACGCGTCTGCACCTAATGCCAACACTTTCATGATGTCGAAACCGGTGATGATCTTGCCACTGGCCATAATTCTGATATGCTGTTTCAGGTCGTACTTCTTCAGCATATTCACCACAAAAGCCAGTGCATCATACAAAGGCATACCGATACTGTCCGTGAACTCCAGCGGAGCCGCACCAGTACCACCTTCTGCACCATCTACTGTAATAAAGTCGGGGTAGATACCAGTGTTGGTCATGGCTTTACAGATACGCTCAAATTCATCCTTGCGGCCTACGCACAATTTGAAACCCACCGGCTTGCCACCGGAGAGGGTACGCAGCTGCTGCACAAACGCCAGCATTTCATATTCGTTGCCAAAGGCAGTATGTGCTGCCGGCGACAACACGCTGACGCCTGGTTTCACCTTGCGGATAGCGGCAATTTCCGGCGTATTTTTCGCTGCCGGCAGTACTCCGCCCTTACCGGGCTTGGCACCCTGGCTCAATTTCAGTTCCACCATCTTTACAGCTGGTTCTGCAACCGTTCCGGCATATACCTCCGGTGAGAAATTACCTTTCTCATCGCGGCAGCCGAAGTAACCGGTACCGATCTGCCAGATCAGGTCACCGCCATGTTGCAGGTGATACGGACTAACGCCACCTTCCCCGGTGTTGTGGGCAAACCCGCCCACCTGTGCGCCACCATTGAGGGAAAGGATAGCGGTTTTACTCAGCGCACCGTAACTCATTGCGCTGATGTTGAGCAAACTTGCATTGTAAGGCTGACTGCATTGTTTGTTGCCAATGGTTACCCGCAACGCGTCCGGTTTTACTTTCGTAGGAAACGCTGTATGGGCGGCCCATTCGTAACCCGGCTCGTACATATCGGCGAGCGCGCCGAAAGCAACGGTCTGTTTTACGTCTTTCGCACGCTGGTACACTACCGCACGCTGACGACGGCTGAACGGCCGCCCGTCTGTGTCCGACTCGAAGAAATACTGCCGCATTTCCGGCCTGATGTGCTCCAGCAGGTAACGCAGCCTGCCCAGCAGCGGGTAGTTGCGCAGCAGGGCATGTTTGCCCTGGAAACGGTCAATCAATGTCAGTAATGTGACACCCACGGCCACCGGTAATAAAATCCATCCTGTTAAATAACCGCGATAAAGGCTTGCAGCCACGCTCACATCCAGCAACAGGCATAAAAGATAAACTGCCCATCGTGCTATCCGATGATTCATAAAACTTATTTTATAAGATTGTTTTGGAAATTGCTATATGGATCATACTACCAATACAAGCGTACAGGTATCATCCCCCCGGGTACAACTGTTACGATGCTAGAAGTTGCCCGGGCTTAATTGTTGAAGTCTTTTGGACAGGATAAAAACGGCAATAAAAACCCGCCCGTACAAATACGGAGTTGGCTACAGCAGGTCAATATGTAAGTTGCCTTGTTCACTTGTTGTAAATGAGCAGCAAAGATAGGCCTTTTATTGATATCCGCGCACTATTTGGTTAATTCCGCCGCGGTAAACGGTTTTTGACGGCCGTTTAACTGTTTGCGGACAGCTTTGATATCATCAACGGACACCTTTCCGGCTTTGTTGTTCCACGCGCTGCGTAAGAATGTAAGCAGTTCTGCAATGTCACTGTCATTGAATTCGTCGCTGCCACCGATACCTGGCATATCTCCGTTGATCTCAGGCGCTTTATACAGCTTGCCATGTACTTCCACCGGACCGGTAAGGCCATACAGCACAATGGCGGCGAACTTGTTTTTATCGCCGTTCACCCAGTTGCTTTCATTCAGCGGCGGTGCCATAGAAGCAATACCATTACCGTTTTTACCGTGACAGGTCTGGCAAACGGTGTTAAATATTTTATATCCCCTGGGATATTTCTCCGCCAATGCGTCCATCTTTTTGGCGCTGGCAGCATTGTCCATATTTTTCAGCACGTTGTTCAACTGTTTGTTCAATGCCAGTGCAGTATCCGGATTAAATGCCACCAGTTGTTTCAGGAGTGCGGCTTCCCGATTGACTGCATTGTTGACCAGCGCCGCGGCTATATAACGGTCACGCGCATACGCTTTCATCAGTTTTTCTTCGAGACGGCCGGCCGCAGCTTTATCCGCCTTGCCCAGCGCGGGCAACAAATACGCGACATACGGCGCAAAGAAAGGTTTGTCGGCCAGCGAGTCCAGCTTGCCTGCCGCGGCTTTGGCGGTCTTGCTGTCCAACACGGAAGGCAATGCGGCCAGTGCCTGCACTTTGTAGTCGTCGCTGCCTTGTTCCAGTATCACGGCCAGGTCGGCGTATGTCAACTGGTGCAGTCCTTCCAGCGTCCAGAGGGCGTGTACCTGCATCAGTGGCGTAGCGGTATTGGACAGCGCGGTGCGCAGTTCCGGTACCAGCGCGGTTAAACGATGGTCTATAATATGTTGTTGGGCTTTATCGCGCAGCGCGCCATTGAGATCATTCAACAACTGCAACAGCTGCTCCTGTTGCACCACAGTTTTCTTTGGACGCTGCCCTGCCGGAACGATGCGGTAAATACGGCCACAGCTGAGCGGCTGCGTCAGTTCCCGCATCTTGATTTCGTTCTTGAGGTAAGTGGTGATATACGTTTTGTGTTGCAGGATGCCGCGGTACATATCGGTGATGTACAGCGCCCCGTCCGGGCCGTTATATAATCCTGTGGGCCTGAAACGCTCGTCGGTGCTGGCCAGGAACTCTTTGCCCTGGTAGGCTTGTTTTCCGGTAACGATATAACCACTGTCTTTTAAAATATTCCGTTTGATGAGATTCGCCGAAGGTTCTGCTACGAAGGCGTTACCTGCATAGTCAGCCGGCAGAAGATGGCCCCGGTAGATCACCGGGCCGCAGGCGGCGGTGAACTCTACCAGCCGCAGGCTGTCGTCCAGTATGCCTTTCATGTAACCTCTGTTGACACCAGGTGTAGGATGCGCCGGGTATACGTGGTTGTCTTTCACTATTTTCTGGTCATAGCCGGCAGCGTTCTGCTGGTGCGGATTTTTACCGCCCAGGCCCGCCGGGAAATAATCTCCCAGCAGATTTTCAGAGTTGTTATTATAGAACAGCCTTCCTTTGTCGTCCTGTGTAATGCCCCACTGCCCACGGAAAGTAGTGGCTTCTTTCAGCCATTTATCGCCAACTTTGCGGTAGCGGCGGTCAGATTTGGCGTTGTATATCCAGTTGTCCAGCCCCCGCAAAAGCCCGTTAGGCTGGTGTTCCACATTACCGCCTGCAGCGTACATACTGTCCACCAGTACCTTTTTGCCGGGTTTGTCATTGTTGTTTTCGATAAACCATAATTGCGGCGGCGTAGCCACCAGCACGCCGTTTTCCACGAGGCATACCGCTCTGGGCAGCACCAGTGAATCGAGGAACACGGTCCTTTTGTCCATTACGCCGTCACCGGTGGTATCTTCCAGTATCACGATTTTGCCGTCGGGTTTATCTTCACCGGTACCGCTGGTATCCGGCATGAAACCCATCATTTCCACCACCCACATCCTGCCACGGTCATCGAAGACGGCGCTTACCGGTGCTACGACCATTGGTTCTGCTGCCACCAGCTGCACCTCCAGGCCTTTATCGACCGTCATGGCGCCAATGGCGGCCTTACCATCCAGCACGGGGGATTTGTTGAACTGCTTGCGCATGGCCAGCGAATCCCGTTCGTGTTTACTCATCCGGTCTTGTTGTGTTGTTTGTCCGCAGGCAAACCATGCCAGGGAAATCGTGGAAATGATCAGGTAATGAAAACGGCTCATGTATTTAATTCGATTGCAGAAACTAAAAATACATCTCTCGCGGTTTTTTGCAACTATTTTTTGATCAGGGGTAAAATCATTGGCGGATTTGGTGATGTAGAAATTTAAGAGAGTTTTTTCCGGTCATGTGCTCCCTTGGAGCAACTATCTTTTTTTACTATTATGGTGAAAATACTGGCTGTTATTGGGAAATCACTATAAGAAACCGCCTCGCCTGATAGCTAAATTTGCAGACGGCCCGGTTTTCAGAAGGGTATGTAGCATATAAACGGCCCGGTTAAATAACAAATTTCCAAATAACCCAATATCCAAATGCTTTCCACGTCATCAGCCAAACCGCATTATGAAGTACTCGACGGATTGCGGGGCACCGCTGCCATCACCATCGTTGTATTCCACTTTCTTGAGCTTGTATGGAGCGACTATAGCCAGAACCCGCTGGGGCATGGCTTTCTGGCGGTTGACTTTTTCTTCTGCCTGTCGGGCTTTGTGATTGGTTACGCCTATGACGGCCGGCTGGCGCAGATCGGGTACCGCGGATTTTTCCGCGGACGTTTACTGCGATTACACCCGCTGGTACCGCTGGGTTCCGTACTCGGTCTGCTCTCTTTCCTGTTTGACCCGTTTGGCGGCGATCCTTATGCACAGGGCGTTTGGCCTATCGTAGCGGGTTTTCTTTGTTCCCTGCTGCTGATACCTTTCCCGTGGCTGCCGGGAAGGGGTGGCGCACTTTTCCCGTTTAACTCTCCCACATGGTCCCTGTTTATGGAGTATTGCATCAACATCGTGTATGCATTGGTGCTAAACCGGCTGCATAAGGGCGTCACTTTGTTACTGACCGTACTGGCAGCCGGCTGGCTGGCCGTTACCGCCTGGCATGCCGGCACCCTGATCGGAGGTTGGGCCGACGCCAATATTATGGACGGTTTTGCGCGGGTGAGTTTCTCGTTCCTGGCGGGTTTGAGCGTGTACCGTTTTCAGTGGACACTACGTACGCGGCTGGGGTTTGTAGCATTATCACTGTTATTGCTGGCCACTTTTATGTGCCCTTATTTCGGGCAGAACTGGCTGACAGAGTGGTTGATCGTAGCCGCCGTTTACCCGCTGGTGATCGCGTTGGGCGCAGGCGCCACGGCCACGGGCTGGTGGTTGCATTGCTGCCGTTTTATAGGCCGGCTGTCTTATCCTTTATATATGACCCATATCTTTTTGATATGGCCATTCGGTAACTACTATGCGCAATACAAACCGGGACCGTTGCTGCTGACAGTGATCGTGGCAGTGGGCACCCTGGTATTGATGGCCATCGGTTACCTGGTTATGCGTTGGTACGATGAACCAGTGCGCCGATGGCTGAACGGCCGGTTGAAGTCAAAGACAGCCCAATCACTTGCTGGTGGCCGGCTGACAGAGGCCCCTACAAGACAGCTTTAAAACCACTGCGGAATTATGTCGTAAAATGACCAGGAATCGCAAAATAACTTATCTTCGTCGCCTTATTGCATACATTTTACGATTTATTTGCATTTATGGAACGCTTTCAGGGCTTAATCGGCATCGTCCTTATTTTGGGTATTGCCTTTTTGTTTTCCAACAACAGGAGTAAGATCAACTATCGGCTGGTGATAAGTGGTATTACGTTACAGGTAGTGATTGCGCTGCTGGTATTTAAAGTTCCTCCTATTACCTGGTTTTTCCAGCAAGTAGGCCACGCTATGGGTAAACTGGAAGCGTTTGCACGTCAGGGCGCAGCTTTCGTGTATGGTGGCATCGGGGTGTCTCAGCCTCCTACCGGTACAATAGCCGACTATGCCAGCGGCGGATTTGTTTTTGCTTTTAACGTGACGGCCACCATTATCCTGGTATGCGTACTGGTAGCGGTGTTATATCACTTCGGTATTATGCAGCGGATAGTGGCCGTGATTGCCCGTGCCATGAACATAGTGATGCGGGTGAGCGGTGCAGAAGCGCTCAGCAACGTGGCCAGCGCCTTCGTAGGCCAGGTGGAAGCACAGGTAATGATCCGCCCCTATCTTAATTCCATGACCAAAAGTGAGATACTCGCCTCTATGAGCGGCAGCCTTGCCTGTATTGCCGGCGGTATCCTCGTGGTATATGCCAATATGGGCTTCCAGGCCGGCATGGACATCGCGCCCTTCCTGATCACCGCCAGCCTGATGGCCGCCCCCGGCGCCCTGGTGATCTCCAAGATCGTATTTCCGGAAACAGAAGAAAGCGTGACCATGGGCCGTGTGAAGATGGAAGTAAAAAGTAACTACACCAACGTGATCGACGCTATTTCCCATGGCGCCGGCGACGGTTTTAAAATAGCCATGAACGTGATCGCCATGCTGATCGGCTTTATCGCACTGATAGCGCTGCTCGACTGGTGCCTGATCCACCTCGGCCATCTGGTAGGCCTGAGCTTCGACCTCAGCCTGGACTGGATCTTCGGTAAACTGTTCACCCCAATGGCATGGGCCATGGGCGTACCCAACCAGGATGTGAACAATGTGGCCACACTGCTTGGACAGAAACTTACGATCAATGAATTTGTGGCATTCAAAAGCATGACCAGCCACAGCGTTAAAATAGAATCCGCCAAAGCGATCACCATCGTCACCATCGCCATTGCCGGCTTCGCCAACTTCAGCAGCGTGGGCATGCAGATCGGTGGTATCGGTGAACTGGCGCCGGGCCGTCGTACAGACCTGGCCAAACTGGGGCTGAAAGCCCTGCTGTGTGGAACACTGGCCAGCTACCTGTCTGCGACGATTGCCGGTATTTTGCTGTAAGTGTTTATAGCTATTAGTCATTCAGTTACTACGCGCGTGTAATATCTCAATGTTTAAATAACTACATACCAATATAAAAGGCAAGGCCCGTATGAATCATCATACGGGCCTTGCCTTTTATATATCTTTACATGTTTTGATCAAACAGACTGCATGAATGGGCTGAATAAGACGCAGCACAATCCCTGCTTAAAAAGTCAATTGTCCTTAAGCATTGTTTTCCTGCGATCAGATCAGTGTTCGTCTCCGGGCAGTCCCGGTCATTACAGGTTAGAGTTCCAGTCTTTTCACCAGGGAAGCCTGAACAGCTGTCCATGCGTCGAGGCTACCGGCTTCTTCCCAGTAATTTTTCATTTCTGATGCGCTCAATATTTTGTTTACAGCAGCAACGGCCTGGCTTCTTAAACCTTTTGTTGCGATCAGGTTCAGGATGTCCAGTTTGTCCAGCGGATCTTCGGGAAAGTCTTCGCTTGGCTTGCCCATCAGCGCTGCCACCAGTTCAGCGGCGGCTAATCCTTCTTCGCAATCAGATACTTCCAGAGTTTCGGTGTTGTTGATGATACGTGCCAGCGTATCAGTTACCAAACCACCATCTTTGCTGTCGATCACGTCAAAAACCCAGTCTTGTGATCCATCATTTTCAAAATTCCTGGTGCCCCATGCGCCCATAGTGTGTAACGTTTTTTATTTTTTTAAAATAACGAAATAGAGAATAAAATTAATAGTCTCTCTTTACAACAACAAAAACCTTTCATCAGTTTAAACTCCTGAAGTCCACCGGTACCAGTTTGCTCACCCCGGGTTCCTGCATAGTAACCCCATAAATCACGTCCACGGCGGCCATCGTTTGTTTATTGTGTGTTACAATAATAAACTGTGAATTATCAGAGAATTTTCTGATCATGTTGGTGAATTTGCCCACATTGGCATCATCGAGCGGCGCGTCTACCTCATCCAGAATACAGAATGGCGCGGGTTTGATCAGGTAGATGGCAAACAGCAGGGCGGTGGCCGTGAGGGTTTTCTCTCCACCGGAAAGCTGGGTAATGGCTGCCGGACGTTTGCCTTTGGGTTTTGCAATGATTTCGATTCCCGTATCGGCCAGGTTCTCAGGATCGCTCAGGATCATGTCGCACTGGTCTTCCTCGGTAAAGAGGGCTTTAAATACGCGGATAAAATTCTCTTTAACGGTGTTGAATGTATCGAGGAATTTCTGGTTGGCAGTGGTTTCCACTTCCTGGATGGTTGCCAGCAGGGAATCTTTTGCGTTTACCAGGTCTGTTTTCTGTTCCAGGATGAACTCGTACCGTTTTTTCATTTCCTGGTAGGCTTCAATAGCAGTAGGGTTGATTTCCCCCATGTTCTCGAGGCGTTTTTTCAGGCGTTCTGCGCTGCCCTGCAGTTCATCTACCGGCAGTTCAGAGGTACGTTGTTCATCGATGATTTCGTCCAGGTTAACCTTAAACTCCACGCTCAGGCGTTCTTTCATGGAAGCCAGTTGTAACTTCAGCTCATTCACCTTGTCTTTGATGACATTGAGCTGCTGTTCCAGCTGTTCGCGGGCCCTTTGTTTGGTGCGCAGCGTTGTTTCCAGTTCCTGGAGGTGGTTACGGAAATTATAGTATTCCTGGTCTTTTTCGTTGAGTGCTTTTTCTTCTTCCTCACGCTGACGGAACAGCTCTACCAGTCCGTCTTCTGCCGCGCTGCGTTTCTCGTCTGCCGTCGCAATATTGGCCACCGCGTCTTCCAGCTGGGCTTTATTGCTGGTGATCTGCGCATGCAGGTCTGTCAGTTGCTTGCGTTTAAATTCCAGTTCCTGTTTGAGCGCCTGCACTTTACTATGCTGACGGGTATGTTGCAGGTTCTGGTTGTTAAACTGTACATTGGCCATATTGAACTGCTGCTCCACTTCCTGGGCCGTTCTGTCGGCCTCCGTGATGGCATCCTGCAGCTCTCCCACCCTGTCGTTGAGGTTTTCCAGTTCCTCGCGTACACCGGAGATGCTCTCCTGGTTATTAGTCAGTGATTGCTGCATCTCTTCCAGCCGCTTGTCGCCGCTTTCTATCAGGTGATGGAAGTTTTCGATCCTGTTCTGCAGGCCAAACAGCTGGTTGTTCAGCTGATTGATCTTTTCGCGGGCCGCATTGATATTATTTTCATTGAGCTGGCTGTTATAGCCGAGCACCTGGTTGTGTTTGTCCTGTATCTGTACGCGCAGGCTGCCTACGGTAGCCTCCAGATCTTTGATCTCCGCTTCCAGTTTCTCCAGGTTCTTGGCGCGCCCCAGCTTTTTGCCTTCAAACAGGCCTACAGAGCCACCGGTGATATTGAATTTGCCCCGGTGCATGCGGCCTGATTTCTCCACCAGGCAGATCTCATCGTCGGATACCTGG
The DNA here is from genome assembly GCF_012641275.1 of Chitinophaga varians. Lineage (NCBI taxonomy): Bacteria > Pseudomonadati > Bacteroidota > Chitinophagia > Chitinophagales > Chitinophagaceae > Chitinophaga > Chitinophaga varians. The sequence goes on along the minus strand of NZ_JABAIA010000002.1, from coordinate 1,978,427 downwards.
CTGAATTCGAGACGGGTAATGTCTTCCCCGATGAATACTTTGCCCAGCAGGTGATAGCCGAGGCCTTTGTATTTCTCTTCAATTTCCACTACGTCCAGGGCCGGTATGGTGCCGGCGGGCGCCAGCAGGCCGTTGGCGGGAATCCGGAACTGATCGAGGATAAAGAAATTGGCTTTGCCTTTTTTATGGATGTCCAGCAACTGGATAGCCTGTACGGCTTCCGCCACATTATTAACAACGTAGTAGTTCAGGTAAGGCTCCAGGAGATTTTCCACACAGGTGCGATACTCCTCTTTACAGAAAAAGACGTCGCTCAGAATAGGCGCTTCATTGTTCCATTCCGGGTTCTTTTTCAGGAATTTGATGCTTTCGGGGTATCCTTCCAGGCTGTCTACCAGGGACTTCAGCAGGTCAAATTCATTCTTTTTGGAATCCAGCTTACGGTTTTCATCCACCAGCTGGTCCCTCAGTCCTTCGATATCTGACTGGGTGGCCAGTATCTTGCCTTTTGTTTCTTCCTGGAAGCGTACCATCTCGTCCAGTTCTGTTTTGCTGGTGGTGATGGTTTGCTGCAGTGTTTCTTTTTCGGCTTCCAGTTGGGTGATTTGTTGCAGGCGGCTGTTCTTTTCTTCCTGCAGCTGCTGGATACCCCGTTGCAGGTTCTGCACAGAGGTGTCTGCCACCGCTACTTTCTTTTCCGCCTCAAACTGTTGGCGTTGCCAGCGTTGCTGGTCGTTTCGCAGGGTTTCGAGGGCCAGTTTCTTTTGCTGGAAGCGTTCTTTTTTCTCCTCCACCATTTCGCGGAGGGTTTCCAGTTCATCTTCCATAGATTCAAAGACTTCCGCTTCTTCCACTACCTGTTTCTCGGTAAACTCGATGGAGGTGGTGAGTCCCTGCAGTTGTCCTTCTGCGTTGCTGAGGAAGTCGGTAATATTTTTTTCGCGTTCCCGCAGGTAAGTCAGCTGTTGGGCGGCGAGGTTTTTGTCATTTTCTTTGGTACGGATGGTGGCCACCAGTTCGTTGAACGATTTCTGGAGCACCTGCAGTTCCCGTTCTTTGGCCACGAAGTGCAGTTTATCCTGCTCCACGGCGGCTTCCGCAGTGGTGATCTCTGTTTCCAGCTGCAGTTTGCGGTCGCTTTCTTCCTGTTGTTTGTCAGACAGTTCCCGGAAGGTGACATTAAATCCTTCCAGTGCGGCTTTGGCCAGTTCGATACTGATTTCGCGGTATTCCTTTTTCACCTCGTAGAAGCGTTCTGCTTTACGGGCCTGGCTTTCCAGCGTTTTCAGGTTGTTATTGATTTCAAACAGGAGGTCTTCGATGCGGTTAAGGTCGCCCTCTGTAGCTTCCAGTTTGGATTTGGCTTCTTTTTTACGGGTTTTGTATATGGAGATGCCTGCCGCTTGCTCCAGCATACGGCGACGGCTGTTTTCCTTGTCTCTGATGATATCGTCCACCATCCCGAGCTCGATGATGGCGTAGGAGTCCGTGCTGACGCCGGTGTCCATGAAGAGGTTATGGATGTCTTTGAGGCGGCAGGCCACATCGTTGAGGCGATACTCGCTGTCCCCGTTTTTATAGAATTTACGGGTAATGGTCACCGTTGTGAATTCGGTGGGAAGTACGTTTTTGGTATTTTCAAAGGTAAGGCTTACTTCTGCCATACCGCTGGCAGAGCGTGTTTTGGAACCGTTGAACACCAGCCCTGACTGGTTTTCAGACCGCAGGTTGCTGATTTTATGTTCCCCGATCACCCAGCGGATGGAGTCGATGATATTACTTTTGCCGCAGCCGTTGGGCCCGATGACACCTGTTATCCCTTCGTCAAAGTTCAGAACGGTTTTATCGGCAAAACTTTTAAAGCCTTTAATTTCTAGTGTTTTTAAGCGCACGACTTACTCCGAGGTTTTTTTAAGGCGTCAAAGATATAATTTTACCCGAATGAAAAAGTAATTTAAGTGAGAAGCAGGTATCTCCCGTAATTATTTATACACACTCCGGGCGAAAATAACTGTCACACGACCATTCCATCTCCTTTAAAGGACTGATTATAAATATAGTAAAAAGCGCAATTATAATTTAATTCCCTGTGAGAAATTATTGGCCGTTTATCCCAACCGCTCTGCATTAGCAGTAACATTTTATAGCTTGTGTAAGTAACCCGGAGGCCACCTATGTAGCTATGCCACTGTAACTTATGCCATTTACCACATAGGCGGGGCCCGGGACGATACCTCAAAATAATCCATCCTGTTCCATGACGCAAAAAGGCATATGGCTGTTGCTCCTGTTATGCATTAGTGTGACCCTGCAGGCCCGCCAGCAGGGAGGCTCCATCACCGGCCAGGTGGCCGACAGTGTTTCCCGTAAACCCGTGGAATTTGCTACGGTAGTCCTCATGCAGGCGGCCGACCGCAAAACGGTGGCCCACACGCTGACGGACAACAAGGGCGATTTCCGCTTTACCGGTGTGGCCTATGGCGTTTATCGGATCGGGATCACTATGCTGGGTTATGCCCCCCTCCTCCTGGACACCATCCGGGTAGACGCCGCCAATGCGGCCCACCGCCTCAGTCCCCGTTATCTCTCCACCACCACGCAACAGCTGAGCGGCGTCACCGTCGCCGGCAAAAAGCCCCTGATAGAACTGCAAGATGAGAAACTCATCTACAACGTGGAAAACGATATCGACAAAGACAACAGCTCCGCCTCCGATATCATGCGCAAAATCCCGATGCTGACGGTAGACGCTGACGGCACCATCAAACTGAAAGGCCAGACCAACTACAAAGTGCTGCTCAACGGCCGCGCCACCTCCCTCATCACCAAAGACCCCAAGGAAGCCCTGAAAGCCTATCCGGCCAGCATCATCAAAAAAATAGAGATCATCACCGAACCGTCCGCCAAATACGATGCAGAAGGCATCGGCGGCATCATCAATATCATCACCCAACGCGGCGTAATTGGCTACAATGGCAGCCTCTTTACCAACTATAACACCATCGGCAGGTACAGCGGCGGTGGCTCCATCAGCGCCCGCAGAAAAAAAGTCGGTATCACCGCCTACGCCGGCGGCAATATCGACCAAAGCCACAACAGCAACACCATCAGCCGGCAAAGCCTCCTCCCCGGCGACAAAGGCCTGCTGGAACAAAGCACGGAGTTCAAACGCGACAACAAAATGCTCTACGGCAGCCTGGAAATGACCTACGACATCGACACGGCCAACAGCCTCACCATCTTCGGCAACGGCAACATCAGCAAAATGACACAGCTGATGCCGCAGATCAGTCACTGGTCAGACAGCACCGGCAAACCCATACAATCCGGCACCAACAACAGCGACTCCTACAGCCAGGGCCATGGCACCGGCGCAGGACTGGACTATCAGCATAAATTCCGGAAACCGGGACATGAACTGTCACTGGTGTTTAACATGGTCAACAGCTACGGGGACGGCCATACAGACAACAGCCAGGTGTATGTGCCCGGCACCGACAGCTTTTACCGCAACAACACGGTTTTCACCAACCGCGCCATCGTCACGCAGGCCGACTATTCCCTGCCACTGCCACATGAACAGTTCCTGGAAACAGGCTTCAAAGGCACTTTTCAATATAACACCAATACCGCCACCCAGGAAGTACGCAATAAAGAAGGGGCCATGGTGCCCAATCCCAGCCGCGAAAATATTTTCAATACAACCTTGAACGTCCTCGCTTTTTATGTCACCTACCGCTTTAAAATAGGTACCAAACTAAGCGTGAAGCCAGGCTTCAGGTTGGAACAGACACACCAGACCGGGGATTTTGTGTCTACCAAAACCCGGATCAACAGCGACTACCTCAGCCCCATTCCTACCGTAAACATCACCTGGCAGCTGCAACCCATGACCAGCCTGTCGTTCTCCTACAGCCGCCGTTTGGAACGGCCCAATATATTTGCGATGAACCCCTATGTCAATGACAACGACCCCTATAACATTTTCTATGGCAACCCTAACCTGAAACCGTCTTACGCCAACAGCTTCGGGGCCTATTTCAATAAGATCATGGAGAAGATCACCTTTAACGCAGGGCTGGATTACACTTTCATCAACAATTCCATCCAGAACATCATCACTGTAGACCCGGCAAAAGGAATCTCCGCTACGACCTATGACAACATCGGTAAATCCAACAGCGTAGGCATCAGCACCAGCATGCGTTTTGCCCTGACGAAAAAATGGAACGTCAGCATCAACGGACGTGGCAGCCACAGTAATTTCAGCGATGGCAACACTATCCGCAGCAGCGGTTTTTCAGGCAGCGCCTACTTTAATACCGACTATAATTTTGGCCACAGCTTCCGGGCAGATGGGTACTGCTACTTTTATAGCGGCTCTCCCAGCGTACAAGGCACCAGCGGCTCCAACACAGGCTATGGCTTTACCCTGCGCAAGGATTTCCTGGACAGGAAACTGTCTGTCAGCATCGCCGCAGACCAGCCTTTCCGCAAACAAAGACCGGCCATTTCAGAAACCAATGACCCCGCCTTCCACCGGGTATATACCTCCTATTTCCCTGCCAACACTTACACCTTCTCTGTCAGCTGGCGCTTCGGCAAACTAACGACCAGCGCTACACGAAATAAGAGCGTCATAGATACAGGGATGTAATTACGAATTACAAATTACGAATTACGAATTAAGGTATGCCTCATAAAGCGGTCAATAAGTAGCCGTTCCATAAGACAGCCCTCCATTCGTAATTCGTAATTTGTAATTCGTAATTGCCTTGTATCTTTGTGCTCCAAAAACCGATTAACGTTTGCGAATAGAACAGCGGATCAACGATATCAAGAGTTTCCTTTACAGTTATCATTTTAGCAACGGCATGCGCACCACCATCAGTGTGGTGGTCCCCTCCCTGATTTTTGCCGCCATCGGGCAATTAGGGCTGGGCATTGCCATGTCGATGGGCGCTTTGTGTACGGCCCTCAGTGATGTGCCCGGCACCATTGTACATAAACGCAATGGCCTTATCATCAGCACCGGCCTCATTTTCCTGACAGCCATAGGCACCGGATTGCTGCTTCCCTATCCTTTCCTGATGGCCTTGTGGATCGTAGCGTGTTGTTTTGTTTTTGCCATGATGCTCGTATATGGCAACCGGGGCGGCAATATCGGTACGGGCTGTCTGCTCATCCTCGTGTCTATCCTCGGTGAATCCAACCTGACACCGGGCATGGCAGTGGTCTATGCTTCCATGGTGCTGCTGGGCAGTATCTGGTACGCCCTGCTGGCGCTGATACTATGGCAGATACGCCCCTATCTCAACGTACAACAGGCACTGGGCGATTGTATACAACAGACCGCCCGTTATCTTGAGCTCCGCTCCAACTTCTATACCCCCGGCGTAGATGTGGCCGCCAACTATAAAGCCGTGCTGGCCCAACAGGTCATCGTCAACGAAAAACAGGAAAACGTACGGGAACTGTTATTAAAAAGACGTTCCGCCCAACAAGGCACCACCAGCATCAACAAAAGCATGGTGCTTATCTTCCTGGACATGGTGGACCTGCAGGAGCAGATCATGGCCTCCCAGACGGACTACAACGCCCTGCAACGGGATTTCAAACAGGACGATATCCTCCGGAAATTCCATGCGCTGATCACCGAATTTGTAGAAGAACTGGAAAATATCGGGCTGGCTGTTGCGGCGGGACAGCGCTCCCTGCCTAAGACCAATCTTAAATATGAGATGGAAAAGGTGAAAAAAGCGATTGCCGACATCACCCTGAAGCTCCCCACCCTGGCGGAAAGGACACGGACCATCCCACTGACCAACATTCTGCAGAACCTCCAGGACATGGCGCAACGTATCTACAACCTGCACCGCCTTACCCGGCTGGAACGCCTGAAAGATGAGACCATCGATCCCAAACTGGAACTGTCGAAATTTACCACCCGCCAGAAATATGACCTGGAAACATTCCGCGACAACCTCACTTTCAAATCCCATATTTTCCGGCATGCCATCCGCGTAAGCCTCGCCACCGTGACGGGTTACCTGCTGGGACTGGCCCTGCACCTCGACAGGGTGTACTGGATATTGCTGACCATCGTAGTGATCCTCAAACCCGGCTTCGGGCTCACCCGCTCACGCAGCATACAACGCCTTATCGGCACAGTACTGGGCGCGCTTTTCGCTGCCGGGCTGCTGTATATCACCCATAACGACACGGTGATCTTCATCAGTATGCTGCTTTGTATCCTGGGCGCCTACAGCTTTATGAGCTTCCAGTATACGCTCAGCGTTTTCTTTGTGACACCGTTCATCATCTTCCTGCTGCATTTCCTGCACCCGTCAGATCTGTACAACGCCACCCAGAGGGTACTCGACACTTTCATCGGCGGGGGCATCGCCTTCTTCGCCAACATGCTGCTGTGGCCCTCCTGGGAACATAACACCCTGCCGGGATATATGCAGAAAATGTTGCTCTCCAACCGCAAATACTTTGAACTGGTATTAAGGGTATATGCCGGTGAAACCAATACCATAATGGATTTTAAACTGGCCCGCAAAGACACTTATGTCAGCACCGCCAATATGATGGCCGCGTTCCAGCGCATGCTCTCTGAACCCAAAAGCAAACAGAAAAATGCATCAGAGGTGTATCACTTTGTAGTGCTGAACCATACCCTCACCTCACATATCGCCGCGCTGGCGGCATACAGCATGCATCACGGCGTGCAGTTCCCCAGGCCGGAATACAAGGAAATCACTACCTACCTGCTGCGGTACATTGACCAGCTCTATCTCATGATAGACCCTGCCACCCGCAGCCAGGCGCAACTGGAACCACCTATTCATGCTTTCGACACACTGGACGAGCATCTGCATAACCTCGTACATCTGCGCCAGCTCGAAATCAACGAAGGCAAAGGCGCTACGCCTGTCCGTGACGAAATGCTGGAAACCAAACAAGTACATGACCAGCTGCAGGCAATTCTGTCGTTGGTAAAGGATATGGGTAAAGCGTTAAGCTGATTGATATTTCCAATTATAAAAAAGCCCCGGGCCGTGAATGACCCGGGGCTTTTTATATATCGACAAATAACTAGCGTACTATCGTAAACTGGTCTGTCACCGGCGTCAATGCAGCCAGCACCCTGTCCAGGAAAGCCGGGCCTTCTGTTGCGTACCAGGGCATAAAATTCTCTTTGCGCTCCTGCAATGATCCTCCGGGGAACAGTTTATTTTTCACCTGTTTGATCTGGTCTGTCTGCCATGCGAATTTTTTCTTTTCCGCCCGGAGGAATTTGTGTTCCAGTTTTCCGACGGACTTCAGCGCACGGCTTCTTTCCGCGCCCACACTGGCCACCAGTGTGACATCTATGCTACGGGCCTTTTCTTCAAGGCTGTCATACAGTTTTTCAATGGCCGCATATTCATCTTTCAGCACCAGTGCCGCATTGGTATGTTTTTTCACATAGGCGTTCACGATATCGTCGGTGGTGGCAAACAATTCAGCCGTAGTGATGCCCAGTTTATCGAGCCGCCGGGCCGACAGTTCATCGGTCAGCAGCAGGGAATTGCGTAACAGCAATACCGGATAAGGCACGCCGTAGTGGGCAAACAGTGCTTTCAGCTCCATCCAGTAGGCGATTTCGCCGCCGCCACCGATGAAAGCGATGTTAGGCAGGATCGTTTCCTGGAACATGCCCCGCAAAATAACGTTAGGGCTGAAGCGTTCCGGATGTGCGTCCAGCTCTTTTTCGAGGCCGGCAGCGTCAAATTTCAACGAGGTGTGTAATACTTTCCACTGGTCGCCCTCCTGAACAATACGTTCACGCATACCATCCTGCAGGTAAAACAGGTTGATCTCGCGGGGATTGGCCTGCACTTTATAATGCGCCCCCAGTTGTTCCAGGGTATTGTTAACGATATGGTGTGATGCCTGATGAAACAGTTCATCTTTCATCACCGGAATATAGAGGCGTTTCAAGGCAGGGCTGTCAGGTACCAGCACCACCAGCCCGTAACGTCCAAACAAGGCGTGCACAAGGTAAAGCGTGGCCTCCTGGATATTACGGTGTTCCAGGTAAGCTTTCTGCAGCAACGTTATCAGCTCTCCCGCGTGGGGCGAGTACCCCAGTGTATCTTTTATCTGTCCGATCAGCTGCTCCAGCCCATCGGGGTGCATACGTCCTACAGCGCCCTGCTGGCCTGCAGCCCAGGTAAGGGTTTTGCCTTCCAGGTAAATGCTGCCCAGTTCATCAAGATCAGCGTCTTCGCTGCCCATATAGTATACCGGCACAAAATGATGCTGCGGATACTGCTGTTGCAGCTCCTGGCATAGTTTGACGGCTTGCAGTATCTTATATACAAAATACAGGTAACCGGTAAATATATTGGGTTGGTGAGCGGTGGTCACCGTAAAGGTCTGTGGATCGGCGAGCCGGGCGATATTATCCTGGACGGCCTGCATCGGTTGCAGCGTTTCGTATTGTTGCTGCAATGCAGCTACCAGCGCAGCTCTCGGGGTGTTAAACTGTTGCCTCGCGGCTATAGCGGCTGTAAAATCCGGACGAACGGAGGAATAGGTATAGAAAGGTCTGATCTGTGGCGCGTCTGCTAAAAAATCTGTTACCAGCTGATTAAAATAGCCTGTCTTCCCGTAAGGAATATACTCGAGCATATTACGTGTCGAATTACAAATGATCAATAAAAGTAGCGATATATCTGAATACATCGAAACTTTTGAATGTACGAAGTTAGAGAAGAAAAAGTGATTTAAGGATTTTTACCGATGAAATTTGATGGGCGGATGATTATGGATTAGAATTTGCCATGATACCGGATCGGAAACCGGAACACTATGAAGATCGCAATTCTTTCGCCTGTAGCCTGGCGGACACCGCCCCGGCACTATGGCCCCTGGGAACAAATGGCCTCCAACCTTGCTGAAGGCCTGATAGCCCGTGGCGCAGACGTTACCCTCTTTGCCACCGGCGACTCACTCACACAGGGCAAACTGGCATGGACCTGCCCGCAGGGCTACGAGGAAGACCGTCATGCAGACGCTAAAGTCAATGAGTGCATGCATATCAGCTACCTGATGGAACAGGCGCATCATTTTGATATCATCCACAATCATTTCGACTTTCTGCCACTCACCTATTCCCGCCTCATTGGCACACCGATGGTCACCACCATCCACGGTTTTTCGTCAGAAAAGATTGTTCCGGTATACCAGCGTTACAATCATGTGGGCCATTATGTGGCCATCAGCAACGCCAACAGGCACCCTTCCCTGCACTACAAAGCCACTATATACAACGGCGTCAGGCCGGAAGATTTTGCCTTCACGCCTGCGCCGGACGATTACCTGCTGTACTATGGCCGCATCCATCCCGACAAAGGCACGTACGACGCTATACAGATAGCCCTGCAAACAAACCGCCAGCTGCTGATAGCCGGCATCATCCAGCAAAAAGAATATTTTGATGAAATGGTGAGACCTTATATAGATGATGACCAAATCCGGTACCTGGGCCCCGTGGGCGGTGCAGCCCGCAGCGAACTGCTTGGCAGGGCCAGCGCACTGCTGCACCCGATACATTTCGATGAACCTTTCGGGCTGAGCGTAGCGGAAGCCATGTTATGCGGCACGCCGGTGATAGCATTCAACAGAGGCTCTATGCCGGAGCTGATACAGGACGGGCGCACCGGTTTCCTGGTCCATACAGTAAACGATGCCGTTGCAGCTGTGGAATCTTTGAAGCAAATAGACCGCTATGCCTGCCATCTGCATGCACAGGAAAATTTCACCACCGGCAGGATGACGGAAGATTATCTGAAAGTATACCGTTCTATCGGGTGAGGTTATGCGCCATCCGCCTTGATCTGCGCCAGCAGCTTTTCGAGATTGACAGTGGCAAAGCCGGACGCATAGTCAGACAGACCGTAAGGGATGATCAGCTCTTCGTTGTGTACAATGGAGCCGCAGGAATAAAGCACGTTAGGCACATATCCTTCCCTTTCGTCTTTGTTGGGCATAAGCAGTGGCTCCTTCAGACGGCCGATCTCTGTGCCGGGATCTTCGAGGTCCAGCAGGCTGGCCCCAACACAATAGGTACGCATAGGGCCTACCCCGTGGGTGATCACCAGCCAGCCTTCCGGCGTTTCTATGGGCGATCCGCAGTTGCCCACCTGTACAAACTCCCAGGGGTATTTGGGGGTTTGCAGTATTTGCGGGTTTTCCCAGATATTGATTTTATCGGAATACATGATATACCCGTTGATACCGTCAATACGGGATATCATCACATATTTCCCTTTGATCTTGCGGGGGAAGAGGGCCAGGTTTTTATTCTGGGCCCCTTCTCCATACAAGGGCATAATTTTAAAGTTATAGAAATCTTCGGTAGACAATAATTTGGGTTGAATAGCCACCCCGTCAAACGCCGTATAGGTAGCGTAATAGGTAATGCTGCCGTCTTCATCCCTGTATTTCACGAAGCGGGCATCTTCAATCCCCCTGCTTTCCGCGTCGGAGTAAGGGAAGATCACGCGGTCGGAAATATCCGTATCAAGGGAAAAATTCAGTTCATAATACGAATCCGCCAGCCAAAGCAGCCTTTCCAGCGCTTTTTTCACGAGATGATCGACCTGATAGCGCTGCTGCATTTCACGGATGACCTTTTTAAGCGACATGTACTCAAACTCGTCCGAGAGACTGTTCATCACCTCCAGCATTACCGGGTCCGGCAGTTTGATGGAGACAGCGTTCTGAAAGAAGGTATCTTTCTTATACATGGCGTTGCGGATCACCTCCGCTTCATCCACATAGTTGCCGGCTGTTTGCAGGGAAATCTGGTTGTTTCGGTCGATGATACCGCTGCGGAAAGCGATAGATGAGATATGCCCTTCACCTACGGCACGGAAGCTGAGGATCACTCTTTTCTCTCCTTCTTCCAGTCCGCTCTGGTCCACATCTTCAATCATCGACGGATTAAAAAAGGCAGCAGATTCAATTGAATATTCATTGGTAAAATACGAGCCTGTCAACAGTTTTCTTTTCAGGGACAGTTCATCATAGTTGACCTGCACCGCAGCAAAAAGGTGCCTGATCCTGTCTGCATGTTTTTCAAAAATACGGGTGATGTTACGATGACGCCGGGAGAATTCTCTCAGTATAGGCGTTATCGTTACCTCCACCTGATCATCGGTCATGGCAGCAACATGTTGGATAATAGACTTGGCCCTGGCTTCGCCATTGAAAAAAAACCTGGCAACCACTCTTTTCAGATCAGGATATATCTTGGTAGGTTTCCGCTCAATTGACAGTCGCATGTGTATTGTTTTGTTAGATATTGAATCCGTCCGGCAGGACTACTCCTTTTTTAACAACAACAATGCCGTCTTTCACCGTATATTTTTCAAAGTCTCCATCCGGCAGATGGTCTCCGCCTTTGATATGTACGTTGTTTCCGATACTGCAGTTCTTATCAATGATAGCCTTGTCGATCACGCAGTTTTCACCTATCCCCATTGGTGGGCGGCCTTCAGCACTGGCCCTGTCCAGTTCGTCGAGGGTCTGGTAATAGTCGCTTCCCATGATATAGGTGTTGGAGATGACCGAGCCTTTGCCGATGCGGGTACGGATACCTACCACGCAGCGCTCCAACCGGCTTGCCATAATAATACAACCATCGGCGATGATTGTTTTCTCCATGGTACCGGATATTTTGGCGGGGGGAAGCATCCTGGCCCTGGAGTAGATGGTCTGTGATTCGTTGAAGAGGTTAAACTGCGGGATATCATCTGTGAGCCCTATATTGGCTTCCCAGAAAGAGGAGATATTACCGATGTCGGTCCAGTAGCCTTCATACTGATAGCTGAATACACGCGCTTTGGCCTCTATCGCTTCCGGGATGACCTGTTTGCCGAAGTCGGCCGCTTCGGGTTGTTTGCCCAGCATATTGAAGAGCACGTCGCGGCTGAAGATATAGATGCCCATACTGGCAAGGTATACCCGTCCTGCATTTTTCATCTCTTCACTAACTTCGGAGGCCCATGGTGGCAGCACGTCTTGTGACGGCTTCTCTGTAAAGGAAACGATGGCGCCGGAATCATCGGTTTTCAGGATACCAAAATCCGAAGCATCTTTGGCCGATACCGGGATAGTGGCAATCGAAATTTCGGCACCGGTTTCTATGTGATGCTGGATCATGTCCCTGAAATCCATCTGGTACAACTGGTCACCGGAGAGGATCAGCACATATTTAAAATCGAAATTCTCCACATGGTGCAAACACTGCCTTACGGCGTCTGCGGTGCCCTGGTACCACGTAGGGTTATCAGGGGTTTGTTCCGCAGCCAGGATGTCTACAAACCCTTTGTCGAAATGACTGAAATGGTAGGAGTTTTTGATGTGTTTGTTAAGCGAGGCGGAGTTGAACTGGGTTAAAACGAAAATACGGTTCAGTTCCGCGTTCAGGCAGTTGGAGATGGGAATATCCACCAGTCTGTATTTACCGGCAAGGGGCACGGCCGGTTTAGACCTGCGGCGGGTAAGGGGATATAAGCGGGTACCTGCACCGCCTCCGAGAATAATGGATATAACATCTTTAGTCATAGTGTGGACGTTGGTTTAGATTATGAATTCGCAGTGCGTTATAATAATGATTTAGCCTTTCATGCTCTGGTAGACATCGAGGTACTGTTGGGCCGAGCGTCCCCACGAGTGATTGAGCCGCATGCCACGCAGGCGGATTTCCGACAGGTGGGCGGTATCGTTGAACAGTTCCACTGCACGTTTTACGGAGTAACAGGCGTCCCATACCCCTGCCTGATTAAAACGTATGCCAAAACCGCCGGGATCTCCAAAATCGGTCACGGTATCTTTTAATCCGCCGGTACTGCGGACCATGGGCACCGTTCCGTAACGCAGGGCATAGAGCTGGTTTAACCCGCATGGCTCTACTCTGGACGGCATCAGCAGAAAATCGCTGCCGGCATATATCAGGTGTGACAGTGCTTCGTTGTAGCCAATATGGAGATTAAACCCATAGCTTACGTCATGCCGGGTTTGTTGTAGTGACCATTCCACATGTGGATCTCCGCTACCCAGTACGAGGAAGTTTACCTCACCTGGCAGTTCATGCAAAGAGCGGCCAATGATCTCAGGCAACAGATCGGCGCCCTTATCTCCTACCAGCCGGCCAATAAAGGATACCAACGGCAGCGAGACATCGAAACCGAACCGTTCACAGAGGGCCTGTTTGTTTTCTTTCTTTCCCTGTGCTACCGTCTCCAGGTCATAGTTGGCCTGTACCATATGGTCCGTTTCCGGGTCCCATACGGCCGTATCGATACCATTGATGATGCCCGCCGTTTTGGCTTTTTCGTGGGTGATCAGCCATTCGAGGCCGTTAGCGTTCTGATACAGTTCTTCCAGGTAACCCGGCGATACGGTGGTTACGCGCCAGGCACATTTGATAGCAGCGGCCAGCGGATTGATGGCCCCGCCCCAGTCCAACAGGCCGGCCTTCCACAAGTCGAAAGACGGGATGAGGTACAGCCTGTCCCATCCAAACTGGCCCTGATACTGGGCATTATGAATAGTCAGCACGGAGGGGACTTCCTTCATGCGCTCATACTTGTAGCCGTAGCTCATCAGAAAAGGAATCAGGCCGGTATGATGATCATGACAGTGAATTACGTCCGGCTGATGGTTCCACTCGTTGACCCAGTCCAGCACAGCGATCTGGAAAGCGAGGAAACGCTCGGTGTCATTAGGGTAACCGTATACCCCGGGGGTGTCCAGCAGGCCGGGGATGTCTACCAGGTATAAATCGAAGCCCAGTTCATTGTTGCGCTCCTTTAAAACATTGAAATGGTACCAGTCGTGTCCCAGCCACATGCCAGCCTGGTGCACCACGTCAAATTCATGCGTATCATAATATTTGTTCCTGTAGGCCGGCACCACCACTTTGGCGATGGCTCCCAGCTCGTATTGGTATTTGGGCAATGCCCCTACCACGTCACCGAGCCCACCTACTTTGGCTACCGGGTAACATTCCGCGCTAACGTGTAAAATCTCCATGCTAAATAATTGATAATCTAATTTAAGTTAATTGGTAAAAACAAGAAAACAAAGGGTTTCGGCCATTTTATTTTAGCAGTGTGTTTTACCGCCGCAGCCCCCGGCTTTTAGTATATTTGCAGTACCTACACTTATCCTTTACCGGTGATTGTCATGTGCATCCGTTAAAACCTCCTGTTATGGATTTTGGCCGTGTTACACCTGCGGAGCTGGAAGAACTGGACTTCAAACTGCCCGCTGAACCGCTTTTCAACAAGAAAGTGCTGAAAGGCAAGCCCGTTAAGAAACCGCAGGCCTGGCTGGGCTGCGCCAAATGGGGACGCAAGGAATGGATCGGGAAAATATATCCCAAAGGCACCAAAGAAGCCCTTTTCCTTCCGGAATATGTGCGCCATTTCAACAGCATTGAGCTCAATGCCACCCACTACCAGATCTACGGGCCGGACACCATCTCCAAATGGGACGCATCGGCCAAAGGCCTGGAGTTTAAATTCTGTCCCAAAGTACCACAGGCCATCAGCCATTTCAGCAATCTCAGTCCTGCTACGGCCGGCCCCAGGACCACTTCTTTCCTGGAAGGCGTGCTGGCCTTCGGCAAACACCTGGGACCTATCTTCCTGCAGCTGAGCGACAAGTACGGCCCCGCCAAACGGCAAGCCCTATACGATTACCTGGCCTCACTGCCTACTGACCTGCAGTTTTTCCTGGAAGTAAGGCATAAGGAATGGTATGAAGATGAAGCCGTCCGGCTGGAACTGTTTGACAAACTGCGGGAGCTGAAAGTAGGCGCCATTATCACTGATACTGCCGGCAGAAGGGACTGCGCCCATATGCACCTGACCATCCCCAAAATATTCATCCGTTTTGTGGGCAACAGCCTGCATCCCACCGACTATACCCGTATCGACGACTGGGCCAACCGTATCAAATACTGGCTGGACAATGGTTTACAGGAAGTCTATTTCTTCATGCACATGCACGACGAAGCCCTGTCGCCCGACCTGGCCGCCTACCTGGCCGACAGAATAGAAGCCGTCTGCGGGCTACAGGTAAAAAAGCCGCAATTTGTAAAGGAATAGTGTTTTTTTTGACGAATACATTACAAGAGATAAAAAAGCCGGACTGAAATATTAATTTCGCCCTCTCTAAACCCGGTACATACCATGATGCGCGAAAAGCTGGAACAATTGGCCCAGGAACTGGAAGGAACGCTTTATACAGACGATACCATGCGGACACTCTATGCCACCGATGCGTCGGCATACCGTGAGATGCCGCTGGCCGTGGCCATCCCTGAATCAACAGACGACCTGAAGAAACTCATCTCTTTTGCGCGTACCAACAAAACATCGCTGATACCCCGCACGGCAGGCACCTCGCTGGCAGGCCAGGTGGTAGGCAACGGTATCATTACCGACGTGTCCCGCAACTTCACGAAAATACTGGAACTCAATACTTCCGAAAACTGGGTACGGGTGCAGCCCGGCGTCATCCGCGACGAGCTGAACATGTACCTGAAGCCGTACGGCTTTTATTTTGGCCCCGAAACGTCCACCGCCAACCGCGCCATGATTGGCGGGATGGTGGGCAACAACTCCTGTGGCTCCAACAGCGTTGTGTACGGCAGTACCCGCGAACACCTGCTGGAAGTAAAAGCAATACTGAGCAACGGTGAAGAGGTCACCTTCAGCACCCTCAGTCCTGATGCCTTTCATGCCAAATGCGAAGGCCCCGACACGCTCGAGACCCGTATCTACCGGCAGATACGCAGCACCCTCAGCGACTATCGCAACCAGGAGGAGATACGCCGCGAATTTCCCAAGAAGAGCATCCCCCGCCGCAATACCGGCTACGCCGTGGACATGCTGCTGGAAACAGCTCCCTTTACCGCCGGCACCGAAGATTTTAACTTCTGCAAACTCATCGCAGGCTCCGAAGGCACCCTCGCATTTATCACAGAAATAAAACTGCACATCGATCCGCTTCCCCCAAAAGAAACCGGCTTATTGTGCATCCATTTCAACAGCGTCGATGAATCCCTGCGGGCCAATATCCAGGTGATGGAATACAAACCCAGCGCCAGCGAACTGATAGACCATTTCATCCTGGAATGCACCAAAGACAATATCGAACAACGTAAAAACCGCTTTTTCGTACAGGGAGATCCCGGCGCCATCCTCGTGGTGGAATTCTGCCGCAACACCCGCGAAGAAGTGAAGGAAATAGCCGGCAGACTGGAAGCCCAGCTGCGCGCCGCCGGACTGGGTTACCACTTCCCGCTCCTCTTCGGGGACGATACCAAAAAAATATGGACCCTCCGCAAAGCGGGACTGGGACTGCTCAGTAACCTCCCCGGCGACGAAAAGGCCGTTCCGGTAATTGAAGATACCGCCGTAGCCGTGGAAGACCTCCCCGATTTTATCCGTGACTTCAACGTGGTCCTGCAGCAGTACAACCTGCATGCGGTTCACTACGCCCACGCCGGCAGCGGCGAAATCCACCTCCGCCCTATCATCAACCTGAAAACGGAAGAAGGCAATCAGCTTTTCAGAAAAATCGCGGAAGAAATCGCGACCCTCGTCAAAAAATACAACGGCTCTCTCAGCGGTGAACATGGCGACGGCCGCCTGCGCGGAGAATTCATCCGCCAGATGGTAGGCGAAAAAAACTATGAACTGCTGCGGCAGATCAAATACACCTGGGATCCTGAAAATATCTTCAATCCTCATAAAATCGTGGACACACCGTCCATGAACAGCATGTTGCGCTACGAGCCCGGACAAAAAACACCGGACTTCCATACCATCTTCCATTTCCCGGAACAGACCATTCTGCAGCACGCAGAGCAATGCAATGGTTCCGGCGACTGCCGCAAGACACCACTCAGCGGCGGCACCATGTGCCCCAGCTACATGGCCACCCGCAACGAAAAAGATACCACCCGCGCCAGGGCCAACATCCTGCGTGAGTTCCTGACGCACTCCACCAAAGAAAACCGCTTCGACCATAAAGAGATCTACGACGTATTGGACCTCTGCCTCGCCTGCAAGGGCTGTAAGTCAGAATGCCCGTCCAACGTGGACATGGCCAAACTGAAGATGGAATTCCTGCAACATTACCACGACGCCAACGGCGTCCCCCTGCGGGCCAAAATGATCGGCAATTTCTCTAAACTGTCCGGTCTCGCTGCTATTGCGCCAGGCATCTACAATGGGCTGATCAACAACAGCTTTACCGGCGGCATTATCCGCAAGTTCAGCGGTTTTGCGTCCAAACGCTCACTGCCGGAACTGCACCATACCACGCTGCGGAAATGGTTCCGGCAAACCTGGCCAAAAGAAAAGCAAGGCGCCGGCAACCGCACCGTTTATCTTTTCTGTGATGAGTTCACCAACTATAACGACACGCCTGTTGGCATTAAAGCCGTGCAATTGCTGCACCGCCTCGGCTATGAAGTGAAAATGATCGACCATCCGGAGAGCGCCCGTGCGTATATGTCCAAAGGACTGCTGCGTAAGGCACGTGAACTGGCAGAAGAGAATGTTCGTATATTCAGTGCCGTTATCAACGACAACGTTCCGCTGCTGGGCGTAGAACCTTCTGCCATCCTCAGCTTCCGCGACGAATACCCTGACCTTGTCCGCGAAACCCTTCGTCAGCAGGCGCAAACACTGGCAAAGAACTGTTTCCTGATCGATGAATTCATTGCCGGCGAAGCAGAGAAAGGAAATATTACCGCAGCACAGTTCACCACGCAACCGCAGCAGATCAAGCTGCACGGGCACTGTCAGCAGAAAGCCCTGTCCTCTGCGCTGCACAGCAAAAAGATGCTCTCTATCCCGCAGCATTACACCGTGGAGGTAATCCCTTCCGGCTGTTGCGGTATGGCCGGCTCCTTCGGTTACGAAAAAGAGCATTACGACCTTAGTATGCAGATCGGGGAAATGGTGCTGTTCCCGGCAGTACGCAACGCCGCCACCGGTACGCTGATAGCCGCTCCCGGCACCAGCTGCCGCCACCAGGTGAAAGACGGCACCGGCGTAAAAGCACAGCATCCGGTGGAAATATTATTTGACAGCCTGATTTAAAAAGACGACGATATTATTAAACATAAAAAAGCGAAGGGACCAGGTCCCTTCGCTTTTTTATGTTGGTTATACTAAGTTTTACCGAAGACCGATATTGTTCACCACCTCATCGGGGTAACCATAAAATTTTGCATACAGAATTTTGTTCAGTTCCACCGCCGTTCCCGGTTCCTTCACTTTACCTATTACAAACGGATTACCGCCGCCAATAACATGGTCCGGCACATCTTTGCTCACCGTGGAGTTGGCCCCGATGATCACATCATCTCCTACAGTGACAGGGCCTGCTATCACTGTGCCTGCACAAATAAAACACCAGCTGCCTATTACAGGGGTGGTCCTGTTGCCTTTCGTTTTTCCGAAATTTCCGCCGAGGGTCACATGCTGCCCGATGGTGGTCATAGCCCCTATTTTAACATTCCCCCCAATGATCACACCGTAGGGATGTGGCAAACGGAGCCCGCCGGCAATGTCTGCAGTATGCGCCAGCGTAGAACCGTAACGGCGCCGGAGGCGGTTCGAATAATAAAAAGTCAGTATTTTTATCCGCTTACTATGAAAGTAACTACATAATCTGAATAACAACACTGCATGGAAGGCCTCGCTTTTTAAAGCCCTTTGGACAACGAGTAACAACAGCTTTCCTTTTCCGCCCCGGGGTACGGTAGGTACGCCGTTTCTAACGTTATACCATGACAGGTCCATCTTTATTTTATCCCAAAAACCCATAGTGTTTTGATTAATAATAGTGTGTGCCACTCAGGTATTTTCATTGCCGGAGGAAGGAAGCCAGCCATGAGATGCTGCTCCTGATAAGATATGGCATATAAAAAAGACCTGTGTTCAGCAGGTTATTAAAGGTTTTTCAATTTTCTGTTCTACTATTCTGACGGCAGCAAAGATAGAAAACAATTTCACATTCAGCGTGTGTGCGCTATTAAGCCTGTGTATAATTTTGTTTCATACCGGAACAGGACCATCCCGTTTTCCTGGTACTTTTCAAAGATATCCTCCAGATCCTTTACCATGGCCGTATAACCGGAATGTGTCTTATCCGGCATATACGATGAAGAGGATAATAGCCCTTTCAGCGCAGGAAAATCAAAACGTTGCACATTTTGAAAAGTTTTCTCCCGGAAGGTCCCTGCTGCAAAAAAGATGCCCAGCTGTGCCGGCCCCACATTCCGGTGTTTCATGTCTTTATAGTCAATCCCATGCTGATGCAGCAGGTTTTCATAAGCTTGTTCAAAGGGAGTGTTCATCTGCCGGAAGTTCCACATCAGTACGCCACAGGCATTTTCTTTTGCGATACGCCGGAACTCTTCGCCGGCGGCTTCCTGATTGAACCAGTGAAAAGCCTGCCCGGCAACGATCAGGTCTGCTGAGCGAGAAGGCAGGGTGGTACGTTCTGCCGTTCCCGTTATACTCCGGAAGTTAGGATACCGCTGCAGCAGTTTTTCAGCAGCCTCCCGCATTTCCTTATTAGGCTCCACGGCATAAACGACATTGCCGTTGTCCAGAAAAGGTTCTGCAGAAATACCGGTACCGGAGCCTATATCGACTACTACTGACTGTTGTGTAAGCCCTGCTTCGGCAGCCAGGTATGGTATGATTGCTACCGGGTAATGCGGCCGGTATTTTACATAGTTGTCCACCCTGTTGCTGAAGCGTTCTGTACTTTTCATGGTAAAACTATGTTATTCACCCAGACCTTTGGGTTTCTTTTCTTCATTGCCGTGCGCTTCCAGCTCTGCCAGTTTCTTTTTACCGTAAGCCAGTTTGGTGATGAGCACATACAATACCGGAACGGTGAACACACCGAGGATGGTGGCGGCCAGCATCCCGCCAATAACGGTGAAGCCTATATTAACACGGGAAGCGGCGCCTGCGCCTTTCGCCAGACACAGCGGCACCACGCCAAGGATAAAAGCAAAGGATGTCATCAGGATAGGCCTGAAACGCAGCTTCACGGCTTCCAGCGTGGCATCCAGCAATGGCATCCCCCTGTCTACACGCTCTTTGCAGAACTCCACGATCAGGATGGCGTTTTTAGCGGCCAGACCGATCAACGTGATCAGACCAATCTGGGAATATACGCTGTTGGCCTGTTTGGTGAGCGCCAGCGCGGCGATGGAACCAAACAACGCCACCGGTACGGCCAGCAGTACGGAGAATGGCACTGACCAGCTCTCGTACAAGGCGGTGAGCAGCAGGAACACAAACAGGATAGACAACATGAATATCAACACACTGCTGTTACCGGCTTTGATTTCCTGCAACGACACGTTGGTCCACTCGTAACCGAAATTTTCCGGCAACACCTTGGCAGCCACTTCCTGTAAGGCTTTGATGGCGTCACCGCTACTGTAGCCTACTTTACTGTCCCCGTCTATTTCCACGGAGCGGTAGAGGTTAAAGTGGTTGATTACCGGAGCGCCTGCGCCTTTTTTGGAGGTGATGAGCGCGCTGAGCGGCACCATCTGCCCCAGGTTATTACGGACGTAATAAGTAGCGAGATTATCAATGCTGGTGCGATATAGCGAGTCTGCCTGCATCACCACGCGGAAACTGCGACTGAAACGCGTGAAGTCGTTGACATAAAGTCCGCCGAGGAAAGTCTGCAAGGCATTGAACACGTCGCTGACGGCCACGCCCAATTGTTTACACTTGTCCCTGTCCACTTCCACATTGAACTGCGGCGTATTGGCGCTGAAGAAAGCGTAGGCCCGCGCAATTTCCGGCCGCTGGTTGGCGGCCATGAGGAACTGTCCCATTACCTGGGTGAACTGCTTAATATCCGGATTGCTTTTCTGTTCCAGCACAAACGAGAAACCGCCCGAAGTACCCATACCACGCAGTGTGGGCGCCGGAATAGCAATGATAGTGGCGCCTATGATACGGGAAGCGGCTCCCTGTATGCGGCCCAATACCTTACCGATATCGTCTCCATGCGCATAGCGCTCGTCCCATGGTTTGAGGCTCACGAAGAAGGTGCCGGAGTTGGGTTTCACCGCATTGGCCACAAAGTTCATCCCGGTGATGCCGAAGAAGTGGTTAACGGCGCTGTCGGCGCTGAGGATATTTCCGATTTCATCCACCACTTCTTTCGTTCGTTCGGTGGAAGAAGCTTCCGGCAGTTCCAATGCGATAAAGAGGGCCCCCATGTCTTCCTGGGGTACAAAGGTGGTGGGCGTCTTCTTAAAAAGATAAAAAGCGGCGACAAACAACACGGCCAGCAAAATGAGCACTACCGGCGTAAAACGGATGGAACGCATCACCATGTTGCCATAACGGTTGGTAACACGGGTAAACCATTCGTTGAACTTATAAAAGAACTTATTGAGCCCATGGGATTTTTTAGTGAGATGTGCCGGCCGCAGCAAAATGGCTGTGAGCGCCGGCGTGAGCGTCAACGCCAGGAAAGCCGAGAGCAACACAGAGAACGCGATAGTGAGCGCAAACTGCTGGTACAAGCGTCCGCTTACCCCCGGAATAAATGCCACCGGCACAAACACCGCTGCGAGGATCAGCGCGATAGCGATTACCGGCGCCTGCACCTCAGACATGGCCTTGAAAGTAGCTTCCCGTGGCGACATCAGGTCGGCATCTATATGGTGCTGGACCGCCTCCACCACCACGATGGCGTCGTCCACCACGATACCGATGGCCAGTACGAAACCGAAGAGGGTAAGGGTGTTGATGGAAAACCCAAGTAGCTGGAAGAAAATAAAGGTACCGATCAGTGAGATGGGAATTACCAATATCGGGATGATGGTGGCACGCCAGTTTTGCAGGAACACAAACACCACGATCACCACCAGTGCGAGCGCTTCGAGGAAGGTGTGGATCACCTCATTGATGGATATTTTTACGAATGAAGTCGTTTCAAAAGGAATGAGCCAGTTCACGTCTTCCGGAAAAGACTTGCTTAGTTCTTCCATTTTAGCGATCACGCGGTCGTTCACATTGAGCGCGTTGGCGCCGGGCGCCAGGTAGATGGCCAGACCGCTACCGGTTTTACCGTCCGCTTTGGCGTCGATGGCGTAACTGAAAGAGCCGAGGTTGATGCGGGCCACGTCACGCAGCCGAACGAGGCCGCCGTTCGGGTTTTTCGCTACCACTACGTTGCCAAATTCTTCTGAAGTGGCCAGGCGGCCTTTTACGCTTACCGTATATTCAAAAGCCTGTGTGCGTGACATAGGCGGCGCCCCGATACTACCAGCGGGCACCTGCTGGTTCTGTTCGGTGATGGCCCGGGCAACATCGGCAGCGGTCAGGTTGAGCGCCGCCATCTTGTCGGGGTTGAGCCATATACGCATACTATAGTCCTGCGAGAACACGTTCACGTCGCCGACCCCTTCGATACGGGCCAGTTCCGGTTTGAGATAGATATTGATGTAGTTGTCGAGGAATTCACGGGTATGTTTGCCTTTGGGTGAGTTAAGCCCGATCACCATCAACATGTCATTGGAACGTTTTTTAACGGTCACCCCTACACGCCTTACTTCGTCCGGCGTACTGGGGAGTGCGAGGCTTACCCTGTTTTGTACGTCGAGCGTAGCGATATCGGGATCGGTGCCGAGGTTGAACGTTACGGTGATGCTCATGGAGCCGTCGTTGGCGCTTACGGACTGTATGTACATGGCGCCGGGCGTACCGTTCACCTGGTTTTCGATGGGCGTGGTCACCGTTTCTTCCACTGTGGTGGAGTTGGCGCCCACATATACAGCCCGCACGTCTGTCACGGGTGGCGCAATATCGGGCAACTGGGCAATAGGCAGGTTAAACATACAGATCAACCCTACAATCACCAGGATGATGGATATAACTATCGTAGTATTCTTGCGCTCTATAAAAGTTTTTGAAATCATACTGTGATGGCGATTTTAGGAATTAATGTTTACCTGCCGGCGGTGCTGCCGGTGTGCCCGGACCGGCCACATTCACCGTATCTCCGGGCCTTACTTTCTGAAGGCCTTCCACGATGATCCTGTCGCCCGCCTTGAGGCCGCTTTCCACGATCAGCATGGTGTCGGCGACGGGGCCGGGCGTGATATGCACCGGCTGTACGACGTTGTCTTTCGTGAGCGTCATCACGGAAGTTTCGGAGAGGGTCTCTACAATTGCTTTAGCAGGAATGGCCACCTGTGTGGCGGGGGTGGCGTACTGCATGACCACTACGCCGCTCATGCCCGACTTCAGCTGGTTGTCTTTATTTTCAAATACCAGGCGCACCCGGATAGTACCGGTCTGCGGGTCCACGATATTATTGATGGCTTGTATTTTTCCCTGTTCCCCGTAGGTTTCGCCGTTGGTGAATTTCAGGAAGAATTTTTCATCGCCCTGTCCTTTCTGGATGCGCAGGAACTGCGGGATGCTGGCCTGTGGCACGTCGAAGTCGGCGAAGATGGGATGTTCATTGACGAGGGTGTTGATCAGTGTCTGGCCGGCGTTGACGATATCGCCAACTTTGATCTGTACGATACCGATGCTGCCGCTGACAGGGGCACGGATAACAGCGTGGTTGACGTCCGTGCCGGCGCGGGCCACCGCTGCCTTGGCGGCCGCCAGGTTAGCTTTGGAAGTCATCACGGCGGTGTACGCCTGGTCTACTGTCTGCCGGGAGATAGCGTCATGCTCCAGCAGGGTCTTATACCGCTCATAATCCTTTTCTTTCTGGGCGAGGTCAGCTTCGGCCTGTTGCTGGGTGGCAGCCACCTGGCCGTAAGCGGCCACATAACGGCTTTTATCGATCTCGTATAGTGGCTGTCCTTTTTTCACCATACTTCCGTCTTTTACTTTGATACCGGAGAGATAGCCGGTCACGTCCGAGCGGATAGCCACTTCATCATGCGCCGTCAGCGTGGCCGGGAATTGTGAGTGCACGGTATAGGAAGCCGGCACTACTTCCTGCGCTACAACGGTTGCCTTCATCATGCCCATCATGGCCGCCTGTTGCTGTTGTTTTTTTCCACCGCCACAGGCAGTGCCCAGCAGTGCAACCACGATTATGATCCAATTTGATTTCAGGTGCATATGGAGAAAAAATTAATAATTGTTGTATGAGTTGCTGTATTATTTAATTCTGCCTGTGGCCTTGTCCAGGTCTGTTTTGCTGATCAGGGTATTGAGCATGGCATTGACGTAGTCTGTCCGGGCCTGTGTAAGCTGACTTTCCGCAGAGATCACGTCCAGGCTGGTGGCCACGCCCTGTTCAAACTTCAGCACGATGCGGTCGTATATGCCCTGCGTTAGGGCCATATTCGTCTTCTGTGTAACGAACGTGGCTTTATTGCTTTCGTAGGCAGTATTAGCGCTCTTTACCTCCAGCTTGATCTGTTGTGACAGGAAGTCGAGATCATTTTGTGATTTTTTCAGGGTGATCCGTTCTTCCTGGATCTGATGGAGCCTTTCCGTGCCGGTAAAAATGGACCATGATAAATTGAGCCCCAGCGCAGAAGCCCCGAAACCTTCTTTATACAGGTCGCCGAAACGGGTGGAGAACCAGTTGACCCCATAATTGACGAAAAAATTCAGTTTAGGCAGATAGGCCATCTTCTTGCTTTTCAGGCTCAGTTCATTCAGGGCTATCTGGGTGTTCTGAATGCTGTATTCGATACGGTCTTCCACTTTATAGTTGAGCGTATCGGCAGAAAAGGACTCCACATTGAGGTCCTGTACGGTTTCCCGGAGTTCGAGGTTGCTTTCCTGCGGCATGCCCATCTGGAACTTCAATAACTGCATCGTATATACGAGTTCCCGGATCTGGTTTTCTATCTGGGTGACGCCGTTATTATAGGACACCTGTATCCGGTCCACATCTACCCTTTCGGACACGCCGGCATCGTAGCGGGCTTTGGTGTCGGTGAGGGTTTTACGCAGCTGGTCGAGGTTGGATTTCGACAGGCGGATATTTTCCTGGTTGGTGAGCACCGCGTAGTAGGCCTTGATGATGGCCACTTTGGTATCTATTTCCGTACGTGTCAGCGTTTTGGTGGCCAGTCCGCGATACACGCGGGAAGCTTTCAGTCCGAGGAAATAATCGCTTTGAAAGACGGTCTGGTTCACCTGGCCGGTGGCATTGGAACTGAAGCGGGTGCCAAACTGCACGGGGATCTTCCTGTCATAGTTGCCGCTGGCGATATCGGGTATCAGAGAGGTGGCCAGTTTCAGATTGTCGGTGAAGTTAGCATTGATGTCCGCATGGGGAAACAGCTTTGCGGTGGCTTCCTTTACCTGTTCCTTCGAAAAATCCACGTCCAGGTTGGCATTGACCATATCATGATGATGCGCGGTCCCGTATTGTATGCAGTCGGCCAGGTTAAAGGCGTAGTTCCCCCTGGTTGTATCCATCTGCCCGTAAGTGGTATTTATTCCTGACAACAAAAAAGTAGAAATCAATATAAGGGTACAACGCATACTTATAACATTGAAAGTATATGATGATTGATAGATACCTAACAAACGAAAAAAGAAAAGGTTGTAAAGCAGCGATCGGCGGTTGACAGGGCCGCAACGCAAAAAAAGAATCTGACCGGAGGCGGTCGCACAGGAAATGCTGCTCCCCGAATATACGAAACTGTTAGATTAAAAAACCGTGGCAGGATGCTTTATTCAGCTTTTCGTATATTGCCGAAAAGCCATACGTTTTTATTATGTCTATGTCAGTTATAAAGGAAGCAAAACCTGCACACCGTGAGTTTGAGCTGGACCGGACGGTGTTGTTCAGCGATGCTGTGTTTGCCATTGCCATTACGCTGTTAATCATCGAAATCAAATTACCGGCCATGCCGGCGCACCTGCCTGCGGGCGGTTACCGGGAAGTATTGAATCCCTTTCTGATGGAGTTTTTCACCTTCGCGATGAGTTTTCTGTTCATCGGGACTTTCTGGAAATGGCACCTGCACCTGTGCCGTTTTTTACAGCATTATGACGATGGGCTGATCCACCGCAATCTTTTTTTCCTGTTTTTTATTGTCACCTTTCCTTTTTCCACGGGCGCCATGATGCATATGGGAAACCATTTCATGCTACCGTTATATATTTATCTGTTTAACCTGGCCGGCTGTCTGGCGGGGCTGTTCTGGATAAGCTATTACATTTTCCAGCGTAAGCCGGGATTGGCGGTGGCAGGCCTTCACACCGAAAAAGAATTGCTGTACCAGCGGCTGAAATACAGTTTTCTGACGATGGCCTTCGGGTTTACAGCCCTTGCACTTGCCTATTTTATTTATCCGGACAATACAACCATCCAAAATCTCAGTTTTTGCCTGATCCCGCTGTTGATCTTTTTCAACCATTTCCGGCTGAAGATCAAAAAGCGTAATACCCTTCGCCTGGTACATGTAGGCGATAAACCCAGTTAACCATGATTGAAGTAGATAAAAGAGACGGTCAGTTTTTGCACCGGGTCATCCGGCAGTGGCAGCAGGAAGGGCGTCTCAGCGACGCGCAGGCGGAAGACCTGCAGAAAAGCTACAGTGTACGCACCAATGACTGGCAGACAATCACGCTGTATATTTTTATTGCCGCCATTTCCTGTGCCCTGATGGCATTTGGATCGCTGGTGCTGGACGAGAAGTGGATCGAGGTGTTGCGGAAGAAATTTTCGCTGACCGACGGGGTGATCGCTTTTTTGTTTGCCGGGCTGACCGTGTTCCTTTGTTACCAGGGATGGCGCCGCAACAAACACCAGCCTGCCTTCTCTTTTAACCGTGAATTATTCTGGCTGTTACCGATTCTGAGTACAGGCGTTACCGTAGTGTACCTTGGCAAAAGCATGGACTACCTGGGCGGCAATTATGGCATTTTCTGGCTGCTGGCCACGGTGGTGTACGCGGCTGTAGCGCTGACGCTGCATTCGCGGCTGTTGTGGATTGCCACGCTGCTGTGCCTGATACCCGCCTATGTGAAGCTGACTTATTATGTTACCGGTGATGCGCCTTATTTCCTGGGGATGAACCTCCCCTGCCGTATGGCCTTGCTGGGCGCCGTAATGACAGGCGCCGGCTGGCTGATGAAACGCACCGCCATATTCCTGCCGGCAAAAGAAATCACCTGGGGCGGCGGCTGGCTGCTGTTCCTGCTTTCCGGCTGGCTCATCTCCATTTTCGGCAATTGCGGCACCTGGCAGGAATGGCAGGCACTGCGACAGGTACATCTGTTATGGTGGGTGGCAGTGTTCAGTGCGCAGTGTATCCTTACCCTCTTATTGGGCATCCGCTTCAAAGATGATCTGTTGCGCGACCTCGGCGTTGTCTTTCTTTTGCTCGACCTGTACACCCGTTATTTCGAATATCTCTGGGACCGCACCAATAAGGGCCTGTTTTTCTCCATCCTGGCTGTTTCCTTCTGGTGGCTGGGCAAGCGGCTGGAGAAATATATGAACAAGCGTAAGGGAACCCCGGGCTAAAGCCCGGGGCTATGGCTGAATATTTTTCTCTCAACTGTTGACATACTCTTTCATCATCGCGCTATAGCGTCCGGTATCGTGCAGGCTCCATTCGAAGTTGCCTGTAATCCAGGAACGCAGTACCGCCACGTAGCGCAGCAGTTCGTAATCTTTCTCACTGCCGCTGAGTGGCAGCAACTTTTCCAGCACCACAAATATGGCCACTTCCTCGTTGTGCATGCGGGCCGCTTCATCTACCGCCTCCTGCAGGGAGCATTGGCGTTCATGCTGTAGTACCAGTACCAGGTTATGTACGTCGCCGGCCTTATGTTCTTTCGGGAAAGAAAAGAGGTCGTTGGCCCAGCATACGATGTTATTGCAGGCTTGCACCATGCGTTTGAGCAGGGCATGCTGCAGCATATCTGCAGGCAAATATATTTTCTCAATGATATCTATCGCTTCCACGTCGGCGAGAAGTGCGCCGGTGTAGGGGCGCATCCGTACATAGTCGGCCACGGTGGGGACTATACGATTTTCGCGGTTCTGTGCTTCCCAGAGGCAGGAGTTGAAATAATCTTCCATGCTGCGGATAAAGCGCTGCTGCCATTCCGGTGAACTGATGGCCTTCATCCGTTCCCAGATGCTGATGAGCGCGGACGGCAGCGGCGCGTTGTTGGCCGGTGTGCGGGGATCGGGATGACGGAAGATGTCCATGAAACCGGTCATGACACTGCGCAGAAAGCCTGATTTTTTACCGGCTTCCGCCTCATCACACTGATCATCAAGGATAAACAACCAGGTGTTAAAATCTGCGATGATACAGAGCTCGTGCAGCCCTGCGTCCGGGAAAGCACGGGCCGCCAGCCAGGCAAAACGGGCTTTGGCGAAGCGGGCCTTCGCTTTGTCGGTAGACAATAAACCATGATGATGCACCCAGTCTTCTACATGTTGCTGGGCGGCTGCCACATGGGAATTCAAACGGGAAGGAAACGGATACTGGACCCGGGGAAACTGGATCGTTGTCATGTGTCTGAGGATTTAGCAGTTAACTATTAAGGGTTATGAAATGGCATAGGCGAATCAGGGAAAACGGCGGCAGGCAGGCATATCAATAGCCCACCATACCTGTTGGCACAGTAAAAAGTTGGCTAATTTCGGTTAACAGCAAATGAGATGTAACGATAAAGTACAGGGTGATCACATACCAGTCGTGGTGACGGATACATTTAAATGTTTCAGCACCCTGGGCAATGCGAGATGGAACCAGCTGGTGAAGCGGTCTGGTTCCTGCTCCATCAACGCCAGGACCTGAGTGGCAGACATATACCTGTAATCATTTACTTCCGTGCTGTCGGGGTGAATCGCACCATTGTAAGTACCTATAAGCACATGATCAAATTCATGCTCTATAAGGCCGTTGGCAAAAGCTGTTCTGTAAGTAAAAGCAAAAATTTCCTCCAGCGGGCAGTCAAAACCCATTTCTTCCATCAGCCTGCGGTGAGCGGCATCCGATGTAGATTCGCCGGGAAACTGATGGCTACAGCAGGCGTTGGTCCACTGACCGGGAGAATGGTATTTGCCCAGTGCCCGTTGTTGTAACAAAATATCTCCGGCATCATTTAAAATAAATACGGAAAACGCACGGTGCAACAGGCCCCTGCGATGCGCCTCCATTTTTTCCATGGTACCTATAGCTTCATCGGATTCAGTCACTAGTATTACTTCAGGTTGATTCATAGTGTAGCAAAGATAATTTAATAAGCTGTTAGCTGTCTGAAATGATCGCGAATTACTAAAAATGAGCCCTGTTCTCTATAATGGTTACTTCAAATAAATATACAATAATAACGGGAAAAGTGAAAAAAAATTACACTTCAACAGGCGCAAAGCGGCGACACGTCAGCAGTGCGCCCGGCAGGCGGCAGACACGGAATGGAAAAGGAAAACGGCATGGAAAAGAAGGTCCGGTGACCACCTTTTCGTCCGGCACCTTTAAGTGCCGGATTACCGTATCTTTGCAGCAAAAAAGAAATGGCAGAAGACTTACAGATCATTCAGGGAGATAAAACCGCACAATATCAATCGCTCATTCCGCAGATAAAGGGACTGCTGGACGGAGAGCCTGATCTGGTGGCCAATCTGGCCAATGTGGCGGCAGCATTGAAAGAACAATTCGGCTGGTTCTGGGTAGGATTTTACCTGGTGAAAGGGGAAGAACTGGTACTGGGGCCTTTTCAGGGGCCGGTAGCCTGCACCCGTATCCGTAAAGGACGCGGTGTTTGCGGCACCAGCTGGGCACAGGCAGCCACACTTATTGTACCGGATGTGGAAGCCTTCCCGGGGCATATTGCATGCAGCAGTCTTTCCAGGTCTGAAATTGTAGTTCCCCTGATGAAAGCAGGTGAAGTGGCAGGTGTGCTGGATGTGGATAGCGACAGGCTTTCCTCTTTTGATGAAACAGACCGGCAATTCCTGGAAGAAATTGTGGCATTGATTATGATATAGTTCTGTGATTTTTTTTGCCATATTCTTTAGAGGAAACCTATTATGTTTTTATTCCGCAATAAAACCAGGGAAAGCGAACAGCTGGCACAGCTGCTGTCATTCATGGAAACGGATATCCATTCACATCTGTTGCCCGGTATTGACGATGGTGTACCCGACACCGATACTTCCGTGCATTTTATAGAGCAGCTCCATAACATGGGCATCAAAAAAATAATTACCACTCCACATGTGATGATGGACCGGTACCCCAACTCCGTACAAACGATGGCAGGCCCTTACCGAGAGGTATCTGCCGCACTGGCGGCGAAGGGAATATCGATTCCGTTTCATCACGCCGCGGAGTATTTTATGGATGAACAGTTCGAAGAGCTGATGCAGCGGCCTTTATTGACACTGACGGGTAAACTTGTGCTGGTGGAAATATCGTTCATGTCTGCACCGCCGCAGATGCACCGTTGGATCTTCGAGCTGGAAGCACAAGGCTACCTGCCGCTGCTGGCGCATCCGGAGCGTTATAACTATTGCCACGGCGATTTCGAGAGCTATCACCGGTTCAAACAATGGGGCTGTCTTTTTCAGGTCAACCTGCTTTCCCTTGCAGGGTACTACGGCAAACATATTCAACAGGCGGCAGAAAAACTGATGGAGCTTGACATGATCGACTATATAGGCACGGACCTGCATCATGAAAGGCATCTTCATGCCATTACACAGATCAGCAGGAACAAAAAGCTGCGGGCCATGCTGGATAAATATCCGTTTAAGAACCGTACCCTATAGGCGCAGGCGTTATCTTATCAATACCAGTGGCCCAGTTTGTTTCCGCGCCTGCTTTTTACTGTCGGTGTAGACAAGTACCCACACATAAGTCCCGTTGGGCTCCTGTGCTCCGTTCCAGCCGGCTTCGGGGTTAGTGCTGTCAAATACAACAGCTCCCCACCGGTTATAAACGGTCATCCTGAATGCAGATACGTCATCGTTCACTCTGGCACGGAACAGGTCATTGACACCGTCGCCATTAGGGCTAAAAGCGGTAGGGACATATACCGCACAGGTGCGGTCATTTCTTGGCACCTCCGTATTTCCGTTGGTATGGCATCCATTCTTATCCTTTATTTCGAAATAATAACGACCGGCATCCAGCTGGCTCCATTGATTATTATCCTGCCAGCTGCCAGGCTGCAGGCTGAATGAATAAGGAACAACGCCTCCCGATACTTCCAGGGTGATACGCCCATCTCTCGTGTCACTGCAGCTCAGCGCCTTTACATTTACCGCTGTTACCAACAATGGTTCAGGTTCCCTTAATTGTACCGGCGATAATTTATCCTCACAGCCATGGTCATCTTTTACGATGACGGTGTAGCTTCCGGGACGCAGTTCTTTAAATGTCCCGACATAGGCGGGGTGCTGGGAACCATTGAAATAATAGCGATAAGGCGGGACACCGCCGGTGGTATTTAAGGTGATCTCGTTTTGATTGTCCCCGTTGCAGGGAGATGGCCGGATGACCAGTTCATTTTTCAGGTCAGTTTCTTCGATCATGACCTGCGCTTTGGTGCTGGTTCCATTAGGAGCCGTAACAGTGACCTCATAACGGCCGGCAGCAAGGCCTTCAATATGGCTGCTGGTTTGCCCGCCAGGCTCCCATTTGTAGGAACACTTCCCCACGGAACTGCTCAGCAGCTTTAGGGTAGCCTCCCCCGTAGCAGCGCCTTTACAGGTGCGGACAGTGGAAATAACCACCTGCGGCACCTCCCGGATGAAGGCAGACAGATTGTCTATCAATACAACAGAGCCATAGGCACTTTTATCGCAGGGAATACCGGCATCGGCCCAGAACGAAATGTATTTGTAATCCTTTGACGGATTAAACACAGCCGTATATCGTTTCCAGTCGGTATGAGAAAACGGGCCCGAACGCCAGAGCAATTCCGCAGAATCACCCGGAGCATCCCCAGCGTAAATGGCCATGTTTCCATAACAGGCCCGGTATGCATAAAGGGCGGTAAATGCCAGGTCCATGGAAACCGTATAGCTGCGGCCTCCTTTGAGGGATAGTTCCTGTGCAATAGCTTCAGGCCACAATGACCCGCTGTGTAAGCCGATGTAGGTGTTTCCGTCAGATGCTGGTACAGTAATGTCAAAAATTCCCGGCTGAATATCAGGTGTATTCATGGCAACAATCCAGGACGCAGGAACCTTTCCCTGTCCAGGTACCCCTTCCAGTGAAGGATTTTTCAGGGTGATATCCTGAGCCTGCCCTGTTTTGCCCCATAGGAAGAGTAAAACAATTAACAAGGTTTTCCGGGAGAGATACCGGCGAATTGATAAACTGCTGCAAAAGGCATCCCTATAAACATTCCAGCTATGACAACATAGCAATTTTTTCATAAGATAATAGTAACCACGTCACTTAAAAACGTCCTGTTTTCGTAAGTTGTTTTGTTAGTTAAAAACCAAACAAACATATATTTATTACAAATAAATAAAACATTTGAATACCAAACAGATAAAAATGTTATTCTTATAAACTTAACATTGCAGGTTTCGTTGAAGCAGCGTATTCAGGTAAGGGAATGATAAAAATAAACCTCTGCCTTTTAAGTCAAGGCAGAGGAAACACAATTGAATTTAGTCCTGTATGCTCATTTTACTTTCACTGGAGATCGTTTTCTTCATCAGCATAAATTTCTCTGCATCCGGTTTGTCCCGGCCATCTCTGTCGGTTTTCAAAACAGAAACTTTGGTGAATTTCACAGTAGGTGCGTAACCGTTGGGTTTATAGCTTCGAAAAGCCCTCTCCTGGTTATTCTTCCACACCGGGTCAATGATCTCTATAGTGCCCTGTATAGGCGGCACATCGTAATGCGGTTTTAATCCACCCATCGCAAAGGCAACGGCGGAGCCGTCGTCCTGGTGATTGCGGATCGTTACATTAACATCTTTCGGACTGGAACCGATGAGCCTGAACAATGATATATTGATACCATGTTTTGCATTATTTAACGTCACCGGGCTATCCATCATTACATTATTGACAACATCGGTATTATTGTTTGGCTCAATATCAATACCGCACATCGGCGCCTGGCCATAGGTGTTGGCTATAACCGGCTTTATCAGCTTCAGGCCGTCCACCGAAGAAATGGACATCCCGTTACGCCTGTTGAAATTGAGCCACGCATTGTAAATGTTGACACCTGAACTGGTAACGCCTTTAAGGCCGCCAACATAAATACCATCACCCCAGCAATTGGACACCTGCGGAGCATAGACATTTACATTTTTTGAAGCCCGGATGGCAATACCCATTCCCCATTGTCCGGTACTTCCCTGATGGCCTTTACGGTCGCCTTCGAGCACAGGACAGTATATGTTTACATTTTGCACATTATGCACCCTTAACATTTCATAGGTGTCTTTTGAAGTAGGCTGCAACAACAGCCTTGAACCGGGCTTAAAAATGATATTGGCCCCGCTCCCGACAGTCAGCCCCTTGTCGTTGATCAACACTGGGAAATCAGGGAATACCACCGTTTTATGCTGGTCCATTCCCGTTTGCAGATAGCTGGTATAATCTACGGTGCCATCCTTTACATATCCCGCCGGCAACACGCCGGTGAGATCAAATGCACCGGAGGACAAAGCTGCGGCTTTGCTTCTGAAAGCAGCCGCATCCTGTTTATTCGCATATTTGGCTGCTATGCCCTCGTTGTATTTAAAAGGCGGAAACTGCGCACTGGACGAGAGACAGCCTAAACCAGATAACAGCATCAATGCTGCCAGTGTAAAACTTCGCCGTTTCGTACGGAGAAGGGCGGTATTAATTTTCAGTCCCATAACTTTTTAATATTTATAACAATACTTTCCAATTGCTGTATTGTAAGATTAGAGCCGCTGGGTAAACAAAGACCGTCATCAAAAAGTTTTTCCGAAACGCCATTCACATAAGCCGGAGCACCGGAGAAGACAGGTTGTATATGCATGGGCTTCCAAAGCGGCCTTGATTCAATATTCTCTTTTTCCAGCGCCTGCCTGATCGTTTCCCGGCTTATCCCGCCGGTTGCTTCTTTGTTGACCAGGACCGTCGTGAGCCACCGGTTGCTGAAACTGCCTTCCGGTTCCTGCAGAAAAGTAATTCCCGGCAAACCTGCCAGTTCTTTTACATAATAGTCGAAATTCCTGCGGCGTTGCTCCACACGGTCATTCAACACGAGCATCTGTCCCCGTCCTATACCCGCACAAATGTTACTCATCCGGTAGTTGTAGCCAATGTGCGTATGTTCATAATGCGGTGCGTTGTCCCTCGCCTGTGTAGCCAGGAACCTGGCCTTTTTTATCTGGTCCCCGTTCCTGCCGATCAACGCCCCTCCACCACTGGTAGTAATTATCTTATTACCGTTGAAACTAAGGATACCTGTTTCTCCCAGTGTGCCGCAGGCTTTTCCCTGATAAAGAGATCCCAGCGCTTCCGCCGCATCTTCTATAACGGGAATTTCATATTTGGCAGCTATAGCCAGTATTTCAGTCATTTTCGCGGGCATACCATACAGATGCACCGGTATAATGGCTTTTGGCTTCTTCCCTTTGGCCATGCGGTCTTTAATGGCTTCTTCCAGTAACACCGGGTCCATGTTCCAGGTTTCTTTTTCGCTGTCTACAAAAACCGGGGTAGCGCCCTGATATGCGATCGGGTTAGCAGATGCAGAAAATGTCATGCTCTGGCATAATACTTCATCCCCTTGTTTTACATCCAACAAAATTAGCGCCAGATGAAGCGCTGCCGTACCTGCAGACAATGCCGCCACAAACGGAGAACCGGTATATTTTGCCAAATCTTCTTCAAATCCGTCAACATTAGGCCCCAGGGGAGCGATCCAGTTACTCTGAAAGGCATCTTTCACATATTCTAATTCCTGTCCGCCCATATGCGGGGATGACAACCATATCTTTTCGTTCATATTCTTTGGTTTTTCAATAATTCAATGGTCTTTTGCCGGTTATTCAGCAGTACGAAGATGCCGATCGCCTGTTCCGGTAAACCGTTCCGCGGTAACGTGCCCATTCTGGCTGATACCTTCCGATTTAAATACTTTTGCGACGGTCATCCACATGATTTTTATATCCAATAGCAGAGAGAGGCGGTCTGCATACCATACGTCATATTCAAATTTCTTTTCCCAACTGATCGCATTCCGGCCATTCACCTGGGCCCATCCGGTAATGCCCGGTTTAACCTCATGCCTTCTCAGCTGTTCCTTATTATACAGGCTCAGGTAATCCACCAGCAATGGTCTTGGTCCTACCAGGCTCATATCTCCTTTAATAACATTCAGCAGTTGCGGGATCTCGTCGAGCGAAGTCCTTCTTATGAGTCCGCCGATTTTTGTCATCCTTTGTTCATCCGGCAGCAGGGTCCCATCCGCTGCTTTTTTATCATTCATCGTCTTAAACTTGATCAACCGGAAAATGCGGCCATTCAGTCCGGGGCGGAGCTGGGTAAAAAAGGGCGTTCCTCCGTTTGAAATCCAGAGTATAAGCATTACCGTAAAAAAAACGGGCAACAGTATGATAAAGGCTGACAAGGCCAGCAAAAAATCGATCAGTGGCTTAAACAGTTTACGATACAACATCATTTAATATTTTCAGGTAGTGAGCCGCGGCAATATCCAGTGAATAGGACTTCTTCGCCAGCGACACCGCGTTTTCCCGCTGCTGTTCCAGCAACCGGTCATCGTTGATATAAGTACAAAAACGTTGCGCTTCCCCGGCGATATCCTTTATATCGTAGTTCAATACAAAGCCGACATTCTCCTGTTCTATCACAGCAGCCTGCCAGCCGCGATGATTGATCACCACCGGGCGGCCGGCAGCAAGGCAGTCAAAAAATTTATTCGCCGAATTGGCCCACAACTGGGGGACCGGTATCACAAAAGACGAAGCCACCGTACATTCGTAGTACAACTGTGACAGCTGTGATTTGGGCACCGGGTCGAAAAAATAGATATTTTCATTCAACACCCCTTTCTCACTGGCATATTGCATCAATTTTTCCTTCTCCATCCCGTCCCCGAAAATGATGAACTTAATGGAGGGGTCTATCTTATAGCTATGAATGGCCAGGTCCGTCATGTATTTCAGTCCATTCACCATCCCCAGAGTACCGGCGTACAGCACCACTTTACGCGGGGTATATCCCAGCAGTCCCGCCAGCATTCCTTCTGACCGGGTATATCGTGAAAAACGTTCTGTTTCTGAAATATTGGTAATGACAGACAATTTTTTGTCCGCGATGTTTACGCGTTGTTGTACCGAGGCCTTCATATCATCAGACAAAGCGACAATATGTGCAGACTTGCGGTAGATATATTTTTCAAATCCTTCCAGGAAGCGTATCACCATTTTATTTTTGATGATCCCCATCGCTACCGGCACCTCCGGCCATACATCCCTTACTTCGAAAATAAAAGGCCTCCGTTTAAAGATACGGGCCGTAATGGCAGGAACCGCCACGGTAATGGGGGTAGATGTGGCAAGCACTACATCTGCCTTGACTTTGAATGTGCGCAGGGAAGCAAATACAAGAAATTTCAAAAAGGCGGATATCCGTTTTGAAAAGCTCATTTTATTACTGTATTCCACATGCAGCACATGCAGTTCTATCCCTTCATGCTCCACTACGGTCCAGCCTTTCGGGAATTCGCGCATGCTTTTCAGAAAAGAACTGCTGGTAATGACCACTACCTTATGGCCTGCCTGCGTAAAACGCTTTGACAGGTCATATGAGCGGGTACCGCCGGCAGCGGCAGGTAACGTAAAATATTGATGTATATACAGAATCCTCATTGTAATTTCTTTATAAGCACTGCCGGCGCACCTGCATACAGGCCCCGTATTTCCGTAAATGGTTTATTAAGCACAGAACCTGCTCCCAATACAGACATGGGAGGCAGTACGCCGCCGCCCACCACTGAACAGTTACCGGCAATCCAGGAGCCGCTGCCTATTTTTGCGGCCCGGGGCGCTGATTTGCCAAACCGGTACGCCCCATCCTGGAAAGTATGGTTAGCAGACGAAATAATACAGTTGGGGCCTACCAGTACCTTGTCTCCAATTTCGATGTCCAGTCCAATCAGCACACAGTTATGCGCTATATACACATCGTTTCCCACTGCAAGGCCAGACAAAGAATTCAGGATAGCCGTTGAGGTTACCTGAAAATTACGGCCGCAACGTTTCATCATGAGGGAATACAAAAAACCTCTGAAACGCATAAACACGGGTATGTTGGGCAACAATAAAGTGACTGTACGCACCAGCCAGGCATATAATATAGACAGCTTAACTTTCATAGGAAAAAATGTTTTTGATAAAATGCTGGATAGTAAATCCTCTTACTTTTTCCTGCGCCCTGTTCCTGACAGCATTTGCTTCTTCAGGGTTTTCCACCAGATAACAGATCTTCCTGAAAAAGCCCTGGTCATCGTTGAATCCGGCATAGGTGATGTCCACCCCGTCTTTAAACACGGACGGCAATGAGCCTACCGGTGTACTAAGCACATTAATTCCATTGGCCATTGCTTCCAGCACGACCCTGGGAGAGCCTTCAGACAAACTGGCGAAACAGAAAATATGATGGGTACGGAAAAGCGTGTTAAGCGTGTCCCGGTTATCCACGTGGCCCAGGAAGGTTATTTTACCGTTCATTCCTGCTGCTGCCGCCATTGCCTTCAATTCTTTTTCAAACTCACCCGAGCCTGCTATGGTAAGGGTGGCGTCGGGATAACGGCGCAGCACTTGTTCAAATGCACGGATAACCACTTCTACGCCTTTTGCCTTGCGCAGATATCCCACATACAGCAACTTCAGGCCTTCAGCGGGGATCCGTCTGGCTTCATCTACATAAAAATCTTTATTATTCAGCGTTGTTGAAATAACGGCCTTTGCATTGATCCGCCATTTACTCAGCTTCTGTTGCAGATGATAACCGTTGGTAAATACCTTTGCGCCTTTACAGGCCCACATATAGGCCATATGCTCGGGCAGGAAGAAAGATATCAGCGTGAGTTTTTTAAGTAACCTGAAGTTGGGATTCACCCAGGCAGCATCAATCGGGTCTCCGACAAAATGCACGATCCGTTTTTTGTGCTTCAGGTAGCGTTTGCTCAGCCACCCCAACGGGGTGGGGTAACGCAGGTACACCACATCGTAGCCTGTAAGTTCCCTGTAAGCCTTTTTGTAAGCGCCGTAGTGTTTTACGGCCGACTTATAGCTATCGGAGTAGGGCAGCTCGTGAATGGTCACGTTGGTGAAATCGGCAATAGAGACCAGCCCCGAATCTGTTCCGTCAGCATACTGTTTTACCGGCGAAAGCAGACCCACCTGATCATAGTACTGTACAATCTCCTTCAGGTATACCCAATGCGTATACGGAAGGAAATATTCATTTCCCTTTTTTGATACCACCCAAGCTTGTAATAAAATGTTCGCCATAAAGAGTTGATAGAATAGTTAATTAATTCAATTGTGCTTCAAGTGGCATCAGTTTGGTTTTACCTGTATTTCCGGCAGTTTCGGCGGCGGTCTCATTTGCTCTGATTAACTTTTCGCAGATCAGCATAAACAATAAATATAGCTGCATGCATATAGTATTCTGAAAGTCTTCGATACTCATTCCCACAAACAACATGAATATCAATGCCAGCGGAAAATAATGTCCAAAAATATCTGACAGGATTTCTTGTTTATGCCGGATCAGTTTACTGCTGTATTTGATGGACCTTATCACTATCACGAAAAACATACACACACCCCATATGCCATTATAGATAACCGCACCGAGGTAGGTGTTGTGCGCGGTAGCATGATAGATGTATTTGGACATAACAGCTCCTATCCCATTGAAGAGGAGCACCGGATCAAATTTTTCCATGAACATGCTCCATACTTCCGAGCGTTTGTCCAGCCCGCTGTCTGCCGTAGCGCCTGTGGCGCCGGTAAACCTGGCTGTTACCAGTTCCCGCACGGGGTTGTCTGTTACCATCAGCAACAGTCCCACCACCAGCGCACCTACCAGTATGCCTTTGTTTTCAGACCGGAAAAGAATGATAGCGCCAGTCAGTGCAAAGGCCAGCATGGGGCCGCGGCTTTGGGTATATGCCAATCCGAGCAGTATAATGATGAAAACCGGGACCAGGAACTTTTTGCTTTGGAAAGCATAGTATTTCATCGCCAGCAGGTGCAGTGACAGCACCGACAGAAAAAGGCAGATAGCCGAAGTGGCCATTGTGCCAACGGAACCTCTGGCCCTCCTCGCCAACTCCATGGCGCCTTCCATATTGTCCAGCATTTCACCCGCAGAGAGGTCCTGATTAGGAATCAGGAACAGGCCAAACGCGCGGGGCGCCACTACGGTGCCAGCTCCCAGCAACGCGGCAGCAGCACCGGCTATCAGCAACCATTTGATAAACAACTTTACATCCGCAAAGCTGTTTAATAAAGAAGCCGCAATAGCAACAGTCATCGGCACATAGGCCGCTTTCAGCAGGAATTTCACCACTTCCTGAACAGCACCCCATCCACCATACAGCATCCCGTTGATATTTCCGAGCAGATGCAGCAGCCACCACACCAATGCCAGCCGGAAAGTGCTTAAACCCCATACCCTGACACCGGCAGGCTTCTTATAGACACATACTACAAACGTAAAGAACACGAATATGTCATCGAACCGTATATTCAACGGCAATGTTCCGTACAACAATGAATTAGGGTAAAGCCATATTGCAAACCACATAAAGATGAACCCTGTCATTGGATTCAATGCAGTTCTGTACATCATGAACAAAAAAAACAATATCACTACAATAGCCATCCCAATATATAGTTGATGTTAATATTTAAACCAGGCGTTCATATAGCTGTTCCATTTTTCTGCTGGTACCTTTTATGTCAAAATTTTCAGCAATATGCTGCCGGGCAGCTGTTGCTATATTTTTCCTTTTGGGTTCATCCGCCAACAGCTCCATGATAGCAGAAGCCAACGCGTCAGCATCTTTCGGTTCAGTTAACAGGCCATTTTTCCCATGCTCAATGATTTCCGGGAAAGAACCCAGCTTAGTAGCCACCACGGCCACTCCTGCTGCCATACATTCGGCAGCGGCCAGGCCAAAGCCTTCTCCCAGAAAATTCATATACGGAATAGTTGGCGTGCAGATGATTTTACAGTCCCGGAGGTACTTATAAGGATCGGCAACATACCCCAGGAACAGGATTTCCTGTTCCCTGTTCATTTCTTTTACTTCCTTTCTCAGTTGCGCTTCAAAGCCTACTTTTATTTTTTGCGTAGCAGACTCTCGGCCGATGATCACAAAGCGGACATCCGGATATTGCCGCAGCACAATATCAGCTGCTTTAATAAAATAAGTATGTCCCTTGAACGGAGACACCGTTCCGAGTATGCCCACCAGCGTAGTATTTTCGTCTACACCTGCTAATTTCATTAAGTGGCCATTGACAACAGAACTGGAAATTTTCGTTGTGTCCACCCCGTTATAGACCAGCTCGGATTTTTTCCTGGCCACTTCCGGCAGACTGTTATGTACAAAGTGGGTAATGGAGGCGATCTTATCGCAGAAGAACCGGGCGCCAAAGGCGGTCATGTTAGCCCGCATTCCTGTTGGCCTGCCTGCACCATGCCAGTGCCACAGGCAGGGAACACCTGTCATGCGGCTGGCTATTCCCGCCAGTATATGCA
Source organism: Chitinophaga varians (assembly GCF_012641275.1). NCBI lineage: Bacteria > Pseudomonadati > Bacteroidota > Chitinophagia > Chitinophagales > Chitinophagaceae > Chitinophaga > Chitinophaga varians. The sequence continues at coordinate 1,937,587 of NZ_JABAIA010000002.1, read as the reverse complement.
GCGGGAAATAATTCACGTCCATAATATCGATACGGTACTTTTTCATGGCACGGGCCAGCAGGCGGGTCCCTTTAACGGCGGTGAGCAGTTTGGAGGTATTCATTTTCAGCCGCTGCATCCGGGTTTTACCACTGCCTACATTTACCAGGCGTTTATCAGTTAATATGGCCGTTTCGTCGAAGATATGTTTCAGCGCCTCATGACTGGGGCCATTTCCCAGGTAAATACCGATAGCCGTAAACCTGCTCCTGTCGATATTCGTCAACAGCAAACGTACGTATTCCACTACGCCGCCGCCTTCTCCTCCATCGAAAAAGAAACCTAATCTAATCTTTCCCTGACCATTAGTTTTACTCATACCTGTTAGTATTTGTTTTTCCAACAGAAAAACATCATTTAAGTTTTAAGGATTTCATCATGGTTTTTACATCGGAGGGCCTTATCACCACACATTTGGCGAAGTTGAGCCCATAGTGCCTGTTGCATACGACCAGGTTGGCAACAGCGGAAAAAATATTCCCACACAGCACTCCCAGGGCAGCTCCTTCTATGCCCAGCCTTCCTACTGTGAGCCAGGTTACCCCGGCCACTATGGTAAAAGTGATTGCCAGGATATACATAGTTATAATTGCTTTGCCATCGCCAGCCAGCAGGTTATTGCAGATACTAGTGATGGTGATAAACACCAGTGAAGGCGCAAGAATGCGTAATGCAACATTAGCGCCATAAAATGCAGGACCATATAACAAATGGATGATCTGCCGGCTAAAAATGAACACTATCGCGGAAATGGTGAAACTGATCGAAGAGCTGACCCTCATGGCAAACTGAGCCTGGTTAGCCAGTAATTCACCTTTCAGACCAGCCCATTTTGCATACAGCAAGGGGCCTACCGTAGAGGGTATGATGGTGATCATACCACTGATGGCCACCGCTCTTGTATATAACCCCACCTGGTTGAAATTTTCCAGCTGGGAATAACGTAGTAACATGACCGTGACATTGGCCGTGAGCACGTACAGGAAGCTGGACGCGGACAGTTTAATACTGTACTTCAGCAGAGCTCCCAGCGTTTTCCAGTCAAACGGCGCACGCAGATTGATGTGTTCGCGGAGAAAATAAAAAAGCGCACAACATGCCGCAGCGTTGCCTACTCCCAGCGCCGTGATCGCAAATCCGGGGCTTTTCTGATGGATACAAAGCATCAGCACCCCGCTCAGCAAGATGATGATACGGGGCAGCATATCTACCAGCACCATCCTTTTGGAAGCCAGTTGAGCTACCAGTACCGGCCTTAGCGTCGTAATATTTACAAGGGCGGCAGATCCCATCGCAAAAAGTAGTGCTACTATAAAAGAGATCTTCCCGAAGTAAGCGGGATTAAAAAAAATGGCCGCAGTGAACCCTACTATCAACAGTAAGCCAAACAGCAGGGACACCTTTGTTGTGTTGGATACAATATGGCTTGGCGCGTATTTAAGATTATTCAGAAAATAAATGCTGGCATTACCCATCCCCAGAGAAAGAAAGGTAACTACCACCATTTGGGAAGAGCGAAATAGTTCATACTGCCCCATACCACCGGGGCCCAAAGCCCTGGAGTATATTACTCCGCCCAGCATGTTCAGGAGGATGCCTGCCATCTGGCCGCCGGTAACAAATATACTTTTCCGTAAAAAACTCATAAACTATTTAGCATATTTCTTATAAATCTGAACGATCTTTTTAGCCCAGGTTTCGGAAGAATAATCTCCTTCTACTTTCTCCGTAGCGTTTTTTATCAGCTGGCTACGCAGCCCGTCGTCTTTGAGAAGCAGGTCCATCGCATTGGCCAGGTCTTGTGCATTGGCAGGCTTCACCAGCAGGCCGGTATCATTGTGTGCAATCAGCTCCGCCAGTCCGCCAATACCCGATGCCACCGGCACAGTGCCCGCAGCCATGGCTTCTGTTACAGCCAGCGAAGTGGCCTCGATAACACCACTTGCCGGTACAGAAGGTACTATCACGCCCTGTGCTTTAGCAAACAGCGGTAATAACCTGTTTCTCGGTACCGGTCCCAGAAAAACCACGCGGGAACCAATATTGAGGCTGCCTACCAGGTCTTCCAGCTCCTTTCTTAAAGGCCCCTGCCCTGCTATGGCAAGCTGGCAATGCGGATCTTTCACCTGTGCCAGTGCTTCAATAGCATAACGCACCCCTGTTTTTTCCACCAGGCGCCGGGGAACCAGGAAATAGGGCTGCTTCACCGGCAGGTCTATCTGTGCTTCCGCCAATCTCCTCACCTCGCCTACATGCACACAGTTGAACATCACATCAATTTTGGCAGGTGATACGCCGTAGTCTTTTTTCAGGATATCTGCCTGGCCGCTGTCTACCGCAATAAAGTGCTGCGCTTTTTTAAACGCGAGCGCTTCGCAGTCCATGATCAATTGTTTATATGCCGGCAGTTTATCTGCCCCGCCCATCTGTGCTTCGTACAGCGCCGGGCCATGAACAGTCTGAATAACGGGCAGGCCGTTGAGGTTCCTGCATTGCAGCACAGCATAGGATGCATATACATCATGCGTATGAATAACATCGGGCCTGAACCGGTCAATCTCCTGTTCTGCCAGCTGGCGGAGACGAAGAAGCGCCGCCCGGAAGTTTCCGCTCACAAACTTATTCTGATTACCGAGCGTCAGCAGCATACGGATGCCTTTTTTCCATTTGGGCGGCTGTATCATGCCGCCCTGAATCATTCTGACTTCATGCCCGTTTGATCTCAGTTCCTGTATCAGGATTTCGACATGGGTACTTAGTCCGCCAGAATGAGGTATCCGCTGTTGTGTCGTTATTAACACCTTCATGATTTCCTATTTTGTTATTTTTCTTAAAACGAATCTGAAAGGCCTTTGCAACTGCACGCCGAAACCTTTCATCAACAGTTTCCCGATCCATCCCAGAGCGGCCAGTTTATCCTTCCGGGAGTAGTTTGCTTTATTATCCAGCACTTCCTTCACCACCGTAAAATTGTTACGGGAAAGCTGTTGCTGTATATCAAATGCGCCGGCCCATGTTCTACCAGTGTCTTTTACTTTCAGCTCTTCCAGTATTTTATCAGCAAATTCCACAGAAAGTGCGTCCATGGGAATCATTCTGTCTTCGAGGGACAGTCTGCGCATAAACTCAGTAACTTTATGATCGTAGGGCACTGCATAAAAACCGGTACCTATCGCTGCGGCAAAAACACATCCGTGCAAACGCATGGAGAACAGGAAGTCTGCATTCTTCACTTCCTGCATGGCGTCTTTCAGGTCGGCAGGAAGGTGTATGCTGATTTTTCCCTGATGCCGGGGTTCAAATTTCAGGATCAGCTGTTCATAAAATTTCTTGTCCTGGGAAGATTCATATCCCAGCATCCTGATGTGCACGCCGCTTTCAATCAGCCTGCTGCATATAGCTACCAGCCCGTCTTCATCAAGATCAGGCCATTTTCTGAACGCCAGCGCCACCACGGGAGCCTGAGCCGGCACCTGCCGGGCAGACACGTGCTGCTTCACATCCAGTGAGGGCACCACATCTGCCGTTACAGTTATTTTATCGGCCTGTACGCCGCATTCGATCAGTACTTTTTTACTTTTTTCGTCTCTTACCTGGACCTTTGCCATCCTGTTACAGGTAAAGCAGATCAGTTCCTTCAACCACCTGTTTTTAACAGGACCTACACCGATTCCCACAGTGATGATGTTACGGTTGTACAGTATCCCGATACAGGCGGGAATGAGGAAAGCCGGAATGGTTGTCCAGCTGTGTACATCCTGTAGTATTCCCCCGCCTCCGATCACGATCAGGTCACTTTTTTTTACGCTGCGGATATGGCTTGACATCCGTAGCCAAAAATCCTGCGACGGGTAAAACCCTTTTACAGCTTTCGCTGCTGTAATACCTGTAAAGTTTCTGGTATAGGCCGGGCTACGTGTGACGATGCTGAATTTTGCACCCGGTAATTGTTCTTTTACGCCTTCGTAAACTGCCAGGGAAACAGCTTCATCCCCTACGTTTCCGGCGCCGAAAAAGCCAGTCAGCAGTATGTTATCCGTGCTTTGTTTCATTGTTATCTAAGTTCGTTTCAGGTCCTGTGGAAGATTCAACAGGATCACCCCTCTGTTTCGAAATATTTTATTTGCCCCCGTTGTTTCAGGTGCATATAAACTTGCTGCTGTTGTTTTAATTGTTGATATGTTTCCTCATCCCTCATCTTAATCACCTTAGCCGGGTTTCCGCCAACGACTGCCATGGGCGGGACATCCCTTGTAACGACCGCGCCGCCGCCCACGATAGCGCCTTCCCCAATTGTTACGCCGGGCACAATCATCACACTGCCTCCTATCCATACGTTTTCCTTAATATGGACAGGTTTCAGAATAGTGGCGCCATCATAGGGTATCGCCGTCGCACCTTCATAACGGTGATTAGCGGTATAAATGCTGACATTAGGACCTATTATTACGCCGGAACCTATATACAGGCCGCCCTGACTGGACAGGAGGGCGCCGGGACCTATGTATATGTGATCACCGAAATGCACCCTTTCCGGGAAAGTAGCTTTGATCCCCTGCGCAATGACCACATTCACCCCCGGTTTAAATGAAGAGAGCGGAGTATCATTGGCCCAGCTATAGATCTTTTTTATAAGGGTTTTCAGTTTTCTGCTTAGGATACTCACTGTTATGAAAATTATATGAATTGTTCAATGACCGCCTCTTTATTCAGCATCCTGACTATACGCTGACATGCCTTGCCATCGCCATAAGGATTTACGGCCTGCGCCATCTGGCTGTAAGCATCTTTGTTGTCCAGCAGCATGCTCACTTCATGATATATTTTGTCTTCATCCACCCCTACCAGTTTTACGGTGCCGGCTGTTACCGCTTCCGGTCTTTCGGTGGTATTACGCATCACCAGTACAGGTTTGCCAAGACCGGGCGCTTCTTCCTGTACGCCGCCACTATCAGTCAGAATAAGGGTGCTTTTGTTCATCAGGTAAACAAAGGGAAGATAGTCGAGCGGTGCAATGATATGCACGTTGGGCAATGCCGCCTCTCCCAGGATTTCATTCACTGGTTTACGGACATTGGGATTAAGATGCACCGGGTAAACAAAATCCACTTCCGGATATTTTTCCGCCAGTTTTTTGATGGCCTGGCAGATGCTTCTGAAGCCGTCGCCGAAGTTTTCGCGGCGATGCCCGGTGATGAGCACCAGCCTTCTTCCGTTGCTGTCATTGCCGTTCCAGGCAGACAATAAAGACGGGGCAAGGCCATGCTGCACCAGTACATCTTCTATACCTGTCTGTACTTCCTGGTCATTTTTGACCCTTTCCAGCACGAGGTGTAAAGCATCCAGTACGGTATTGCCGGTAACAAATACCTGTTCGCTGCTGATGTTTTCATCCAGCAGGTTTTGGCGGGAAATTTTCGTCGGTGCGAAATGATAGGTGGCAATACGTCCGGTGATGCTACGGTTCATTTCTTCCGGCCATGGACTGTACATATTATGCGTTCTCAGGCCGGCCTCCACATGGGCAACCGGGACCTGTTTATAAAATGCGGCCAGGGCGGCTGCCGTAGAAGTAGTAGTGTCCCCGTGTACCAGTACGATGTCTGGCTTAGCATTATCCAGTACGTCCCGCATGCCGGAGAGTACGCCCACCGTTACATCGAAGAGGTCCTGTCCCTGTTTCATGATCTTGAGATCATAATCAGGTTGTACATTAAAGATATTCAGTACCTGGTCAAGCATTTCACGATGCTGACCGGTTACGCACACTTTCACTTCAAAGATCTCCGGATATTTTTCCAGCTCTTTAATCAACGGGCACATTTTGATAGCCTCCGGGCGTGTACCAAATACCAATAGTACTTTATTCATTTCTGTTTTCATGATAATAGCTTTAGTCAGATACTGTTACGTTCCAGCCAGCTGTAGGTAAGCTGCAATCCTGCAGCAACGCTTACTTCCGGATCATAGTTGATGAGCTGCCGTGCTTTGGAGATATCAGCGAGGCTGTGTTTCACATCTCCTTTTCTTTCCATGCCGTAGTCGGGTGCAATGTTGATTTTTGCACACTCGCTCACCATCTGCCATAACTGGTTGAGGGTAGTCCTTTCACCAAAGGCGATATTGATGATCTCAGCGGTATGGATGTTTTCAGCCAGTAATGCTTTTATGTTTGCCTGCACCGCATTTTCAACAAAAGTGAAGTCCCTGCTGGTTTCGCCGTCACCATTGATTACCGGCGCCTTTTTCTGCAAAGCGGCATCGATAAACAGCGGAATAACGGCTGCATAGGCGCCTTTAGGGTTCTGCCGGGGGCCAAATACATTAAAGTACCTCAGTCCTACCGGATGAAAATCATATACCCTGGAAAATACGGATGCATACAGTTCATTGACATATTTGGTCACGGCATATGGCGAAAGCGGATTTCCAATGAGGTCTTCCACTTTGGGCAGGCCCGGATGGTCGCCATAAGTGCTGGAGCTGGCTGCATATACCATGCGTTTCACTTTGGCATCGCGGGCGGCCACCAGCACGTTCAGGAATCCGGAAATATTTACTTCGTTGGTTGTAACAGGATCATTGATAGAGCGCGGCACAGATCCCAGTGCTGCCTGATGGGTCACATAATCCATGCCTTCCAGTGCCCTGCGGCATACGTCGGCATCGCGGATATCCCCCTCCAGCAACTCAAAGGCCGGGTTATCGAGAAATGGTTTTATGTTCTCACGGGAACCTGTGGAGAAATTGTCCAGTACACGCACTTTTGCAGCTCCATATTTAAGCAGGTATTCAACTATATTGGAACCAATAAATCCTGCGCCCCCGGTTACAAGAAAGGAGGACGCAGAAAGATCATGCGTATGGAATGGTTTTTCGTACATATTCGGCAGATATAGTATTTCCTTTGTTTAAGGTATCGGGATTAGAGCCTTGCGTCTACCAGTTCTTTCGGCAAAATGCCTTTAACATCATAGATCACCGCATTGTCTTTACACATGGATTTAATGTTCAGCGCACTGAACTCATTGTGTGCCACAGCCAGTAATACTGCGTCAAATTTATCTTCTGTGCTGACAGACTTCACGCAATCCCAGTTGTACTCATGTTTCACATCTGCAGGATCAGCCCAAGGATCATAAATAGAAATATTAACATCGTACCCTTTCAGTGTATTGAGGATATCCACCACTTTGGTATTACGTACGTCCGGGCAGTTTTCCTTAAATGTAACACCAAGTACGAGGATATTGGAGCCTTTTACCCGCACTTCTTTTTTGATCATCAGCCTCACCAGTTCGTGCGCCACATAGGCACCGATACCGTCATTTACACGGCGACCTGCCAGGATGATTTCGGGATGATAACCCGCCTCCTGGGCTTTTTGTGCCAGGTAATAGGGGTCAACACCAATACAGTGTCCTCCCACCAATCCTGGTCTGAACTTCAGGAAGTTCCACTTCGTACCGGCAGCAGCCAATACATCTGCAGTATCGATTTCGAGCAGGTTAAATATTTTTGCGAGTTCATTTACGAAGGCAATATTGATATCACGCTGTGCATTCTCAATTACTTTCGCCGCTTCTGCTACCTTAATAGAGGTGGCTTTAAAGGTACCGGCAACAATGATTGACTTATACAGCTGATCGATTTTTTCCGCCACTTCAGGAGTAGAACCGGAAGTTACTTTCAGTATTTTAGTAACGGTGTGTTCTTTATCGCCCGGGTTAATACGTTCGGGAGAGTAGCCTGCAAAAAAATCCGTATTAAACCGCAATCCGGATATTTTCTCCAGCACCGGCACACATTCATCTTCCGTCACACCAGGATATACGGTGGATTCATAAATCACAGTATCTCCTTTCTTCAGTACTTTACCAACTGTTTCACTGGCTTTGTATAGTGGCGTAAGGTCCGGACGATTGTGTTTATCCACCGGTGTAGGTACGGTAACAATAAAGTAGTTTGCTGATTTAATGGCATCCAGTTCATTGGTACAAAACAGTCCTGTAGCGGCTTCCGGATCAGCGGTAATTACTTTTTTCAGATCTTCTTCCGCTACTTCCAGGGTATGGTCTGACCCGCTCATTAATTCCGCGATCCTGGCTTTATTGATATCAAAGCCGAAAGTTTTATATTTTTTCGCAAATTCCACTGCTAAAGGCAATCCCACGTAACCTAATCCAATGATTGCAATCCTAGTTTCCTGATTCATAGTTTGACTATTATTTTCCAGATTTTTCCAGATTTTTTTCAGATAAAAATATTATGATTTTCCGATCAACTTTTTAAAGCGTCCGGCCACGCCTCTACGTTGCGTTTCACTGTAGCCGTAGCCGTAACCATAACCGTAGCCGTAACCATAGCTGCGGCCAGCCTTCACATCGTTTACGATCAGGTTTATTCTGGGCATTTTTCGCTGTGCTGCCAGATCGCCCGGAATTTGCAGCTGTTGTTTAAAGGTAATGCCCTGACGGACAAGGTAAAGTGTGGCATCTGCAAAACGCGCTAACAGTTGTGCGTCCGTCACCAACCCTACCGGCGCAGTATCTACTACGATATAGTCAAATTTTGCCCTGAGTTTGGTAAACAATATTTCTGTTTGTTCCAGCAATAAGAGCTCTGCAGGATTGGGCGGTATCGGCCCGGAGGAAATAATACTGCAATTTTCGTGTATGCCGGAAGGTTTGATAACTTCCTCCAGCATACTTTTGCCGATGGCGTAGGTGCTAAACCCTGTCATGTTGTCTATACCCAGTTTATCGGAGAGCTTTGGCTTGCGAAGGTCCATTTCCAGCAGTACCACCTTTTTGCCTGAAAGCGCCAGCACAGCTGCCAGGTTTGCGGCCACGAAGGACTTCCCTTCACCGCTCATGCTGGACGTCAGCAGGATCACCTTTTGCTGTGGCCCCGACAGTATGAACTGCAGGTTAGTACGCAGCGCCCTGAACTGTTCTGCAACAGGGGTCACATTATCCCTTTTGGCCACCACCAGTTCTTTATTCTGTGTATGTCCGATTTCACCAATGATGGGCACTTTGGTGCCGCCAGTGATGTCTTTTTTATTGGTTACCCTGATATTCAGGAGTTCTTTTACATAAAGGCCCAGTGAAGGTAATGCCAGTCCTGCCACCATGGCCAGCAGGTATATTAACAGGCGTTTGGGTTTAAAAGGAAGGGCGTCGCTTTTTGCCGGATCGATGATTCTTGCTACTGCCAGATTAGACGATTTCGACAGCGCAGATTCCTCCCTCTTTTTCAACAGGAACAGATAGAGCTCCTGTTTAATAGCCTGTTGCCGCGAAAAATCCAGGAAGAGACGTTCCTTGGCGGGTACCTGTGCTATCTTTTTGTTCAGGCTTCCGGAGCTGCGTTGCAGTTCGTCGATACTAATCTGGATACCATTCTTTAATGAGCCGAGACTGGTGTTCAGGTCTCCGCGTAGCCCCTGCAATTGCTGATCAATGTTTTTAATCAGCGGGTTATTTTCCGTGGTGGACAGCAATTGCCTTTCCCTTTCCAGCTGTAATGTGTTATAACGCTCTACCAGCCCGAGGAAGGAAGGGTCCTGTACAACAAGGGAGGAAGGTACCACGCGTTTGTTGTTGGCTTCGTCCTGCATGTACTTTTGCATAGACTCAACAATGTTTAACCTTACCTGCTGGTCCAGCAACTGTTTGGAAAAATCCCCGGTACTGGAAACCAATAATTTTGCCTGTTCTTCCAGGTCGGCCACCTGATTTGACTGTTTAAACTGTTGTATGTCTTTTTCAACACCGGAAAGCTCTTTGGTCACGATCACCAGCCGGTTATCGATAAAGGCGATGGTGCTGTCCGCGATCCTGTTTTTATCTTCCACGCTGGCCTTCATATACGCTTCAATCAGTTTGTTAAGCACCGCTTCGCCTCTTTCAGGTATACCATCCGTGATGGTGAGGTCTACCGTGCTTACCTGCTTGTTGGGGACAGCCATGGTCACCAGCGACCGGTATTTTCCCACGGCCTGGTCCACAGAAACCACTTTCACATAATATTCCGGATGGACGAACGCGTACAATGGGTTCCGTTGTATGAACACGACACCTTCAGGCAAATGCAGCGTATCGTTCCAGGTCCCCTCTCTGGTAAGACCGGTACGGCTCAGCGAAAATTTCTTTTCATTGATCGGATGGATGGTATAATTCATCGCAGCCAGGCTATCACTCAGGCTGAGCCACTTAAATGAAAAAGGCATGTTACGGTATTGCTCTGTTTTCTTCACGCGGCCATCAGCGACATAGCTCACATTCAGCTGGAGGTCTTTCACTACGCTTTCCATAATAGAACGCGAGCTAAGTATTTCCACTTCATTATCCACGCTGCTTTTGGTATTGAACAATTCCAGCTGACTGAGGATCTCTTCACCGGGCAGGTTCCCGCCTTTTTTATCATCCTGCACCAGTATTTTGGCACTGATCTTATAGCTCGGCGTTGCGTAACGGAGATACAGCCAGGCGGCGGCGCCTGTCAGGATGAGGCTCAACAGGAAAATATACCAGTATGATCCCAATATATCCAGTATTTTTCTTAAGTCAAGTACATTATCCGGCTGCGGTGCAACAGGAGTGTTACCGTTTAAAGAAAATGGATTATTTGAATTGTTATTCTCGTACATGTAAGTGCTTTAAAAAATTAAAACTTGACCCTCGTTAGTATTACCACCAGCAACGTGATCGCAGATGTGATAATAGTAATGTTCTTCAATCGCGATGCGTCCGTTGCTACAACCTTCGACTTATTCGGTTCAACATATACCACGTCTCCCTGTTGTAAATAATAATAGGGAGATGTAAACAGGTTTGTATTGTTCAGGTTAAATCTGACAAATTCTTTTTTACCATCTTTATCCCTGATCAGTAATACGTTTTCGCGTTTTCCATAAATAGTAAGATCACCCGCCATGCCGATAGCATCCAATAAGGTTACTTTTTCATTGGGCATCACATAGGTTGATGGCCTTGTTACTTCACCAAGCACTGTAATTTTAAAGTTAACGAATCTTACATTAACAACAGGGTCTTTGTAAAACTGGGCGGCCTTTTCGGCTACCGCTGCTCTTACTTCTTCTGTTGATTTACCTTTCACCTGCATCTTGCCAATCAATGGCAACATGATATTGCCATCCTTGTCAACCAGATACCCGCTGATATTAGAGCCCCCTCCGGGAACGGTTCCTGCGGAAGGCCATGATGGGGCGTTCTGTTGATTTAACAAGGCGGTGGTGCCCGGGTCCAGGGTTTGAATATTCACTTGCAGAATATCATCCACCTGGATGAGCGGCGTTTTATACAACGCCTGTTCCACTTCCTTTGATCCCAGCGAATCCGGGATATCCCTGAAATAGGTCACATTTTTAGGCGCCGAACATGAGAACAGGAAAAGGCAAATTATTCCTGCTAAATGATAATACGTGACCCTGCACCTTTTGACAATGGTGTTTAAACGGGAGCCGAACTCCCTGTTGATAAGACTCATATCTAATTGACAGTTTTGCAAATAGGAAGCCGCAGCTGGGCAAATTTTATGCCCATCAGTAACAAAAGCTGCGCTTTCGCCTATTACATTTTAATTTTATCTTTATCCAGTTCTTCGTACGCAGAATTCTTACTGATAAACTCTGGTACCAGCTTTTTCATCAAAGCAACCGTAGGTGTTAAATAGTGCTTTTCGGCAGATGCGATCAACTGCGTCACCTTTTCGTCTACTTCCGTAAAACTATAGCTCCGCACCTTTGCAATCAGTATTTTTTCATGATAGGTGGGCAATGTATTTTCGGCATTATTCAATAACTCTTCATATAGTTTTTCTCCTGGTCTCAAACCGGAGTATACGATCTGAATATCCTTTCCCGGTTCCTTTCCGGCCATCCGGATCATCTTCCTGGCCAGATCAGCAACTTTCATCGGTTTACCCATATCAAATACAAAGATCTCCCCGCCCTGTCCCATGGCGCCTGCTTCCAGTACGAGCTGGCAGGCTTCCGGGATGGTCATAAAATACCGGGTAATTTCAGGATGGGTAACTGTGAGCGGGCCACCGTTTTCCAGTTGTTTTTTAAAGCGGGGTATCACCGAACCGTTAGACCCAAGCACATTCCCGAAGCGGGTAGTGATAAAGCGGGTAGGCGGCAAGCCAAATACCGGACCTGTTTTTTTAAACTGTTCGTTTATCCTGTTGTTGTAAGATTGTGTGAAGATTTCTGCGATGCGTTTGGAAGCGCCCATCACATTGGTAGGGTTCACCGCTTTGTCTGTAGATACCATTACAAATTTTTCCACGCCGAAATCCACCGATAATTCCGCCATGACCTTAGTGCCCAATACATTATTCATTACTGCGATAGAAGGGTTTTTCTCCATCATGGGCACATGCTTGTAAGCCGCGGCATGATACACGATAGCGGGCGCGTATATTTCAAACAGCTGCTGCATACGGGACCGGTCGCATACATTCCCGATAAATGGAATGATGGGAATGTTGGTTCCCATTTCCGCCATTTCCAGTTCCAGTTCATGCAACGGTGATTCCGCTTTATCGCAGAGCACAATAACTGCCGGCTGATAACGGATCACCTGACGGACGATTTCACTGCCAATAGAGCCGGCAGCACCGGTTACCAGGATACTCTTATCACGGATCTCTGCTTCCAGTTTTTCATTTTTGATATCGATGACAGATCTTTCCAGCAGATCTTCAATATGGATGTCTTTCAACTGTATACCTTTATTTTGTGTACCGTCTATCCATTGATTCACGGAGATGATCTTCTGTACTCTTATATTCAATGTGATACATTCTTCTACCAGTTCATTGAGATGTTGTGCGTCCAGGTGATCATCCGGTATCAGCAGCAGGGACACTTTCCCTTCTCTCAACATTTTAAATAATTGCCCTTTACGCGAGGCATATACCGGCAATCCTTCGATGGATTTACCTGCATGCGCATTGGTATCGGCCAGGAAGGCCACAATACGTATATCCGCTTCCGGGTTGTCGTTGATAGCCTTACGCAACATAATACTGGTGAGACCTGTATGATAGATGGCAGCCCTGGTTCTGTTGACAGCCCGAAAGTTCTTATAATACTTAAATACCCATTTCACCATCAGGCGATAGGATAACAGCAGGAAAGAAGATATAAAAAAACCGATCAGGATTACTGACAATGGGAACAGATTAACTTCCGCATCCAGCACATGACTATAGTTGATGGTCACAAAAATGGCGCTGGCAATAACATTCATGCAGGCGATGTTCCCAATATCCGCCATACTGGTATGCCGTACGATGCCACGATACGTTCGTAACAGTAAAGACAACATCAGGGTCACACCTAATACAATAAAGGAGATTTCTTCAAGCGGATACGGAGTGAGGGCCTCCATATCAAAATTGAGCCTGAGCAGAAAGGCAAGATTGATGGCGATAACGGAACACCCAAGGTCAAGCAGCAGAATAAGCCACGACGGGGTAATCCATGATGATTTGTTCACCATAGGTTTCAATAATAGATACGGTTAAGAAATATATGCTCGTCCAATCAGGTAAGTAGCGCGAGGGTGGTTTTCATAGAAGCGCTTTACTCTCCGGTCAGATAGCGTAAGGTTTGGTTCGCATTTTTCGGTTTTTCAAGTTATGCAAAGTAAACACTAAATTTTGATATCTTACTATTATGAAAAAGTAAACTATTAAAATTTTTTTACTGTGCGTAAATGATAGCTTCCACCAATCCAATATTGATCTGATACTGACAAGAAGATAAAGGCAAGTATGAACCCGCCGGCTGCAAGGAAGTACGTCTCCTGTGTTCGCATACAGGTAATCCGGACGACTAACTTTACAGGCTATATTAAAATGCTACTTCAACAGTACTTGTTGATATCGGGACAGGACAAGCGTAAAAGCTTCACACATGATTGATTGTGCAGTAGACAGTCATTCTCGTTTCTAATACCTTCATGCGCTGGCACACAAAATAATTGATACATGGTCTTTCAATTTTTCCGGTTAACTAAGTTCGTTCGCTATATGGTTAAAGTAATATTCGCTATATGGTTAAATAGAACTACTAAAGTTGTTTGTGATGGCCAGTGGAAACAAACACCATACCAACTTTATAAAAAAAGATGATTTTTGGCGGTCGGATCATCTTTTCATTTATAAAAGTAAGTGATTTTTTGAATAAATATACAGTTAAAATGAATTTAACCTAAAACAAACACGACCAGGCTTTTTGCACCATGGGCGCCTAATACGAGGGATTGCTCTATGTCAGCGGTTTTGGATGGGCCTGCAATAAATACACCGAAACCGGTTTGAGGCGCACCGATTTTTTCATACGCATCATGCATGGTTGCCAATATGCGTTCCCGTGGTAATATGATAGCAAGATGCTGGCAGATAAAAGGTAAAACCCTTACGGCTATATCATTTTCCGTTAGCCAGATGGCGCCGTTTTCAGCCACGCCCCATTGTCCGGTCACCACGGCCATGTCTACGTTTTCCAGCTGGTGCGGGTCTTCGTGTGCCCATCCCCGTTTATCATCAGCAAACACTACCCTTTCAAGATGCGGGTAATGTTGCGTCAGCAACGCAGGCACCTGCGCCGTATCAGCAATCTCAAACAGGCTGCCACCAAGGCTTTCCAGCACTTTGCGATAGGCCTCCAGGGTGGCAGGCATCTCTCCTGCCAGGCCCTGTAATGATGGCAACGCAGTTGCTTCCGGTTGATTTTTTTTCACGGCGGCCAGTATCTGTTCCCTGCTACTCATATCAATATATTATTTACGGCTGTTTATTTTTTTGTTGATGACTGTTGTGCATACCATTCAGAGAATGACTGTGCAGGCGGCGCGGGCATCTCCCGTTGTTTATACCACGGGTTAAAACGGTTGTTGACCATCCCCGGGAAAGCACGTAACACCCAACGGCCCATCTTACCTGCTTTTTTGTAGTTCCCGGGTTTGGAAAGTACGGCATTCATCATTTTCATACCGGCGGTTTTTGCAGCGCTGGTATGACCTTCCTTCACCAGCACCTGTCTCCATTTATATAACTGCTGATGGATATCTATTTTCACCGGGCATACGTTGGAGCATGAGCCGCAGAGCGTAGACGCGAAAGGCAGATCGGCATAATCCTTCATATCAAGGTTGGGCGCCAGGATACTGCCAATAGGCCCGGCCACGGCGGTATGATAACTGTGGCCGCCGCTGCGGCGGTACACCGGGCAGGTGTTCATACAGGCGCCACAACGGATACATTTCAGGGAGTTGCGGAAGTCTTCCCTGCCCAGTTGCCGTGAACGGCCGTTGTCCACAATTACGATATGCAATTCCTTACCAGGGGCCGGTTTTCTGAAGTGGCTGGAATAGGTGGTGATAGGTTGACCGGTAGCGCTGCGTGCCAGCAGCCGCAGGAACACGCCCAGGTGTTTCCGCTCGGGGATGATTTTTTCAATGCCCATGCAGGCAATATGCACATCGGCGAGGTGAGCGCCCATATCTGCATTGCCTTCATTGGTACATACCACCATCTCACCGGTTTCCGCCACCGCGAAATTAACGCCGGTGATGGCGGCTTTGGATTGCAGGAATTCTTTGCGCAGATGCAGCCTTGCCGCCGCCGTCAGAAACTGCGGGTCAGCATTGCCGGCCGGTGTGCCCAGGTGCTCATGGAACAGCTCTCCTATCTCTTCTTTCTTTTTATGGATACAGGGCAACACGATATGGCTGGGCGGTTCTTTCGCCAGCTGTACGATCCGTTCACCGAGGTCGGTATCAATCACGTCGATGCCATGGGCTTCCAGGTGTGGGTTCAGGTGACATTCTTCCGTTAACATGGACTTGCTCTTCACCATTCGTTTTACGCCATGCCTTTGCAGGATTTCCGTCACAATGCGGTTATGTTCCGCAGCGTCAGCGGCCCAGTGGACAATGGCGCCATTCTGTAGCGCCTGCTGCTCAAACTGTGTCAGATAGTCATGCAGGTTACCCAGCACGTTTAATTTTATCTGTGAAGCGGTTTCCCGCAGTAGTTCCCATTCAGGAATGCTCCATGCCTGGCGGTCACGTTTGGCACGTACCCACCAGAGGGTTTCATCGTGCCAGTTCACCCTGGGCTCATTTTCGTTGAACTTGTCCGCCAGCGTGGCGTGATCAGTGGTTGGCCTGTTCATGGATCTGTTGATTAAGGATTTCAGCAATATGCATCACTTTCACCTGCTGGTGCTGGCGGCGGAGGATACCTTCCAGGTGCATCAGGCAACTGACATCCGTACCAGTGATGATTTCCACGCCGTGTTTAACGTGATCGGCTACACGGTCTTTGCCCATTTTCACGGAAACGGCCTCTTCTGTTACACAGAAGGTGCCGCCAAACCCGCAGCACTCGTCTTTGCGGTCGAGGTCTACCAGCTCAAGGCCTGCCACCATCCGAAGCAGTTGCTCCGGTTTGGAGAAAGGCGCCGCCACCAGCTCGCTCATCTGCGCCAGCCCGAGGCCGCGCTGACCGTGGCAGCTCTGGTGCAGCCCTACTTTATACGGAAAGCGTGCAGGCAATGCCGTTACCTTTAATATATCGGTGAGAAAGGCCGTGAGTTCATATATACGTTCCCGTATGCCGGCGGCTGCCGGTTCATGGGCGGGGTCGTGCAGGTGTTCTTTGATATGCAGCACACAGCTGCCGGAAGGGCCCACAATATAATCGTAAGCCGCAAAATTACGGACAAAGAGGCTGTTGCACTGATGTGTCAGATGCTCATAGCCGGAGTTGGCCATCGGCTGGCCACAACAGGTTTGTCCCTGCGGGTATTCCACCTCACATCCCAGTTTCTGTAACAGCTGCAGTGTGGCAATGCCTACCTGCGGGTAGAACTGGTCGATATAACACGGTATAAATAATCCTACTTTCACAGTGGTAGCGATTTTAATGGTCATTCCTAACGTGCAAATTTAGCGGCAGCCACCGTAGTAATCCTACCTCTTTTTTACCGGTTACTGGCTTATTTTTCACTGATACAAAATAATAAGGCCGGGCAGCTTTAGCAACCCGGCCTGTTATGGATGGAACGTATGCGTTTTATGGTTGTACTTTGATGGTGACTTTCAGCCGTTGTCCTTCGGAACGGGACACTTTGATGACCCCTATTTTGCCTGCGGCATTTTTGAACAACACTACGCCATCGTAGGTGGTAGAGAAAAAATTGTCGTCCTCCTTTACCGGCAGGTTATTCAATGCAGAGCCGTGCGACAGGGTATCGAATTTCAACGGATCAAAAACCTGTACGGACGGAGCGTTCATGATTTCTGTAAGGGTGGCGTTATCAAATGTAAGGCTGTGAGACGCCGTGGCCGTAGGACTGCTAAAGAACAGCCTTCCCGGGTCTACGCCGGCAAACACCAGGTCTATGTTTTTACCGTCTTTAGGCAGATTGCCCCGGTAGTACATCTTGCCGTCTTTTGTGGAGAAAGCGATGCCCACGGTAGTACTGGTGCCACTGATATCAAACTCCAGGTCTTTGTATATCGTCAGGGAATCTTTGGGCGTTACCGCTGGTTGTTCCGGTTTTGGTGCGTTGTCATCGTTGCTATTCTTGTCTTTTTTGGAACAGGCGGTCAGCATGGCGGTAAGAATAACCGCGCCTAAAATGAGTTTTTTCATAGGGATGATGGTTTTAAGCTGGCATTTTCAGGTTTTCACTGTATGTGATCGGTCATAAAAAAAACGGCTATATGCATAGCCGTTACAAATATAAAAATAATTAAATGATAAATATCGATAATTTATCTATTTAACTGGAAGACCTCTGCCAGCAGTTCGTATGACCGGAGCCTGTCGGCATGGTCCTGCGTAATAGTGGCGATCACCAGTTCGTCCACCTCATAGTCGGCTGCCAGCTGTTCCAGGCGGGCCTTTACCTGTGGCGGGGTACCGAAAACACGCCGGCCGCTGTTGGCGCGTATGCGTGCCAGTTCTTCTGCGGTGTATTCAATGTCTTTGATTTCTTCGTAGGTAGGAAACACATCGTACCTCCCTTTTTCAAAGCTGAGCAGGCGATAGTCCATCACCGCTGCCAGTTCAGCCGCTTTTTCTTCCGTATCGGTACAGAAGACAAAAATGCCTACGCTGGCCTGTGGGGCGGCGAGATGTTCCGAAGGTCGGAACTGTTTGCGGTAATTGGCCACCGCCTGCGGGCCGCCTACCGGATAGATAAAATGGGCAAAAGAGAGCGCCATCCCGAAATGGGCCGCCAGCAGGCCGCTTTCGCCGCTGGAGGTGAGCATCCACAGGTCAGGCGAGGACGGTATGACCGGAATGGCCTTTACTTTTTCCTGCATACTGCCGGGGGTGACTTTATCGGTAAGCCATGCCTGCAGGTCTACCACCTGCTGCACAAACTCTTTAGGGTCAAAGGTATTGGAGGGATTGAGGATATGCGCCGTGATACGGTCGCCACCCGGCGCGCGGCCGATGCCCAGGTCTATACGGCCGGGATACAGCGCTTCGAGCAACCGGAAATTTTCTGCCACTTTAAGGGTACTGTGATTAGGCAGCATCACCCCGCCGGAGCCGATTCGGATACGTTCCGTTTCAGCGGCCAGCCGGGCTATCAGGATCTCCGGAGAGGCGCCTGCCAGGCTGTTGGTGTTATGATGCTCTGATAACCAATAACGGGTATAACCCAGTTTGTCTGCCAGCCGTGCCAGCTCAACGCTTTCCTGCAAGGCTTCCATGGCATTGCTGCCTTTTCTGATCGGAGATTGGTCTAATACGCTTAGTTTCATCGTCTGTCGGTTTAATCTTTCATAATCTCGTCTTCCTGCTGTTTTTTAAGATACCATTGTACTGCCCGTATTTCTGCGAAGGTCACGGCAGGGCCTACACGTTCTTTGATAGGACCGGCTGCTGTAGCGCCCAGTTCGCGGATATGGGACATGATCAGTTTCACCGTCGGCTCAGACACGAAGCGGAACAGGTCCAGCTCTCCGGCTTCCACGCACTGGGCCAGATGGCTTTCTACCGTACTTACCGCCAGTTGCCGCGCTACGGCTATGTCGGGGATATTCTTACCGCCTAAATACAATTCCAATGTACCCCTGCGGCTACTACCCTTTTCTACTTTGCCTTTGGCTTCCGGTTTGCCGCCTTTTTTACCGGCCACACCTTCCGCTTCCGCATTTCTTAGTTTCGTATAGTCTTTCAGCCCTTTGGTAAAATCCAGGTCGGCATAAGACACTTCCCATACCTGCTGCAGCTTCTGCCAGCAATCCGCTTCCAGCGACATGAGCTGTAACAGGTATTTTTTTGATTTTTGTTTTTTGACCGCTGCAATATGTTCCTGCAATGGCACTATCAGATCTTCGTATATGCTTTTGGTGAAGTAACCGACAGCCTTGGTGACACGCTCTTCCAGCTGGTCGGTTTCACCGGTTTGCACCGTCGTGTCCAGCAGCTGATGGAGCTGTACCACAAAGCGGTTGGCCACTTCCTGTTGTTGTTCCGTTTTGGCCGTCAGCTGACGGCTTACCTGCAACGCCGCATCGATGTCCGGCACTTTTTTGTCCTGTATCCATACCGCATGGCTGCGGATATTGGCCTGCATCCGGTACCAGTCGAATAACTGCAGCAGCGAGGTGGCCTGAAACTTTTTCCGTTCCATTTCCAGCAACACCACCAGCTCGTTGGCCTCCACTTCTTTTTCTGCAAACGCTATCACCTGGCGGTCCGTTTTGATGGCGCCATAATTAATACGGGAATGCAGCACCAGTCCTTCCAGTGAGGTACAGCGGCTCAGCGCCACATATACCTGTCCGGGAGCAAAAGCGTACCCCGCATCGATAATAGCCCTTTCAAAGGTCAGCCCCTGGCTCTTATGGATAGTGATGGCCCACGCCAGCCTGATAGGAAACTGTGTGAAACTGCCGATCTCCTCTTCGTCGATACTATTTTCTTCCTGGTTATAGTGGTAACGGATATTGCGCCATGTCTCCTTGCCGAGTTTCAGCTCTTCATGCGAGCCGGCCAGCAGCAAGGTGATCTCTTCGTCATCGATATCTGTCACCGTGGCCAGTTTACCGTTGTAATAACGACGGGGCTGCGCCAGATCGTTTTTCAGGAACATCACCTGCGCGCCGATTTTCAGTTGCAGCACCAGTTCCGTAGGCAGGGCCTTATCACTGAAATCCCCCTCTATCTTGCCTTCAAAGCGGAAGATCTTTCCCGGCATTTCGGCCAGCCGGCGGGCGTTGATATCATCCGCCTTACGGTTATGGGTAGACAGCACAATATATTCACCGTCTTCCCCCTTGAAATAAGGATCATAACGGTCATTGAGCAACATCAGGTCATCTTCCTCCACTTCACTGTTACGGATACGGTTGAGCACATCGATGAACAGCTGTTCGTTCTGCCGGTATATCTTTTTTAATTCGATATACAACGGAGGCGCCTGTTCGATCACCCGAGCATCAAAGAAAAAAGAGCTGTTGTAATACTCTGAAAGCAGCTGCCATTCAGAATCCGGCACTACCGGCGGCAACTGGTACAGATCACCGATGAATAGCACCTGTACACCACCAAAAGGCAACAGCGGTTTATTCCGGAAATGCCGCAGGATGGTGTCGATGGCATCGAGCATATCACAACGTACCATACTCACCTCATCAATAATGAGCAGTTCCAGTTCCTGTAACAGCACCTTTTTATCGTTAGTAAAACGGATGTTACGGAACAGGCTGTGTTTATCCGTGCTGCTGATTCCATCCATGCCAAAACCGCGCTTGCTGCCCGGCACAAAAGGTCCGAAGGGCAACTGAAAAAAGGAATGCATCGTCACCCCGCCGGCATTGATGGCTGCCACGCCGGTAGGTGCTACCACCACCGTATTTTTCTTCGTATGTTCTTTGATATATTTCAGGAACGTAGTCTTCCCCGTTCCGGCTTTACCGGTCAGGAACACATGGCGGTTTGTCTGGTTAATGAAATCTGCCGCCAGGTGGAAGATGATATTTGTACTATCAGGTTGGGGCATGATATTTAAATTGAAACCGCAAATATAATTTATTTTAAGCAATCCCAGGGCTGAAGCCCTGGGCTACGTTTAGCGCCAGGGTCCATAATGTGGTGTAAGCTGTAAATGGGCTGATTAGTCTTTAAGTATGAACGGCCAGGAGGCATGATGTTCATCGGGCTATAAAAAGGAGTAGTGATCAGAGCGTAATAATTCATGAATGGAGATAAGCTCCACTACAAAACGGGCTTCAGGATATGAGAGGATTATCAAGTCGATAGCGCACTTGTGCATTAAAGAAACCTGGACCTCAATTTAACCCAGGGATTCAGCCCTGGGCAAAAAAAAACTGCCCCGGCTCATCGCCGGGGCAGTCCTCAACAAAACTATTATTCAATAAGTTATGCCAATCTTACGTTAACAGCATTCGGGCCTTTTCTGCCTTCTTCCACGTCGAATACTACGCGGTCATTTTCGCCGATGCTTTCTTTGATACCAGAAACGTGAACAAAAATTTCTTGTCCTGTTCCTTCGATTTTAATGAATCCAAAACCTTTAGCTTCATTAAAAAATTTAACTACACCTGTTTGCATTTTTTATTAATATTTAATTGTGAACGTGTTCTCGCCATTTTTTTAACAGGCGGCTACCTGGGGGCAACTAGAAGAAAAAATGTAAGAAAAAAGCTGAATGTACCCGGAGATCACCAACAAAATGAAATACAATATTCTTAAGAAGCGGGACGAAGATAACTGTTTAGGCTTTACCATCCAAACTTTTTTGTATAACACAGAAAGCAATTTTATTTATATATTTTTGATACCTATATGAAAAACACGGACGCATGGCGTATTAAGGCTATCTTAACCGGCTCTGCCGGTAATCTCGTGGAATGGTACGACTGGTACATTTACACTACTTTTTCGCTCTATTTTGCGCCTGTATTCTTCCCGAAAGGCAGCTATACGGCGCAGCTGCTCAATACCGCCGCCATTTTCGCGGTAGGTTTCCTGATGCGTCCCATTGGCGGCTGGATGTTTGGCCGCATTGCAGACCAGAAAGGACGGAAAACCGCCATGACGCTGTCTGTGCTTCTGATGTCGCTGGGTTCTGTGCTGATAGCCTGCACCCCGTCGTACGACAGTATCGGGGCGGCAGCGCCGGCCCTGCTGCTGATAGCCCGGCTGTTACAGGGACTGAGTGTGGGCGGGGAATACGGCACTTCCGCCACTTATCTGAGCGAGATGGCCACTGCCGGGCGTCGTGGCTTTTTCTCCAGCTTCCAGTACGTTACGCTGATAGGTGGCCAGCTGACAGCCCTGGGCGTGCAGATGCTGCTGCAACGCGTGTTTCTCACACCAGAACAGCTGCATAACTGGGGATGGCGCATTCCCTTCGTGATCGGTGCCCTGCTGGCTTTTGTAGCGCTATACCTGCGCACCCATATGCAGGAGTCCGGTTCCTTTGAGCAACATAAGTCTTCCAAAAACAAAGGCTCGGTAAAAACCCTCTTCCGGCAATATCCCCGGGCGGCCTTCACCGTGGTGGGACTCACCATGGGCGGCACCCTGGCTTTTTACACCTATACCACCTACATGCAGAAGTTCCTTGTCAATACGGTCCACCTGACCATTGAAAGGGCCACTACCATTACATTTTTTGTGATGCTCATATATGCTTTTTTACAGCCTCTGTTCGGCTGGCTGTCAGACATCTTTGGCCGCAAGCCGCTGCTGATAGGGTTTGGCGTGCTGGGCACCGTCCTTACGGTGCCTATTCTCACGGCTATCAGTCATACTACCTCCGAATGGGCCGCTTTCTGGCTGATCCTGGGAGCGCTGGTGGTGGTGAGCGGATATACCTCTATTAATGCGGTGGTAAAAGCGGAGATGTTTCCGGCGGAGATACGGGCGCTGGGCGTGGGCTTCCCCTATGCTATTACGGTAGCGCTTTTTGGCGGAACGGCAGAATCTATTGCCCTGTATTTCAAAAAAATCGGCCACGAACCATGGTTTTACTGGTACGTGACCGTTTGTATCTTTATCTCCCTGCTGGTGTATATCATGGCACGTGATACCAAAGACACTTCCTACCTGGACAAGGATTTCACGGAACCATCGGCATAACCGATAATAACGCGGCTGGCATAGTGGAGGAACAGGCCGTTTTCCACTACGCCGGGAATATCATTCAATTGCTGGTGTAATGCCACCGGGTCTTTGATTTTCTCGTAATGACAATCGAGTATATAATTGCCGTTGTCGGTCACGACGGTGCGGCCGTTGCTGGTCCGCAATACCGGTGCGGCATCCAGCGCCAGCAATCTTCTGAAGGTAAGTTCCCAGGCAAACGGGATGATCTCCACTGGCAGTGGAAAGCGGCCCAGGCATTTTACCACTTTGGACTCATCTGTTACCACGATCATTTCTGCTGAAGCAGCTGCCACGATCTTCTCGCGCAACAATGCTGCGCCGCCGCCTTTGATGAGCCGCAGGTGCTCGTCCACCTCATCGGCGCCGTCGATGTCCAGGTCTATCTTCTCCACTTCACTGAAAGGGATGATGGTAATACCCTGCTTCCGGGCCAGCTGTTCGGACTGCTCAGAGGTAGCTACCGCTTTGAGCGGCATCCCTCCTCTCACCATCTCGCCTATACGCATAATGGCATAATAAGCGGTGCTGCCCGTTCCCAGCCCGATGGTCATATTCGGTTTGATGTATTCGGTGGCTTTTTCGCCGGCGGCTTTTTTGGCCAGGTCCTGTTGTTGCATGCAACAAATATAAGGAATCAGAGGGAAGACAATACCTCGTCCAGATGAGCCAGCAAAGCGTCTGTATTCGCCTTGTTGAACGTCATGGGAGGTTTAATCTTCAGTACGTTGTGCAGCGGTCCGTCGGTGCTTAGCAGGAAACCGCGTTGCTTCATTGCTTCCACGATCACGTCTATCTCGGGAACAGCCGGTTCCAGCGTGTTCCGGTCACGCACCAGCTCCGCCCCGATGAAGAACCCATGTCCGCGCACGTCGCCGATGATGGCATGTTTATCTTTCAGCTTACGCAGCCCTTCCATAAAATAGTTGCCGGTAACTCTTGCGTGCTCCTGCAGGCCTTCTTCTTTAATCACGTTCAGCACAGCAAGCCCTGTGGCCATGGACACGGGGTTGCCTCCGAAGGTGTTAAAGTATTCCATGCCGTTGTTGAAAGCATCCGCAATAGCGCGGGTAGTCACTACCGCAGCCAGCGGATGGCCGTTGCCAATGGGTTTGCCCAGTACTACGATATCCGGCGTCACCTCTTGTAATTCAAAGCCCCAGAAGGCGTCGCCCACGCGGCCGAATCCTACCTGTACTTCATCGGCGATACATACGCCGCCGGCTGCTTTCACCGCGGCATATACCGCTTTCAGGTAACCTGGCGGCAGCGGTATTTGTCCGCCTACGCCCAGCAGCGTTTCGCAGATATAAGCGGCTACGCCCCTGCCCTGCTCTTTCAGGCCGGCAATGATATCGGAAACATCTGCTGCATATTTTTCTCCTGCCTGCGGATCGTCCGCACGGTAAGGCCCGCGGTACATATCAGGATTGAGCGCTTTATGCGTATGTTCCGGTTTACCGAATCCACCTTTGCCGTCAAACTTATACGGGCTCAGTTCCATGGCTACCGTGGAAGTGCCGTGGTAGGCATGGTCCAGCACGATCACATCTTTCTGCTTCGTATAATGACGGCTCATACGGATAGCCAGGTCATTGGCTTCGGACCCGGAATTGGTAAAGTAACAAACCTCGAGGGATGGCGGCAGCGTAGCGATCAGCTGATTGGCGTAATCCACCAGGTTATCGTGCAGGTAGCGGGTATTGGTATTGAGCCGCGCCGCCTGCTGCTGCAGGGCTTTCACCACTACCGGGTGGCAGTGCCCTACGTGGCAGGGGTTGTTCACACAGTCGATATAGGTACGGCCTTTATCATCGTAGAGATATTGTAATGCGCCACGGATGATCTTCAGCGGCTCTTTATAGCTGATGCTCAGGTTACGGCCGATGTGCGCCTTACGCTCCGCCAGCAATGGCGCGTAGTCGGCGGTGTCGTTGATCACCGACGCAAAGCCGCAGGCAGTACGGAAAGCCTGTTGCATCGCCAACGGATTGACCGTGATCAGATGGAAGAGCAGTCTCCACGCGCCATTTTCCGTGATGAAATGAAATTCATTGTCGCTGCCTGTTGCTGCTTTTTCTGCGGAGGTAGTCACGCTGATGCATAAACGTACAGCGATCAGGTAATACAACAGGTCTGTTTCTTCCGGCGTAAGCGGATATGCTTCATGGTACCCTTTCACCACGGCCACGGCGGCTTCCAGCGGGTCTGTCGCTTCCAGCATGGCATAGGTGCAGGCGATGGCCACATTGTTGATCAGCTGTGTATATACCATATCGCCGAAATCAATCAGGCCGCTGACCAGGTCATTTTGTACGAGGATATTGTAGTCGTTGGCGTCATTGTGGATATAAGCCTTGCGCAGACGATGTTTCACCGGCTGCACTTCTGTTTCAAACTGCAACAGGAAATAGGCGGCCAGCCGTTTCTTTTCCGGGTCTTTGATGCAATGCAGCAGATCGCGGGCATCGAGCGCGTGCGCCAGGTCCCAGCGGATATCGCGGTGCATGGCCGGATGTGAGAAGTTCTCCAGTGTTTTGTCCATTTTCCCAAGGAGGCTTCCCCAGGACCCGTACAGATCGCGTGTGCCCTTCACCGTTACAACCGGCTGTCCTTCCAGCCAGGTGTATAAACGGATATAGTACAGTTCTTCCGGCGTGGCAATACGGGTAACCGGTTCATCTTTCACATTGCGCACCACCTGTTGAAAGCGGCCTTTGGTATCACCATTGGCCAGATGTTCCAGTATACGCACCTGCGCATCGAGGAAAGCGGGATGCTGGGACTCGCCGGCTATCTTGCATATCCAGGCGTTACCCTGTTCATCTGTCACATAAAAATTGGCTTCATCATAGCCTTCCAGTTCTCTGGCGGTAACGGTAAGACCGTAGTGCTCCTTCAGCAGGTTAACCACCCCGGTGGTAGAAAATGTATAAAACATAGCGTTTGTATTAAAATTTGTCGGCCAGCAGCATCAGCACATGCGCTGCTGTCCAGCTGAAATTCTCCGCATTGAGGCCTTTGCCTGTACGCGGGTGATAGTTCTCGTGCAACGGCTGGTCATCTTTCATGCCGCCGGCGTGTTGCCACAGTTTGTTGACCAGCGTTTGTGCGGCGGCCTGTTGCTTATATTGCTGCAAACCTTTTACACCAAAGTAAAACTGGTCTATCCATACCGGTCCGCGCCAGTACCCGCGTTGCGGGTCAAAAGCTTTTTCGCTGGCGTCCAGCACGGGCAGGGGCACTAAAGTATTAAAAACAGTGGTATCCAGCATGTATTGTGTCATCTTTTTTACGCGGGATGCCGGAGCGATGCCCGCCCACAGTGCTACCCAGGCTTCCGGCCCTTTTACGCGCACCAGCGCTCCGTTCAGACGGCGGTCATAATAATATCCACTGGCAGTATCGAAGAAAAGTTGGTTGATCTGTTGGTTTAAGATGGTAACCTGTTTGCGGAAGGCAGCCGCCGCAGCTGGTTTGCCTAACACGGTCGCCAATTGTGCGAGTACCGTTTTTTCTTTAGACAGATAGACATTGAGATCGACCGACTCCTGGTCGAGCGACCAGGCGCCGGGGCTGTTTTGCAGCATCTTTGCTTTATCGAAGCGCACGGCGTTGTCCATGCCGCTTTCCCAGGCTGCCGCTATGCGGGTGCCGTCCGTAGAGCCAAACTCACAGAGGCCGTTGCGGTCGTGGTCACGCTCCGCGTACCACCAGTGGTGATAACGTTCCAGCGCGGGGAACATCTCACGGAGGAAAGCGGTGTCGCGGGTGGCTGCAAACACTTCCCACACGGCCCAGGCGGCCAGTGGCGGCTTGGTATCGCGGAAGTTGTTCTCTGTGCTGTCTGCATACACGCAATCTGGCACCATACCGTTGACGGTTTGATAATCGAACAGTGAGCGGATATTGTCCTTCGCCAGCGCAGGCGCAAAGTAAGCCAGTCCTACGGCCTGCTTCCAGCTGTCCCACGACCAGAAGCCATAGAAACCCTGGTACGACGCCGAAGGGAATACGCCATCGTGCCGTAAATGCCCGGAAGCACTACGCCAGTTGGTGAGCAGTGTGATCATACTTTTTACGGCCAGCCTGCTGCGGAAGGTGTCTTTTTCGTTGAAAGGCATGCGGCGGAACAGTTGTTGCAGATAGCCGTTCCAGCGTTGTTCATTCTGTTGCAGCACGATGTCAAACTCCCGCTCCGGAACTGTCACCATATTCCCTTCCGGCCAGAAGCCCTGTGTTTGCAGGTCTTCCAGTTGACCGCCCGCCGGTATGGACACATTTCTTGCGGCCGTGTATCCATCGGCGGTAGTCCGTATGTCCCATGGAGCCAGAGCACACCAGTGCAGCCGGAAAACATGTTTAGTACCGGCCACGCCTACACGTATAGCATTACCTTCGCGGGAAAACTGCGCTCTTTTCAGCAGCGCAGCGCCCTGCCATTGCAATCGCAGCTGCAGCGGTTGTGCACCGTTATTACGAATAATGGTTTGTACTACGGCTTCGCGGTTACTGCTAAACACCAGCTGCATCTGTACCTGCACCTGTCCTGAGCGAAAGCCCAGTTTTAACATGCCCGGATAATAATGCGTGGCCGTTGTGTCCTGCTCCAGCGGCAGTTCCCGGCCATCGGCGTACAGGTGAAGCTGTGCGATGGATGCAGACAACCACTCCCCTTTCATGTCCATCAGCAGGGGACCGGTGAAGCCGGTAGCTGTGCCGGGCACCGGCAATGCATAGGCATGCCAGGCGCCGTTATCTGAAAAGAAAGAAGCAGCGATGCGGTTGGTATCTTTAACTGTATAGTGGATGTCCAGCACATCCGCAAAATGGTCCCGTTGTGCGCTGGCCGTTTGTTGCATCAGCAGTAACGCCAGCAGCCATTTGATTTTATTCATATCTCTCTTTCGCCTTTTCTGTTGGTTCTTCGCCAGCCCCTAAAGGCCTTAACGTAAATTGATACTGATAAGGTTTGTACACCAGCGTATAAGGCGCATGAGGCTTTGCCCCCCAGCTGTTATCACCGCCCAGGCCTGCCTGCTGGAAGTCGATGTTCCACCAGATCAGCGGGTCGTTGTTCATAGAGCCGCCATGTACGTTATGTTTACGGTTGAAGTTAAGCCGGTCCATATCGAAGTGCAACACACCCATGTTCAGCAGGGAGTCGGTGCGGGCCATCCATCCGTTGCCGGAAGCGGAACGCAGCGCCATCCAGTGTACATCAGAGCGGTAGCCGCTTTCCTGTGCGCGGGGATAAGGATGGAACAGCGAGTCTGCCGGCAGCGTGTATACGTCTACGTCAGCGGCGTACTTGCGGTCCTGGTAGTTATCAAACGGGCCCCGGCCCAGCCAGGTCACTCTGTCCAGCGCAGGATTGAGCACCATGCGCATGCCCATGCGGGGAAGCTCAGGCATGGTAGTATCACCTGGCTGGAAGTTGACTTTTACGTTCACGTCTCCATTGGCGAAAATCGTATAGTCGACCTCGTAAATGGCGGCCACCAGCGGCAATGCGTGTTTGGCACGTATCTGCACCTGCTGCTTGTCCTGCCGTACAATGCTGGCAGACAACAAGCGGGTACTGTCGCCTGCATGTTGCCATACTGCGCAGCGCATCTGTTGACTGTTACCGATGTCGTTATCAGTGGCGGCACGCCAGAAATGTGGCTTCAATGCTTTTTGCATATAGGCGGTGCCGTTAGCAGCAAACTGCTCCAGCCAGCCGTTTTTAATGGTAGCAGTAAAAGCGGGGTTACCTATCTCCCAGCCACCATCCAATTGTTTTACCTGTAAGGCAGTCCCGATAACCGCCTGTTTTTTTACCGGCGCATACCACGGCAGCTCAAACTGATCGGTGGCCAGCGTGAAGCCGGCAGGCAACATACCGTCCGCTTTTTTCAGCGTGGCTTTCAGGTGCAGGAAATAACGCACCCCTGGCTGTGGCTTTACTACCGGCAGGGCTATACGCAGGGTGTCCTGTTGGTGAGGCAACAATGGCCGGTGCGGCAAATCAGCTGAAGCGAGCACTTTCCCATCTCCCTTCAGTACCCAGGTCAGGTGGATATTTTCGAGCTGGTTAAAGTCATACCGGTTGGTGATCTGCACGAGATCGGCAGACAAACCAACGGTGGCAAACTGCACCGGCTGATATACTTTCTTTACTTCAAATGCCTGCGGATGCGGCGTACGGTCGGCGGCCAGCATACCGTCTGCGCAGAAACTGGTATCGCTGGTAGCGCCCACGGTGCCCATATCAGCGCCGTAAGCCCAGATAGCCCTTCCCAGCGAGTCGCGCTGCAGGAAAGTCTGGTCAGAGAAATCCCAGATAAAACCGCCCTGCAACTGGTCATATTTATTGATCAGGTCCCAGTCATCGCGGAGGTTACCGCCGCTGTTGCCCATCATGTGTGCGTATTCGCACTGGACCAGGGGCCGGTCGCGGTACTCTTTCACATACTCCTGCATCCAGGCGATGGATTTGTACATGGGCGCCACGATATCGGTCCATGGTGTATTACGGGCCGGCTCATATTGTACCGGACGGGTATTATCGCGTTGTTTGGTCCATTTGTAAGTGTTGATGAAATTATCGCCGAATTCACTTTCATTACCGAGAGACCAGGTGATGATGCTGCAATGGTTCTTGTCACGTTCCACCATTCGGCGTGTACGATCGAGGTAGGCGGCCTGCCATTCGGGTTTATCGGAAAGGGTTTTCAACGGGTGCATGCTCATGCCGTCGCACTCGATGTTGGCTTCGTCCACTACATAAAGACCGTACTGGTCGCAGAGCGCGTACCATTCTTCCCGATTGGGATAGTGGCTGGCCCGCACCGCGTTGATGTTGTATTGCTTCATGGTGAGGATGTCTTTCAGCATTCCTTCACGGTTTACCACCTTAGCGGTGTGCATATCATGCTCATGGCGGTTCACGCCTTTGATGGTGATAGGCTGACCGTTGATCATCAACAGGCCTCTTTTAATTTCCACGGTACGGAAACCGATAGCGTGCGTAATGCTTTCCACCGGGCGGCCTTGTTTGTCTTCCAGCGTGATGACCAGCTGGTATAGGTTGGGCTGTTCAGCTGTCCAGGACTTAACGCCTGGCAGCAGCTGTTGCATATGCAACATGCTGTCACGACCTATGGGCAATACTTTGGTAAAAACGGTCGTACCGTTGTCCTGCAGGGTTACGCGGATACGTTTAACCTTGTCCGTTACAGCGGGTATTTTATTAAGTGCCATGTCCAGTTGCAGGGAACCGTCTTTGTAATTGTTGACCAGCAATGGTTTGGCGAAGAAATCATAGATAGATAGAGGGGCACGGGCTACCAGGTACACGCTGCGTTCTATGCCGCTCAGCTTCCACATGTCCTGCCCTTCGAGGTAGGAGCCGTCACTGAAGCGGAACACCTGCAGCGACACGGAATTATTGCCGGGCTGCAACAGCGGCGTCACGTCAAATTCGGCTGGCGTTTTACTGTCTTTGCTGAAGCCGGCGTATTTACCATTTACCCATACGTACACAAATGCGTTGGCAGCACCGATGTGCAAAATGGTCTGTTTGCCTTTCCAGGTGGCGGGCAGCTGGAAACTGCGGCGGTAAGAACCGACGGGATTTTCTTCTTTAGGAACAAACGGCGGATTGGGCGTGAAAGGGTATTCCACGTCCGTAAAAATATAAGGGGCATAACCTTCCGTTTGCCAGTTGGCAGGCACACGGACCGTTTTCCAGTTTGTTACATCATAAGCAGGTTGTTCGAATCCCTGTGGCCGGGCAGCAGGATTGGCTGCGAGGTGGAATTTCCAGATGCCGTCCAGCGAGAGGGTGAAAGGCGAGCTGTCGCCTTTTATGGCGGAAGCGGCGTCCGGGAAAGGAATAAAATGTGCGTGCGGGAACAGCGTGTGCTCGGAAGGTTTCTGCGGGTTTTCCCAATCGTTGGACTGGGCCAGCAAAGTAGCGGGCAAACACATCAAAGCAAGTAATACAGTTTTCATCATGGTACCGTTGTATAAAACCACCGGCGGCTGCGAGGCCGCCAGTGGGATCATTTAACCGTTATGTATTCTAAAAATTACTATTGTGCCAGAGGGTTGTTCAGCGTTTCCTTCAGTGGCAGCGGGTAATAGCTTTTATCCAGCGTGAAGGTCCTGCCGGCTTCCTGCATCTGTTGCGTCAGCAGGCCCCAGCGGCGAAGATCGTAGAAACGGCTGCCTTCCAGGGTGAACTCCATCACGCGCTCATGTACCAGCTGCTTGAACACATCGGCGGTGTTAGTCAGGTTCAGTGGCGGCATAGCAGAACGGGCACGCACATCGTTGATCTCCGCCATCGCTGTAGCGGTAACGCCGATGGCGTTCTGCGCTTCGGCGTACAACAACTTCACATCTGCGTAGCGGATGATCGGGATATTGATAGCGTTGGCGTTTCCCAGTTTATCGAGGCTGGCAGGTATCCATTTACGGAAAGCGATGGTGTTGTTTTCAAACACTTTACCATACGTATAGCCATACACGCGCGGATTGGCGGCATCGTTAAAATAATCGTCGTTAAAAAATACGGTATTGTATACACGATGGTCATACAGGCCGTCGGTGGCCACTTTTCCTTCTTTCAGCATTTCTGTCAGCAGCCGCGGAGCGCCATAGATCTCACCATAACCACCCAGTTCTGAAGCGGCCATCCAGTCGCTGAGATAGGATTTGTAGTAAGCGCCGTTGGACTCGTCCATGGTTTGTTGCAGTTCAAATACTGACTCCGTGGTATTGGCCGTGGTACCGTTGAACATAGACAGGTAGTTGGGCACGAGGCTATATTGTTTGGAGTCGATCACTTTCTTCAGCCACGCAGAGGCCTCTGTGAAGTAGGTGTTAGCGTTGGCTTTGTCTTCACCGGCACGATAGATGAGCGCTTTACCAAGGTAAGCCTGGGCAGCGCCTTTGGTGGCACGGCCCAGTTCCGTAGCAGCTCTTTCGCTTCGCAGTGGCAGGTCTGGTTCTGCGGCTTTCAGGTCAGCGATGATCATGTCCCATACTTCAGGACGGGTAGAGGGGGCTTTCGGCAGATCTGCTTCACCATTAGGTACTTTATCACGGATGATCACTTTCTCGAAGTTGGTGATCAGCTTAAAATAATAATATGCGCGCAGGAAGCGGGCTTCCGCCAGGATCATTTTTTTGCTGGCATCATCGATCTGTTTATCGGTCATCATGCTGACATTCTCCAATACCTGGTTGGTGAAGTTGATGCCGCGGTAGTTGTCCCGCCACAGCAGGTCGATAGCATAGTTGCCGGAGTTATAGCTATAGTTATAGATCTCCATCCACCAGCTGTAGTTGTAGGCGTCGGCACCTGGCTCTACATAATCTTCGCGGTAGTATTCGCGGCAGGAACGAGCCTCCACGAAGTTATCCCAGCCGGCAAAGCTTTCTATCCTGGAATAGGCCGCGGCCAGGCCGGTGAGGGCGCGGTCGCGGGAGGTCCAGAAGTTATCCGATGTAAGCTTGTCGGGCGATGCCTGTTCAAGCAGCTCTTTTTTACAGCCGGTGTTGAATACCATGGCTGCGGATAATAAGGATATATATAACAAAGATTTTTTCATAACCATTTTTTTAGAATTCCAGCTGTGCGCCAGCCATCAATACTTTGTTTTGCGGATACATCAGGCGGTCCAGGCCACTGTTGAGAATGTCTGTACGGCCAATCTCAGGATCTGGTCCGGAGTATTTGGTGAACGTGAGGATATTCTGTGCACTTACGTACAGGCGTAACCGTGTGACTTTTATCTGTTGCAGGAGCTGTGGCGAGAAAGCATAACCGAGGGTTACGTTTTTCAGGCGCAGGTAGCTGCCGCTTTCGAGGAAGCGGGTGGATTCGCGGTTATTGTAGTTGGGGTCGCCCAATACGGCGCGAGGCACGTCAGTGTTGGTATTCTGCGGTGTCCATGCGTTGAGGGTGCTTACGTCGAAGTTACGGCCGGCGTCCATGCCTTGCAGTTCGTATTTATTGCCGTTGTAGATTTTGTTACCGCCTACGCCCTGCCAGAAGAGCTGGAGGTCGAAACCTTTCCAGGCCACGCTCATATTCAGGCCATATTCAATTTTCGGGAAAGAGCTGCCTTTGTAGGTTTTATCGGCGTCGTTGATCACGCCGTCGCCGTTGCTGTCTTTAAAGCGAACGTCGCCCGGTTTGGCATCCGGCTGCAGCAGTTCACCTTTGCTGTTTTTGTAGGCAGCTACTTCTGCGTCTGACTGGAAGAGGCCATCCGCTTCGTACAGGTAGAAGGCGCCCACTTCGGTGCCTACCTGCGTGGTGTTAGGAACGGGACCGGTGCCGTATTTGAGGCCGGTGCCATACAGTTTCTGTCCGTCGTTGGCGAGTGCCAGTACTTTGTTTTTCACCTGGCTAACGGTACCGGTTACACTGTAGCTCCAGTCGCCTTTTTTATCAGCCCAGGTCATTTCCAGTTCCCAACCGCTGTTTTTGAAGCGGCCTACGTTCAGGATAGGGTTGTTCAGACCATTGCTGGGGGCCAGTTCCCTTCTGATCAACACGTCGGAGGTGATGTTATTGAAGTAGTTGAACGCACCGGTAAGTTTGTTTAAAATAGCGAAGTCGAAACCTGCGTTGCGGCTGGTATTGGTTTCCCAGCGCAGGTCTTTGTTACGCAGCTCCCAGGCGGCGCCGCCGGGCCATGCTGTGCTGCCGGAGCCCTGTACGGAGCCACCGCCCCACAGGTTGTTGATTAAGATCAGCTGCTGGTGGTCATAGGCGTTCAGCACTTCTTCATTGCCCAGTTGGCCGTAGCTGGCACGCAGCTTCAGCATATTAAGCCAGGTAAGGCTTTGCATGAATGATTCGCTCTGGATATTCCAGCCCACGGACACGGAAGGGAAAGTACCATAACGGCGGTTGACACCGAACTTGGAAGATCCGTCGCGACGAACAGCCAGCTGCAACAGGTATTTACCATCATAGGCGTAATTGACACGGCCCAGCCAGGAGAGGCGGTCAGTCTGCCAGCGGGTGCCGGTAGCGCTGAAGGTACCGCCTTTGGCGCCGTCCATAGTATTAAACAGCGGATCGAGGAAACCACCCGGTACGATGTCGGAAGAGATCTGACCATCTTTCACGGAATAGATGGTGGTTTTACCGTCAGCAGTAGTGAGTACGTTATTGTAGGTTTTTTCGAGCGCGGTGTAACCGGCCAGCAGGTTCAGGCTGTGTTTACCGAAGCTGCGATCGTAGTACAACAGGTTTTCCATCAGACGCTGACGTTCATTCCCACGGTTGTCCTGCAACTGTGCGAACGGAATCAGCGGATCATTGGCGCTGGCACGGTACGGCGGATGGTAAGCATAGGTGAAATAGTTGCTGTTGGCCAGGCTCAGGTTGGTGACGAACTTCATGCCTCTCAGCAGTTCGAGCGACAGGCGTGCGTTACCATTGAAATATTGTGTTCTGTTGCTGTTATCATTGTAGAAGTTCACCCCTACCGCGTTCTCAAACTTAGGCAGCTGGTTGATCTGCAAAGCATAACCATATTTTTCCTTCTCGTCGTATACTGGTAACAGCGGTGACTGGAAATAGGCGTCTTTTACGCTGTAAGGCACGTCGCGGCGGTCTGTTTCTGCGTATACCAGGTTGGCTTCCACGGTGAGGCGGCCTTTTTTATATTCGTTACGGGAGCGGATGGATTTCTTCTTGAAGTTGGAACCCAGGAAAGTGCCTTTCTCATTGGTGATATTACCACTGAGGCCATAAGTGAAATATTCGCTGCCGCCGGTGAGGTTAAGGCTGTAGTTTTCGCTGTTGCCCTGTTGCAGGATTTCATCCTGCCAGTTGGTATTG
Organism: Chitinophaga varians; assembly: GCF_012641275.1. Lineage (NCBI taxonomy): Bacteria > Pseudomonadati > Bacteroidota > Chitinophagia > Chitinophagales > Chitinophagaceae > Chitinophaga > Chitinophaga varians. Next base: position 1,902,498 of record NZ_JABAIA010000002.1, on the reverse strand, counting down.
GCGGTGATGCCGCTTTTCAGGTAAGCAGGTCTTTTGGTGCTGGGCGGTGCAGCGTCGTACATCATAGTATGTACTTTCAGGTAACCGTCGGCATCGAGCAGGTGTTGTTTACCGGTAGGGTTTACCATGCTGTACCAGGTGTTGAATTCAATTTTCGGCGCGCCTTTTTTGCCTTTTTTGGTGGTGATGAGGATCACGCCGTTGGCAGCCACGGAACCGTAGATAGAGGCCGCGGCGCCGTCTTTCAATACTTCGATGGAAGCAATATCGTTGTTGTTGAGGTAATAGGGATCTGCGGGGCTGCCGTCTACGATAAACAGCGGCTGGTGTGAGCCGAAGGTGCTGATGCCACGCAGGCGGATATCGGCCATAGCGCCGGGGGCGCCGCCGGTGTTGGTAACGGTGAGGCCTGCCACTTTACCTTGCAGGGCGTTGACAGGGTTGTTGCTGGCCACATTGGAAATTTCGCTTCCTTTTACGGAGGTGATGGCGCTGCTTACATTGCGTTTGCTTTGTGTGCCGTAACCTACTACCACCACTTGGTCCAGTACTTTGGTAGAAGCAGCAAGGGTAACGGCCAGCGGACCGTTTCCGTTGACTGTTACCTCTTGTGTTTCATAGCCGATGAAAGATACTTCCAGTACCGCTCCTGGCTGCAGGTCGGTAAACCGGAAGGAGCCTTTCACGTCTGTGAGCATACCACGGGGCGTGCCTTTTACCCGAACGCTGACGCCGGGCAGGGCTTCGCCGGTATTGGACTTCACCACGCCTTCCACCACTTTTTCCTGTGCCGGTTGTGCGGCTGTCAGGGAAGAAGTGGCCGGTGCCGCTTTCACCAGGATGATGTCTTCTGTCATCCTGAACTGCAGCGACGTGGCATGGCCTATTTCCTGGAGTAAACCTTCTACTGTCCTTTCTTTTTTATCGATGGTTACAGGCTTCAATTTTTCCAGATCATCAAGATTGTACGAGAATTTCAGGCGGGTGTTTTTCTCGAGGTACTGAATAACACTGAGTACCTTTGTCTGCCTGAATCCCACGTCAATCTTATCTTTCAAGCCCTCTGCTATTTGCGCCCAACTTAGCAAAAGGGATGATAGGAGCATGGCACAGCATGCCCTCAGAAGGGATGTCTTCTTCATAACGCATTTTGGTTGTTTAGATGTACCTGTGTGGACTATTTACTGATTGGTTGCACAAATAAAGTGTCGTTTTTTGTCACAGACTGCAGTCCGTTGACAAAGCAAACTGCTGCCAGCACTTCATTCAGCGGTTTGTTGTTGAATACGCCGTTAAAGCGGATAGGTTTATTTTTACGTGTGATTACTTTTACATTGATACCATACCAATATCCCAGCGTGGCCGCTATCTCGTCAGGAGATGCGTTGTGGAAAACCAGGCGTCCGCTGCGCCAGGCTTTTTCTTTTTCAGGATCGAATTTGTTTTTTACGAAGCGGGCATGTGCTTTTCCTGTAGTCAGTTGTTCACCGGGTATTAATTCAGCGACGGCTGTTTCCTGTGCCACGCGCACTTTCCCTTCCACGAGGGTGACGGCAGCCTGTTCATCATAATGATAAGCGCGCAGCTTAAAAGCTGTTCCCAGCGCCTGTACCTGCAGATTGCCGGTATATACCGTAAAGGGCTTGCCTTCCGCTTTGGCCACTTCAAACAATGCTTCTCCTTCCAGTATAAGGTCGCGTTGCTGCCCGTTATAGTTGGCCGGCACTTTCAGCGTGCTGTGTGCATTCAGGACCACGAGACTTCCATCTGCTAACATGACATGGCGCCGGAGACTGTCGCCTGCCTTAAAAAGCGTATAGGACTTAGCATCTTCCTTAGAAGCAGCAGTACGGTGTGTGGCCAGCCACCAGGTAGCGGCGGCCAGTGGCAATGCCACAGCGGCAGCGATACGGGTGATCCTTTTCCAGGAAATCCTTTTTACCGGCGTGTCTGCAACGGCAATAGCAGCTTTCAGTTTACCGAATTCGGCTTCCTTTTCATCCGGCGTGATACGCAGGCCTAAGCGGAACAGCCATTCGCGGGCTTTGGCCGCTTCCTCCTGCTTGTGCGGGTAGCGTTCCAGCCAGTCTTCCCAAAACAGCACGTCCTTTTCGTTGCTGCGCAGGCAGTAACGAACGAACGAATCGTTCAAAATAAAGTCTTCCGCCTTATACTGCTGTAAGTCCATGCCAGGCATTTAACTATAAAGAGGGGGGTATGTTTGTTTTTTTACCAAAGAAATCAGGAAAAATTTTCCAGATCGATCAAAAGCAGCAGCAGTGCGACAAACGTGGCATCAGTGTATACCTCCCTGATGCGTACGAGGGCATTGTGAATGGTATTATAAATGGTGCGGGGAGTGGCGGCCGTTTTAACGGCTATTTCTTCTATGCTCAGGTCTTCGTAAAAACGCATCCTGATAAATTCTTTCTGGCGGCTGGTGAGCAGCGCCAGCATTTTTTCCAGCTTTTCCTTTACCAGGCTGTCTGTTTCCTGGCGTATGAGCACTGTTTCGTAAGGTTGCTCTTCAGGCTCGGGGAACAGCTGACTATCGGTCAGCACCGTGCCTTTCTGGTTTTTGGTTAACAGTTTATATAGTTTTCTTTTAAAGCAGATAAAAAGGTAGGCCTGAATGTTTTCAGGCATGCCGAGCTGATGGCGCTTACGCCAGATGTCTACAAAAACATCGTTGATGGCTTCTTTCACCATGCCTTTGTCCAGCACAACGGAGATACCGTAGTGATAGAAATTGTCATAGAGGTCGTGGTAGATTTTATACAGTCCCTGTTCATTGTCCTGCTGCATTTCGTACCAGAAGCCGGCATAATCCTTTTCACCGTACCGGCCAGCGCTGGATTCGGTTGAGCGATGTGCATTGAGCATACAGCTGAGCATTTTGGTTGGCCCGTGGGAGCAATTGTTGTTCTGATTCCGGCGGCAAATTAATGGTTTAGATTGAAACAACCACCTCTTTTCTTGCAGGCGGCTGACAAAACCGCATCCGGCTTTTCGTATTTTTAATTTTGTTATTTTTATCAAGAATGGTTTTTGTTTATTATCAATCCTCTTAATTTGAAAACACCCATCATCTTTAGCATGGCCGCCTCCCTGTTGTGGCAGGGCGTAAAGGCCCAGGATTCGTCCGCCATCCGGGCGATCAATGCCAACAGCTTCGCGAGACACATACAGGTATTGGCGTCTGACGCCTTCGAAGGCCGTAAGCCCTTCACCCGCGGGGAAGACAGCGCCATCCACTACCTGGCGGCCCAATTCAAAGCGCTGGGACTGAAACCCGGCAATGGCAACAGCTACTTCCAGGAAGTGCCCATGGTGGCCATCGGCTCCAAACCTGCCGGTAATATGGTGATCAAAGGCGCCAGCGGCGAGGTGTCCCTGCAATATCTTGACGATTATGTGGCCGCCACCCGCCGCGTACAGGAACAGGTCAACATCCGTAATTCAGAACTGGTATTTGCCGGGTATGGCATCGTGGCACCGGAATACGGGCATAACGATTACGCCGGCCTCGATGTGAAAGGCAAGACCGTCATTGTGATGATCAATGATCCCGGCTTCGCAGATAAAAGTCTTTTTAAAGGCCGCACTATGACCTACTACGGACGATGGACGTACAAGTTCGAAGAAGCATCGCGGCAGGGCGCTGCAGGCGTGATCATCATCCACGAAACAGCCGCCGCCAGCTATCCCTGGAAAGTGGTGCGCAGCGGATGGTCCAACTCCAAACTGCACCTCCAGACGGCCGACAATAACATGTCCAGGACCACCATGGAAGGCTGGATCACCCAGGACGCCGCCAGAAAAATTTTCCAGCTGGCCGGCATCTCCCCCGACATCATGGAAAAAGCAAAACAAAAGGATTTCAAACCGGTAGACCTGCACCTGCAAACATCGCTGGTGATCAACAATACCATCAAAAAATCCACTTCGCATAATGTGCTGGCCATACTGCCAGGCGCTAAAAGACCGGATGAATGCGTAGTGTATTCAGCGCACTGGGACCACTTCGGTATCGGTGAACCGGTAAAAGGCGATTCCATTTACAATGGCGCCGTAGATAATGCCACCGGCACCGCAGGGCTGCTGGAACTGGCCACTGCCTTCACCCAACTGAAACAAAAACCGGCGCGCTCCGTGCTGTTCCTCTCTGTTACCGGAGAAGAACAGGGCCTGCTGGGCTCCGAGTACTATGCCGCACACCCGGCGTTCAAGGCTGAGAAAACAGTGGCCGATATCAACCTGGACGTGCTCAATACTTTTGGCCGCACCAAAGACGTGACCGTCATCGGCATGGGCCAGTCGGAACTGGACGAGTATGCGCAACGGGCCGCCGCCAAACAGGGCCGCATTACCGTACCGGAAGCCAATCCCGAAGGAGGTTGGTTTTTCCGCTCAGATCACTTTAACTTTGCTAAAAAGGGTGTCCCCGGTTTATACCTGGGCCCAGGCAACGATATAGTGGGCAAAGCTCCCGGCTCCGGAAAAGAAAAAACGGCAGAGTATAACCGTTTACGTTACCACTCCCCCGCTGATGAGTTTAACCCCGATACCTGGGTGATGGACGGCATGGTAGAAGATGTACGCCTCATGTTCGACGTTGGTTATACCCTCAGCAACGAAAGCACTTTCCCGCAATGGAAAAAAGGCTCTGAGTTCAAGGCGTACCGGAAATAAGGTAAAATGATCATGGTACTATTCGGATTAATTATGATAGGGCTGATCCTGTTCTTGTACTTCAAGAACCTGGTCAACCGCCACCAACTTAAGAAAACAGCAGTTCCCGACACCTATCGGGAACTGCTGCAAACACATGTACGCTATTACCAGCAACTCACCGACACGGATAAAAACCGCTTTGAGCAACAGGTACAACGCTTTCTCAAAAGAACGCATATTGAAGGCGTAGGCACGGAAGTAGAACCGCTCGACCGCGTGCTGGTAGCTGCCAGTGCCATCATCCCCATCTTCGGCTTTAAAAACTGGGAATATTTTAACCTCACCAATGTGATCCTCTACCCCGACACGTTCGATGAATCGTACCAGTATGAAGGCAACCGCCGCAATATCCTGGGCATGGTGGGCAGCGGCGCGCTCAACGGGCAGATGATCCTCTCCCGCTCCGCGCTACGGGAAGGCTTCTCCAACACCACCGACAAAAGCAATACCGCCATTCATGAGTTTGTACATCTGCTCGACAAAGCAGATGGCACAGTGGACGGACTGCCCACTAAACTGCTGGAACACAGTTATAGTATTCCCTGGCTCAAACTGGTACACCAGACCATCCAGGAAATGGCAGAAGGCCGTACAGATATTAATCCGTACGGCGCTACCAATGAAGCCGAATTTTTTGCAGTGATTTCAGAATACTTCTTTGAACGGCCGGACCTGCTTTCAGAGAAACATCCCGAGCTATATAAAATGCTGTCACATATTTTCCAGCAGGACCCAGCTAAAAGCGCTGTCTGATCAGGGTTTGCCAACTTTATCCGCGAGCGCTTTCACGGTGGCTTTCAGTGCTTCTATTTCTTTTTGTTGCTGAAGGATGTACAGCGTAAGCTCTTCGATTTTCTGCATTTGTTTGCGCTGCATGTCACCAAGGTCCAGTCCGTCCTGTTCTATGGCGGCGGCGGAAGGAATGTCAGGAAGGTGTTTGTGCGTGTTGATGTGCTGCTGCACTTCCGCGAGTGATGGCAATTTGTAACCGGGATCGAAAACATAGTCCGCCCAACCGTTTAAGGTCACTTTCATTTTTTTTGCGGTGACAGTTCCCACTACTGCCAACTCAGATTGCGGCCTGGCTGTGCCGATACCAACACGGCCATCATCTGTGATTGTGAAGCGGCCTGCGCACATTCCGCCTCCCGTACATCCGGCGTTGTCATAAGCCCAGAACTGCAGGCTGTTTCCATAACCACTGCCGGTCATGTTGTAGATGATCCAATCTTTTGCCTGACCGGGTTGATTTTTTGCAGGATTAGAGATGAAAACGCGTCCTCCGATGTTGGCGTCACTAATAGTGCTCATCAGCGCGCCTCTGGCAAGAATATTTCCATTTACATCCAGTCTTTGCGTAGGTGCTGTAATGCCGCCGATACCAACGTTGCCGTTAGCATCTGTTTGGACTTGCGCAAACAGGCACACAGGAAATAACATTCCTAGTAAGGTAAGGGAATACTTCATAGTTGAATACGGGTTAAATTGTGATTAATCAAACTTCCTGTAAGATCTATTATTTCCTCCGGAAATCCAAACGGTAAGATACGCCCAGCTGCACGCCTATCCACGCTTTCCGGCTCTTTGGCTCACCGGCGCTAAAGTTATCACTGATGGTGTATAATGGCTTAAAATAACGCACGTCTTTCAGGGCTGTTTCTTCCGGTCTCCCCAGTGGCACAAGGTCTTTAAAAGTGTAATATTCCGCATTCAGTATGTTCAGGGATACGCCGCCCTGTACAGCAAAATGATCGTTCAGCCGCCTTTCCCCGAGGAGGGCCAGCTTATGCCATTGCATACGGACCTGTTTTTGAACAAACGTCGAAGAATCATAGTCAAACTCCATTCTCCCGGTGGTGGCCTGGAAATGCAGGCGCCAATCCTCGTTCATTCGTACCGAAGTGCCGGCGCCATAACGCAGTCCGGATGCGCCGCGCCCTGTTCCCCAGGAGGCGATGGCATACAGGAAGGGCATGCCTGCCTGCAATTGGCCATTTATATAAAAGGATTCTTCCAACGTCACACCTGCGCTTACAAAGGGGATGAGGCCTGGCCGGGGGCCGTCGCCGGCATTGCGGATGCCGGTAAAGGAACCGTTGGAATGGCGGAACCAGTTGGTGAGAAAAAACGAATGTTCACGTTTATTCTTAGCTGTTATACGTTGGGGAGCTGAAACGTCAGTCGTTTTTTGTGGCGGATTATTGGCAGCCGGCTGTTTCCGTATAGCCTCAGCAGTTAGAGGCGGATTGGCTTCTGCTTTCACACTGGTATCGGGCCCGGGGAGGATGCCGGTGTACCCTTTCTTTTCTCCGCGGGAGAAACTGATATTGACTATCCCGTTCCTGCTTTTTTCTTTTTGCCCTTCGGGCAATTTCATTAGCGATAGGTTTAAGAGGCCGGAATCCGGCCGGTAAAGCACAGTATCTTTCTTGTTGACAGCCATCGCGGCTTTCAGGGTATCTGGCCTGATGATGGCAGCATCGGGAGATTGTGGAGGACGGGCGGTGACGGAGTTTTTAGTCAGCATCGGCATTTGTGGCGTAGCAACGTTGTTCACCGCCTGTGCATTATTTCGAACAGCTTCCGGCATTTTCCGGGCAACGGCCTGTTTTTTCAAAATAGCCGTAGTGGGTTTTGGCGTCACCCCAGCGAGTGCCTGTTTTACCGGTGGCGCATCTACGAAAATAACGTGCCCGCCCAATAAGCGGTAACTGATGCCGGTTTGCCGTTGGATGTCCTGCAGCAAAGCGCCCAGCGGCTGTATTTTTTTATCGAGATGAATTAAGCGGGAAGGCGGGAATTTGCGGGTATTCAGCGAGAAGCGGGCCCCGGTCTGTTGCCCTACTGCCTGTAACAATTTATCCAGTGGCATTTCCTTTGCCTGGATGGTAATATTTTTTTGAAGGTCAACGGCAGATGACTGACTATAGCCCTGTACAGCTCCTGTCAACAAAAAAACGGTCAGCAGCCATCTACCCACCACAGCCGACGCCGCTGATAAAAACCTGGTCCTTTTCAATTCTGCATGTGACATTCAGCGTAACAGATATAACCTCAAAAACGTATTCGATAGGTTTGTTTTCAAATGTGCTGCTCATGGTACAACCTTCCAGTGCCTTATTTTCAAATACCACACGAACGCCGTACGCCTTTTCCAATTGCGCGGCAATCTCTTTCAGTGTCATATCTTCGAAATTAAATACCCGGGTGGCATACCCCAACTGATTGGTATTAAACGCACCGGCAGTGAGCCCCAGCTCCTTCCGGGCGATGTGATAAACACCTTCCTGCCCGGCTTTCACCTGTATGCTGCTATCGCCCCGCGACATACGCACAGCACCGGTCTTCACCATGACAGCGATAGTGGTGTCGGACTGCCGTACGTTGAAGGAGGTGCCCAATACCTCTACCTTGACATCTCCTACTGACACAATAAACGGTTTATCCGGCCGCGAAGTTACATCAAACCATGCTTCACCCAATAATTTAACGGCACGAACTGTATCTTGAAAACCTGATGCGTATTGCAATGAAGAATGACTGTTAAGCACCACTGTTGACCGGTCTGGCAATGTGTCCCTGCGTATAGCCTCATCCGTGCGTTCCGACACCTGGGCCAACGTGTTACGCGTATGGTGAGACCGAAGAATGAAAAACAAAACAGCGGCAACGCCTGTCAGCAAAGCCACAGCCGCTGCGATACGGCCTATTCCTGTCATACGGCGGACGGCCGGCCGGGGCCTCAGCCGCTCCTGCAGTTCCTGTAATGCCGTGGCCCTGTCGGGCAACTGGTAGCGTTGCTGCAACGCCGCATCATCCCATATCGCCGCCACCTGGTCATACACCTTCCGGTGGTCGCGGTGTTCCCTGATCCAGTCATCCACAGCCATCGCCTCTTCCGGGGTAGCTTCCCCGGAAAAATATCTCCCTAACAACTCATATGGCAGGTTTTGGTTTTCAGCAGTGCTCATTTTCTGTAAAATTGTAACTTATAAAAACAAACAGGCAAACAGTATCATTACCATTATATCAAACAGCTTGGCTCTCAGTATCTTCAAAGCTTTGCCCATCTGTACTTCCACGGTCTTGACCGACAAGCCCAGATCTGCCGCTATCTCAGCATACTTCCGCCCTTCAAAACGGCTTTTGCTGAAAATGAGCCGGCATTGCGGGGAGAGATTATCTATATGTTCCATGATCCGCCGGTGGGTTTCTTTGCTCACCAACTCATTACGGTGCTCAAAGACCGGTGGACGTTGCGCCAGGTAATTGTCTTTCACTTTCTCATGCCGCCTGACATTGAGACAATAATGATATACCGCCGTGTAGAGGTACGACTTGATGGACTGTTGTTCATCAATATCCGCCCGTTTTTCCCATAACTTCAGAAAAACGGCCTGTACGGCGTCTTTTGCCTCGTCATTGTCTTTCAGTATCGTGAAGGCATAACGGTGCAACCCCTCAAAGTAGGTATGAAAACATTCCTCCACCAGTTTATCCTGGTCATTTGCCTTGCCAAAATGTATATCCACCTTAATTGTTTCAATAACTACCGCTAATACACCTTCACTTTAAAATACCCTTATCCGGCGGCAAAAATAAATTAATTTCTTTCCCGTAAGGGGAAATCCAGGGCAACGTGTATTATGGGAAACCCAAGCACACCATGCGTTATTTAACATTATCATCGCTGTTTTTGCTGTTCCTATTATTTGCCTGTAAAAAAAATGATCCGGCACAACTGCCGGGCCATGATGGAAACGGTCAGAGTCAGGAGCCACCAGCCAACACGCCCGGCGTCCCTCACCTGCCGGCTGCCCTGTATGATTATGTGGGCACCATCAATAACATGCCCCCCTATATGAAGGCGTTCCTTGCCAGCCGCACTGACCTTGACAATACGCCCGGCGCCAATCCTATCAACAATGCCGGCGCCACGCTGGGCCGCGTATTGTTTTATGATAAAAACATGTCGGTCAACAATACCCGCTCTTGTGCTTCGTGCCATCACCAGGACAAAGCATTTACGGACGGCGTGGCCCACTCCTCCGGGTTCGACAACCAGGTCACCCGCCGCAATGCCATGCCGGTGGTAAACCAACGTTTCTTCGGCGCCAAAACCATGTTCTGGGACATGCGGGCCGCCGACCTGGAAACACAAACGCTGATGCCTGTACTGGACCATATCGAAATGGGCATGCCCTCGCTCACCGCACTGGAAACAAAGCTCAATGGTATTTCCTACTATCGCCCGTTGTTTAAAGCGGCGTTCGGAGATGAAAATGTGACTTCGCCCCGTATTGCCAATGCGCTGTCCCAGTTTATCCGCAGCATCGTGTCTTTTCAGTCCAAATACGATCAGGGGCTCGCCAGTAATCTCAGTAACCTCAGCGCCGATGAAAAGAACGGGCTACGGCTGCTGCAGGTCAACTTCTGTACCGAATGCCACAGCGATTTTGCTACTGCGCAATATGGCAAGCTCCCCTCTTTTCTCGTTTCCGACAATACCGGCATCAATACCGGCTTCGGTTCCAACAACGGACTGGAAGCCGATTATACGGACAAAGGCATCGGTGAAATCACGCACAAGCCCGCTGACCAGGGCACTTTTAAAATACCTAGCCTTCGTAATGTGGTGCTTACCGCGCCGTATATGCATGACGGCCGCTTTGCTACGCTGGAAGACGTATTGGAACATTACAATCATGGCATCAAAGGTAATCCCAACCTGGGCATACAGCTCAGTGCTGTGGCCGGGTCTGGCGTCCCTTTGACCACAAAAGACAAAAGCGATATCATCGCCTTCCTGAAAACATTAACGGACGAGCAGCTGATCAAAGACCCGAAATATGCCGATCCGTTTAAATAAATGTGTGTGTATGAATTTTAAAAAAAGGGCCACCCTCTTCAGGTTGGCCCACTGACAACAGTAGTTTCCATTCTTATTTTACACCGGTATACCAGTCAGGTCTTTCCGTTTCCTTCAGCCAGAAAAGCGCCGCCTGCCCCAGCGGTGTTCCGTCTTCCTGCGTTAACCGCCATACCACACCGTCATAAATAGTAAAAGTATTACCGTACTTGTCAACGCGCGGACCAGTATAATGATAGGCAATACCATTGAGCGTCACATCGTGCAACAGGCGTTCCCGTTCACTTCTGTCCTGCGGCGCCGCGCTTAGGCGGGAAGGCAGTTGTAGCAGCTCTTCCGGGGTGTACTTAAAACAGGACAACGCATATTGATTGGCATAAATAAAATGCGGATCAGCACCGGTGCCATGTGCCAGGATACTATAGGGCGCCTTTTCGTGCAACCACTGCGCCCTGGCTGAAACATCCGGCGGCGACGGAAGCGCCTTGCCGTTCCTGGTGAAAAAATTATGATCTATCTGTGTAATTAAAGACAAAAAAGAAGGCATGATATAATAGTTATAGATTTTTGAGACGGGGATTCTGGCCCAGCTCCTGCTGGTGGTCTACGGGCACTTCTATGAGCAGGGAACGTTGCCCTTGTGTTTCCATCCGGTGTAACAGCTCTTCCAGGTTGCCCAGGTCAGGTTGCAGTCGTGCTGCGTCCCAGCTACATGCCCTGGCGATCGCACAATAATCGATGGCGGCAACGCGCGCATGATAATGCGGCGCTGCGATATCAGGCAGTACTTTTTCCAATCCCTGTTCCACGATAGACAAGGATTCATTGTTCAGCAGAAAAATGACGATGCCCAGTTGGCTTACCTCTCCTAAAGAGCCGGAAAAAAGGCGGAAACAACCATCTCCCGTAAACAAAAAAACAGGACGGTCCACATCCGCCAGCTTCGCGCCCACCGCTACGCCAAAAGCGCCGCCCATAGCAGAGCCGCGGTAAAGAGAATAGAAATTGATATTATCATTGGGGCGTTGTGTTACGTACTGACGGTCTTTATAAGCCAGGCAAACATCATCCACTCCCAGTGAATGTGCAGGCCACCATTTGTTGAGCCGCTGGTATAGCGTAGCCATATTTACATAACCTTCCCTTGGCATGGCAAACGGCGTGTCGTTCAGATCTGCCGGCGCTTTTGCAACGGGCCTGTTCGCAAAGGGGTAACGCTGCCCTGCGCTGATCAATGCGCTTAATAAAACATCCAAAGGACCGTGAACATGATCATAGCCGCCGGTGGCCACATGGCGCAGACTGTTGTCCACCAGTCCGTACGCTTCGAAAATGTTACCCAAAAAATAAGTATGGGCCGCCTTAAAACCGCTGAAGTTAATAGTGTATTCATCCGGGCAGGCGCCCAGTACTACCAGCACATCCTGTTCACCAAGCGAATTGAACAGGGCCATTGCCTTGTCATTTCCACCGAAGGAAATATAGCCGTACCCGTAAGGGTTGTCCTGACTTACGGCGTTCGCACCGTTGATGCTCCAGATGGCCGCAGCCTGTAGTTGTTCGCACAACTGCGTAGTGAGCTGCTTCGCCTGGGGATAACGCGCCATTTCTTCTCCCACTAATACCACCACCCGTTTATCGGCGGCTGTTTTGCGGAAAGAAGCCACAAAAGCATCCAGGTAGTCATCTTCTGCAACGGTCTCCTCTTCAGGCAGGGGCATGGAATATTCCATCAGCGGGGCGCCTACTGCTTCGTTGTCCAATGCCAACACCACTGGCCGGGATCGGTCCAGCATCGCTTTGGCAGCGGCCAGCTGTGCGGTCAGTGAAAACGGATCGTTCAATACAAAAACAGCATCTCCCAATTCCGCGCGTAACTGCGCTACGGCATTACTTCCATATACGGAAGTATCCTGTAAGGGAGAAAAACCCTCGGTATGACTACCAGAAACAGGCACAATAAAAACCGCTGGTATGTCGTGCAGCTTGGCATCACTTAATCCACAAGTGATCAACTTGGTAGCAGCACCGGTAGTGGCCACCGCAGCGGCAATCCGGCCACTGGCAAGGTAATAGCCCAACGGAACAAAGCCCGCGCTGTATTCCCCCAACGTTAAAAATGAAGGATCATGAGAGGGCAGGTCTTCCAGGGGCTTAAGATGTTTTAACAAGTGAATAACGCCGCCGCCTGTAACGCCGGTGTACAAATGAATACCCCATTCGGTAAGGGTGTCAATAATAAGCTGATAATTATCAGCCACGCATGGAGGATTTCCATAAAGGTTACTGAAGGTCATAGAATACGGATTAAAATTGATGTATCGCGGTTTTCCTAAAAGGTCTGCATGAGGATATAAAAGAGGGATTTTTAAGAAGAATGATAGATAAGGTTTTCAAAAAAAGATATACGGTGCATTGCTCACACTCACTGATAATACAAGATAAATTAGTATTTCTAACAAAGCAAATTTTTCATGATCAGCATCATGATCATTAACGCGCATATGCCTGATTTTCTGCGCTATGGAAGGCTATTATTTTTTTGTTACGCGAAAATTAAGTAGTTATCCTTACTTTATATATTAGTAACACAGCCACGCACTGTAGTACAAATACTACAACTTTTCTCATCAAACTGTCCGGGATGAATCCCAATTCTTAAAATCATGGTATGTTGCAGATTACTCCGACTCGTTTCCTTCGAGCTTCCTGACTATTTTTATCTGCCTCAGGGTCATTAGACCATAAGTAATAGCGGTGACCACGACTAGTGCTTTCACTATCCAAAGTATTATACCTTTGCTCCCCTCTGCAGATCCGCTGCTTATTGCCACTCCAGCCGCCACATATAGTATTAACAGTTTCAGCACTAAGGTGAACTCACTTTGCTGCAGCTTCATGTTGAAACTTGTCATTTGCCTGGCTTCAAAACCCAGATACAATGCCAGTATAATATCCATTATCAGAAAACCAGAGAATTCATCAAAAAAAAGGTGTCGACGTTTTAGATCACTTACTATTGCGAGCATCATAACAGTAATACCCATGACGACAGCGGATCTTCTATCTTTCATTGCTGGGTTTATTTATCGTCTAATTTACGCTATTTACCATAGTTCAGTTGCTCACATCTTCATGTGAGCAATAAAAAGCGCCGGCTGAAATTCAGCCGGCGCTTCACAAATCGTGTAGTATAAATACTACAGTTCTTTCACCCTGATATTACGGAAACGGACAATAGATCCATGTCCCAGGAAACCGATATGGCCGGTTTCATTTTTCAGGCCGGGATGGTTTTTATGGTCCAGTGTGCCTTTTTCACGGGCTTCAGCGATATCGCCATCAAGGATAACGGTACCGTTGAGGATGACTTTGATATGAGTACCGTCTACGATAGCCTCTTCATAGTTCCACTCTCCCACTGGTTTGAGGAAACCTCTTTTAGCGGGGATCACTCCATACACGGAGCCATGGTATTGGTAGATATTCAGGTCTTTGTAGATATCTGCTTCGTTGTCCAGGATTTGTAATTCCATGCCCTGGTAAGCGGCGTCGCCGGTCAGCGGGGCACGAACGCCCAGACCGTTGTTGGCGCCGGGAGTAAGCTGGAATTCAAAACGGAAAGAGAAGTTCTTGTATTCTTTCTTCGTGTAGAGGTTACCGTGACCACCATTGGTAGGATAGATCACCAGGTCACCTTCATCGATCACATAGTCTTTGGTATTGCCGGTCCATTCATGCATGTTGGTGCCATCGAACAATACCTTGTAGCCTGCTTTCTTTTCCTCGTCGCTCAGCACGAAAGGTTTCACGCGGGGCAGTTCTTTGATGTACAGGTTACGGTAAGCCACGTAAGTACCATGTGCCTGCAGTTCGATCTGGTCTTCCGCGGAGATGGGCAGATTGCGGTCCCAGTAGTTTTCCAGGATGGTATTGTCTGTCACCAGCTGACCGTTGAGATAAACGGTCACGCGGTCACCTTTCATAATGATGCGGAAGTGGTTCCACTCGCCGATGGCGTTATCGGCCAGTTTCAGCGGTTTGCTTTCGTTCTGCTGGTTGTTGTACAGGCCACCGGAGCCTACCTGTGCGCCCACGTCAGTACGGGAAGTGTCCCATATCTGTACCTGCGGCGTACCTCTGAGATAGATACCAGCGTCGCCGTTGGGTGTAATTTTCCAGTCCACCAGCATTTCAAAGTCGCCGTATTTTTTATCAGTGCAGAGGTTGTCACCCTGACCGTTGAAAATAAGCAGGCCGTCTTTTACGGACCAGCCTTTGCGCATGGTCTCGTTGGCTTTCTCCTGTGCTTTACTCAGTGTTTTAGCGTCCATTTTAGCGCGGGCGACAGGATTTTCCACCAGTCCTTTCCAGCCGCTGAGGTCTTTGCCATTGAACATAGATACGAAGCCGTCGCCTGCAGGCATTTCCGCGAGGTATTTGCGGATGGACTGGCGCTGGTAGTCGGCGTCGCCGCCTTTCAGCGCAGCAGCAGCTTTGTCGAGCAGCTGACGTACCGTATTGCCGTTATAGGTTTTGTTGGCCAGCGCGATGTTCATCACCGCCATGGCAGCTTCCTGTTGAACGGCTGCGTTATCGAGGTATTCACCTGCCAACAGTAAGGCCGGGAAAGTTTTGCATTGTTCCAGTGCCGTCAGCGCCTGTTTTTGCACTGCGTCAGAAGGATTCAGCTCCAGCGCGTTGCGCAGCATTAATACTTTCTGGTCAGCGGTGTATCCCGATTTTTTAGTCAGGCCGATATAGCCATTCAGTGCTTTTTCGCGATAGGCGCTGTTGGCGGCGTCACGGGCTATTTTCAGCAGTGCCGGTGCGGCAGAAGCGTCTTTCCAGTCGGAGAGCGCAGCCACGGCTGCATTTTTCGTAGCATCGTCGCCGTTAGCAAAGGCAGTCATCACCGGCTCCAGGGCCGCAGGCTGACCGATGCCTGCCAGCACGCCAAGATAGCGCGACTGATTGGCAGCAGACGCTTGTTTCATCTGCGCCATTACATCACTGCTGGTGGCACCGGCGTTGATGAGGGCAGTCTGGATATTGCTGATCTCCTGTGGAGCGCTGGCGTTATTGAGCAGGGAGAAGAGCGCAGGCAGGTTGTTTTTACCGGCAACGTCTTTCAGTGCTGCGAAGGCGGCAGCTTTCACGTCAGCATTGCTGCTGGCGGCCAGCGGCAACACATCGTTTACGCGGTTGTCTGCCTTGCGGGCGGCGAGCACTTCGAGCAGCGCTGTTTGTGCGGGAGCAGGCATGGTGGCCAGCGCGGCGCCGGCCTGTTGGGTGACTTCTTCTCCAGGTATCAGGCGCAGGGCTTTTTTCACCGCGTTGATATCTGCAGCTGAACCGGTCTTCATGATGCCCAGCAGCGTTGGCAGCGTCGAAGCCCCACCAATGCGGGCGGCGGCAGCGATAGCAGCCAGTCTCACTGCATCGTTGCTGTTTTTGGTGAGGGCGGTAATGGCGGGCAATGCGGAAGTCACTTTATTTTCGCCCAGCATGTTGATGATGGCCGCCTTGGTATTGTCAGTCGCTTTTTTCAGTTGCGCCTGCCAGGTGAGTGACGAAGCACTGGCAAACGGAGCGGCGAACTTCAGGGCAGCATCGCGGTATTCATCGTTTTTATCAGCGACAGCCTGATTGATCCAGGGCTGGCTTTTTTCACCGAGAATATCGACCAGCAGTTTGAGGCCGGCAGTACGGGTATGTACCTGTCCGTCGGCGGTGCATTGTTTCACCAGGGCTTCCGCGATTTTTTGTGCGGCGGCTTTATTGCCGTTGGCTGCCAGTTGATTGGCATAGTAGAGGTAAGAGGAAGTAGCGTCTGTAACATCGTAGGAATAACCGGCTTTGGCGGCAGCGTTGCCCAATGCAGCAGCAGATGCCGGGTCGGCGATCTGGGCGAGGGCGTACTGTGCCACTTTCACCAGTTTTTTGTCGCTGCTGTTCAGTTCAGCGTTGATAGCCGGTACCGCTGCGGTATAACGGGCATCGCCCAACGCTTCTGTGAGGGTGATGCGGTTAGCAGCATTGGCAGTAGCAAGGGCGCCGAGTAATGTCTTCTGAGCAGCTGTTGTGTTGATCTTCACCAGCACGCGGGCGGCAGGGTCGCAGAAGCGGTCTGTTGCCAGCAGGGGCAGCAGTGTGCTTACCGCGTCGTTGTCACCGGTGGTTTGCAGTTGTGTGATCAGGAACACTTTGTTTTCCGGGTCTGTAGCTTTGGCGATAGCCTTACAGAAAGCAGCTGCTGCTTCTTTCCGTTTGGCTTCCTTACCAGGTTGTGTAACGTAATAGGCGTAACCGGCGAGGGCGTATTGCAGCTGGGTATTATCACCTTTTCCTTCAGGCACCAGCATACCGGCGATGGTCACTACGCCTTCTTCGCCGAGGGCGCTGATGGCTTCCATATTGGTATTGAACTGTCCTTTATTGGGAGCAGGCATAAGGGCCAGCACATCGGCGATTTTGGTATTGAACGCGCGCTGGTCTGACGGCCCCTGTGCGATGGCCAGGCTGTTCCAGCCAACCACCAGTGCAGTAAGTATGTATGCGATCTTTTTCATGTGTTCATTTTCTTGTTGGAGACAATTACTATTTAGTCATTCTAATATTTAAATATTGAAATGACTAAATGGTCCAGGGGCCGCGCATGGGCTGGAATATCAGGGCATTGGCGCCGGCGTCATCGATAAACTCCTGTTTCACCGGATCAAATTTGAGGGAGCGGTTCAGGCGAAGCGCTATTTTGCCCATGTTCACCAGGGTGCAGGAACGGTGGCCATTCTCTTCGTTGAGCGCAAATTTTTTCCTGTTCTTCACAGCGTCCACAAAGTCGGTCTGTTGCGGCAGCGGGTCAGGGAATGCGGCCAGTTTTTTCTCCAGGTCTGGTATATCGGATTTGAAGCCGGGGTACAGCTTACCTTTTGGTCCTTCGATGTAGGCGGCTTTTTCGTCTTTGCCTTCGCCATCCAGGATGATCTGGCATCCGTCGGCGTAGGTGTAGGTGATCCTTCTCCAGGTGCCTACCGCGTCGGGATGCTGTTGTGGCGCGTCTATTTCCACGCTGACCGGGCTGGTATCGTCTTTACCGAGGAAATATTGTACCGGGTCGAGGTAGTGCTGGCCCATATCGCCGAGGCCACCACCATCATAGTCCCAGTAGCCGCGGAAGGTCTGGTGTACGCGGTGGGGGTTATAGGGGCGGAACGGTGCGGGCCCGAGCCACATATCATAGTCCAGTTCTTTGGGAACGGCTACTGTTTCCAGATTGGTTTTACCCACCCAGAAAAATTTCCAGTCGAAGCCGGTATGTTTGCTGACGGTGACTTTCAGCGGCCAGCCAAGCAGTCCGCTTTCCACCAGTTTTTTGATTGGTTTGACCGTTGTTCCCATGCCATAGAAGCGGTCTTCAAAGCGGAACCAGGTATTGAGACGGAAGATGCGGCCATGTTGCTGTACCGCTTCCACGAGGCGTTTACCTTCGCCGATGGTGGCCGTCATGGGTTTTTCGCACCAGATATCTTTGCCTGCACGGGCGGCGTCGGCAGCGATAATTCCGTGCCAGTGCGGCGGAGTGGCAACGTGGACGATGTCCACTTCAGGGAGGGTAATGACTTCACGGTAGTCGGAGAAAGTTTTGACGCCTTTGTCGCCGAGCTGGTCCATGGCCAGTTTGAGGTGATTGCGGTCCACGTCGCAGATCGCTACCACGCGGGTGCCGGCATAGCCGAAGTGGCCGCGGCCCATGCCGCCGGTGCCGATCACGGCTTTGGTCAGCTGATCGCTGGGTGCCAGATAGCCACGTCCCAGCACATGCCTTGGAACAATCGTGAATGCAGCAAGCGC
The DNA here is from genome assembly GCF_012641275.1 of Chitinophaga varians. Classification (NCBI taxonomy): domain Bacteria; kingdom Pseudomonadati; phylum Bacteroidota; class Chitinophagia; order Chitinophagales; family Chitinophagaceae; genus Chitinophaga; species Chitinophaga varians. Next base: position 1,884,041 of record NZ_JABAIA010000002.1, on the reverse strand, counting down.
TCCCAGGGAATTTTTAAGGAACGCCCGCCTTGAATCGCTGTTTTGTTTTGCCATATATATGTTTGATTGAATACGTGTACGTGTATTGATCTCCGTTAGTTCACTGGATAATTATTCACTGTAAAAAACAAGTTCCTGGTTGATGTTTGGGTAAGATAGAAAGTCGGTAGGGCAATTGCAAGCGGAGCGGCTGAAAATAGTGATAAACGGCAAAAGGAGGACGTTAGCCATGGAGGATGGCCTGCGCAGCTATATATAAAGCAAAATGAAGCCCGGCGCGGACATGGTTGTCTGAATACCGGCTTTTTATATTGGATTTAGGGAGATGAAAAAGCCCGCCATTTTTTTTATGGTCTTTAGGGAGAAATTTATGCAGATGCCCTGCCACAAAGCGTATCAGATACGCTTATTGCTCCCGGAAAGGGCTTTTTCATCTACCGCGGGGGCTACTGACAGCAGGAGGCATAACTCACCTCACCATAAGCAAACCCATCAATCATCATTAAATATATTATTCGTACCAGATGCTGGCAGCGCCGAGGATAGCGGCTTGTTCGCCGAGAGAGGCAACCAGCAATGGCAAATGGTAGTTGTGTTTCGCCAGTTCACGTGTGACAGCAGGAAAGAACAGGTCTGCAGCCTGTGCAATATTACCTCCGATAACGATGGCTTCCGGTGATTCATCACGGATAAAACCGGTCAGGAAGGTCGCCAGATTAAAGGCGAATTCGTCGAATATCTGCTGAACAGTAGCGTCTGTATGAATATAGGTGGTCAGTTCTTTTACGTCTTTCACTGTTTTACCAGTCAGTTCCTGGTATCTTTTCACAAACCAGCGGGTTGACAGGTAGTCTTCTGCGATGCCATCGCGGTAGGGTGTGCACCAGCGGTCAGCATCCTGTGCCAGGCCGCCGTGGAAAGTTGCGGAGCCGAGGCCGGTGCCGAGGGTGAGGCCAATCACATGCTGATAATTGCGTCCCGCGCCACTAAACACTTCTCCCTGCAGGAAACAACCTGCGTCATTGATAAAACGTATCCTGGATGGGTCCAGCTCCAATTTGGCCGCCAGCATATTCTTTACGTTGAGATCATAGAGCGCGTCATACTTATGCTGGTCTTTCATCCGGCTGATACCCAGCTCATAGTCAAAAGGACCGGGCATACCAATACCAATGTACCGGTCGCCGGCAGGTGTATCCTTAAAAGCGTCATTGATCACGACCGCCCATGCGTCAATTATTTCGGCTGCGCTGCCCTGTGAGTCGACGCGCGTACGGTGCCAGGAATCCGTATCAATTGTTCTTTTTTCCAGGTTCACCAATGCTGCTGTGATATGAGACCCGCCGATATCAATTCCTAATGCCATGGAACTTTTCATAAACAGTTTTAAAAGTATAAAAGGCTAAATCGTTTTAGCTTCGACAAATATAAGATTGTTTGGTTGACAATGTCAAATAAATCGTTTTAGCAAAGAGAAAATATGAGTCTCAATATAGTCTCTTTTTTGAAAATGCAAAAAGAAAAATATCAATCCTGCGGCCGGCCCGGGCAGAATTACCTGTCAAATTATCCCGGACTGCGCCAACAGTACTGCAAACGATTGCTTAAATGTCATTTGCCACTCCTGCTCAAGCGCTGCGAAAACATTCTAAATATCGGTTTATACCTTCGGGTCCAACATGTGAGAGAACATTCCAAACATCGATTTATACCTTCGGGCTCAACGTGTGAGAGAACATTCCAAACATCGATTTATACCTTCGGGCTCAACGTGTGAGAAAACATTCCAAATGTTGGTTTGCTTCCCGGCCTCAACAGCAGTCCCCTTCTGATATACCTCAAAGCCGCTACCGTACATCACTGGCCTGAAACACCAGACCATTGCACGCAAAACCCGCATTTTTATTCCGATAATGACACCCGGGTATTAAAGCCCAACACGACAAAAGTTTCTCGTCCGCTATACCAATAATATGTCATAACGCTGAAACAGTAACGGCCGGAGCACACACTCTCTGAGGGCTCCGGCCGTCGACGGTTGACGCAGCCTGATTACTCCGCCTTGAGACTCTTCACCGGGTTCACTACCGCCGCTTTCACCGCTTGGTAGCCGACAGTCAGCCACGCAATCACCTCCGCACTGAGAATAGTCAGTAAAAATATACCGACACCAATATTTATCCGGTAGGCAAAATGCTGCAACCATTGATGCATGAAATAATAAGCCAGCGGCGCAGCAATTAAAAACGCGATGCCTATCAGCAACGTGAACTCTTTGGAGAACAGGTAAACGATGTTGATGACAGATGCGCCCAATACTTTCCTGATGCCCACTTCTTTGGTACGCTGTACTGCCATAAATGACACAAAGCCATACAAGCCAAGACAGGAAATAAAAATGGCAATGCCTGCAAATATCTTGTACAACTGCGAGAGCTGGCTTTCCCGCTTGTAAAAGCTGGCAATCTTATCATCGAGGAACTGGTATTCGTATATAAAATCAGGACTGGCCCCGGTCCAAATCCGCTCAATGGCGGCCAGGGTTTGCCCCATATGCCCGGCTTCCATCTTGATATTGATTAGGCGGTATGTTGTTTTGTATGAGGCAAGCACCATCGGCATCATTTCATCCTTCAGCGACTGCCCGTTAAAATTTTTCACGACCCCTACCACCGGCGCCTTTATAGCGCCATCCCAAAAGTCAATTTTTTTCCCAAGAACATCTTCAGGATTCTTAAAGCCTAATTTCTTCACCATCATCTCGTTGATCACAAACCCGCCGACAGTGTCGGCCTGGTTATAAGGCGCTCCTGCGATGAAACGGATATTATACGTTTTAAAATAGTCAGCATCCGCCCATTTCAGGTCCGTCATGAAGCCCGATTTTTTTAAAGCGTTATCAAACCTGAAATCACTTTGCCAACTGGCCAGGTCCATTGGACTGAAAGCACTTAAACTCACGCTTTTAACACCGGCCTGTTGTTGCAGCCGGGCCTTTAATGTCTCCATTTTTGCCTGACGGGCCGTGTCGTTGGGGATAGGTACCATTACAATGGCGTCTTTATCAAAACCCATGTCTGTATGCTGGAAAAAATCCATTTGACTGACAACAATGAATGTCCCAATGATCAAAGCCTGTGCAATGGCAAACTGGAAAACCACCAGTCCCCTTCTCAGGGAAAGTCCCCCGGTAGCCCTGTTGGTAAACTTACTTTTCAGCGCGGTGACAGGATTAAATCCGGACAAGACAATCGCAGGATAAATACCCGACAAAAGCGTAACAGCAATGGTGATGCTAAAAAGAAACGCCACCAAAGAAAGATCAGGCTGTATTTTTAGCGGTGTTTGCAGAAGATTGTTAAGCAATGGTATTACGAGCAACGCTATTAAAACAGCTATCGCTACCGAAATAAGCGTGATCAGAAATGTTTCACTCAGAAACTGTATGATCAGTTGCGCCCTGCTGCCTCCCAAAACCTTCCTGACACCAATTTCCTTGGACCGGCCTACGATCTGGGCTGTAGACAGATTGATAAAGTTTATGCATGCAATCAACAACAGGAACAAACCTATTGAACTGAGCGCGGTAATCAGTTCCCTGCTGAAAGTGGCTCCGCTGTAGGTCCCAAACGCACTCTCATAGTGGATATTACTTAACGGCTGCAATAAATACCCCTGATTGCTATATTCAGGAGGCGTGTGTTTTTTTACAAATTCTTTCAGGTTATCATCAAAATGTGGCACTGTCATATTCCGGGGAAGTACGACAAAAGTATTTAACGATCCATCCTGGCTGACCCAGTCATTAGCGATATCCTCCTGCCCGGCGTTTTTAAAGGAAAAAACCACTTGCACGGGAAAATCTGTGTTAGCCGGGATATTTTTCAGAATGCCTGTTACTTTGCAAACCTGGCTGTTATCATACCTGATGAATTGCCCAAGGGCCGCATGCCAGTCTCCAAAGTATTTTTCCGCAATAGCCTGCGTAAGCACCACTGTGTTGGGTTCTGACAGGGCGGTCTTTGCGTCTCCGGACAGGAAAGGAAAATTAAAAATGTCAAACAGCTGCGGTTCGGCGAAGAATATATTTTCCTTGAACTTTTTCGTAGTGCCGTGGGAGTTATCGTTTACCACTGCTACCTGTTTCCCCTTTCTTTCATAGATGCGTGCCACCTGTTCCAGCTGAGGATAATCAAGCCGCAATGCTTCCGCCACCGGAAAAGCGCTGCCCATGGAATAGTTTATACCAGCCGGCGTTTGGGTTGCCGACACTACCCTGTAAATGCGGTCCCTGTTGTGATGAAAATTGTCAAAGCTGGTTTCATATCGAATCAATATAAAAATAAGCAGACAAGCAGCAATGCCCACTGCTAACCCGATCGTGTTAATTACAGCATATGACCTATGGCTGCGTAATTTTTGCCAGGCTGTTTTCAGGTAATTTTTAAACATAACAGGTGCAATGTTAAGTGTTAAGCTAAAGAACGTTCCCCAAAAGCCAATAAAAATGCCACTTACTTATTATACTAAAAATCAATATAATAGAAATATAAAAAATAGTAACCTGTGCGTTTTTGGTACACCGGACGTTCATTTACAAATAACTCTTATTCCCTATCACCGGAAAGTCAGTCAACCAACATCAATTCCGGCCGCAACGTTTTTCGATTACAAAGGCCAGGAGCATAGCCGCTTTACAAGAAGCGCCCGGACATCGCCAACAAAAGACCGACACCTAAAACATCCGGCGTGACCTTATATATCCGGAAGCCTCATCCGCTGTAACCCGCAGTAAATAAGGGAAAAATATATTTCACCGCTCTTTTTTGAAAATTTCATCAATAAAATCACCCTTTTTTGCAACCGTGAAAAAAACAAGGCCACTGCGTCCATCATTTTATCAATCCGTTTAATCGCCTGTCAGCAGGGCATTTTGACGGATGAAAAATTATATCCATTTTTACATCCTCAATCAACATCACGATGGCACTCCGTCAATTCCTGTTCAGCATTAACCTGACAGACTACATAGCGACCAACTTCAACACTTCTCCCCCAACCTGCTAAACTATTTTTCGGGCAACTGACCGGCTGTTTAACGGCGTTTTATATCGCCGAATGACTATTGCTGTACCACTGTATTTTCTGTGCCGTTATGGCATCGCCGTGCCTTGTCTGTAATCTTCATACGCACATACCTAAACATCTAATACCAACAACATGGAAAACACCCCTGTATTAAAATGGGCATTGCTCATTGGCCTGCCTATTCTATGCCTGATTATGTACAAAGTCATTCTTCGTATATTCTTCGGCGTTGTCATTGTCCCTGAAGACCGTATTGGTCTCGTAACGAAAAAATTTGTGCTGTTTGGTAAACAGGAACTGCCTGAAGGGCGCATCCTGGCCACTCAGGGCGAAGCCGGCTTTCAGGCGCAAACACTGGCCCCCGGCGTATATTTCTGGAAATGGATGTGGCAATACGCCATCACCTTTCAGCCTTTTACCATTATTCCCACCGGTAAAATAGGACTGGTGCTGGCAAAAGACGGCGCAGAACTACCTACCGGCTCGATCCTCGCCCGCAAAGTCAGCTGTGACATGTTCCAGGACACCGTGGCCTTCCTCGAAAACGGCGGCTGCAAAGGCCGGCAGACAGGTATTATGACACCCGGCTCTTACCGTATCAACACATTCATCTTTGAGGTGGAAATCACTGATATGGTGTCCATCCCGGAAAATGCCGTCGGTATTGTGACCACGCTGGAAGGGAAAGCCCTCGAGGTCGGCGCGATCGCCGGTAAAACCATCCCGCAGCACAACAACTTCCAGGATGTGGACGCTTTCCTCGAAAAAGGCGGCTATAAAGGATTACAAGAGCAAGTCATCCTCGCAGGTTCCTATTTTATCAACCCCTGGTTCGCTAAAATGGAGATCGTTCGCATGACGGAAATAGCCATCGGCCACGTAGGCGTCGTGATCTCTTTCGTGGGCAGCGACGGTGTAGACATCAGCGGCGTTGAATTCAAACACGGCAACATCGTGGCGAAAGGCACCAAAGGCGTATGGGCTGAACCGTTAGGTCCTGGTAAATATCCGATCAACCCGTACATCATGAAAGTGGAACTGGTGCCTACCACCAACCTGGTGCTCAACTGGGCCTCCGCCAGAAGCGAAGCGCACCAGCTCGACAAAAACCTCTCCACCATCACTGTACGGAGCAAGGACGGTTTTACTTTCAACCTTGATGTATCACAAATCATTCACATCCCTACTACGGAAGCACCGAAAGTGATTGCCCGCTTTGGTAATATGAGCAACCTCGTCACACAGGTACTGGAACCCACCATCGGCAACTACTTCCGCAACTCCGCCCAGGGCGCTGACGTGATCAGTTTCCTGACCAGCCGTAAGGAAAGGCAGAACGCAGCTAAAGAACACATTGGTCAGGTGCTGGACCAGTACAACGTCTTCGGTGTAGACACCCTTATCGGCGACATCGTGCCACCAGAAAGCCTGATGAAAACACTGACCGACCGTAAAATTGCGGAAGAACAAAAAGTAACCTACGAAACACAGCGCCAGGCACAGGAAACACGGCAGTCGCTCGAAAAGGAAACAGCGGTGGCAGAAATGCAGAAAGAGATCGTGAAGGCAGACCAGGGCGTGCTCATCGCGGAAAGAATCGCAGACGCCTCTGTGAAAAAAGCCACCGGTGACGCCAACAGCGTACGCCTGCAGGCCACCGCGGAAAGCGACAGGATGAAACTGCTGGCCAGTGGTGAAGCCGAGAAAGTAAGGCTCCTTGCCAAAGCCGATGCAGACCGCACCGAATGGACAGCCAAAGCGGAAGCGGAAAAAATATCCCTTACCGGTAAAGCGGAAGCGGAAAAAATCCTCGCTATCGGCCAGTCCAGCGCCGAATCCTATAAACTCGCGGTGGAAGCCATGGGCGGAGAAAACTTCACCCGGTTAAAAGTGATGGAAGCTATTGGCAACCAACATATCCGCATCATGCCGGATGTGCTGATTGGTGGCGGTGAAGGCGCTAACGGCCCTATCAGCGGACTGCTGGGACTGAAATTACTGGAAGAGATATCCAACAAACAAACGACGATAGCCAATGCTTCTCCTTCCGCCGATTCAGAAACCAAATAAAGCTATCGTCCCTATACCCACTTTCACCATTCATGTTACCCTGAATTTCAAAAAAAGGCTGTCTCGCAGGAGACAGCCTTTCATTTTGATATAAATAATTATGATTTATTGTCTATACTCAGTGGCCCGGCGCCGAAGTAAGCGATCAGCAGTGCACTGCCTATAAGTGCCACATTTTTCATAAACATGGCCATCTGCATCTGTGCTGCCATTGGATCAGGTATACCCCAGAATTTGTGCATGGCAAATGTGACCGGCACCAGGAATATCACGACCAGCCATGCCCCGATTTTGGCCTTATAGCCCAGCAATACGCTCAGGCCGCCTACCAGCGAAAGTAACCCCGCCAACCGGACCATAATGTTAGCTGCCGGTACGCCGGAAGCTGCTGCATAGTCGGCGCCGGCGCCGCCAACGTGATTGATACCTGACATTACAAAGATGAGCGCAAACAGGATACGCCCCAACAGTGGAACAATTTTCATAGTGAACAGTTTTATGATATACAAACGTATAGATATTCAATAATGTTTTATAGTAGAGTTACCGGAAGGAAAGCACTATCCTGTGGGATAGCGTTCCGTGAAATCGTATATTTATGATCAGAAACAAACCAGTATCTATGCGGAAAGAAAACTCAACGAATGCGATCAATGAACGGATACTCAATGGCTTATGCCAGACAGCCCATACCCTTTCCGTGATTGGCGGAAGATGGAAACCGACCATCCTCTGGCGATTGCTGGAAGGCAAAATGCGTTACCATGAACTGAAAAAATCTATATCTGGTATATCTGAGAGAGTGCTGGTGCTGCAGTTAAGAGAGCTGGAAAATGATCAGCTGATAAAACGGATTATTTATCCGGAAGTGCCGCCCCGCGTGGAATATGAATTAACCCCACTGGGACGGTCACTCGAAAGTTTGTTGGAGCATATGTGCACCTGGGGCGAAATGCACCGGAACACCACCCGTCAGGCAGGGGAACTGGCAGTCAGCAAAAACTAGCTCTTCAGGCCGGCATCTTCCAGCGCACCCATTGCCAGGGCGGTCCAGTCAGCATCTTTTACGTCCCGCGCTACCACGGTCATGAGCCGGGACTGTACCAGCTGGGCCAGTGGCATCGGGGTATGAGAACGGGTAGCAGTCTGCAATACCAGGTTCATGTCTTTTAATCCCAGCGGAGCGCTGAAAGCCGGATTACCTACATACGTACGGTCTATCACCATGCTGCCATAACCACGGAAAATGGGCGTCGCAAACAAGGTGGTGGTCAGCATTTCATAAGCCACTTTCGGGTCTACGCCGTTTTTCTCTCCCAAAGCAAAAGCTTCCGCCATCATTTCGATAGCCCCGGCAATCATAAAGTTGCCCATCAGCTTCAGCACATTGGCACTTCCCACATCTTCCCCCAAATCAAAAATATTTTTGGCAAAGCCGGCTTCCAGTAAAGGTCTTATCCTTTCTTTAGCGGCCGCAGGACCGGATATCACCGAATTGCCCACCTTCGCCGCCGCCGCTTCCGGACGGGCAAACACCGGCGCCGCCACATAGGTAACACCCTGCTTCTGGTGATGTGCTGCCAGTACACGGGAAGTATCCGGCGAAATAGTGCTCATCGATACGTGAATACCGCCATGACCGAGGGCCTGTAATAACTCATCCCCCGCCACGCTCTCTACCGCCTTGTCGTCGGCCACCAGGCTGATCACAATACCTCCCGGCACCGCCGCCGCCGCCGGGCTGCTCACCAGCTCCGCCCCCAGCGCTTCCAGTGGCAGCGCCTTCTCACGGGTACGGTTGTATACTTTTACTTTATAGCCTGCTTTTAACAGGTTGGTCACGATCGGCGTTCCCAGATTACCGGCACCGATAAATCCAATGGTTTCCATGCTTTTGTAAGATTTGTAGGGGAAAGTTATCGATAATTGTTAACTTAAACGATAACCCGTTAAATGCCCTTTGCCTTGAAACATATATTGCTGTTACTACTATGCTGCTTTTGCGTGCTCACGCACGGATTTTGTCAATCAGCCAGTGGTCTGCCCACGTCGATGACTAACCGAAATCCCGATCAGACCGCCATCCGGAAAACAATAACGGACGAGGTAAAATCAGAACGGCCTCCCACCCCTGTAGTGACAGGGCTCCCTCGTAACCCGGGAGACACCACCAGGAAATGGACCGGTTGCAGATGCCTCAGCAGCTACGCTGCAACACTGCCACTCATTATTCTGGATGGCAAAGTATATGAAGGCACACTGGAATCCATCGACGCCGCAACCATTGCCCAGATCCTCATCCTAAAAGAGGTCACCGCCAAGGCACTTTACGGCACAAAGGCCGCCGCCGGAGCCATCGTAATTCAATCATCCACTAAAAAAACACCTGCGCAACGGCAATAACCTGCTGCCGCTTTTTAGTAATACCATAACGTCAACGATTAAACGACTCCCTGCGATCACGCTACAGTCTACCGAAACGGTCCGCTTTTTTCTGTTGCACCGGAGTGAAGCAGGTAATAATCACCGGCAAATAAATTATATTAGTAACAGCGTAAAACAGCTTCCACCATGAAAACGATCCAACAATGGCTGGATGACTACGGCACCAGTCATCGCAACGAGACCAACAAACTCATTCACTGGATTTGTGTACCGGCTATATTCTTCAGTATTGTGGGCTTTTTATATGCTATCCGCATTCCGCTGCCCGGTACAAGGACAGTGCTGACAGTAGCGCAGATAGCGCTGGTATTGCTCATCATTTATTATGTACGGCTGTCGGCCTCGCTGGCAGTGGGCATGACTATCATAGGCATCCTTTGTTTGTGGCTGTGGCGGCTGATTGCAGCCACCGGCTCGCCCGTCTGGCTGGTAGCCCTTATCATTTTTGTGCTGGCATGGATCGGGCAGTTCATCGGCCATAAGATAGAAGGCGCCAAACCCAGCTTTTTTAAAGACCTGCAGTTTCTGCTCATCGGTCCGGCATGGCTGCTGAGTTTTATCTACCGGAAAGCGGGCATCAAACTATAATTATAATAAAAAAGGACTATATGGGATTTTTTCCTTAAATTAAAGGAAAGTCCCCTCTTATGCACCTCAAACTCCTGTTTTTTTTAACCAGCATCCTGCTATGCTCCCCTGCATTCAGCCAAAATCAACATGTTACCGGTAAGGTAACAAATGCTTCCACCGGCACTCCCCTGGAAGGCATCACCGTCAGAATCAAGTCTGTTGCCAAAGGCACGCAAACCAACAAGGATGGTATCTATCAACTGGATGTGCCCGCGGGCGCAAGCCTTGAATTCAGCGCCATCGGATTTAACACGGTGGAAACCAACGTAAACGGCCGTACGGAGATTAACATCCAGCTTGTTTCCACTGCCACCGAGCTGACACAGATCGTACTCGTCGGCACCCGCGGCGGTGGCCGCGCTAAAACGGAAACGCCTGTACCGGTAGACGTGATCAGCGTTAACCAGGCAGGACTGCCCAGCGCCAAAATGGAACTGACGTCACTGCTCAATGCAGCGGCGCCTTCTTTTAATTACAACAAACAAAGCGGCAGTGACGGCGCCGACCAGATAGACCTCGCCACTTTGCGCGGGCTGGGCCCGGACCAGACCCTGGTGCTCATCAACGGAAAACGACGGCACCAAACCGCTTTCGTGTCCGTATTCGGTACCCGCGGCCGCGGTAACTCCGGCACCGACCTCAATGCCATCCCGGAAGCGGCCATCGACCGCGTGGAGATACTCCGCGACGGGGCTTCCGCCCAATACGGCTCTGACGCCATCGCCGGCGTTATCAACATCATCCTGAAAAAAGACGTCAACCACCTGACTTTCAACGCCGGTTATGCCGGTTACTACGACCATAAATACAACACCTATTTCAAACGTGAATTACAACAATATGAATACAATAACGCGATAGATGGTAACACCGTTACCCTCGGCGCCAATTACGGCGTGCCTATCGGTAAACACAACGGTTTTATCAATTTCTCCGGTAATTTCCTGAGACAGGGTAAAACCTTCCGCCAGGTGCTGGACACTAACCTTAATAACACAAACGGCCTGCCCATCAATACCGGCCGCCGCGCCCATGGCGACGGCTCCGTTACTTCCGGAGGAGGCATGGTCAACATGGAAGTGCCAGTAGGCAGCAGCAACACTACCGTGTATGCCTTCGGCGGCTACAATTACAAATCGTCTGACGCGTACGCCTATACGAGAACATTCCACGGTTTCAATCCGCTTTCCAGCGGGCATGCCGACAGGTTTCCCACCAGCCCCAACGGCAGCCTGATATTTTACCCGGGCATTATGGAAAGCATTCCTACCCCCGGCGATGTGCCCGACACCGTTTATAATCCACACATACAAACGCATATACAGGACGTCTCCCTGGCAGCAGGCGTAAAAGGCAGCACCGGTAACAACTGGAAATGGGACCTTAGCAATACTTTCGGCAGGAATGACTTCCGTTTCTTCGGCGACAAAACCTTTAACGCCTCCCTGGGCAGCAGTACCCCTACCCATTTTAAAGATGGTGGTTTCTCTTTCACCCAAAACACGGCCAACCTCACTTTTTCCAAAGATATTCCACACATCGGCGAAGCATTCAACCTGGCCATCGGTGCAGAATACCGCTATGAACAATACAAAATATACGCCGGCGAAGAAGCCTCCTACACCAACTACGATCCCACCTTCAACAAGGCCACCGGCGCACAGGGCTTTCCCGGCTATCGCCCCACGGACGTGGTAAAAGCAGACCGCTCCAATTTCGCGGGATTTGTAGATGCCGAATGGGATATTACCCGCAGATTCCTGCTGGGCGGCGCCGTAAGAGTGGAAAACTACAGCGACTTCGGCTTTACCAGCAACTACAAACTGGCGGCCCGCTTTAAAGCAGCACCGGGATTTAATATCCGCGGCTCCGTCAGCACCGGCTACCGCGCCCCTTCCCTGCAACAGATCAACTACAGTTCACAATTCACTAACGTACAGGGTGGCCGCATCACCGAAGTAAAAATAGCGCCCAACAATAATCCAATTACCAAAGCCGCCGGCATCCCGGACCTGAAACAGGAAAAATCCGTTAACGCCAGCCTCGGCTTCTCCCTTAAACCCATTTCTGATCTTACCATCACCGTGGACGGTTACCTGGTAAAAGTAAAAGACCGCATCGTACTGTCCGGACAGTTCAACGCCGGCGACTCCACGCTGGACAAAGACTTTCAGAACGCGCTGAAAGCCCTCCACATCGACAATGCACAGTTTTTTGCCAACGCCGTCAACACCACCAACTACGGCCTCGACATGGTGGTAGACTACAACAAAAAATGGAACAACCAGCACTTCCGCATACTGTTTACCGGTAACATTCAACACATGAACATCGATAAAATCAATGTGCCCGATAAACTGAACGACAGCTATCTTCACCGGGGCGAATTTTTCAGCGAAAGAGAACAACACTTTGTGCTGGCCTCCGCCCCACCGGCCAAGCTGGGCCTTAATGTGGAATACGGCATCAAAAAAGTCAGTGTAGGCGCCCGCGTTACCTACTTCGGTAAAATCGTACTGCTGGGTTACGGCTTCGCCGGCGACCCCGCCAAAGAAGGCACCGGCCTGCCCGGCGATCCTAACCTGGAAGGCACCGGCATCAGCCCCCTCGTCGCACTGGACAAAGACGGTACTCTGGTTCCCGAACAGTTCAACTATAAAGGCAAAGCCGTTACCGACCTGTACGCCAGCTATCGTTTCTCTTCCCATGTCAGCTGGTTCCTCGGAGCAGACAACATCTTCAATGTACACCCCGACCTTGGCTATGTCCCCGGCGCTAAACTGTCAGCCTATGACGGCGAAACAGGCGGACCCTGGGATGCCGTGCAGATGGGCTTTAACGGCATACGGCTGTTTACGAAAATTGCATTGAGCTTTTGATCGCGCAGGCGTGATGAGCATAACATTTCCGTTGTCCCAGGGCTGAAGCCCTGGGCTACGTTTTGTATTACGGTTTTTTTTCGGCATAATGCCTGCTTTAATGAGGACTTTCAATAGTCAGGCAACTCATTCCTGTTTACTTCTTTTCCGGAAAACAGCATCCCGGCAAGGCTGGCCGGAAAGATGATGTTTAATAGAAAAATATCTTTTCTATAGCCTTTCTATGAGCGTGTTAATAGAAATATATCTTTTCTACAAGCATTCAACTGCAAAAACAGCCCTAACACAAAACGTAGCCCAGGGCTTCAGCCCTGGGACACCGGATTTTTTGTATTTTTCCCCCATGAAGGCAAAGGAGCAGTTTCCGGTATTGGATATCAGGGCATTTCAGGGCGACCAACAGGATGCCTGTCATTTCCTGTACCATGAAATACGCGGGGAGCGGCTGATCGAAAAACCGCATAAACATGATTTCTTTGTTTTTCTGTTGATAGAAAAAGGAAGTGGTACCCACTCGATTGACTTCATTGATTACGATGTGGCGCCTTACCAGATACACCTGTTGTTTCCTGATCAGGTACACAAATGGGAGTTTAGCAAAAAGATGGTGGCCTATCAGCTGATGATCACCCGCCCTTTTTTTGAAACGTTTTCCAATACGCTGCAATTTCCTTTTGCCGTGTACCAGCATCATCCGGTGATAGACCTGACGGCAGAGAGCTTCCATAAACTATTTTACGAGTTCCGTGCTATACAACAGGAACTGGGCCAGTCAACGGTGTCATGGGAGATCATCCATCTCCGCAGCCGGCTCATAGCCCAGCTGGTAACCCTGGAGGCGGAGCGTAAGTTCGATGACCTGCTGGTGTACAGGGCTAAACCAGCCCTTCAACAGTATCATGCACTGATTGACCAGCATTATAAAACACAAAAGTCGGTAGCCTTCTACGCCAGTCAGCTCAACATCTCCCCTAATTACCTTAATATTCTTTGTAAAAGACATCTTCAGCTGTCGGCCATGTTCCTCATACAGCACCGTGTGATCCTCGAAGCCAAGCGCCAGATACAGGCTTCAGGAAAATCGATCAAAGAGGTCGCTTTTAATCTGGGGTTTAATGATCTCTCCTATTTCTCCAATTTCTTTAAAAGCCAAACCGGCATTTCACCCCGGCAATTCAGGGACCAGTTATAAAAATTACAAGTTCTGGCATAATTCATCCATCATTGCATTCCGCCTGCGTTTTATTTTTGCATAAAACGATCGTATGGCTTCTTCTATTTCACGCAAAGACTTTCTCAAAAGCTCTTCCATATTACTGGCCGCAGGCGGCAGCCTGTTGACAGGTAACGCTGCCGGCGCCACTTCTGGCGCAACCAATACCGCCACTGGCGCCGGCAAAAGCTTCACCCTTAAAAATGTACGGCTGGAAACAGGCTTCCAGTATGAAGAAGGCGAAGTGACCGGCACTACTACCGATCTTTTCACCATAGAAGTCAGCAATGGAAAAATAAAATCCGTATTGCCCAATCAGCCCGGCGTCAAAGCCATTGATGCCAAAGGATGGCTGCTGCTGCCCGCCTTCCGGGACATGCATATCCATCTCGACAAAACATTTTACGGCCTTCCCTGGAAAGCACACCTGAAAAAGAACAAGTCAGTAAAAGACATGATCGCCTTTGAACAACAGGTGATACCCGAGCTGTTGAAAACGTCCGCTGCCCGCACCGGACAACTGATTGAGCTGCTGCAGTCCAAAGGCACCAGCTTCGCCAGAAGTCATGTCAACATAGAACCCACCTCCGGGTTAAACTCGCTTAAACATCTTGAGAAAGCGCTGAAAAATAAAAAGGACGGTTTCTCTGCGGAACTGGTGGCCTTTCCGCAGCACGGCATTTTTTATACGCCCTCGGCCGAACTGATGAAAGAAGCCGCCAAAATGGACATCGACTATATCGGCGGCCTGGACCCGTACAGCATTGACGGCAGCATCGAAAAACATATGGACTTCGTGGTGCAACTGGCGCTGGACCACAACAAGGGCATCGATATCCACCTGCATGAAGCAGGCGAATCCGGCATAAAAACCATCGAATACCTGATTGGTAAAGTCAACGAGAACCCTGTGCTGAAAGGAAAAACCTATATCAGCCACAGCTTTGCGCTGGCCAAAATGGACAATAACAAACTACAGGAAGTGGCCGAAAAACTGGGCAATGCACGTATCGGGATTATGACAACTATTCCTTTCGGCAGCACTATTATGCCAATTCCCACGCTGTATAAATATGGGGTGGACGTACAGGCCGGCAACGATTGTATCATTGACCACTGGAGCACCTTCGGTTCCGGCAGCATCCTGCAGAAAGCCAACCTGATGGCGCAATTATATGGTTACCGCACTGAATTTGATTTATCCAGATGCCTGAAGATAGCCACCCACAATATTCTCCCGCTGGATGACAAAGGCGGCCGTCAGTGGCCGAAGGCCGATGATGCCGCGGACATGGTACTGGTAGATGCCAGCTGTTCAGCCGAAGCAGTATCCCGCATTTCCCCCGTGAAGTCGCTCATTCATCAGGGTAACATCGTTTTTTGATTTTCCTTCTCCTGATAAATGTTGTAGAAAAAATAAAGCCCCGATGAATATCGGGGCTTATTTACCTAAACCTACAACTGTTACACTGTTATTGCAACAATAATTTATGTCGAAAAACGAGACCGTTAGTGCATAGCTGACGGGTCCAGTTTTGCAGCTTTCTTAGCTCTTACCATCAGTACAAACGGGATGCAGATGAGGAACATCAGTCCCAGGTACAGGAACACGTCCATGTAAGACATCACAGCCGCCTGTTTGGTGATGCTGTAGTCCAGTACCTTGTATCCGCTTCTGACAGCAGTGCCGGCGTCCATACCTTTTGCGGCGAAGCCATGTGCCAGGCCGTTCACGCGGTTCATGACATCGGGGTTGTTGGTGTCCAGTTTAGACACCAGGTCGCTTCTGTGTACCATGTTCTGACGGGCCATAAAAGTGGTGATCAGTGCCACCCCGAAGGAACCGCCGAGCTGACGCATCATACCGGTGAAGGCTGCGCCCTGGCCGATCTGCTGCCCTTTGAGGGAAGACAGCGCCAGTGTGGTGATTGGGATAAAGAGCAGCCCCATACCTACCCCGCGCACGATCAGCATCCAGAAGAACGCGTCCGCGCCGGTATCAGAAGGTGTAATGATCAGGTATCCCCAGAAACTATAGACAAAGAACAATAACATTCCCAGTGCCACCAGGTACTGTTGCGGTACGCCTTTCTCCAGCAGTTTACCGATGATCGGCATCATAAAGGCCGTCGTAAGCGCTGCCGGTATCATCAGCATACCGGACTGGGTGGCGGTCCATCCCAGGGTGCTTTGGGTGTATAGCGGAATAATGAATGTAGATCCATACAAACCGAAACCCAATATAAACGAGAGGATGGTACCGACCCTCAGGTTTCCGTTCTTCAATACCCTTAGTTCCACGATCGGGTTCTTATAGGTCAGCTCCCGCCAGATGAAGAAGAACAGGCCCAGGGCGCTCATCACAGATAAGAGGGTGATCGTTGGATCACTGAACCAGTCATCTTCCTGGCCACGTTCCAGTACAAACTGGAGACAGCCTACCGTGATGGCGAGTAATATGATACCCAGAAAGTCGATTTCATTGATGGCTTTCTTCTCTGCATATTTCGGGCTGCGTACAAACTGCAATGTGAGCAGGGTAGCGATGACACCGATAGGGATGTTGATATAGAAGATGTAAGGCCAGGAATAGTTATCGGTAATATAACCGCCCAACGGAGGGCCCAGTGTAGGGCCGATGATCACGCCGAGGCCGTAGATGGCCTGGGCAACACCGCGTTTTTCGGGAGGATAACTTTCTGTAATAATTGTTTGTGATGTTACCAGTAGCGCACCACCTCCGAGACCTTGTATGAAGCGGAAAAGTATCAGCTCCCACATGGCCGTTGCGTTACCGCAGAGGAAAGAGGAAACGGTGAATATGATGACAGAAGCAGCGAAGTAGTTACGGCGGCCGAACTGTTGGGACAACCAGCTGGTCATCGGTACAATGATTACGTTACCGATCGCATAAGCGGTGATCACCCAACTGATCTCACTGAGTGTGGCTCCCATGTTGCCGCGCATGTCGTTCAATGCCACGTTCACGATGGTGGTGTCCACGATTTCCAGCAGCGCGCAGAAGATAGCGGTGATCGTAATGATCACCCTGCGTGAGCCGTATTCTACCAATGATTCTTGTTGCATGCAGCGATTTATTTTGAATGAATGCAGGTTGACCAGGAATTAATAATCAAGCCGGTGGTTCCTGTCTTTGAGGTCTTTTGTTGAAGCTGATGGTTTCCGCCGAAAATAACTTGGACCGGTTCAACTATTAACCCCTGGTCATGATGCATTCATATATGATTAGTTGAGATGCACGTCTACCAGCACGTTCATGCCCGGGCGCAACTTTTTAATCAGTTCGTTGTTCGGGTCATCGAATTCGATTTTCACCGGGAGGCGTTGTACTACTTTTACGAAGTTACCGGAAGCGTTGTCCGGAGGCAGCAGTGCAAACTTAGCGCCGGTGGCTGGTGAGAAGGAAGTCAGTTTGGCTTCCAGCGGAGTACCCGGGAAAGCGTCGATATGTACGGTCACTTTCTGGCCGAGCTTCATTTTTTCCAGCTGTGTTTCCTTGAAATTGGCCACTACCCATGGAGCGGTGTCCATTACCACGCTGAAGAGAGACTGGCCGGCAGTGATATATTGACCAGGCTGTACAAATATTTTTGACAGCACGCCATCTTCCGGAGCGGTGATCACGGTGTAGGACTGGTTCAGTTTAGCATCGTCCACATCGGTTTCACGTTGTTTGATCGCTGCGTTGGCGAGATTGATCTGTTTACCGGTAGCGCTGCTCTGGGAGCTTACTACGGAAGTCTGGCGAACAGCGGCCGCTTTTTGTCTTACCAGTACATCGAGCTGGCGTTCAGCTGTTTGTTTGGCAGCCAGGGCCTGTTCGTATTGTTGCTGGGTGATGGAGTGGTCTTTGATCAGGTTGGCGTAACGTTCGTAATCCTGATTGGCTCTCCAGATGTTCACCTTGGCGGCTTCGATCTGGGCGTCGATAGTACCGACATTGGCCTGAGCCGTGCTGATGCCTGTTTCCGCTGCGCTGGTGGTTGCCTCTGCAGCACCCAGGTTAGCTTTGGCGGTAGCGAGGGCGTTTTCAGCCTGTTGTACTCTGATAGCCAGGTCACGGTCATCGAGGACCACGAGGGTGTCCCCTTTTTTCACATGCTGGTTATCTTTTACTCTTACTTCTTTTACAAAACCTGACACTCTTGGAATAACGGGGCTTACATTCGCATCGATCTGCGCGTTGTCTGTTTCTTCGTGATGCAGACTATGGATGTATTTTGAGATACCGAACGCGCCGCCACCCAGTACCAGAGCGGCCAGTACGATCACGAACCCTTTGCTGCGCTTTTTAGGCGCGGATGTTTCCTGCATGGTAGATATATTATTAGTAGCTTTTGTTTGCGTTTCCACAGCTTTGTAGTTTATTGGTTTGTTGTTATTTGTTGTTGTCGAGTATTCCCGATGCCTGTAACAATTTGTTGTAGGCCACCAGTGCATCTGCTCTTGCGAAGGTGTAGTTCAGATGAGCCTGGAGGTTGGCCACGTCCGCATCCAGCAGGTCGGTGGTGGTAGCCAGATTGTTATCGTGCTTGTTCTTCGTGATACGGTAGTTCTCTTCTGATTGTTCTATCGCCTTGATATAAGTGTCCATTTTTTTCCTGCTCAGGAGGTAGTTTTCGTAAGACCTCACCACATCGAGGTGGATAGCGTCTGTCAGGCTGGCCTCATTGGCCTGGAGCTGCGCGAGCTGTGCTTTTGCGCTGGCCACCTTGCTACCTGTTTTCCAGAGGGAGGAAAGGTTGTATTTCAAGCCTACACCGCCCATTACAGCGTTGGTGATGGTCACTACGTTTGGAATGTAAGCGGCCACATAACCACCGGTTACCGCGAGAGAAGGATAGTATTCACCTTTCACGCCTTTTATGTTGGCGAAAGCAGCTTTCTCTTTGGCACCGAGGGAAGCAGCGTCTTTACGGTTCTGGTAAGCCAGTTGTTCAAATTCCGCTACGCCTCTGCCGTCGGTTTTATCGTCTACTTTAAACACCGTAGTGTCCAGTTGCAGCGTTGTGTTGTCTGGCAGGCCCAGCATGATGTTCATGTTGAGGTTGGCTACTTTCAGGCTGTTCTGGGCGTCCATGAGGGACAGTTCATAGTTGGACTGTTGCAGTTCTGCCTTTAAGAGGTCATTGCGTGCCAGCAGGCCGTTCTTTTCCAGGTTGGAGAAGTCTTTGACGCGTTGGGTGGACTGCCTCAGGTTTTCCTCCATCAGTTTCACCGCCTGAGTGGCTTTATAGAGGTTGCTGTAAGCGCCGATGGTGTTTTCGATCACATCATCGCGGTCTTTGTCGGCGTCCAGTTTGGCTGCCTGTGCGAGGTAGCGGGCTGCTTCTTTGCCGCTTTGTATCATCATGCCGGCAAACACAGGGATGGACACATTGGCCATACCATAGGCTGCCTGGTCTACTTTTGGCGCTTCCATGCCTGAACCGCCGCCGGGGTTACTACCTCCTTTACCGAGTTTCAGGTCAAGATTAGGCTGTGTCAGTCGCAGGTAAGAGCCGGAAATGCTTACGTCTGGCAGCTGTCTTTCGTTGGCTGTTTTAACGTTGGCGTTGGCCTCTTCAATGCGGGCCTGGCTGGCCTTCAGTTGTTTACTGTTTTGGAGACTCAGCGATATGGCTTCATTTAACGAAAGCGGTTTTACGCTTTGTTGTGCGGATGCTGCCTGAAAAACCAGCGTCAGCACGATTCCGGATGTAAGCGCATATAATCGTTTGTATATGCTTCTAGAATTCATGTGTAAGGATTGCTTTAAACAATTTTTTCAAATGGTTGCTCAGTCTGAGCCTTAAATATTCTTTAAACTCCTCGTCGTTCATGTGTGCGTTTTCCGGGTAGGTCCGTAACACATGCTGAGCAGGTATGGTCTGGTGAATGGTGCCAAACAGGGTTGTCAACAGCATTTCCACGTCCACATCGGTGGTAAAGATCCCCGCGTCCTGGGCGTTGGTCACGATGGGGCGCATCAGACCAAGCATTTCCCCTTTCAGCTGCCAGATCAGGTCTCTTACCGGGCTTTGTTCTTTATTGAGCTGTTCCCGGCTCATAATGCACTGAAAGTTTTGTTCATTCAGCATTTTATTGATAAACCTGTCGATCAGGGAGTATATTTTTTCCAGGGGGGCCATGGTATCATTCTGTACCAGTTCATTGATGAATATGCGGGACGCATTCATCCGTAACCTGAAAACCGCCTCCAGCAACTTGTCCTTCGACCCGAAGTAGTAGGATATCATGGCAATGTTCACGTCTGCTTCCTGTGCGATATCCCTTACAGAAGTGCCATGAAAACCTTTTTCTGCAAACAAACGTTCCGCCACCGAAATGATCGAAAGTTGCTTATCGTTATAGTCTTCCATGTTCCCTTTGTTGATTTGACGAAGCAAAGTTAAACAAACGTTTAATTAAAACAATCGTTTACTTAAACGTTCATTTAAATTTTTATTTTTATAAGTTTTAATAAATTGATTAATAATATTTTATAAAATTATTTTAAGGAGATTTTAAGGTAGATGATCAACCGGGAGATAAATTGGGTGAATATTGTATGATAGACACAAATTGGCGAGGGGATGAAAATGGGGCCAGGCGGACGGTCAGTCAGAGGCCGAGGACTGAGGGTTGAGGGTTGAGGGTTGAGGGTTGAGGGTTGAGTGCCGAGGGTTGAGGACTGAGGGTTGAGGACTGAGAGTTGAGGACTGAGAGTTGAGGACTGAGAGTTGAGGACTGAGCTGAGAGTTAACAGCTGAGGTGCGCAGCACTGACATAGAACAGCCTCTCAAAATTTCCTTTGGTTTTTTATGAAGAAATTTTTTAATTTAAAGGATACCATTTCTTTAACACTATGGCTAACACTCGCGCTTTTCCTGTCGGCATTATCTTCCTCACCTGGCTGATAGTCGGTACGCTTGATTTATTCTCCGCCTGCCTGCAGTTTGTATTAGTAACGGGCAAAAGTTTTGTCAACGTGCTGTTGTTTGTTGCCAGCGGCGTTTACGGCACGGCGGCATTCAGTGGCAACCCCGTCATGCCCTGGCTGGGAGTATTGTTTCATTACATCATCGCACTGGGATTTACGTTGCTGTTCTTCTTCCTGTATCCGCGCATACCGGAGATGCGGAAGATACCATCGGTATCCGGACTGATATACGGCATCTTTGTCTGGCTCGTGATGAACCTGCTGATATTACCATTGACCAATATCCCCAAAGGACCGTTCCACCTGGTAAACGTACTGGTGGGCATGACCATCCTGATGGTGGCTATCGGCCTACCGATGGGATTGATGGCGGGAAGATTCTATCAATATAAAAGCGCATCATAAGAAAAAAAGGGCGGGCGCTGTCAACATATAAGCCCGCCCCAGCACATCTCAACAAATTGCAAGATGTTGTACCTGTTTATCAACCGTTAACTTTAAATGATTTTACAGTACAGTATTCCTGCCGGCATTCCAATGTATGCCGGTAACAGTATTTTCATGAAAGCCGGGGAATGGCAGGGCTACTGCGGTGATCATGTACGCCCTGATCCGGATTTTCACAGGTAACCTAATTAACAGAACATACGATTAAAATGTTCGGGAGATGATCAAATCATGCATCCGATATCCGTAAATTAGCACCCTGTTATGCAGGCAATCGAATTCATTAACCAGGAATATTTCAACGGCCAGTACCGGTATATCAGCCCGTCACCTGACCTGGAGCGGCATGTGGTCTACTACTGGCTACTGGACCTCCGCAGGCCGTTACCGGAAGATGAAGAGTTCCGCGAATTGTTGCTGGCCAACATGAACGCTTCGCTGGTATTGAACCTGGGCGCTCCTTTCGATATCTGCAACGCTAAAGGGCAACTGTTGCATTCCTGTCACCACAGCGAGTTGATAGGTTACCAAACCACACCTGTCACCTATCGTCATTACCCGAATAATTTCCTCGTCGGCATTAAATTCAAACCTGCCAGCCTGAACTACCTTTTTCATGTAAAAGGCGCCGACATGCAACGACAGACACTTTCCGCCCATGATGTAATGACACGGCTGCCGGAACTGGAATCCGCAGTGTATGATGCACCGGACATGCAGGTCATCAAAACCCTGCTGGAAAAGTTCCTGCGCCGGCACACCAGCACCACCACCGACAACCACCGTTTTGATTATGTGCTGCAATCCCTTAACGGTCCTGCCTTACAGCAATCAGGCTTCCAGCTGAAAAAACTGGCCGGCCTCCTCTACGTGTCGCCCCGTACCCTCGAAAGATATTTCTCCGATTCCCTGAGCATCAGCCCCAAAAAGTGCCTGGCTATACTGCGCTTCCGGCACGCCGCCGCGCAGTATGTGCTGCATGGCTACAAAGCCGATTGGGAAGAACTGGGCTATCATGACTTTTCCCATTTCAGAAAAGAATGGAACAAATGGTCAGCATAAAACTGTCGCCTTTTTACACCACTTATTCCCTACCCTCCCGCTAAGTTTGTGACTTCACCAAACTACGTCACCCTTATGTTTTCAGACCACCGTCAACGCCTTATCCGGCAACTGCCTGCCGGTGCCGCGGCTCTCCTGACCGCCAATGACGTCATGCCGACCAACGCCGACGGGACCATGCCCTACTATCCCAACGTGAACGTGTATTACCTGACAGGCCTCTCCGAAGAAGACGCGATGCTCGCCCTCTTCCCCGGTCACCCTGATACTTCCCTGCGGGAAATACTGTTCATCAAACGGGTAGACCAGATGTTTGTCAAATGGATGGGCAGAAGAGTGGACAAAGCCACTGCCTCCAACATCTCCGGTATCCGTACCGTTTTTTATACCGACGAGTTCTGGGCCGTCATGAAGAAAGTACTGCCGCTGTGCAATAGTATCTATCTGCACACCAATGAACACGCGCGTTCAGAAAACGAAACACAGACACGGGAAGACCGGCTGCTGCTCGCCTGCAAACAGTACTATCCCCTGCATCGGTATGAACGCCTCTACCCTATTCTGGCCCGGCAACGTAATGCTAAAACACCGGCAGAAATAGCACTGATACGCAAAGCCAGCGAGATCACAGAGAAAGGCTTCCGCCGCGTATTGCAGAGCATCCGGCCCGGACAGACCGGTATGCAGGTGGCAGCGGAAATGATACACGAATACATGCAGCATGGCGCCACCTGGGCCTATGAACCGATTGTGGCCTTCGGCGCAGACAGCACTATACTGCATCTCCGCGCCAACGAAAGCATCGGCAAAAACGGAGACATCGTACTGATAGATGCTGCGGCCCAATACCGGTACTACAACACAGACCTCACCCGCACTTTTCCGGTGAACGGCCGCTTTACGCCGCGCCAGAAAGCATACTACAATGCTGTATTACGGGTACACAAAAAGGTAGCGCAGGAAGTCAAAGCGGGCATCCTCATAAAAGACCTCTGGAAAATTTCCAACAACCTGCTGCTCGAAGAACTCGTAGGACTGGGCCTCTGCTCCATTGCCGATATTCAGACACACGGTGCGCAGTATTACCTGAACAAACACTGCTATCATAACGTGTCCCACTTCCTCGGACTGGACGTGCACGACACAGGTTACTATGATGAGCCCATGCCGGAAGGCGCCGTTATCACCAATGAGCCAGGTATTTACAATGAAGAGGAAGGTATCGGGGTGAGAATAGAAAACGACCTGCTGGTCACCGAAAACGGATTTGAAGACCTGATGAAAACAATACCCAAAGAGGCAGAAGAGATTGAGGAGATAATGAACAGCTAGTCATTTGATTATTTTGATATTTAGTTATTTACGGGCACCTGTTGTATCAGCAACCCATAAATAACTAAATATCAAAATGACCAAATATCAAAAATTACTTGAGTGAGTTGATCCACAGGGCAATCTTGGTGGCATCAGCCTGGGGCACCTGCGGGAACGGAGGCATCGGTGTAGCGTAACCCGGCCAGTTTTCCGGCTTCGGATTTTTAATCAGCGACAAAATTTTGGCGACAGAGTAATTTCTTTTCGCTACTTCCTTAAAGCCTGGTCCTACCTGTTTCTTTTCTGCATTATGGCAGGAAGAGCAGGTATATTTATTTAACAGCGGCTGTATCTGCGCTAAAGTAGGCGCTTTGGCCGGTTCAGCTTTTCCTGTGGCAGTTTTAGCCGGTGCTTTAGGTTCCGCTACGGGCGCTTTCGCACTGCTTTTGGTGCTTACTTCAGACATGGCCAGTGCCGCGCCTTCAGGAATATTGTTCAGCGTATAATACGCGTCCGGATGTACCAGTGAGTAAGATCCTTCCTGGGAACGGATACCTGTCAGCGATAATTTATGAATGTAGTACCGGCGTAGCCCGTTGACAATAATACGTGCGCTCATGCCGTCAGCAGCCACTTTCACGCCTTTAACAGTCAGGTTTTCCGTGTTCACGGTCGGACTGCCGTACACCGGATGATACTTGTAGATAAAGCTTTCCACATGATAAGACGCCAGGTCTTCCGCATACTTTTTGTCTACCGGTTGTGTGAAGGTAATTTCGAAACCATCCGGTCTGGCGCTCACGGTCCTCATTTCGAAAGGCACGCGGTTGTTCCATACCAGGCGTTGCAGGCCCTGGTTGGCATCACCGGCGGAACCCCATCCACGGTTGGTTTCACCCACAAAGAGCGAACCGTCTTTCGCCCATGCCAGGCGCAGCACGCCTGACTGGAAACCGCTTCTGAAGTCCCAGGCAGCACCCTGATATTCACCGTTTACTTTTTCAAGATAAACACGCATGATTTTACTTTGTCCCTGATCGCCTACCAGTACCTGTTTGGCGAATGGGCCAAACGCACCTTCGGGGATGGTCACCACCTGTGAGTTGGAAATGCCCAGCACGCCGTGTGGCAGCCATACTGCCGGCAGTTGCACTTCAGGGAAATATTGTTTCATGTCGAACAGCGTCACGAATTTTTCGTTTTCCACGTTTTCCGGTTTGATAGCGCGGTTGTTTTCATCTCTGCGGAAGCGGGGATCTACTTTGCTGTACAGTTGTTCAGTGGTGAGTTTTACCGGTGAATTAGGCAGGTTGGTCCAGCGCAGGCCTGCAGGATGTCCCACGAAGCTGCCTTTTTTCACGTGTACCAGTCCGCCGGAGCCCATCCAGTCGCCCTGGTTTTCGGTATAGAACAATTCTCCGTCGATGATGCCGAGGCCGCAGGGAGAGCGGAAGCCGGTTGCCCAGGGTTCCATTTTCCCGTCTGCGCTGATATGCATCATCCATCCGCGCCAGGGAACGCGGCTTTCACCGCGCCACCATTCTTCGTTACCGAAGGCCACGTTGCCGGATACGAAGAAAGAGCCGTCCGGCGCCACCACGGGGCCGAAGCTGTACTCATGATAGTGACCGGACAACGGCCAGGAATATACGGTTTCGAAGCGGTCGATCTTACCGTCCATATTGGTATCGGTGAGTTTCGTCAGTTCACCGCGTTGCGCGCAGTAAAGGGAGCCGTCTTTCCAGACGAGGCCCAGTACTTCGTGAAGGCCGGAGGCCACTTTACGGAAATAAGGCTGGCGGCTGGTCGGGTTTTCCACGATGAAGATATCACCGCGGCGGGTAGCGATGCCCAGGTCGCCATTGGGCAGCGTACACAAACCACCTACTTCCAGTAGGGTTCCTTCCGGTGAACTGATACGGGCGATGCGGAAGAAGTCCTCTTCTTTGGGCGACTCCTGTGCCAGTACCGGTTGAATAGCAGTCGTCATCATCAACATACCGGCTGCTATCCCGGTAGTTAATCTTTTATAGTTCAGTTTCATAATGTCTTGTGCATGTTTCTGCTTAGAAGATAATGGCGTAACCGATGGCGGTTTTTACCGGTACGATCAGTTCCATTTTTCCCTGTTGACGGCGGATAACGGGTTTCGCGCTGCTGTTGTCCATTTTCACATACCAGGCTTTGTCCCCTATCATATAAGTACCGTCCGCCAGTTGGGAGATACTATCGGCTACGGCTATACGGGCGTACAGGTTGTCCTGTGTGCCGGCCACCTGCAGGCTGCGGTGCAGTCCTGTATTGCCGGGCAATACGCGGAAGCTGTCGCTCGCTGCGGCGCCATAGATATCGAACCGGAAGGAGGGCACTCCTTCAGGATCGAGGTCGTATCCTTTAGGGCGGTAAGCGGTGCCGGTGGTGTCCGCAGGCCATTCCGCCTCAGCGGAGGCGAGGCTGGCCAGTGACATTGCCGGTTTGTTGTCCAGTATACGCACCATGCCCATCGGGCGGGAAGAGCCGTCGCCACGGTCGTGCCACATAGGCGTGGTGTTGAGGAATTCGCCGCGCCATGCCTGTACCGGTGCTGCATGGTCCATATCGTAGGTGTAGTGCACCTTTGCCGGGCTGCCGACAGAAACGGCATGTACCACGCGGGGACCGCCTTTCAGGTCCATGAAGCTGCGCAGCACGGTATTTTCCGTAGCGGTGACGAGGATAGGATCAGTAGGATCATCTGCCGGCACATTGAGATCACTGAGGGCAAACTCGCGGACAGCGGCGGAGCGGACACTCAGTGTCAGCGATGGTTTGGCCCAGTCCACGTTTTTGCCATACAGCACTTCCACCGGGTAGCTGCCGGGTTGCAGGGTAATACCGCCTTTAGCGTCCCGGCTGCGGGAGCCGTTAAGCACCTGGTCGTTGATTTTGAGCTGACCACCGCCACCGGAGGTGTGCAGGTTGAAATCGTAAGTTCCCGCAGCTTTTACATCCAGCGTAGTGGTGTACCGTACCAGGAACTCGTTGTCCGGCAGGCCGGTAAGATTGGAGGTGAGTTGGGCGGCTTCACCGGTAGCGATAGGCTTGATGGTTTTAAAATCAGGCGGTTGCTGGAAAGAGCCTTTATAGATAGCATAGCGCACCGCTTTCAGTTCCGGTTTAGGTGCGTTATAGGATTGCATTTTAATATTGCGGAAGGCCACGGTGCCGTGGTCTCCCTGGATACGCAGCGGGCCTTCCGCCACTTCGTTGTTTTCCATGCCGCCGCGGGTGGGGCCGGAAAGGACTACGTTTTCCTGGATAGTGACGCCGTTGAGCTCTATTTTCAGGATGACGGCATTGGCAATTTTATTGCCGGCAGCATCGAAGCGGGGAGCCTGAAAAGCGATTTTCATGTGTTGCCACAGGCCGGGCGCAAGGCTGGCGTTCTGGCGGGGTGCATGGCCGTCGTAGCCCTGCTGCCCTTCCGGACGGCTGTTGTCCCAGCGTTCATAGATACCGCCGTTGTCTGACGGCCGTGGTGAGAGGACGCCCCAGCTGTCGAGCAGCTGAATTTCGTACCTGCCCTGCAGATAGATGCCCGAATTGGATTTGGCAGATACCAGGTAGTCCAGTTCGAGGTCCAGGTCCCCATGTTGCCAGTTGGTATACAGGTCCTGGCCGTGTTTTCCTTTCTCCGGCAGGTTCACCAGGATACCCGTGCCACTGGTGGTGGTCAGGGTGTTTTCTCTTTGCAGGTCGGCATTTACGTCGCCGGCTATACGCCAGTTGGCAGCCGGCTGCTTAAATCCTGACAGGTCGGTCAGGGGAATAGTCTGCTGGGCTATCAGCTGCTGGCTGCAGCCAACGCCCATCATGAAGACCAAAGCTTTACCGGGACTGATACCCAGTTGTTTCAACTTTGGACGGAACTCATACCATTTGAGCATAGATCTGTTTTGTTTTTTGTTTTGCTAAATCCTTTTAGCAATATGCATCCAATGAAAATAATAGCCTGACGATAAATGTTTAAAAAGATAGGAAGGGGCCTACAACAGACTGACCAAAGTGTATATACCTAACGTGGAAAATATATACAACACGCGCGCAAGCCGGGTTCCTGCACATTGACAGGAATGGCATTAAATAGCATCCTTCTGATATCCGGTTTCCAAAATACAACAAAAAGGAAATCTTTCTTTGCAAAATCGATATAGCAGATTAAAAATTACACCAGCGGTAAATGCGGGGAGGTATGTGGCGGGCAAACGGAAAGAATCGGCATCAAACTAAAAACAATAACCGGAAGGCTAAGAGAAACAAAAACAAGCAAGGATCAAACTAAAAACAACAACCGGAAGGCCGGGAGAAACAAAAACAAGCAGGCATCAAACTAAAACAACAACCGGAAGGCCAGGAGAAACAAAAACAAGCAGGCATCAACAGGAATGATGCGAACAACAACGCCAAGTAACTTTTACGCCTGCACGTTGATAGATAACAGTTGAACAACCCCATAACAGTCGTTTTGAGCCGGCGGACATTTCAATGCGATGGTTATGCAGTCTTCGTATTTCCTGTTGATTATTAATGGACCAGAACAACAACGCAGCCCCGGGAAACTCAACACAGGAAAGTCTGTACATTTATTGTATATTGTATGAAGACACACCCAAACATATCCAAAATGAATTGTAACATCCTTCCGAGATTAATATTTATCATCGCCGGCATCCTCTCTGTTTCTCTGGCATATGGCCGACAGCTTAGTTCCTCCGACACTACAACATTAATACATACCGGAGACCAGGCCCCGGCAGTTTCGTTTGAAACGGCCCCTGGTAAAACGAATAGTTTTGCGGATTACAAGGGAAAAATAGTCTTCATTAATTTCTTTGCCACCTGGTGTGGCCCTTGCAGGGCTGAGATGCCATACCTGAATGAAAAAGTATGGAAGGCACACAAGGACAATCCGCGGTTTGTGTTCCTGGCGTTTGGCAGAGAGCATAACTGGAAGGAAGTAAATGAATTCCAGGGCAAAATGAAAGTGGACTATCCCCTGTTACCGGACATAAACAGAAACGTTTTCGGAAAATTTGCTACAGCATACATTCCCCGCAATATGATTCTTGATGAAACCGGAAAAGTAATCTGGGAGTCTTCGGGGTATAATCAGGAAGAATTTGAAAGGATGCTCCTGGTGCTCGATGAAAAGCTGAAGTGAAAAGCGTCTTAGCCGTTTTACATAAAAATTAATCTTCCCCTGACTACCACTAAAGGAGCCGCAACGAAGATAATTGCGGCTCCTTTAGTGGTAGCGCTTCTCAAAAAACACGCTGTCATAAACAGCCTACAGCCGCAATCCGAATTTCTCCAGCGCCGCCACGGTGGTATCGTATGCATGGTGGCAGATGCCATTGATGCCAAGGCCGTTGGCCACGTCCACAAACATGGAGCGGTCTTCCAGGTACACCACTTCTTCCGGTGCCACCTGCGCAATATCCAGCGCTATGCGGTAAATGTCCGCGTCCGGTTTACGGAAATGCACAAAACAGGAGGAAATATAAAAGTCCACAAATTTCGAGATCCCGAAATAATGAATGCGGTGCGCATTGAGCTCCCGCCCTTCGTTGTTGACGATGGCTATCTTCAGTCTATACTTTTCTTTGAGCCGCGTTACCAGTTCAATCATCTCCGGATAGGGAGCTGACTGGGCAAACATAAAATCGCGGAACTGCTGCCGGGTGAAAGAGCGGTCTTCATAAAACACCACCCTGCTAAGATATTCATCGAGCGTCAGTTTACCCACCTCGTAGGTGTCAAAGGTAAGGTGGTGCCGCTCTTCTGTTTCCGCTGCGTCCAGCTGAAAAGTTTCCACCGCCAGCTTGCGCGCTTTGCGGTCCCACCCGTTGGTCAGCAGTACGCCGCCAATATCCAGGAATAATGTGGTGATTGGTGTTTGGTTCTCCATCGGAATCGAGTAAATTTGTACGGCTAATATAAGCTATCTCCTGTTTAAACCCGCTCCGCATGATGAATATACGAAAAGCTGATGTCAGCGATATGCTGGCCCTGCGTGACCTCTACCAGGGCACTATCCGTGCGGTGAACAGCAAAGATTACAATCCTGAACAGGTAGCAGCGTGGGCCGGCCGGGGCAACCGTCTTTCTTCGCTGGAGAGGCGCATCAACACCCAGCATTTTTATGTGGCGGAAACGCCGGAGAAAGTGATTGCCGGTTTCGCCTCGCTGGAAGATGACGGGGAGTTTGACATGATGTTTGTGCACAAGGATTTTCAACGGCAGGGAGTAGCCACTTTACTGGCAGAACAGATTATTCACAAAGCGCAGGAATTGAAGCTGCCGGCACTGACCGCCTATGTGAGCATTACAGCGAAACCTTTTTTTGAAAAAATGGGATTTGAGGTAGTAAAGGCACAAACAGTAGATATTGATGGGGTCATGCTCAACAATTACGAAATGACAAAAAAATTGGTTATTTAAAATAGAGGGAAGATGATACTTCCATCGTTTTTAAATAACCAAATCGTTGCCTGGCAAATTATTTTTTGTCCTTCACTTCCTGTATATATCCGTTAAAAGTTATCGGCTGGCGGTTATTGCTGGTCACCTGTACGGTAGCATAACCACTGCTGGTGATGGTCACATTTATATTCTGTATGTCCTTGTCAGCAGGTTTGATGTTGACGTCCCAACCATCCTTTTTGCGGGGATTGGAAGAATACTGGAAGTCTTTGGTTTTAAAATCCAGTGGTGATTTAGTAGAGCCATACGGTGCGGAATAGGCCCGGCCGAAATAAGGCAGGTAACTGACGATCGAGTCCGGGGTGACGATCAGGTTAAAATCCGGCGTGATCTGTCTTACGCGGCCACTCATGGGAGACACGCTCTGTGGGATGAACACGTAGGTTTTACTGTCTACCATCGCCTTTACAGCGGCTTCTTTGGCGGCTTCTCTGGCAGCTTTTTGCTGGGCTTTTGTCTGAGCGTAGCTACCGGTGAAAAGGAAAGAAAAAAGGGAGAGGAAGAACAATGCTTTTGCTGCAAATGAACTTTTCATAATATAAAGATTTACATCACTATAAAGTACGAATATCGTACCAGATCTAAACTATAAACCCGGACCATGCCCAACCCTTACATTTCGTTGTTAAAGACCGCCTGGAAATATGCGCGAAAAGAACGTAAAAAATACGTTTTGGTGTACCTCCTGTTCATACTGGCCAATGTTTGTTTTTCGCTGAACCCCTTGTTATTCGGGTGGTTTATTGGCCGGGTGCAACAGGATACCGCCAACCTGCCCCGATACACCCTGTTGTTTGCCGGCGGTTACCTCGGGCTGAAGCTGCTGGAATGGGCCTTCCACGGGCCTGCCAGGGTGATGGAACAGGGACTCTCCTTCCGCCTGAGCCGCAATTTCCTGCAGGAACGTTACCACCAGGCGCTGCATCTGCCTGTAAAATGGCACCAGGACAATCACAGCGGCAGTGTCATTAACCGTATCCGTAAAGGATATGAGGCCCTGAAGGAATTTTTCTCCCGCGGGTTTATGTACCTCCATGCCCTGTCCAAGCTGTTTTTTTCACTGGGGGCCATGTTGTACTTCTCCCCGCTGTACGGCGCCATCGGTGTGGTGCTGGGCATTGGCTGCGTGTATTTTCTCGTCCTGTTTGACAAGCCATATATCCGCACACTGGAGGAAATCAATGAAGGAGAACACGTGGTGTCAGCAACGCTGTTCGACAGTCTGTCCAATATCATGACCGTGATCACGCTCCGGCTGGAGAAAAGCATGGAGAGCGGCCTGCTGGGAAAGATCGCCCGTATATGGCCTTCCTTCCGGAAAAATGTAGTCATCAACGAATGGAAATGGTTTGTGGCAGAGATGATGATCACCGTGATATATTGTGTGATCACTATCGGTTATGTGTTCCAGCATTGGGTGCCGGGAGAGCTGTTTTATGTGGCCGGACTGGTGACGCTGCTCGGATACGTAAACCAGTTCACCAGCGTGTTCCAGGACGTAGCCTGGCAATATACGGATATTGTGCAGTACAATACTTCCGTGGAAACGGCCACCAATATCAGCGATGCCTATAAAGAGCATCACCGGGCCGATGCTGCGCCCGAACTGCCGGTCAACTGGCAAACCATTGATATCAGTCAGCTTAATTTCTCCCACCTGCCTTCCTATGACGAAGGGCATGCCCCGCAAAGCCTGCACCAGTTGCAGGTACAGATAGGCAGAGGGAAAAAGATAGCGCTCATCGGGGAAAGCGGCAGCGGCAAAAGCACGCTGCTGGCCATACTGAGGGGGCTGTACGAACCCGAAGAAGGCACGCAGGTGACGGTCAACGGAGAGGCGTACCCGTTAGCCACCATCCATGAAAGCGTGACGCTGTTCCCCCAGGAACCGGAAATTTTTGAAAACACCATTGCGTATAATGTTACCCTGGGACTGCCGTTTAGCAACGAAGAGATCATGGAGGTATGCGAAGCGGCCCACTTTTCAGAGGTGGTGGCCCTGCTGCCCGGCGGGCTGGAATCCGATATCCGGGAAAAAGGCGTGAACCTTTCCGGCGGACAGAAACAGCGGCTGGCGCTGGCGCGCGGTATCCTCGCTGCACGCGACAGCGACGTTATCCTGCTGGATGAACCGACCAGCAGCGTAGACCCGAAGACAGAAGCGATGATCTACAGCAAGATGTTCCAGACCTTCGCCGATAAAGCGATCGTGTCAGCGATGCACCGCCTGCACCTGTTGCCGCAGTTCGATTATATCTACGTACTGCAACAGGGCCGTGTGGTGGCGGCAGGTAACTTCCGGGAACTGCGCGACCATAGCGCTGTTTTTCAGGAATTATGGAAGCACCAGGAAAACAAATAATTTTTTTAACTAATATTTATTATCATTGCAGCCGTTTTTTCATCCTA
This sequence comes from Chitinophaga varians, assembly GCF_012641275.1. Classification (NCBI taxonomy): domain Bacteria; kingdom Pseudomonadati; phylum Bacteroidota; class Chitinophagia; order Chitinophagales; family Chitinophagaceae; genus Chitinophaga; species Chitinophaga varians. Next base: position 1,851,019 of record NZ_JABAIA010000002.1, on the reverse strand, counting down.
TGGAGGTTCTCTCCCAGCCTATCTATCACCCTATGAGAACATATGCAGGAAATTTCGCTGTACGACTTAAAACGCAAACTGAGGACAAGCGAGAACCCGGACGAAGTGATCACCTTATTGAGACGGCATTTGCAGTCCTTCAACCGGCGGGAATTGTCAGAACTGTTATGCGAGCTGCTGGAGTACCAGGAAATTTTTTTTGAAGCGGCCGAACTATTGATTGAAGAAGGCGGCGCAGACATCCATTATAAAAAGGAAGGCATGATCCCGATCATCTTCTGTGCCGTGGGGGCCAACAAACCCATGGCGGTGGAGTATGCGCTGAAGAAAGGCGCCACGCTACGCATAGACAGCCCGGATTACCTTTACGCCATTGCGTATATCTTTCAGCAGCACCGGCTTACGGCCATCACCGACATGCTGCTGGTCCTGATACGGCATAATATCCATTTCGATTTTGTGCTGGACAGCCTGGACACGCCGCTGTCACTGGCCACGCGGCATAACAGCAACCGGGAGGTGATCGAATTTCTGCTGGCTGAAAATGTACGCAAATATGTATATGATGAAAACGGGCTGACAGCTATTCATTATGTACCATTCGCCAAGGCGCCCAACCTGTATAAAATCATGATCACCGGCATGGCCGACATACAGGTAAAAACCAAATTTGCCACCAGCCTGGAACCTGTGTCGGAAGTGGTGATTAAAGTCAGCGAGCACAGTACGTTTGAAGAATATATTTATGAATCGCTCAACGCTTTTTTAGTGAACCGCCATCGGATGTACGATGATATTTTTGAGAAGTATTATTACCGGCTGCATATGATCGCCGAACACATTTCACAGATACGGACAAAATACGGGGAAGCAGGGTGAAGCTTTTTTACATTCAATTATTATTGTATATTGTTGGTATTGACCATTTCCCAAAAAATCCAAAAAAAGACCAAAAATGCTCTCTACGCTGACTTTCCTTGCCGCCGCGTTTTTCGTGGCCCACGTTGGACTTCTCTTTACCTCCTTTGGCAAAAAAGGTTTCCAGAAAACAAAATACCTGTGGTCACATATCACCCTGTGGATCACCGGTGTGTTGGCGTGTATCATTACGCTGCTCTTTGCAGGCAAATCTGTTTCCGGTGTGATCGATGTATTTGACACACCGATGAAGTCATCTTTGTTGATCGTATTGTCACTGGTATTGTCGCTGGTGGCACATACCATTGTAAAAACGATGGTATTGCCTAAATACCAGTAATTAATTACGAATTACAAATTACGAATTACGAATTGAGGACTTCCTGTTGGAAGGTTATTTAAGTAACCTTGCTGTATAGAAGCCCTAAATTCGTAATTCGTAATTCGTAATTCGTAATTCGTAATTCGTAATTCGTAATTCGTAATTCGTAATTATTTTTTGACTACCAGTCCCTGGTTGGGCACGTACTTATCATATTCCATCACACGGGCTACGCGAAGCGCTTCTTCCTCTCCTTTCAGTTTGGCTACAATGTGCAGTGCGCCGTCTATTCCGGCGGAGATGCCGGCAGTAGTGATGATGCGGCCATTGTCCACATAGCGGACGTTGTCCAGCACCTTGGTACGGGGCAGTTTTTTCCGTAAGTTATCAATCTGGCCGTGATAGGTGGTAGCCGTTTGATTGTCCAGCAGGCCTGCATTACCGAGAATGAAAGCGCCGGTGCATACGGTGAAATAGCGGTCCGTGTTTTTGTCGCGGGATTTTATCCATGCGATCACTTCAGGATCTTCCGCGGTGGGGCCGGCATTACCGCCAAAGACCGCGAGCATATCGGCCGGCGGCGCATCTGCGAGGCTGTAGTCCGGCAGTACTTTGAGTACTCCCTGGGCGATGACCGGTTTCTTTTCCTTTGCTACGGTAAAAACCTGGAAGCCTGCATCTGTAAATACTTCCAGCGGACCGGCAAAGTCGAGGATCTCGATGTCGTCGTACAGGAGGAAACAAACGCTCATGCGTTTCTCCGCGGTGTCTTTTTTCATAAGTTTCATACCACAATGCGGACATTTTCCGGGCTTATGAAAGATGATGGTGTCGCAGGGACCGCAGGGAGGACAGACATATTTTGCCTGGTCCTGCGCAAAAAGCAGGCATGGCGCCAGCAGGAGCATTAACAGCAGCTGTTTCATGAAATCAAGAATTTATATCGCAAAGCTAGGAAGCAGGCAGTATCAAATCGGGACAACGAGGCAACAGATCAGGCCAGTTCGACGGATTTTTCAGGCCGGACCAGTCGCCGGAGTTGGTTGGGACTTTTGAAACCGCACTCTTTGGCCACCCAGGCCATCTTTTGGCCGGATTTTAACAAAAGTATGGCTTTTTCCTTCCGCAGTTTCTGGATATAGTCGCCGATAGTAGTGCCAGTGGCGGATTTGAACAGACGGGTCAGGTTACGGGGACTGATAAACACCTGCTCTGCCAGTTCCCCGATCGTCAGTTTTTGGTGGAGATGGGAGATAATATAGTCCTGTACCGCATGTACCTGGTGATTTATATGCTGTCTGTTTTGCAGAAAGATACTATCTTGCGGGGAGGAACCATCACGACGCATGGGCACAACCAGTACTTTTGCCAACAGACTGGCAAATGCTATTCCATGACGTTCTTCAATGAGAGCCAGCGCCATATCAATACCGGTAGCGATACCGGCACTAGTGTAGATACGGCCGCTTTTAACAAACAATCTGTTTTCCACCACCTTCAGGCGCGGAAATTGCTGTTGTAAGGAAGTTGTTTGAGCCCAGTGGGTAGTACATTGCTGCCCGTCAAGCAAACCGGCAGCGGCCAATGCGAAGGCCGCAGTACAAACAGAGCAGATGGTAGCCCCGCTGGCGGCAGCAGCCTGTAACCAGGGAACCCACAAGGCGTCGTCCGCACGGTCCCACCGCCGCAGGTCCATTCCGGCAACGATCAGGATATCTTCCTTTGTCACTGTCACGGAAGTGGGCGGATCAACTGAAGCGAAGCCTAAACCGGAAGAAGTACCAGGTTGTGGATAAGGAGAAACATATCGCAGTTCATAGGACTGGCCGCAGCAGATGGCCTCCACAAATACGGTCACCGCGCCCGCCAGGTCCAGCAGATGCACCCCGTCGAAAAGAAAAAATATGACACGATTGGGTATCATCTGACGAAATTAGTATATTATTGACAAAAAGTTACGAGAGGTAATATGAACAGGAAAGATGTCTGGAGATACAAATCTCTGGAACAATTAGAAAACAAACGTTGGGAACCCGCCACAGAAGATTCCGTACTCACGAAAAGGTGCATCGCCCTCAGCAAAGTGCCCGTCATTAAGTTAACAGCCAGCGACCTAAGGGTATTGATAGGTCAAGCCTTTAATCCAAATTATCTGGTACCCCTGGCCATCGAAAAACTGAAGGACGATCTGTTGGTGGAAGCAGACCTGTACCCGGGCGATCTGTTAAAAAATGTGCTGGACGTTCCCCCGCCGTTCTGGGAAGAACATCAGGAGCTGCATCATGACATGAAACAGATGATCCAGTCACGCGCAGTAGAAGTAGCATCTGAGATTGATTTACCCGGTTATTGGCAAGCGTAAGCCGGTAGTTCTACAGGACAAGATCATCCCTCAAAATCGAAAAGTGATAACTGTGGATTAACAGGCTTATCCGAAACAGGACCCGCTTCTCCGAAATTAGACAACGTTATACCCAACAAACGTATCTGCTTATCTTCCGGCCCGGTAGCTGCCAACAATTGTTTGGCCGTGTGCAATATTGTGTCCAGGTCTCCTACCGGATAAGGGAAGGACTGATTGCGGGTGATCTGCCTAAAATCGCTGTACTTGATTTTCAGTGTAACGGTACGCCCTTTCAGACTGTAGCGCTCCAACCTGCAGTAAACGGTGCGGGCTATTTTTTCCAGCTCTGCATGCATGTCTTCCACGACCGTCAGGTCGTGGGGAAAGGTATCTTCTGCGCCCAATGATTTGGTTTCGCGGTGCGGTTGCACCGCCCGGTGGTCTATTCCCCGCACTATCTGATAGTAAAAAGTGCCCACCTTGCCGAAATACTGCTTTAGCTCCTGTTCCGACAACTTCTTCAGATCACCACCGGTAAAAAGCCCCATCCGCTTCATTTTATCGGCAGTCACCTTGCCCACGCCATGGAACTTTTCTACGGGCAACTGCTCCATAAATGCTTCAATTGCCGACGGGCCGATGAACGTGAAGCCGTCCGGCTTATTGAGGTCAGAAGCGATCTTCGCCACAAATTTATTCACCGAAATACCGGCGGAAGCCGTCAGCTGCAGCTCTTCCCGGATAGCCATTTTGATCTGCCGCGCAATGTCAATGGCGGAACCTATGTTCAATTTATCTTCCGTCACGTCCAGGTAAGCTTCATCCAATGACAACGGTTCTATCAGATCGGTATAACGTGCAAAAATTTCCCGTATCCTGCGGGACACTTCCTTGTAAGCATCAAAACGGGGACGAACAAAAATAAGCTGCGGATATAACTGCAACGCCCTTCTGGACGACATGGCCGACCGGATGCCATATTTCCGCGCCTCATAACTGGCGGTGGCCACCACGCCCCTCCCCTCCGGAGACCCGCCCACCGCGATCGCTTTGCCACGGTATTGCGGGTTGTCACGCTGCTCCACCGACGCATAAAATGCGTCCATATCGATGTGAATAATCTTACGTTGTATGTTATTTTCGGTCTGTTCCATTTGTTCTTCCGCAGGCACCGTAAAGATACGACAAAACAGGCTGCTGAACCGTTTCAGCAGCCTGTTATTCAGCCGTGTTTTCCGTATCATTAAAACATAGGAGGGGCCGCGTTCAGATCGCTGTCCAGGAAGTCTTTCACCATCGGTATCCACCAGTCTGCATGGATCATCATACCGATATGCGTAGTGCCCGGCAGGATGGCCAACCTGGACTGTGGCAGCCCGTGAATATCTCCCATTTTCCCGCCGCCTTTGGCTTTGATCAGGTCCAGCGCATGCTCATACCGCACGCCGTCTGCGTCACCAATGGCCATAAATATGGGCGCTTTGATATTTTTCACTTCTTTGGTCCAGTCGTACTTTACCGCGTCTATACTCAACACCTTTTTGATGTACGCTGGAAACTGCGCCGAATCATTGCCGTAGCTGAGATAGGCTTTTTCTATCGGAGAGCCTTTGAACATATCTGCGTTCATAGTAGCGAAGCTGGCCTCCACATCGGGCCACCAGCCATCATGCGCATAGGTGCCCGACAAAATCACCAGCCTGCGCAACTGCTCCGGATGGCGTATGGCAAACTGAAAAGCAATACCGCCGCCCATACTGTACCCGGCCGCGTCCGCGCTGTCTACCTTCAGGTGCTTCAGCAGACCGGACACATCATCCGCCATTGCCTCATAGCTGAATTTGCGCGGGATATCCTTTGTACGGCCGTGCCCCTGCATTTCAGCCACAATTATTTTCCGGTCTTTAGCCAGCACAGGAATAATGTGCGCCCAGTTCATGGGAATATTCATAAAGGAACCGTGCAACAGCACCAGTGGTTTGCCGCTGCCGTAAACTTCATAATACATCTTCAGTCCGTTTACATCCGCATAACCGCTCTCTGTCGGTTTGATGCTGTCTTTGGCAACAGTGTCTTTGGGCATGTTGCTGGTGGTGGTTTGCTTGTCTTTCGGTGATTGCCGGCAGGCCACGAACATTATAGTTACAAACGAGAAAAAGATGATCAGGTGCTTCATACGATGTTGTTTTGTGATGGTACAAATGTCTGCAACATCCGGTTGCAATGTGCTGTATGTATGCGACTTTCTACCGGGTCAAATGCGACCTGTGTCATTTGAAATGTGTAATTTTAAGGGATGGTCAAAATAGAAACACTGGAAATTTTTTACAGGGATAAAATCGGACGGACGCCTGAAAACCTCCGCCGCGGGGCAGGACATTTTGATATATTCAAGACCGATTACACCACCGGCCAACCTCTGCCCCAGCCCGCTGCCTACCGGCGACGGGACTTCTATAAGATCAGCCTTTCCCGCGGTAAAAGTGAAGTACAGTTTGCCGACAAAACAATTCAGATCAAAAAACAGGCGCTCCTTTTCCTGAATCCGCAGATACCCTGCAGCGGGGACCAGTCACAGGTGAACAACAGTTTTTGTATCGTCTTCAACCAGCATTTTTTTCACCGTTATGGTAACCTGTATGAATACCCTGTTTACCAGCCGGGCGGCACACCCGTCTTCGAGCTGACAGATGAGCAGGTGCATCAGGTGGAAAACATTTTTCAGCGCATGCTGGAAGAGAAAGCCTCTGACTATGTGTACAAATACGATGTATTGAGAAACCTTACGCTGGAATTAATTCACTTTGCGCTGAAAACGCAGCTCAGTGCAGCCACACAGGCCAAACCGCCACACAATGCGGCAGAAAGGATTGCCACGCTTTTTACCACGCTGCTGGAACAACATTACGCGATTGACGATACCACACAACAGGTATCTCTTCGCTCTGCTGCCGATTTTGCCCGGCATATGAATATCCATGTCAACCACCTCAACCGGGCGCTGAAAGCAGTGACCGGTCATACCACTTCCCACCTTATCGCCGCCCGTTGCCTCAGCGAAGCTAAATCGCTGCTGCAACAAAGCAACTGGAGCGTGGCTGAAATAGCCTATGCACTGGGTTTCCTGGAACCCGCGCATTTTAACGCCTTCTTCAAAAAACAAACGGGTATCTCCCCTCAGAAATTCAGGAATGTTTGAATTTTAAAACAGATGGTTTGAATTTCGCTTTTCCCCGGCCCGCCGGCAAATGACCTTTGCTTATCGATCAGCCATTGTGCCATTAAAAAATCGAACAAGCATGAAAACAAGAAAATTAAGGGACCTCGAAGTATCGGCCATCGGTTACGGATGCATGGGGCTAAGCATGGGGTATGGCGCCGCACCGGACAAAGCAGAAGCCTTGCGTCTGCTCCGTTATGCCTACGACCTCGGCTATACGCTTTTTGACACCGCAGAAAGATACGCCATGGGCGCCAATGAAGCCCTGGTCGGCGAAGCATTGCAGGACGTGCGGAACAACGTTGCGCTGGCCACCAAATTTATGATAGAGAAAAGCGATATCGGCCATTATTCAAAAGAAAATCTGTTCCGCCATATTAAAGGAAAACTGGAGCAGTCGCTTGGCAGGCTGCGCACCGATCATGTGGAGCTGTATTACCAGCACCGTGTCAACAAAGACATACCGGTAGAAGATATCGCCTGGGTAATGGGAGAACTGATACAGGAAGGTAAAATACGCGGCTGGGGCCAGTCTCAGGCCACAGCGGAAGAGATCAGAAGAGCGCACGCTGTTACGCCACTCACCGCTGTGCAAAGTGAATACTCTATTATGGAGCGGCAATTTGAAGCCGACGTGATCCCTGTCTGCGAAGCGCTGAACATTGGCTTTGTTCCGTTCTCCCCTTTGGCCAACGGTTTTCTCTCCGGCAAAATCAGTGCTGACACCACTTTCAAAGGTATCGATGCCCGGAGGGTGATCACCCGTTTCGACAAAGACAACATCAAAGCTAACCAGCCATTGCTGGACCTGCTGCATCATTTTGCCAGGGAAAAAAACGCTACGCCGGCACAGATTTCACTGGCCTGGATGCTGCATAAAAAAGATTTCGTGGTACCAGTCCCTGGATCACGCAACCGGGAAAGGATATACGAAAATTTTGGCGCCGCGGCGGTAACGCTCTCCCGTGATGAGTTTGCCGCCATTGAAACAGCCCTGTCGACAATAAAAATTCACGGTAACCGTACTGATGAAGACCTTGCCCGGCTACGGACATTGACAGCCGAATGATCAAAAAAAAATGCGCCACTATAAAAGTGGCGCATTTTTTTATAAGGAGATGATCACATAACTGGTTTTATCCAGAAGCTATATTCCTGGTTGCGGAAAGGTATCCGGTATTGTTCCAGCGGCCATGCGCCCCAGCTGTCGATGCCCTGTACGCCGGACTGCTGAAGGTCAATGTGCATGTAGATTTCAGGCCTTGCCACCAGTTCACCGGAATGGTATTGTTTTTTGTCTGCTTCCGGATCGAGGTCGTTCAGGCTGTAAGGCAACGCTGAGAAATTGAGCAGGCTGTCAGCGTATTCAAAGCGGAGGCCTTTGCCTTTTTTGTTGGTCATGGCCACCCAGCGTACATCTGATTTGTTACCGCTTTCCTGTGGCCTTGCATACGGGAAATATTGCTGATCAACAGACTGATGATAAATGCCGACGAAAGAAGCTGTTTTCCGGTCCCAATAATTTTCCCATGGGCCGCGGCCGTAGAAATCGATCTGGTTAAACTGTTGTTGCAGCTGCAGATCGTTGCCCAGGCGCATGAGCAGCGCGTGTTTGCCTTTTACCGCAGCGAAGCCGTTGGTCACTTTCAGGCTGCCATTGCCGTATACAGCGATGGTTTGCGTCACTACTGCATCCCCGTCAACGATTTCTTTTTTCAGTACTACTTCGTAGCCGTTGGCGGTTTTGTTGACCGCAGCTTCCAGCAGTTTACCGTCAGCATAGGCGTTGCGCCATTTGCGCAGGGAGTGGTTAAAACCTGCGCCGATGTCATTGTCGGTAGGCGCACGCCAGAAAGCAGGCTGCAGGCTGCCTTTCAGCAGTTCTTCTCCTTTCAGTTCGTATTTCTCAAGGGCGCCTTGTTGCAGGTTGAAGCTCACGGAGAAGCCGTTGCCTTTGATCACCGCGTGGCCCGCCTCCTGTTGCAGTGTCAGCTGTCCCGGTTGGATGGCCGCAGGCGCTACTGCCTCACCTTTGCCCCAGGCAAATTGTTCTGCGGCTATTTCAAAACCGGCAGGCAGGAAAGGCTCCTGTTGCTTCAGGACATAACGCACATTGAGGAAATATTCTTTTCCTGCACGCACAGTGCTTTTCACTGGCAGGTGGATGGCCGCTGTTTGTTGCGGGGCCACAGACAAGGCTTTTACGGCGCCTTTTTCGATGATCTTTCCATCTTCCAGCAGTTCCCAGTTGAGCTGGTAGTTGGCCAGGTCCCTGAAGAAATAGCCGTTGCGAACGGTTACCGTATTGTTGCCATCATAGCTGCTTTTGATATGCTGGTATACTTTCTTCACTTCTATCGCCATGGGGGTGAGCCCGCGATGGGCGGTCACCACGCCTTTCACGCAGAAATTATTATCGCTGAAAGTCTCGTTCACCGGGCCGCTCAGCGGGAAGTCGCCGCCATAGGCGAGTATCCGTTTACCATTCTTCACAGTGTCTATGCCCTGATCTATCCATTCCCAGATAAAGCCGCCCTGGAGGAAAGGATGGTTCTCGATAGCGGTCCAGTATTCCTGGAAGTTACCGAGACTGTTGCCCATGATGTGGGCATATTCGCTCATGATCATCGGGCGGTCAGGATTGCGGCCGGAATATTTCACGAGCCAGTCCGGGTCGGGATATTGCGGCACGATGATATCGGTATTATAATCCATTTCAGCGCGTTCATACTGTACGGGGCGGGTATCGTGCGCTTTCAGCCAGTCGTAGGCTTCATAGAAGTTGGTACCGTTGCCTGCTTCGTTGCCCAGTGACCACGTCACTACGCTGGGATGGTTTTTATCGCGTTCGTACATACGCAGTACTCTTTCGAGATGCGGCGTGCGCCACTGTTTGTCGTTGGCCAGCGTATAGGCGAGATCGTAGTAGCGGCCATGTGATTCGATGTTGGCTTCGTCGATCACGTACAGGCCGTATTCATCGCAAAGTTCCATCCAGTAAGGGTCCGGAGGGTAGTGCGAATGACGTACGGCATTCACATTGAGCTGTTTCATCATCTCCATGTCTTTGCGCATGTCTTCGCGGGTGAGCGTGTGGCCTTGTGTGGCGTTGTGCTCGTGACGGTTCACCCCTTTGAGGAACACCCGTTTTCCGTTGACCAGGAAATTGCGGTCTTTCAGCTCGATGCTGCGGAAACCGATGCGTTGCGGCACTACTTCCAGCACGTCACCGGCTTTGTTTTTCAGTGTCAGGTAAAGCGTGTAGAGATATGGTTTTTCGGCCGACCAGCTTTGTACGCCAGGCACTTCCTGATGAAACTGTATATTGGTTTTATAGTTGCCCAGCACGGGTTTCAGTCCACTGTTTTCTTCTTTCAGCACTGTTTTGCCGGTGGCGTCCACCAGTTCCATGGCCACTGCGAAAGTGTCCGGTTTACTGTGGTTTGTTTTTTTGTCTATCCTGTAGTTGCTGACTTCCAGGTTGATGTCCAACACGCCGTTGGCATAAGATTTATCCAGTGACGCGGCGATTTTAAAATCGCGCATGTCCAGTTTGGGCGTAGCATAGAGGAATACTTCGCGTTCGATACCGGAAATACGCCACATGTCCTGGCACTCCAGGTAAGAGCCGTCGCTCCAGCGGTACACCTGTAATGCGACTACGTTCTGCCCGGGTTTCACGAAACGGGTGATGTCAAATTCGGCGGCCAGTTTGCTGTCTTCGCTATAGCCTACTTTCTCTCCGTTGATCCAGATAAAAAAGGCAGACTTAACGGCGCCGAGATGAATAAATACCTGTTTACCGTCCCAGTCCTTCGGCAGGTCAAATTTTTTCCGGTAAGATCCTACCGGGTTGTTGTCTTCCGGAATATCGTAAGGTGGTTTTAAAGCGGCGCCCATTTTAGCGCGGCCGGTAAACTCATACGGATGGTTGACATAAATGGGCAGGCCATACCCGTTTACTTCCCAGTTGGCGGGCACTTTGAAATTGTCCCATCCGCTGTCGTTAAAATCCGTTTTGTAAAAATCGACTGGACGTTTACGCGGGTCCTGTACCCAGTTGAATTTCCAGGTACCGTTGAGCGACAGGAAATTGCCTGATTTGGTTTTATCACGCTGGCCGGCCAGTGCCTTGTTTTCAAAGGCAAAGGCGGAAGCCCGCATGGGCAGGCGGTTTACGGACACTACTTCCGGCGTTTGTAATTCCGATGGAAGCTGTTGCGCCCACCCTGCCGTGGCGGCAGCGGTAAGCGCCAGGGTAAGTAATCTTTTTTTCATTGTTCTGTGCTACGATGATAATAAGCGTATAAAGTACGTGTAATTATATTTAAAAACGTAAACAAATACACGAACGGGAAAGGAGATAATGCAGATGGCGACCGATTTACCGAACAACCTTTCTTTCCCTGATGGATTTTCTTACTTTTATTGGAAAGAAATCCCGCTTACATGATCAGAAAAGGAGAAGGCTTCAAAGGTCAGCGCGCTATCGTCATCCCCCGCAATATTTTGCAGGAGAAATGCGCCGCCGACCCGGTGATGCAGACGATGTACATCACGGACATCGGCTATTATCCCAAAGCGAAGTTCCACTACCGTAAACGCCCCAACGGCGCGCCGGAGCATATCCTGATCTACTGTACCGAAGGCCGTGGCACTATCCGGACCAATAAAAAAGACCATCCCATCAAGGCGGGCGACTGTTTCATCATCCCGAAGGGCTGGCCCCACGCCTACCAGGCGCATGAATCGGACCCGTGGACCATCTACTGGGCACACTTTGCCGGCCAGACCGCTGATGCGATCGTGCATACCGCCATGCAACAGCCTGGCAGCCACCAGACATATCTGCCACATGCGCAGGAGCGACTGGCGTTGTTTGATAATATCTATCAACAACTGGAAAGGGGTTACCGCACGGAGAACCTGGTGTATGCCAGCATGAGCTTCTGGGCTTTCCTCGCTTCGTGTATTTATCCCAGCGCCTATCTCCCGGGGAAAACAAAGGCAGGGCAGGATACTATCGATAACGCCATCGACTATATGAACCAGCACCTGGACCGTATGCTGACGCTGGAACAGATGGCGCGGTCCATCAACCTGTCCATCTCTCATTTCTCTACTTTGTTTAAAAGCAATACCGGGTATTCACCGATCGAATATTTTAATCACCTGAAAGTACAGAAAGCCTGTCAGTACCTGCATTTCACCCATCTGCGGGTAAAAGAGATCGCGTCGCTGCTGGGCATGGAAGACCCCTATTATTTCTCCCGGCTGTTTACCAAAGTAATGGGTATTTCACCAGCGCAGTACCGCACCAAAAAACAGGAACCGTAAAATAATCCATCAAATTCCGCAGATCCTCTATCCGCTTAGTACCGGCAGACGATTACTTTTACAGTGGTTCAATGAAAAAAACACATGCGCTCTACATCCACGTTCAGGGCAGCTCTGCTGCTGTCCGTTGTTGCCGGTATGGTGGTGACAGCCTGCCATTCACGCAAGCGCACTGACTTCAGCGCGGAAGTCAAGCCTATACTCAACAAACACTGTATCAGCTGCCATGGCGGCGTTAAACAAAGCGGCGGCTTCAGCGTCCTTTTCCGGGAAGAAGCCCTTGGCAACACCAAATCCGGCAAACCCGCCATCATCCCCGGTCACCCGGAGAAAAGCGAATTTATCCGCCGCCTGACCTGTAAAGATCCTAAAGAACGGATGCCACAGAAAGGCGAGCCGCTCACCGCTGCAGAAGTGGAAGTCCTCACCCGCTGGGTCAAAGAAGGCGCCGAATGGGGCGAACACTGGGCTTATGTTCCCCTGAAACCCGTTCCGGTGCCGGATATCAACGTCGAGAACGGAAATGATATCGACCGGTTTATTATAGAAAAACTCAAACACGAAGGACTGAAACCCTCCAAACAGGCAGACCCGATGACGCTGCTGCGCCGCGTCAGTCTCGACCTGACCGGCTTACCCCCCACGCCCGCCATGGCGGCGGCCTTCCAGTCAGACCACAGTCCCGCTGTCTATCAACGTATCGTCGACTCCCTGCTGCAGTCGCCGCATTATGGCGAACGCTGGGCCTCCATGTGGCTGGACCTGGCCCGCTATTCCGACACCAAAGGTTATGAAAGAGATGCCAGCAGGAATATCTGGCGCTATCGTGACTGGGTCATCGACGCGTTTAACCAGGACATGCCGTACGACAGCTTCACCATCGCGCAACTGGCCGGTGACCTGCTCCCGCATCCAACCAACAGCCAGCTGATAGCGACAGCTTTCAACCGCAATACCATGACCAACGACGAAGGTGGCACACAGGACGAAGAGTTCCGCACCGCCGCCGTCATGGACCGGGTGAGCACCACCATGGACGTATGGCAGGGCGTCACCATCGGCTGCGTGCAATGCCACAGCCATCCCTACGACCCATTCCGGTTTGAAGATTATTACAAGCTGCTCGCCTTCATGAACAATACCCGTGATGAAGATACCCACATGGAACACCCGAAGCTGCGCCTGTACGACAGTATTGGCCTCGCAGAGGTGAACCGTATCAGCCAATGGGTGCAACAACACGGCAACACCGCACAGGTGGCCGATGTACAGCAGTTCATGAAAGTACTGGAGCCTAAAGTACATGCGCACGACTGCGACAACTACGTGAACGGCGCTTTGTATGATACCAAATACCTGGGCGTGCGCCACAACGGCAGCTGCCGCCTTCCCGCACAGGCTACCGGCGGTAAAACACAGCTGCTGATGAACTACTGGACCGGCAACAAAGGCGGCACGCTGGAATGCCGGCTGGACAGCCTCAACGGCCCGGTGTATTTCACGCAGGCACTGGCACCCACCAACGACCGCCGGGTGATTTCCATCCCGCTAAAACCCACTACCGGCAGACATGACCTGTACCTGAAGTTCCGCAACGCTTCACTGAAGCCTAACGACCCGGTATGTATGGTAGAATGGTTCGCCTTCCGTGACGACCTGCCAGGTAAAGGGCAACCCGGCTATGACTCCATCAACAACCAGCTCCTGGCACTGGTGAACACGCAACCACAGGACATCCCGGTGATGATAGAAAACCCACCGGCCATGCAGCGCACCACCCGTATTTTTGAACGGGGCAACTGGCTCGTGTTAGGCAAGGCCGTCACCCCGGACGTACCGCACTCCCTGAATCCTTTCCCTGCCAAAGCCCCGCGCAACCGCCTCGGGCTGGCCGAATGGATCACCGATCCCGGCAATCCGCTCACAGCGAGGGTGATGGTCAACCGTCTATGGGAACAAATATTCGGCACCGGTATCGTGGAAACCGTGGAAGACTTTGGCACACAGGGCTTCCTGCCTTCCCATCCCGCATTGCTGGACTGGCTCTCTTACCAGTATATTCATCAATACCGCTGGAGCACCAAGAAACTATTGCGCGAAATCGTATTATCAGCCGCTTATCAACAGGACGCCGCCACTACTCCTGAATTACAGGAGAAAGACCCTGCCAACCGCCTGCTGGCCAGAGGCCCGCATTTCAGGCTCACCGCCGAAGAAGTGAGAGACCAGGCGCTGGCCGTGAGCGGGCTGCTGAACCGTAATATGCACGGTCCCGCTATCATGCCATACCAGCCGGAAGGCATCTGGCAAAGCGTGTGGAGCGGAGAATACTGGAACCAGGCAAAGGACGGCAACCAATACCGCCGCGCTATCTACGTGTTCCAGAAACGTACCAGTCCATACCCGTCCATGATCACGTTCGACGGTTCCAGCCGCGAAGTATGCCTGCAACGGCGTATCCGGACCAACACGCCCCTGCAGGCGCTGGTGACGCTCAATGACCCCGTGTATGTGGAAACCGCCCGCGCGCTTGCACAAAATATGCAGCGCAACAGCAACAACGACGCCCCTACGGGTATCCGTTGGGGTTACCAGGCAGCAGTATGCCGGCAGCTGACCGATAAAAAACTGGCGGTGCTGCAAAGGCTGTACAACCAGGCATTGCAGCAGTATAAAAAATCCCCTTCCGATGCAAAAGCATTGCTGCAATGCAAGGACGCGCCGCCACAGCTGGCCGAACTGGCCGCGCTGACAGTAGTGGCCAACGCTATTATGAACCTCGATGAATTTCTGATCAAATCATAACTAACGATATGTCAAGTTTGCACGATAAACTACTTCGGGAAGCCAATGAAGAAACATTGCGCTTCGTCACCCGCCGGCATTTTCTGCTGGACTGCGTGACCGGTCTTGGCGCGGCAGCACTGGGCTCTTTCCTGACCAGCTGCGGCAGCAGTTCCGTCAAACAACCGGATTTCAGTGCCGACCCTATGGCGCCCCGTGCCCCGCATTTTCCCGGCAGGGCAAAAAGCGTGATCTACCTGCATATGGCCGGCGCACCTTCACAGCTGGAACTGTTCGACTATAAACCAGACCTGCAAAAGCTGCATAACCAGCTCTGTCCGCAGTCCCTGCTGGAAGGAAAAAAATTCGCTTTCATCCGCGGCGTTCCTAAAATGCTGGGGCCTCAGGCCGTATTTGCGCAACATGGCGAATCACGGGCATGGGTATCCGACCATCTGCCGCATTTCGCCACCATGGCTGATGAAGTGAGCTTTCTCAAAGCCGTGCAGACGGACCAGTTCAACCACGGCCCTGCGCAGTTGCTGATGCAGACCGGCAGCGCCAGGCTCGGCAGGCCCAGTATCGGTTCCTGGGTGACCTATGGCCTCGGCACGGAAAACAGCAACCTTCCCGGATTTGTGGTGCTCACCTCCGGCGGTAAAACGCCCGATGCCGGCAAAAGCGTGTGGGGCAGCGGTTTCCTGCCATCTGTGTACCAGGGCGTGCAATGCCGCACCAAAGGCGATCCCGTGCTGTTCCTCACAGACCCTGAAGGCATGGACCGCAACCTTCGCAAGCAGTCCATCGAAGCCATCAACGATATCAACCGGCAGGAATATGAAAGTTTCGGCGACCCCGAAACAGTGGCCCGCATTGCACAGTACGAGCTGGCCTACAAAATGCAGATCTCTGTTCCCGATGTCATGGACATCAACAAAGAGCCGGCATATATTCATGAGATGTACGGCACGCAGCCCGGCAAAGAGTCCTTCGCCAACAACTGCCTGCTGGCCCGCAAACTGGTAGAGAAAGGCGTACGTTTCGTACAACTGTACGACTGGGGCTGGGACAGCCACGGTACCGACGAGAACCTGGCCATTGATTACGGGTTCCGTAACAAATGCCGCGAGATAGACCGCCCTATCACCGCACTGCTGAAAGACCTTAAACAACGCGGCCTGCTCGACGAAACGCTGGTAGTATGGGGCGGTGAATTTGGCCGTACGCCCATGCAGGAAAACCGTGACGGCAAAGACACCCCTTACCTGGGCCGCGACCACCACGTAGAAGCCTTTACCATGTGGATGGCCGGCGCCGGCATTAAAAAAGGATTTACCTGGGGAGAAACAGATGAAATAGGTTACGCCGCCGTCAAAGGCAAAGTGGCCATCAACGATATACACGCCACTATCCTGCAACAGCTGGGATTCGACCATGAGAAGCTGACCTATCAGTTCCAGGGCCGCCCCTTCAGGCTGACTGACGTAGGCGGGCATGTGATCACACCGATTCTGGGTTAATATTTAAAATCAACCAATGCATACCAGCAGAAGAAATTTCCTCCGGCAGTCTGCCGTTATGAGCGGCGCACTGGCCCTCTCCTCCCTTCCCTCTTTTGCAGCCCGGCCGGCCAATGGCTACCGGTTGACCGTCATGGCCACCAACTGGGGATATCCCGGCAGCATCGGTGATTTCTGTCGGGATGCCAAAGACGCTGGTTACGACGGCATCGAGCTATGGTGGCCGCAGGACAAAGCAGCGCAACAGGCGCTGTTCGCCGCCCTCGATCAATACAAACTGCAGGTAGGCTACCTCGCCGGTGGTCACGACAGCGACTATACGAAACATGCCAATCAGTTTGAAGCTAATCTCTCTGCCGCCACCAGCACCGGTCCACGGCCGCTATACATCAACACACAATCCGGCAAAGACTATTTCACCTTCGAGCAGAACGCCGCCCTCATTGATATCAGCACGCGTATCACGCAGCGCAACGGCGTTCCCATCTACCACGAAACACACCGCTCCCGTATGTTGTTTGCTGCGCATATAGCGCGTCAGTTCATTGAGAAGAAGCCCGACCTGCGCCTGACGCTCGATATCTCCCATTGGTGCAACGTGCATGAGTCGCTGTTGGAAGACCAGGCCGAAACGGTGAGCAAAGCACTGGAACGCGCAGGACATATACACGCGCGTATCGGTCACCCCGAAGGACCGCAGGTCAATGATCCCCGGGCACCTGAATGGGGGAAAGCCGTGCAGGCGCATTTCAACTGGTGGGACCAGATAGTGCGCCGCCACCAGGAAGCAGGCAAGCCGCTTACCATACTGACCGAGTTTGGCCCGGCCGATTATATGCCCACGCTGCCCTATACGCGGCAGCCGCTTGGCAATCAGTGGGACATTAACGTATTTATGATGCATCAACTCAAACAGCGCTACGGGAAGTAATGAAGATATTAGCCGCAACCGGAAACTGGAATCTATTCATTGGCAGGATTCATCCGCTGATCGTACACCTGCCGATAGGTATCCT
This sequence comes from Chitinophaga varians, assembly GCF_012641275.1. Taxonomy (NCBI): domain Bacteria; kingdom Pseudomonadati; phylum Bacteroidota; class Chitinophagia; order Chitinophagales; family Chitinophagaceae; genus Chitinophaga; species Chitinophaga varians. The sequence goes on along the minus strand of NZ_JABAIA010000002.1, from coordinate 1,833,558 downwards.
GATCATCGCTTTTATACTGGCGTTGCTGTCACGCAGCAGCAAGCGCGCCGGCCTGCGGGCCGCGCTGCCGTTGTTACTGTTGACAGCCGCCCTCTCGGCCGTCGCCAGCTGCGTGGCAGGTTACCTGCTATCGCTCGACGGCGGTTACGACGAACAGTTGTTGAACACTCACCTGTGGCTGGGTATAGGCGTAGCCGTTAGCAGCACCCTGCTGTACCTGCTGTGCATTGTCCCTGCCGGCAAACGGCTGGTACGGTTACAGCTGCCGCTGCTGGCAGTGGTGCTGGTACTGGTGTCCGCCGCAGGCCACTATGGAGGGTCGCTCACGCATGGAGACGACTATCTTGTGCAGGCTATGCCGCCCGCTTTACAGGCTTTCAGCGGCAAACCGAAAACAGCTGATAACGCGCCTGCCTATACGAACGTAGCCGATGCACGGATATACGAAGACCTGGTGGCGCCCGTACTTTCCTCCCGTTGCTACGGCTGTCACAATGCGCAGAAACTAAAAGGAGGGCTGCGCCTGGAAACGCTGGCGCTGATCCGCCAGGGCGGAGAACACGGACCGGTAATAAAAGACAGTATGCCAGAAGAAAGTGAACTGTTCAAAAGACTGGTGCTGTCAGACAACGACGAGCACCGGATGCCGCCTAAAGGCAAGCCCCAGCTGGCCCCCCGCGAGGTAGAGCTTCTTTATTGGTGGATAGCGCAGGGCGCGCCCACCGGTAAAACGGTAAAAGAACTGAAGCCCAACCCACGTATACAGCTGGTGCTGGAAGCCATGACGCCGGGCAAATCACTGGACCATAATGAGTTTGTGCCGGACGCAGCGCCGTCTGCGCCGGATAAAAAGAGTGTGGCGGCCCTGGAGGCCAAAGGCGTGAAAGTGTTGCCGGTAGCTGCCAACAGTCCTTTTGTTTCCGTTACTTGTATCAACGCGACGGGCTTCAGCGACGCAGACATGACGTTGTTGCACCCGTTGCGGTCACAGCTGGTGTGGCTGGACCTGTCCGGCACCCGTATCACCGATGCGGCGTTGCCAGCTATCGGTCAGCTGACCGCCCTCACGCGGCTGGAGCTGAAACACACGGCTGTCAAAGGTTCCGCGGCCACGCCGCTGGCAGGCTGCCAGGAGCTGCGGTTCCTGAACCTGAGCGGCACCGCCTGTACGCCCGCTTTCCTGAACACACTGGGGAAGAATAAAAAACTACAGCAGCTGTATTTATACCAGGCTAACGCCGACGCCAACACGTTGCGGCTGCTGCAGCAGCAACTGCCCAAACTGCGTATCGATACCGGCGGTTACCGGCTGGAGCAGCTGGCATCAGATACCATCATCTATAAAAAGAAAACTGTTTAAAACCATTTACCCTTGTCAGGGTATTGCCGGATGTTGGTCATATTGTTGACGATCACCGCTATCAGCAGCAGTATGGCCACTCCGGAAGCCACCGGCGACAACACGTACCAGAAGCCCAGCTTGCGGATGGCCGGTGAACCGGCGATCGCGAGCAATGCCGTAGCCCCTCCCGGCGGATGCACCGTTTTTGTCACCTGCATCACCACCAGCGATACCGCCACAGCCAATGCGCAGGCCAGCCACTCCCATTCCGGCCATGGTACCAGGTACCGGACCGTTACGCCCACCAGGGCGCTTAACAGATGCCCTCCAACCAGGTTGCGCGGCTGTGCCAGCGGACTTTGGGTATGACCGTATATTAATACCGCCGATGCGCCGAAAGACCCTATCAGAAACAGGTTGTCCTTCACCGGGAGATAAAAATGACTGAGCAACCCAACGCAGGCAATACCGGCAAAAGCGCCGATAAACGACCAATAAATATTTTTCTTATCGATCAGCGTCTCCCGGTACATAACGTAGCGGGCTACCCGTATACCACGGCGTAGTCTGATGAATTTTGTTTTTTGATGATGTTCGCGGTGTGCGGCTTTCCTTTCTTGTACAGATAACATTTTACTACTGTCAGCTTGCCCCTCGGGACTTTTTTTCCGCCGCAAAGATATGTCATCTCCCGTCAAATCCCCTATCAGCAAGAAAAACACTCTCTCTTTTTATTTTTTTTCAGAAAAAAAATATCTGCGCAAAAAGACTGCGCACATGGTCTTGCATCTTTGTATCATCGAAGCGGTCAAGTAAAAGTTACTTCATCATTTGGGATTTACTTTCACCATTACCACTTCAACTAAAGCTGTCGTCTAAATTGGCAAGACACCGGTATAGGAGTTTCGGAATTACCAAAAGGGTCAACCGGGGCTTACTTCCTGAGGGAACCGGGAATGTTGGTTCGAATCCAGCCTGCTTTTCTATCAAGGTCAATTGTCGCTTACTACGTTTTTCTACAAAAAACCAGCGGCAAAATTATCTGATTATAAATGTTAAAACGATGAACAAGATTCTAAAAGTAGCTTTACGTCAACAGGCCATTTACATTCCTTCAACAGCGCTGAACGGCGCGACAGGAATGAATCCTGATACCGCTTTACTGGTGGCCAATATGGCCAAACTGGGATTCGGGGTGTCAGAGCCGTTGCTACGCGCATTGGAACAGACCGACGCTGCCTGCCAAGCGCAGATCCTGGACCAGCTCCGGAACGTAATGGGTGTAAAGCTGAACTGGGCGCCGCTGGTAAAAAACTGGCATGTGCCTACGGGAGAATCTTACGCCGATCATATCATCACCTACTTCACCAACTTATTAGGGCTTACCGGTGGAACAAGACTGGCCTGTGGCCACCTGATACCGCCTCATACCTTTCCGCTGGAGCGTTACAACGGCTGCCCATTCTGCGGTACCCCCCTGGAAACCGCTGCTATAGAACATTACGGACAGCATAAAAAACTGCGTGTACTCGAACTGTGGACACTGGCAGATGCGGAACAGTACCTGGAGAACCTGCTGGCGTCCCGTACCGCGCTGGATGCCACTCAGCAGAGCAGTCTGCGTCGTTTGCTGGCGGAACTGCCTTTGCCGGCAGGAAAAATCGCGATGCGGGAAACAGCGATCACGGTTATTGATATCCTGTTGGAACAGGGCCGTGCTGAAAAAGCGCAGGCATTGTTTACCACGCCTACGGATATACTCCGTTACCTGTGGTTTAAACATACCGGGTTCCTGCAACTGGTAGCGCCCAAAACCATTATCGCGCGGACAAAGCGCAACGGGGCTGAACGCCGCGCCACCCAAAAAAACGAGACCAGCAAAGCTGCCATCGCCGCTTCGCTGAAACTGAAATACCGCCGCGAAGATGCACAGATCGTCGCCCGCTGGATCAATGGTCTGTCTATGGACGCCGCAAAGATCTGCGCCGATATGCATCCTAAACGCCAGATGTGGGTGCGTTTCATCCGTGCCTTACGCCTGGCTGAATACAGCAAACGTGCGGGTTTTGAGCACCTGCGTACCATCATGGACAAATTTTACCGTGGTGACTACGAAGTGTGGCAGGGACGGCTGGACCAGTTCCGTCTGCGTCATGATGCCTCCAGCACTTTTTACCTGTTGCAACAGCGCCCGGGATTATTTGCCCGTTCCCTGTTTGCCAACATGCTGTGGTTTGGCCCAGAAGCCACTATCGATGCGTTTTCCAAGGTCGCCGATAAGGTGCCTGCCCGGCTGTTGTTCACCCTGCAGATGTATGCCGGTTATTATTTCGACCCTTATACTACCCGCGTGGTGAAACCATTGGGAGGTACGGCCAAGCAGCTGCCGGCCAATAAAATGCTGACCATCTACACTGCCGAAGAATTGGACGGGATGCAGCAGGCCGTGGCCAATCTGTGCCTGGAAGCCACCCGTAAACGTTTTGCGGCTATCCCTGCCAACGGACGTACCATGTACATCGATCCTGCGTTGTATAAAATACCGCTCGCCATCGGTGACCGTAGCGAACAGATACAGGACCTGCCCGCAGCCCTGATGGGAACCCGTTTCCCGCTGGAAGGCAACAGTATCCGCCTGTTCATGCAATGGGGCAAAGGGCTGCCAGCCCAGCACCTGGATATGGACCTGAGCTGCCAGATCAGCTATGACCATAAACCGGACTACTGTTCCTTCAGTCGCCTGCAAACCACCGGATGCCTGCATAGCGGCGATATCCGCTCTATCCCTAACAATGTAGGGACCGCAGAATATATAGAACTGAACGTGGACCAACTGGCCGCCGCCGGCGCCCGTTACGTGTCCTTCACCTGTAACGCCTACTCCTCCGGAAGCCTGGTGCCTGAAATGGTAGTAGGATGGATGGATAGCCGCCATAAAATGAAGATATCCGAAAAAACAGGCGTAGCCTACGATCCTTCCTGTGTGCAACACCAGGTGCGTATCACCCGCGGACTGGCCAAAGGCCTGGTCTTCGGAGTACTCGATGTAGCCGCCCGTAACATCATCTGGCTGGAAATGCCTTATGAAGGCCAGGTAGTGCAGCAGCTAAACAATAACAACATCACCGGCCTGCTGAAAAAGCTGGACCAGAAAATGACCATCGGGCAACTGCTGGAGATAAAAGCCGCCGCACAACAACTGCAACTGGCCGACACCGCCGACGCCGATGAGATATACACCGCCAAATGGGCGATGGACACCGCCGCCGTGACACAATTATTCGTTGATTAAAACGTCCCAGGGCTAAAGCCCTGGGCTACGTTTTGTTTTTCAGGTCCTTTTATGGTCATAGACTCTTCACACCCGCCCCCCTTCATTTCGCGAATTATCGTTATTTTCGGGCGGTCATGGTTTTGATAAAAAAACTGCTACTCCCCATATTGCTCTGTTGTAGTGTAACGGTAACCGCCCGCCAGGCCCCATCTTCCGGCAACAGTACAGACACAACGGCCCCCCGGGGCTTGTATCAGCGTGTGCTTCATTATCTGGCGCATACCAACGATGAGCGCAAACACAAAAATCTGGACCTCAGTTTCATCGGTGGCCCTGTCTACACACCGGAGACCAGCGCCGGCATTGCGGTGATGCTGGCCGCACAGTACCGGACAGACCGGACAGACAGCCTGTTGCCGGTTTCCAATGTGGCCGTATATGGTTCTGTGGCGCTGACCGGCTTTTACGGCATCGGTATTAACAGTACCACCATTTTCCCGAAAGACCGTTTCAGGCTGATGATAAAAGCGTCTTTCAGCTCACGCCCCGATAAATACTGGGGCATCGGTTATGATGCCGGTTCCGCCAAAGACGATTATACCGACTATCTGCTGCTCACGGAAAAATTACAGGCCGATCTGGCGATAAACCTCAGCAACCGGTTTTATGCCGGCATCAGCGCCCATATACAGAACGGACAGGCGAAAGACATTGATACCGCCGGCGGTAAACCGCTGATGCAGCCGACGCGCGTTTTCGGTATGGGAGCAGGCCCTTTCATCGTTTACGATACCCGTGACTTCATTCCCAATCCGGCCCGCGGTATCTATGCGCGGATAGGCTACCGCTTCTATCCTACTTTCCTCGGCAATAACACCAGCTTCACCAAACTGGAACTACAATTCGACTGGTACAAACAACTCTGGAAAGGCGGCATCCTGGCCATGGACTTCTATGCAGAAGAACACAGCGGCGATGTGCCCTGGAACATGCTGGCACAGGCCGGCGGCTCCAACAGGCTACGCGGCTACTATGAAGGCCGGTACCGCGACCGCAATTATGTCTCCGGGCAGGTAGAACTACGGCAACACGTATACCGCCGCAGCAGCGCCGTAATATGGGTTGGCGGCGGCAACATATTCCCCCGCTTCGATGCCCTTTCTTTTCAGCAAACACTCCTCAGCTATGGCATCGGCTATCGCTGGGAATTCAAAAACCGCGTCAACATACGGCTGGACTACGGCCGCGGACAAGACCAGTCCGGCTTCTACTTCGGCATCAATGAAGTTTTCTGATGCTATCTGACACGGCTATACGTTTTTTTTATTCCATCAATTTTACCGGCGTATAGCATTAAAATCTTTCCTTTGCGTTTTTAATGTTCACAACGACGGATAGATGAGAATTAATTTTAGGCTGCTGATTACCTACGCGGCCCTGCTGCTGATTGTTGCCTGTACCAAAGACGATATCCGGGAAACCGCTCCCACTCAGCCACCGGCCACAGTCGCTGACAATGACCACCTGCTGCTTGGCAACCCCACCGATGCTAAGTCCAACCTGATTTTCCTGGAGAACTTCCTGATGGACCAAACCTATTTTGTGGAAGCATATAGCAAAAATGCCGGTATCCCCGTATGGGTTAGCTGGCACCTGCAAGCAGAAGACTGCCCTGGCACCATAGACCGCTCCAACGACTTCAGGCCAGACCCCAGCCTGCCGCAGGGCTGGTACCAGGTAAACGCCGGTAGCTACAACGGCAGCAATACCGGCTTCGACAGAGGCCACAACTGCCCCTCCGCCGACCGCAGCGCAGCCAAAGAAGCCAACAGCGCCACTTTCCTCATGACCAACATGATACCGCAGGCTGCAGCCCTCAACCAGGTGCCATGGGCCAATATGGAAGATTTTATCCGTCAACAGGTGAAAGATGACAAAGAGGCTTTCATCGTCATGGGCAGCTATGGCAAAGGTGGACGTGGCAAAGGCCAGACAGCTTTCATGGAAACTCTCGATAATGGTAACATCACCGTACCCGGACAAGTATGGAAAGTAGCGGTCATTATTCCGAAAGGCACTAACGACCTGGCACGTATCAACGCCGGCGCCACAGTCATCGCAGTGGACATGCCGAATGACAACGACCTGTACACCGGCACCGGTAAAGCCGGCGCCTGGAAAAACTATCTCTGTACCGTGGAAACACTGGAAGCCAAAGCGAAAGCGGCCGGCGTGCCGCTAAACCTCTTTCAGAACGTACCGGAAGGCATACGGACACAACTCAAGAAAAAAATGTACAGCCTCTAACTGTCCAGCCAACGGCGAAAGTCCGCACTACGCGAATGGCTCACAAAAATGGCATCATCTTTACAATGCTCCAGCAGGATGTGCGTACGCCCGTTGGAATGCAGCCTTATCTGCTGAAGCGCTTTGATATGACAGAGGTATTTCCGGTTGATCCGGAAGAACGTTCTGGCAGACAAGGTTTCCGCCAGTTCATCAAGCGACTGGTCAGTGACGTTCATTTCTCCGTCAAACGTATAGACGTACACGTGTTTGTCCTGCGCTTTAATATAGGCGATATCGTTACAGTCGATGCTTTTCATGCCGTTATACGTGCGGAACATCATCCGTTCACGGGCACCTGTGGCAGGCGTCAGGGAAGCGATCAGTTTTTTCAGCTGATCGCCGGCAGCGTCAGGCGCCTGAAGAGGCCGAAGCGATTCATATTTGTCTAGCGCCGCGGATAATTCCGCTTCTTCAATGGGTTTCAGCAGGTAGTCGATACTGTTCACTTTAAAAGCCCTGATCGCATATTCATCATAAGCCGTGGTAAAAATCACCGGCACCTTCACCGCTGTCTGTTTAAAAATGGTGAAACAATCGCCATCAGAAAGTTGGATGTCCATCAGGATGATGTCCGGATGTGGGTTGTTAGTGAGCCACTGCACCGTTTCCGCGATACTTTCAGCAACGGGACAGATGTGCCAGTCCGGGCGCAGTTTGCGGAGCATATTCACCAGCTGCCTTGCAGCGGCCGTCTCGTCTTCAACAATTAAAGCTATCATTTTTCGCTGTTTAAATCCTCCGGGAGCAGTGGGATTCCCACCCGCCAGCAGGTTTTATCAGATGTAATGTTTACGGTTTTATCGGTCAGCGGCTGATAACGGCCTGTAATATTGGCCAGGCCGATACCCATGGAAGTAGTCCCTGACTGCCGGAGCTGCAGGTTGTTCTCTACAAAAAGATAGTCGTCTGTGGAGTATATGTTGATGTGCAATGGCCGCTGACGGGATATTTCATTGTGTTTGAGCGCATTTTCCAGCAGCATCAGCAGGCTGTGTGAAACAATTTGCTGAGACAGGACGTTGTCCTTCACGGCTTTGCTGTAAAGGAGTTTGTCACCGAAACGTTGGCCGCTGATGCCCAGGAAAGCGTCTGCAATAGCCAGCTCCGTGGCCACTGTCACCGTGCCGCTGGTCTCCTGCGCTAAGGAATACCTCAAAATGCGGGAGAGATGTTTCACAAAATCCACTGCCTGTTCTTCATCTTCCCGGATCAGGGAAGTCAGCGTGTTTAATGCGTTAAAGAGGAAGTGGGGATTGACCTGGTTTCTTAACAGGTCCAGCTGACTTTGCGCCAGGCGCTGTTCCATTCTGGCGGTGGCTTCTATCCCCTGTTTCCAGTGGTCAATGAATTTGCCGAGGGTGGCAGCCAGCGTGATGGAGAGAAACAGCATGGCCGAATACAGCATGTTCCGCACATAGCCCTGCCAGGCAGGATCGGGCGTATGGAAAATAAAGACCTCCAGTTTCATAAAACACCCTATCAACGTAGCGCCAAAACATGCAGACACCAGTATAAAAACCAGGAAGCTCCTTTCTGTACGGGTATTCCAGTTCAATACTTTCCGGAGAAAAATATCGTTCAATGCTTTAAACCCAAAGAACCCAAAGATGGTCATCAACAGGGTGGTCACAATTTCCGCTCTCATATCAAACTCCCCGGGGGTGTACCCCGATAAATTGTTGATGATATTGATCACCACCACAATAAGCAGTATGATAACATATGACTTGAGTACACCTTTTACTTTTCCCATAAACACCACGTGTATTTTCGGAGGATGAAATTACTGCTTATTAACGATGTAGTCGTTATACTCCCGTACTACCGATTCAATGTTATTAAAGCTGTAATCGCCCCCCGTCTTTATTCTGCGCACCAGCAGGGTATCTTCTTTGAGCCAGGGTGTTAGGGAAGTGATGAAGTCTTTCCGTTTTTTACCGATAAAACAATAGCCGGTGGTATCACCGCTTTTTCTGAGGAAATAGTTTACATACTTGTTGTTCATAAACACACCGACTCCCGCTGATGCAGGCCCTGGTGCAAACCTGCCGGCCAGCGCCACATAACGCATGTATCCCACTTTGCCGGGTTTAAAGTACAAACGGTACAACTGTAGCGGCCCATCAATCACCTGTTCCGCAAATACCTTATCAAAATGATAATGCCAGATACGTGTTCTGATGGTGACATTTTTTAGCGTACAAAAAGAATGGTTCTCAAATGAAAAAGCCTGGCAGCCGGAGACTTTTATCTTCTCGTTTTTGTCTCCCAGCTGTTTTTTGAAATCGAAGGACAACAGGCCCATTTCCTGCATGGAGATGAAGCCGTCAATCTTTTGTCCTGTACTGTCGATGTAGGACCCTTTGAGGTATTTGTTGTTTTTCTGAGCGGCAGCGGTAAAGACAGTCAACAGGTATAACCCTGTCAGCCATAGGTTTTTGTAATAGTGACTTTTCATACAGCATATTTATGATATACTGCAAAGCACCTGAAATTAAAGGCAATGGGCTGGGGAAAGGCGATGAGCTTCCGGACCGCGGGGATAAATGACAGCGTTCTGCCGATGACCGCTGCTAAAAAACGGGGATATGAAAGACCGGAGGATCAGGCCCCTGGTTTGTTTTCCATTTGTTTGATGATATTGTTGACTTCTGTTTCCGTTGCCCGCAGTTTCTGCTGACAGAACTCTATCAGTACGGACGCGCGTTTTACTTTTTCTGCCAGTACGTCCACCGAAACGGTTTCATTTTCGATTTCTTCCGCTATCTGTTGTAATTCGGTGTAGGCGGCTTCATATGTCAGTTCCTGGTTCATCATGTGGTGTTTTAGCAGTAACGGTGGCTTCCAGCGAAGCATCGTGCAGCCTGACGGTGATGGGGCTGCCGGTTTCCACGGGAAGTGCGCTGTTAATAATTTTATCGCCTGCATATACGATGGCAAAACCGCGCTTCAGTATATTAACAGGGCTCATGAGTTTGAATAGTGTATCGTAGTGGGCCAGTTGTCCGCGCCTGTTTTGCATATACAGCCGGTTAAACGAGCGGATATTGGCCGTTATGTTCAGCAGGTCGTTCTGTTTGCCGGCAATCACCGCCCGTGGCCTTGCCAGGATGGCGCCTGACAGTGTGAGCAGTTCCCGTTGGTGATGTTGCAATACTGACCGGGAACCATGTGACACCAGGTTGTGGTAGTTGTGCAGCGTTTCCCGCTGCCGGTGCAGGACGGTACGCGTTTGATTGATCACGGTTGCATTCAGCTGGGACAGCGCCTGGTAGTGACTGGAAAAAAGTTGTTGCGCCCTGATCAGGATGGTGTGTTGCAGGGCAGACACCCCGTCTTCAAATGCCTTGTTATGCGCAATGATCAGCTCTGCCGCTTTTGTAGGCGTTTTCACCGGGCTATGCGCCATCATGTCGGTGATGGTTTCGTTTTTCTGGTGACCAATACCGGTGATAATGGGAATAGGGAATTTGGCCACCGCCCTTCCCAGCAGGAAGGTATCAAACAGCAGGAAGTCAGTTTGCGCACCGCCGCCGCGGATAATGACCACGGCATCGTAGGCCACCCCGCTATTGTATACGTCAATCAACCGTTGCTGCACCAGTTCGGCTTTTGATTCGCCCTGTACGACGGTGAAATAGGTGTCTACCTGAAACGCGTATGCAAAACGGTTATGTTCCAGCGTATGCCGGAAATCCTGGAAGCCGGCCGAATTCCCGGAGGTGATAACGGCGAGTTTCTGTATCACAGCGGGAAGCGGCAACTGATTGTTGCGGGTCACGTAACGGTCCCCTGCTTTGCGGATAAAGTCGGAACACTCCGCCAGCAGGCGCAGCAGCGTTTGTTGTTTCTGCTGTTCCAGCATACCGATGGTGAAGCTGGTGTCGATATCGAGCAGGGTGATTTGCAGGCCATGTACCTGGTGGTAGTTGACCGACACTTTCACCAATACATGTATGTCGTTTTTAAACGGCTGACCAGTCACATATTCAAACTCACGGATACGGACAGACCCGTTGCCCCAGGCCACCGCAGCCACCTTGGCCACGATCGCGCTGGAGTTGGCATCTTTCTCTACCAGGTCGAAATAGTGATATCCTTTCTGTGCATAAAAAGCATGGTTGGTCACGTCCGCCACTACCCAAAAGGTGGCTTCTCCAAATACATTGGAGAGTGCCTGCTGGATTTTGCCGGTCAGCGCAGAAAGTTTGATGGTCTCAGATGCAGTCATGGTGGACTGTAAAGATAGGGAAAAGCGCTGGCATACAACGTATCACATCACCTCAGCGCCGGCCGCAGTATACGGTCTATGGTAGCGCTTTTCAGGCCTTTCCCGATAAACACCAGCGTGGAGGAAGGCGGCGTATCGCCCCAGGGGCCAGCCGGAACAATGGTGAGATAGTTGCCGGTAGACTGCACCAGGTATTTCTCCGGACTGTCCTTTACCGCCACATATCCTTTGATGCGGTATAACTGATCTGTATATACGTTAAAATTCAGTTCCAGTACAAATGCCAGCATCTGCAGATCAAACGGCTGTGGCGACTCAAACAGTACGTTATTGATTTTGTGCGGCGTTTTTTCGGCTGGTGTGTCACAGGAGGCAATGCCGGCCGAAGGGGTCAGTGCCGGTGCCGGCACGCGGCCTTCCTGCGGCAGCATGTCGGCCAGTACTACCTGCCCGTCTGCGGTGGCGGTGATATAGGCCAGCGGGTTCACGTTTTCCAGCAACGCCTGTAACCGCACCAGTTCTGTCACCGCCAGGTCTTTGGTTTTATTCAGCACGATCACATCGGCGCAGGACAGTTGTTTGCCTACTTCGGCAACTTCTTCCAGGCGGCTCTCCACGTTTTCCGCATCGGCCACGCAGATGGTGGACACCAGCTGAAAACGGGCTTTCACGTCGGGGAGGGTGAACATACCGATAATATTACCGGCGTCCGCGATACCTGTTGTTTCAATGAAAATCTGGTCCGGCCGCTCTTCCAGCCGCAGGATATTGCCCAGCACCTCCAGCAGTTCATTGTCGAGCGAGCAACAGATACAGCCTGCCGTCAGTTCGTATATATTTTCTATTTGCGCCGCCACCAGTGACGCGTCGATATTCACTTTGCCAAATTCGTTTTCAATGACGATGTTGCGATGGTCGCGGCTCTGCTGCAACAGGCTGTTGAGCAGCGTGGTTTTGCCCGCGCCGAGGAAACCGGTCAACAGGTATACTTTAATTCTGTCTCTTTGCATGTCTATCTCGATAATATCTCAGAAAATAAATACCGGCCGCTATCAGCGGTAAACTCAGCAGCTGTCCCATATTGAGCAGGTATCCGCTTTCGAACGGTTCCTGATTTTCCTTCAGGAATTCTATGATGAAACGCGCGCCAAATACCAGTACCAGGAAGAGCCCGAAGAAACATCCCGGTTTTTGCGCCAATTTACTTTTTTTATACAGGAAGATGAAAAGGCCGAAGATAACCGCGTAACAGAGCGCCTCATACAGCTGCGCCGGGTGCCGGGGCTGACTGTCTTCCCGTGCAAACACCACCGCCCATGGCAGGCCGGATGGTTTACCGATGATTTCCCCATTAAAAAAATTACCTATCCGTACAAAGGCGCCGGCCAGTGGCACCACAATGGACAGCCTGTCCAGCAGCCATATCAGCGATATCCTGTACCGGCGGGCAAACAACGCTACTGCGCCGAGTATGCCCACAGCCCCGCCATGGCTGGCCAGTCCCTGATAACCCGTCCATAAAAAACGTCCCTTCTCCCACCGGAACGGCAATACGATTTCCGCCGGATGATGCCGGAAATAATCCCATTCATAGAACAGGCAATGTCCCAGCCGCGCGCCGATGATCGTGCCCACTACCACGTATACCAGCAGCCGGTCCAGTAATGCGATGTCTTTTCCCTCCCGGCGGAAGATGTTACGCATCACCACATAGCTGAGCACAAAAGCCGCCATGAAGGCCACACTGTAATAACGAAGCGCAAAGCCACCGATCCGGAATATCTCCGGCGAAGGGTCCCAGGTTAAATTATGCAACATTGTTGCAAATGTAAAATAAATTTATGGATTTCGGGATTTATGAATTTTGGGATTTCGGGGAGCCGGGGAATTTTAGCGCGTTTGAAATAACCCGATATCCAGATATCCAAATGCCCAAATAATTCTATCTTTGGCGGCATGTCACTTTTTATCACGTCATTGAATTCGGGGAGCAACGGAAACTGTTACTACATAGGTAACGGGCAGGAAGCAGTATTGATAGACGCAGGTATTTCCTGCCGGGAAACAGAGAAGCGGATGACGCGCCTCGGGTTGTCGATGACGAAAGTGAAAGCCATCTTTATCTCCCACGAACATACGGACCACATCAAAGGGGTAACCGTGCTGGCGAAAAAGCACCAGCTCCCGGTGTACATCACCCAAAGCACGCTGGCCGGCGGTAACCTGGCACTGCAAAGAGTGATGTCATTTGCGGCGTATCAGCCGGTACAGATAGGCGGTCTTACCGTCACCGCTTTCCCCAAATACCACGATGCCGTGGAGCCACACAGCTTCATGGTGTCCGGCAACCAGGTCAACATCGGGATATTTACAGATATCGGCGCTCCCTGTGACCATGTGCTGAATCACTTCCGGCAATGTCACGCGGCCTTCCTGGAAGCCAATTACGATGAACAGATGCTGGAACAGGGCAGATACCCCTATTACCTCAAAAACCGTATCCGTGGCGGGCACGGGCACCTGTCCAACCGCCAGGCGCTGGAAATATTCACGCAGCACCGTCCCTCGTTCATGACGCACCTGCTGCTCTCCCACCTGTCACAGGACAACAACAACCCTGTCCTGGTAAAGGAAATGTTTGACCAGCACGCCAACGGCACGCAGATCATTGTAGCTTCCCGCCATGTGGAAACAGCCGTATTTCAGATACACGCTACCAACTTTGTGGAAACTGTTGCAGCAACGCCGCAATAAAGTACACCAGCGGCACCACCGCCAGAAAAGCGTATTTCCAGTATGCCCGCTTTTTACCGCGCAGCAGTCCCACTACGATCACCACGACAACGATCAGCCATATCAGCAGCACCGGGCTGAAGAAAAATGACATGAACAGCAGTTCATCAAAATAATCCCAGATATGCAGGGGGTGATAAGTCCGTTTCCATAGCCATGGCCGGAGATGATGCGCGGAAAGGTACGCCTTAAAAGCCGCTTCATTACTGAACCGCTGTACCTCGCAACGTTGTTCGCTGATCACAAAAAAACTGTGGCCGTCTTCCCCGATAATATGGTTTTTATAGAAATACCAGTTTTTCAGGGCCACGGAATGGAGGGAATCACAATTTTCCTTGTAGAAAAAAGCCATGGCAGGCGCGGTGCCGTCATATTCCATTTTATTTCCTCCCGGCGTGGGTTCATTCCAGGCAGACAGGCCTCCGGCATAGATGGGGCAACAGAGCAGCATATAGCCGCATAACAACAACAGATGTGAACAGTACTTCATTTTTTGGCAGAATAGCGTTAAAGATACACAAATCCACTGGCATACTTATAGCGGATGTTTCCGTAAAACCTGTCAGCTATGAACACAAACACAGCCACTGTAGAGACGCTCAACGATCTCATCGGCATTAACAATGACCGTATTTCCGGTTATGAAAAAGCGCTGAAGGACAATAAAGGCAAAGATGCCGACCTCCGGGCGCTTTTCACGCATATGATCGACGAAAGCCGCACGATGCGCAACACCCTGGGCAAAGAGGTGCAGGGGCTTGGCGGAGAGATGGAAACAGGCACCACCACCGGCGGAAAGCTATACCGCGCCTGGATGGAGCTGAAAAGCGTATTTGGCGGCCATGACCGTCATGCCATCCTTTCCGATTGTGAAACAGAGGAAGATGCGGCCATGCGTGCCTATACACAGGCCTTACAGGAAGAGCACCTGCCGGCTTATCTGCGTGAACTGTTGACACAGCAACGCTCCGTCCTGAAAACGGAACACGATAAAATAAAGAAGATGCGCGACGCACAGGCATAGGCACTATCTGCGATATTAATCCTTTTGACGCCAATACTTTAGCAGCGGGATTTTTTATCTTAGCAGTAGCATATCCCAAATTTGAAGCCGTTATGTTACTACTACTGAAAAACCTGCTCCGGCTGGCCGCGCATCTGCTCAAAGCCATCTGGCTGTTCTTTCCCGGGATTATCTTCCTCCTGCTGATCTTCTTCATCTGCTGGTCGCTGGACCAGGGCAAAGACGTGATTGTTGCCTATACCGAAAACCACTACCGTGAACGCATCCTGTTTTTCCTGGCCATTGGTTTCTGGGTTTATGTGACCTGGTATTCCTCCCGGATCATCGCTTATATCAAACGCACCCGCCTGATTGCCGATGTGAAGGACGAAGCCATGATCACCGATGCGGCAGCCACCAAGGCTTACAACGATCACAATGAACATTTTCCCATCAGCCAGTTTTTCCTGGATGAATCCCCGAGGGTATTGGGCCACGGCTGCTTCCTGTTGCTGGAACTGGCCATGCTGCAATCACCCGTATTGTATCACCCGCTCAGCAGCACCGTTTGCTGGATTATTTTCGCTACGGTACTTACACTGCTGTATTTTCTCAACCGGCCCCTTAACCGGCTGTCGATGCAGCCTGCTTTCCGGAAAGTGTTCATGGTGCTGCTGATATCGTGGCTGGCCGCCACGGTGGCCACCAGCTTTATACCACGTATCAGCATCCTGCTGTTGCTGGCGTTGCTGGTGCTGCTGCACGCCCTCTTCCTGTTGTACACCCACCTGCGGCGGGTGGAACTGGACATTTCCGCCAGGAAAAGCCTGTTGCTTACCCATACGCCGCTGGACACCATAATGCGCTACTTTTTTATTCCGCGCACGGAAAAAAGTTTCTTCCGCTGGTTTATTTTCATTGGCTGTGCGGCGCTCGTCACTTATGTGGCCGCTATTTACAGTCTGGGCTTTGCGCGGCGGCTGGGGCCATTCCCCTTTCTGTTGCTCGCATTCGGCATGTTGTTGTTATTTGGCAACATTGTCACCGCCTTGTCTGTCCGCTACCGTATCAGCTTCCATTTTCTTTTTGTGATCACCGCCCTTATTTTCGGGTTGAAAGAAACGCATTACGTGAAGCTGACCACCGCCAAAAACGGTAACCACTATGAATCCAGGCCATCGCTGGACACGTACCTGCGGGCCTGGCTGCGTACCCGCCCCGTTATGGCCGACAGCAGCTACGATGTATATTTTGTGATGGCCAATGGCGGCGCCTCCCGTTCTGCCTACTGGACCGCGGCAGTACTTGGCGAGATCGAAGACGCCAGCATCCGCGAACATGCACAGGACCGCTTCTCCCGCCATGTGTTCTGCCTGTCAGGCACCTCCGGCGGCGGCGTGGGCGTGGCCACCTTCTTTTCCCTGCTGAGAGACAGGGCACATGAACAGCCACTGTACGCCAAATCTGCCATGACATACCTGAAACAGGACTACTTCAGTTATACGTTCACCCGCATGCTGGGGCCGGATTTTTTCCGTTATATCATCCGTACCTCACGGGCAGGCGACAGGGCCGCTGCACTGGAAGAATCTTTCGAGCGCAGTGCCGACGTGGCCGGTGATTCACTCTACCGCGTACCCTTCGATGCCGCACTGTCCTCCTTCCCCGCCATGCGGGAAGACACCGTGTTCCTGCCGGTGTTATGCATCAACACCACGCGTATGCAGGACGGCAATCCCGGAGTGGTCACCAACCTGCAACTGGATGCCGGCATCTTCAACAACCGCGTAGATGTACTCAGTCTCCTGCGCAACGATTCTGATATCACTATTACCTCCGGCGCCATACTGGGCGCACGGTTCCCCTACCTGAGCCCCGCCGGCAGGATACAGAACCAGTATTTTGTGGATGGTGGTTATTTCGATAATTCCGGCGCCGGCGTTATCCAGGAGATCATCCGGGGCATTATCAATATCGGGGAGGACGACAGGCACCTGCATGGCGACAGCAGCCAGCTGTACCAACAGATCAGCCGCCTTCATTTTAAGGTGCTGCATATCACCAACAGCCCTGTGATCCCCGGAGAAGAACATTTCCGTTCCGTGGCACCGGTGAAGAACGACCTGTTTGCGCCCGTGCTGACCATCGCCGGCGCATACGGCATGCAAACTACGGTCAACGATAAACGACTTTCCCACTATGTCAGCGATATCAACGATTACTATTACAAGAAAGCGTCCTACATACAGATACCGTTGTATAAAGACAGCCTGGAATGGCAACAGGACCCATTAAGAAAAAGGTTCCCCAAAGGAGAACCTTCCTATACCATGAACTGGTTTATGTCAGATACAACTATCCGGAGAATTAATATACGGCTGGCCAACAATCAGGCGCTCCATGATTTTATCGCCACAATAAAAAAATAATAAAATGGCTAAATAGTCCGGTATCCTATTTTACCGACATCCGGCGATAACGGCGGTATCCCCACCAGCCCAATACGGCCATGATCAGCAGCGGCCATACCTGGATAAAAAACAGGAGCAGGTCGCGCAGCAGGTTGGCGCCGTCCACTACGGCCGTACGTACTTCCGTACCAAAGCCGGCGCGGGAAACATAACGGGGGTTGATGATCGTTTCCATGCTGGCAGCCTGTGACTGGAACAGTTCCACCGTAAAGGTGGCATAGGCCACATCGTCCAGTATTTTCAGGTTGGAGATGCTTCTGTCTACTTTTGTTTCTTCCTGCTGGTCTTCATATTTCGCCACATCCAGTGTAGTGGTGTTTTTATCGGTCACCACCTTTGCCGCATGCTGGCCTGCTTTTTTATTTTTCAATGCGTTGGCCAGATAAGCCAGCGTATAGTCCTGGTCTGTTTTTGTACGATAATCAATCAGCACCGCCATAGAAGTGAGGATGCTCACCACGGAATCCAGGCTGGCCACCGGCACGCGTAAGGTAAGATTGGCCGTAGGCGTGTACAGCTGCATTCTTTTCAGTGAATCCGCCGTGTAAGGAAGGTCATACTGTCCTGCATACTGGTTCTTCATAGTGCTTTCCACTACAATGCCCTGTACCGAAGACACTACCTGTTCCATACGCGTGGAAGCATGGAACACGTCTGTTACCCGGCAGCGTACATCCGCCGTGCGCACGCGTTTGCGGGACGCAGCAGTTAAAGACGACATGTCACCGGAAAAGTCAGTGGAATCTGCCGACGCGGTATATTGATCGGCGCTTTTTTCTGTCGTGGAAGCAGCATTATCAGGGTAAGGTGCGCTTTTGCCACAGGCGGCAAGCACAATAGCGGGAATAACTAAATAACGGACTGGTATACGCATAAGGGGCATTTTTCCGTTTATACCAACAACCGGAAAAAGGTAACCTTTCAGAAATGTTAAAAAAATCACAACCGGTCAAAAACAGATAAATAAAGTTATCTTCCTGTAATGAAAAAAATTTCTAACCATATCATCACCTGCTTATGTATACTGATGTTGGGAGCCTGCAGTGAACAAAAAGACTACGGGCCTTTTACAGTCATCACCAGCAAACAGCGGTATAACAACCTGAATACAGGAAGTAAAAACACCGCCTACAATTATCGCATCCGTTACAAAGGACATAATATTTCGCCGGCAGACGTCACTAACCGGTCCAATGAATCCGGCTACTACATTGGCGTACAGCCGCTGGACAGCCTGCCCGGAAAACTGCTGGTACACATTGCACAGACATTCAACTTTCCGGTATACCTGATAGAAGAACAACAGGGCAAGCCGCATTACTGGTTTCTCTATAACAACGGCAATCAAATTCCTTATCAACTATTGCGTGACCGTTACCTGGTGCATGAAAAGGAATTCACTCCTGAAGAAGGTTATTTTCAAAACATTATTTTCGATCTGTCGGCAGACAAACAACAACCCTACCGCATGCCGGTATCTTCCGTAGCATACGATGTATCGCCCGACCAGCGTGCCATTGCGGCCGTCAGTGGGTTCTTCGGTAAAGACACCTGCCTGATCAATACCGTTTCACTTTCGGACAACAGTATTACCAGTGAACGGATACCAGCTTCGCTGCAACAGCTGCTGCGCGAAAAGCTCAACGACCGGATGACCGCCACTGAGCGCAAATCTTTTTTTGACCGCTATTTCCAATGGAAAGAACAGAACGGTCAATACTATGCCGTACTAAAACCCTAGTCGATCCGTGACGGACTTACCCCGAAATGTTTGCTGAACTCCTTACTAAAATGCTGTACAGTGGTATATCCTGCTTCATAGGCCACTGCCGTTACTGACAACTCCTTTTTCTTCAGCAGCTGCCATGCCAGGTCCAGCCGGTATTCTCTCAGATAACCGAATACACTGTTGTTAAATACTTTCCTGAACCCTGCTTTCAGCTTAAATTCATTGAGCCCTGTTTGCCGCGCCAGTTGGCCCAGTGACGGTGGCTGATGTACATTGGCCAGCAGGCATTCCCGCGCCGCGTGTATTTTTCGTATATCCGTTTCAGATAGTTTTATATTCGTCTTTGCCGTCTGTTGCCGCTGTTCCTGTTGTTCACAACGGAGCAACAGCAGTTCCAGCGCTTTGGTTTGCAGGTAAAGGTCTTTCATCTTGCCCTGGAACCGGCAGGTATTAATATCGTTTATAACGATTTGCATTTGCCGAGTAACGGGCATGTTTTCTTTGTGTTCCCATTCTTTCCCGGCCACCATATTATCTGCCACCTGGTACAGTACGGGACCGGCGTGTTCCGCCAGTTGCAGGAAACGTTCCGGTGCGAAGCCGATCAGCAGCAGCTGCAGGTTTTGTTGTTGATAGAAAACGCTGGATTGCGGATTGTACGGATTCCGGAAGAAGTTATGCTGTCCCTCGCCGAAGCTATGCGTGACACGGCTGTTATGGCCGGTGGCAGTGATTTTTCCCTGCTGCACGAACACCATTCCCGGGATAGGCTCGTCCGGCGCGCTGGTTACGTAGAGGTCTTCCCGCACATTAATATTACAATGTGCCACATGTACGCCATCGCAGTAGTGTTGTTGCAGATCGATGTCCCAGAAAGGCAGCCGCAGCTGTCTTTCTGTTGTCTGCATCACTTCCTGCAGGCGCATGTTGTTTTGCTCTACATATAGTACATCTCCGGAGTTGTTTCTGAAAGTATTCGCCATAAAAAAATCCGTTTAGCGTAAAAGTCTATCCGTTTGCCGCAACACCTTGCTGTGTAATTGTTGTCCTTTTGTATTGGGCATCGGTTGTGGTACCGACACTTCAGCGGGCAGTTACCCTGCGCCGCCGCTATGCTTTAACTTTTTTTTAACCAATGAATATGAAATACAGGGCCTCTCCTGACGGGTTAGCGTGGTTCATTTTCTTTTTATTATACCGGGTGATGCGTTATCGCTACACGGAGGTCATACAGAATCTGTCGCGTTCTTTTCCCGAGAAATCGTATGGCGAGATCAGGCGGATAGCCGTTGATTTTTACCGGCATTTCAGCCGGCTTTTCGCGGAGATGCCGGTACTGATGATGGTATCGGGGCGACGTATCCGGGAGCGGCTGGTGCTGCATAATTCCGGGTTGATCGGGGAGTACCATGCACAGGGCCGGCCGGTGATTATTATGCTTGGTCATTATGGTAATTGGGAATGTATGTCATTGTTACCGCTGTTGTTACGCTGTCCGGTATATGCCGTGTTTAAACCGCTGAACAACCGGTTTTTCAATCGGCTGATGAAGCGGACACGTTCCCGCTTCGGATTGCGGATGTTGGCGATGGACGAGGCGCCCCGTCATTTGCTGCAACACAGCGTTCCCGGGGCTTATATCTTTATTGCAGACCAGTCGGCGCCCAACAGCCATCATGTGGTGGATTTCCTCCATCAGCCTACCCGGGTGATCACCGGTACGGAGCGGCTGGCCAAAGCGGTGGACGCTGCCGTTGTGTATGCCGTTATCCGCAGGCTGCGGGGGTACCGGTGGGAGATCACATTTTCTTTAATTACCGATCAGCCCTCCACCATGGCTCCTTTTGAGATCACCAGGATTTTTAACGCACGCCTGGAAAAGGACATCTGCCAGTCGCCCGCTTACTGGCTGTGGACCCACCGGCGCTGGAAAACAAACTCACGCTCATGAATACACTCTTATTGGTGCTGGTCTGCCTCTCTTTGGCAGGACTGGCCTTCGTCCTCATACTGGCAGCGTTGCTGTACCTGATGATGATAATACACCGCGACAGTCCGCAATAAAAAAGCTGCCAGCGTCCGGCGGGGGATGACCCTCCGCCGGCAGCCAGCAGCTTTTGCATATCATTATACAGCGTTATTTTGCCAGTTTCACCCGTACCGCGTTGGGGCCTTTGTGTCCCATTTCCACTTCAAAAGTGACTTTGGAATTCTCCCGTACCCGGTCCAGCAATCCGTTGATGTGAACGAAGATGCTTTCCTGTGTCCGCTGGTCTTTAATAAAGCCGTAGCCTTTGGATTCGTTGAAGAAAGTGACTATGCCTGTACGGATCTGGCTAACAGGTTCTCCTTCCTGTTGCCGCGCCACACCGATCTGAATGTCCTCCAGGTTGACTTCTTTCTTTTTGCTGGGGTCCGGAGGAGTAGAGGTAATGTTCCCATCCTCATCGATGTAGGCCATCATGTCTTCCAGACTTTTGCCTTTTTTGCTGTTTGCCTGTCGTTCCTCTTTTTTCTCCTGTTTTTCCCTCTGTTTTTGCAGTTTTCTTTTTTCGATTTCTTTTTTACTGAGATTTTCCTTTTTACCGGAGTTTTCTGATGACTTATTCATAATTTTTCATTTGCCGGTAAATGGTTTCCTCCGTTCAGTTTTTTTAAAGATCGCATTTACCTTCCCCGAAGATACAAAAAAATCGCATACTACCACATATCTCAAAGACGCTATCAGCAAAGGTTTCGTGATAACAGCAAAATCCGGAAAAACGCATGAAATATAATCATATATATCTAGCGGTGAAAAGCGGGCGTATTTACAGGAAGATACTCGTATTCGTCATCCCCTTCGGGTAATCCTTACACTTCTTCTCCCCGCTCCAGCTTTTTCAATCGGGACCGATGACCAGTCTTGAATATTACCGGATGATCACATCCCTGCGAGGATGCTTTCAAATATGTCCAGTTGTTCACCGCAGCCGGGGCAGCGGGCCGTACCGAACAGGAAGGGCCAGCGGGTTTTCAGCGCCGGCATGTTCAGCTGCGAAAGGAAATGATACCCCCAGGCGTAGCTGTTGGCCTCCGTAATGGTGATACCGTCCCAGGCCGGCGCCTGGTCCGGGTGAGGCGTTACCGGCGTTTCCTCCTGCTCCTTTTTAAACACGGGGTCTTCCCGGAAACAAACCAGCCGGTCTTCTTTCGGCCACACGAAAATATCTGCACCGCAGCATTCACAGTGCGCGATATACTCCTCCCCTTCGTAGTAACGGATAAAAACGCGGGCAAAAGCGCGTTGACCGTATGCTACGGCCATAGCTGCCAGGAAATAACTTTTCCCGTCTTCCGCCTGCAGGCGCACGGTTGGTAGCAGCGCTGCGCATAACGCAGGCAGTTGCGCCAGTGCCTTCAGGTAATCATTATATATGCCGCGCACCTGCTCCGGCGCCAGGTCGGCGTTGTCAGCATATTCCGCCGGAATAGTGCCCGGCGTGGGCTCATTGGCATCTTCCGCGATCAGCACCGCCAGGCTGCAGAGGATATCGGCCTGCGCCTCCGCATCGGTACCATTGGCCGCCAGCTCCAGCAGGTGGGGAATTGCCGCGAAAGTATTTTCGTACAGGGTGTTCTGATGATAAATTCGTTCCCAGATAATATCATCCAGCAGTGCTTTGGAATAGCCGGCCTTTAATTCAGCAATGGCTTCCGGCAGATTTTCATCGATGCCGTACGGGCCGCTCAGGAATTGCCAGGCCCTGTCGTCTAATGTTAACATAAGGGCAAGATACATATCTCCCCAAAAAAGAAAAACCAGGAGAACAACATCATTTTGCAAATACCGGCTGATTGTATTATTTTCATACCACACTCCTGTTATATCAACAAGACCACTTTTGGACCACGATAATGAAAAACAATGGTTGCTCGCCGTTGCCAGCGGCGATGAACGCAGCTTCCGGCAGCTGGTACAGCAATACTGGCCGCAGGTGTATGGGACCGCATTACGCCTCACCCGCTCACCGGAACAAGCCAAAGACCTCTCACAGGATATCTTCCTGAAACTGTGGAACAACCGTCAGAAACTTTCCGAGGTAGACAATGCCGGCACCTTTATTTATGTGTGCGCCCGCAACCTGATCATGGACTTTCTCTCCAGGAAAGTACTGCGTACTGACAACCTCGACACGCTGACAGGCCACTTGCAGGCCGACCCGCTTCCCGACGCACAGGCCCGCCTGGAATACCGGGAACTGGAGAGCACCCTCAGCAAAGCGATCGAACACCTGCCTGCTAAAGTGAAAGAGGTATTTATCCTTCACCGCTTCCAGGGGCTCAGTCACCCGCAGATAGCCCGGCAGCTGAATATCTCGGTGGTCAGCTCCCAAACCTATATTGTCAGGGCCCTGCGCAGCATCCGTGAATACCTCGAGCGCCATCCGGAGGGGATTTTCACGTTATTGGCCCTCCTGATCGCATTCCCTTAAAATATTTTTTCATTTTACTGTCTTACCCTGTTCCTGTTTTCCGTCCTTTATCATAAGAGGGAAAACAGATGACCTTAAACCAGCATCCGCATGTCTGACACATCATTTGAAGCACTGTTCAGGGGTTATATGAACGGCACGCTCAATGCGTCCGAGATACACCGTTTCCGCCAGATGGCCATGGAACGGGACAACAAGGCCCTGCTTTCCCGCCTGCTGGAGGAAGCATTCAGTAACCCTGCCTATGCGGAGGCCGCCGACTACGACCCGGCGGAAATGGCGGATGAAATTCTGCTGAAAGCACAACAACAGGAAGTACAATTATCGATGCTGCCGCCAACACGCAAACCACCCGTTTTCCGGCCCTGGTTCAAATACGCGGCCGCAGCAGCCATCTTCGGCCTTCTGATGGCCGGCACCTGGAAATTCGCCTCCCGGCACAGACACAACGCCACTGCCCTGGCAGCCGGCAAACCTGTCAGGCCCGGCACCGCGCAACCCGTGCTGATACTCGGCGACGGCTCCCGCGTAGCACTCGACAGCATCGCCAACGGCACCATCGCCCAACAAGGCAACGCCCGCATCGTTAAACTCGCCAACGGACAGGTAGCCTACCAGTTGACCGAAGGCAAGGATAATAACAACATCCTATACAATACCATGCAAACACCGCATGGCTGCATGTACCAGCTCACCCTGCCCGACGGCTCACGGGTATGGCTCAACGCCGCCTCGTCCATCCGCTATCCCGCTGCGTTCGCAGCCAACAACCGGCACGTGGAGGTAACAGGCGAAGCCTATTTCGACATCGCCAAAGATGAACACAAACCATTTACCGTTACTGTCAACAAACTGGATATACAAGTGCTCGGCACCGCCTTCAACGTAATGGCCTACGCGGATGAAAACGCCATCAGGACCACCCTCGTGCAAGGCGCCGTCAACGTTATTAACGGGGTGGACAAACAGCTGTTACACCCTGGCGAACAGGCCACCATCGCTCCTTCCGGTGGGACTTTCCTCATCAGCAAACCCAACCTGGATGAAACCCTCAGCTGGAAAAACGGTGAGTTTTACTTCCGGGACACCAATATTCGCAGCATCATGCGGGAAGTGGCCCGCTGGTATAATGTGGAAATCAGATATGAAGGCGATATGGATGATATCACCCTTTCCGGAATTGTATCCAGGAATGAGGAAATCGGCCAGCTGCTGAAAGCACTCGAGATGACGAAGATGGTGCGTTTTCGTATAAGCGGGAACGTTGTTTTCGTTTCGCCGGGGTCCCAGGGCTGAAGCCCTGGGCTACGATTAGTTCAGGGTTTAAACTGCAACATTAATTAATAACTAACAAACCAAAATCAATAATTACGTACAATTAAACCAACGTTCAACAACTAAATAGTAAAGCCAGAACAAACGCCACTCTTCTTCCGCCAAAACATTTTCAGCCCGGGGGTTAATGCCCCGGGGACCAAAATTGCCGGGGGCCCCCGGTGCAGGATAGTATTGGGTGAAACGTCCACGTTTTATGATTGCTTCATGTATAAAATCCACGAGTAAAAAAATATGAAATTCTTTGCCACGCGCATTCCCACAGCTGTGAAAATACAGCCGGCCAGGCCGTTGTGGGCAATACTGACCATTGCACTGTTGCTGGCAGGTACAACCGGCTTTGCACAGAAAGTAACTGTCTCCCTGAAAAAAGTACCGCTGGAAAAAGTGTTTTCCACGCTGAAACAGCAAACAGGTTATTCTTTCATCTGGCGCGGCGAATCGGCTGCGGCCTACAAGAACGTATCCCTGGAATGCAAAGACGCGCCCCTGGAACAGGTGCTGAAATCATTCCTCGACGGGCTGTCCCTTACCTATCAGATTACAGACCGCATTGTAGTGGTGACACGCAAAGAAAGCAGTCCACCGCCAGACAACCAGGTACAGGCCGCCCGGCTGCCTGTGTCAGGAAAAATTACGGACGATAAAGGTCAACCGCTGCCCGGTGTCAGTGTCCGGGTCAAGGGCACCGCTACCGGCGTCACCACTGATGCACAGGGAAACTACACCTTGTCTGTTCCAGGGCACAACAGCATACTGCTCTGCACCTCCGTCGGCTTTGAATCGAAGGAAGTGGCAGTCAACGGTCAACAGACGCTGTACGTTGTACTGCAACAAAAAAGCAATTCCCTGAATGACCTGGTAGTGGTGGGATACGGCACCCAGCAGAAAAAGAACCTGACATCGTCCGTTTCTTCCATTAAAGGCAGCGAGCTGACCGGCGTGGCCGTTACCAACCTGGACGCCGCCCTGCAGGGAAAAGCCCCCGGCGTACAGGTGGTACAGAACTCCGGCGCTCCCGGCGATGAAACGTATATCCGTATCCGTGGTAACGGCTCCCTCTTCGGAGAAAACCGTCCGCTGTACATCATCGACGGCGTACCGATGAGCAACCTGCCCGCCGCACAATACGGCGTATCCGGCGACGGGCAAAGGATTACGGCCACCAACAACATCAATCCCAACGATATACAGTCGGTGGAAATACTGAAAGACGCCGCCGCCACCGCCATCTATGGCTCCCGGGGCGCCAACGGCGTTATCCTCATCACCACCAAAAGAGGCGCAGAAGGCAAGTCACGCTTCAACTTCAGCATGTACACCGGATTTTCCGACGTACCGAAAAGACTGCCGCTGCTCAACGGCGACCAGTTCGTGGACCTGTTCAACGAATCCCGCACCAACGCCGGCCTGCCTTTAGACCCGGCCATTGTAAAGACAGGCAGGAACACCGACTGGCAGAACGCTATTTTCCGTTCCGCCCCTGTGTCCAATTATAACCTGTCTATTTCCGGCGGCACGCCGCGCACCTCCCATTACGTTTCTGTCGGTTATCTCGACCAGACCGGCACTATCGTAGGCGTGCAACATTTCAAGCGGGTCAACGGCCGCGTGAACTTCGATTTCATGGCCACCGACAAGATAAAGATCGGCGTGAACCTCACCGGCGTGCATTCCATCAACAACCGTATGGACAACAGCTTCTCCGGACAGTCCGTGCTGGCGCTGGCCCTGATAGAGAACCCCAATGACCCGATCTATAATTCCAACGGCACCTTTTATACAGATCCTAACCGCCGGTGGACCAATCCCGTGATGATCGCCAATTCCTTGCGGTTCCAGTCGGGCGTAGACAGCTACATCGGTAACCTGTACGGTGAATACACCATAATTCCCGGACTGAAATTCAGGACCAGCTTCGGCTTCGACAACCAGCAGGTGACCGATGACCGCTACCAGTCCAAACTGGTCAACAACCAATCACCGGCCACCGGCTTCGTATCCGTGTTTTCCCAGTTCCTGTGGGTCAATGAAAACACCCTTTCGTATACGCCGGCGCTCCGCGGCAAACACAAGCTCACCGCCCTGCTGGGACAGAGCGCGCAGGAAGCCAATGTGCGCCGTATCAGCGTTTCCGGTAATACCAATTCCACCGATATCATTCAGGCCGTTACCGGCTTCACCAACCTTTTCTCGCCGCTGGACTATCGCTCCAAATGGGGACTGGTAAGCTATTTTGGCCGGGTAAGCTATGGCTACGACGACCGTTACCTGCTGGAAGGCGTACTGCGTACCGATGGTTCTTCCCGCTTTGGCGCCAACAGGAAATATGGTTTCTTCCCTTCCATCTCCGCCGCCTGGCGTATCATCAACGAGCAGTTCATGAAGGACCAGCGTTTCTTCAGTGACCTGAAACTACGCGGCAGTGTAGGCGTTACCGGTAACAACGAAGGGCTTGGCAGCGACTTCCCTTCACTGGCCACCTACTCCACCGGTTACAACTACGGCGCTGCGGCAGGCATCGCTCCTACCTCTCTTTCCAACCGCGATCTTAGCTGGGAAGCCACCACCGCCACCAACCTGGCACTGGACATGAGTTTCCTCGACAGCCGCATCAACGTGACCGTAGAAGCCTACCGGAAAATCACCAACCGGCTGATCTTTAAACTGGAACTTCCCTATACCTCCGGATTTAACCGTACCAACGGCGCCAACATCGGGCAACTGATGAACAAAGGCCTCGAGATAGGCATCAACACAGAAAACATCCGCGGTAAATTCACCTGGAACACCAACTTCAACCTCTATTTCAACCGCAATAAAATTACCAGCCTGCCTGAAACCGTGGCCGGCGATCCTTCCAGCTCCGACTTCACCGAAAGCCTGCCTGGCTCCTTCTACACCAGTCAGCCTACCAGTATCTTCCGTGTAGGCGAACCCGTTGGCTCTTTCTTCGGTTACCGCAACAAAGGTGTAGATCCCGCTACCGGCAATATGATTTATGACGACATCAATAAAGACGGCAAGATTACCGCTGCCGACCGGGTGATCCTTGGCAACGCGCTCCCGGACTTCACCGGCGGCCTGACCAACACTTTCAGCTATAAAGGTGTAGACCTCAGCTTTTTCCTCTACTGGTCGTACGGCAACAAAGTCTATAACCAGACCCGCAGCATGCTCGAGCGTATGAGCAACTACAATAACGGTGACGCCAAAACGCTGAACCGCTGGACGCCCACCAACACGCAGACCGATGTGCCTAAAGCCATCTTCAATGATCCCGTGACACCGGGCAGCCTCACCAACGGCGAGGTATCGCAGCGTTTTGTGGAAGACGGTTCCTTCATCCGCATGAAGAATATCACGGTCGGCTATACGTTCCCTACCGCTTTGCTGAAACGCGTACGCATCAGCAGCGCACGGGTGTATGTGAGCGGCCAGAACCTATTTATGATCACCAACTATTCCGGTTATGACCCTGAGTCACAGAACCAGTCCGTTAAAAACTCCCAGCTGGGCATCGACTGGGCCGTACAGCCGCAGCCCCGCACTTTTATGGCCGGATTAAACCTGAACTTCTAAAGCAGCAGACATGAAAAAAACAGGACTTCTTTTAATCGCTATAACTTTCGCCTCCTGCACCAAAGTACTGGACCAGGTGCCGGAATACACCATCGCAGAAGACAACTTCTGGCAAACCGCCAACGATGCGGAGAGCGCCGCCGTAGGCATCTATCCCGCCGTGCAACAGCTGTCGCAGCAGTTCCCGGTAGCTTTTGACGCCGGCTCCGACGCTACCACCGCGTTGCTTATCAACTATGCGCCGTTCAGTCAACATGGCATCCCGGTAGATAATCCCATTGTGGCCGCCTACTGGCAGAACAACTACACCGGTATCGGCAGGGCCAACGATCTGCTGAAAAACGTGCCTGGCATGAAAGACAGCCTGTTTACCGGCAACCGCAAACAGGAGCTGCTGGGAGAAGCACGCTGCCTCCGGGCTTACTTCTACTTTAACCTGCTCAAAGCCTATGGACCTGTGCCACTGGTAACACAGCCCTATAACTCCTTCAATGCGGATTTTACCATAGAGCGTTCTCCCGTTGACGTTATTTTTCAGCAGATCATTGCAGACCTGACCATTGCCGAGTCATCGCTGCCCGCCAGCTTCGCCACCGGCGCCGACACCCGTGGGCGCGCCACACAAGGCACCGCCAAAGCCCTACTGGCCAAAGCATACCTCAGCATGAAGAAATATGACTCTGCCGCCATCAAGGCACAGGATGTCATCAACAGCCCTGTATATGCGCTGGTGAGCGGCAGTACCGCCTACAGTAATATGTTTACCGTGAGTGGCAAAAACAGCACAGAATCCATCTTTGAGATACAGTATGTCAGTTCTTCCGCGCAGGCCAATGGTCTGTACAGTTTTTATATGCCCGTTACCGGTATCCCTGCCGGTCAACAGACAGGCAGTTACCAGATAGCGCCTACCGACAAGATCATCAATGCCTATGCCGCCGGTGATATCCGGAAGAGCGCCAGCCTGGGCGTTTCCGCAGCCACTACGCCGGTGACCTATGTCAGCAAATACGTGCGGCTGACCAACGGTACGGAGCCTAACCTCATCGCGCTGCGGCTGGCAGATATTATCCTGGTGAGGGCCGAAGCGCTGGACAAACTGGGTAAACATGCCGAAGCTGTTGACATGCTCAACATCATCCGCCGCCGTGCGTTCGGTCAGCCTACCACCGCTCCTTCCGCCTACGATTTCCCTGCTGCCGGCGAAACAGATGCCGATCTTACCATCGCCATCGAAAATGAGCGGTTCAAAGAACTGGCTTTTGAAGGCCATCGTTTTTATGATCTCGCACGTACCGGTCGTGCTACCGCCGTACTGGGCATCAGCGCCGACCAGACGCTGTGGCCTATTCCGCTGCGGGAGCTGGGCCGTAATCCCCGTCTTATACAAAATCACGGATATTAATCATCGTCTCTTTTCACCCTCAAACTCCATAGTATATGAAAAAAACATTTACCGTATTATCAGGCCTGCTGCTGGCATATGCCAGCAGCCAGGGCCAGTATATCACCACCTGGATGGGCAACAATTTCTCTGATGTCAACAAACATGTGGGCAACTGTGCCCGCTCTATGTGGGTATCTCCGCAGGGCGTGGTATATACTTCTTCCGGCTGGGATGAAAAAGGCCGTAACATCGGTATCTACCAAAACGGCAACACCCTTGGCTCCATGGGCGGCAACAAAGAATCGCAGGGCTGCGCCATCGGCGGTGACGATACCTATATCTTCACCGCACAGGAAACACCCAACAACGGTAAAGTGGGACGCTACAACCGCGCCACCAAAGTGCGCGACCTGCTCTTTACCGTAAATACCGGCACCAACGACGCCGTGCCAGGCATTGCCGTATCCTATGGACGTGTATACACCAGCGATCTTGTCAACAACATGATCAAGGTATTCACTACCGGCGGTGTGGCCATCAGGCAATGGTCCGTAGCTACGCCTGGCGCGCTGGCCATCGACAGCAGCGGCCACCTGTGGGTGGCACAGCTCAACAGCGGCACCGTGGCCAGCTTTGACACTACCGGTGTAGCCGGTCCCGTTATCACGCTGGGCACTACCGCGCGGCCTTCGGCCCTGTATGCCGACAGTGCCCGCGGCCAGCTGCTGATCGGCGACCAGGGACCGGACATGCAGATCAAAATTTACAGCAACCTAACGGGAACGCCTGTACCGTCGGGTACCTTCGGCGTACAGGGCGGATACCTGGACCAGTCCACCGCCCTGCGCGGCACCGTGGGCGACAAACGTTTCACCCGAGTAGTAGGCATTGGCCGGGATGCGGCAGACAACCTCTATGTGCTCAACAACCCGTGGGGAGGCACATGGGACCTGGGCCGCAACGGCGCCACTGATATCCACTGCTACAACAGTGCCGGCAACCTTCAATGGACATTACAGGCGCTCAACTTTGAAGGCAACGCTTCTGCCGACGCCGGCAGCGACGGCACCTACTTCTACAGTGGCAACATCCTCTACTCCTATACCGGTACCGACGGCGGCACTTATGTGGCCAACACCGTAGATCCCTACCGCTATCCGCTGGACGCCCGCATACAAATGACGGACCACGGCAGGGGCGAACATTTCGGGCATCTCGCCAATGTGAACGGCCATAAAATACTCATCGCCAACAACCAGAACGCCGATGTATTTTACCGCTACTACTTTAATGAAGCGACGGACGGCCACATTGCCATTCCGTTAGACACCATCAGCAAAGTGCGCAACGGCTTCTGCCTCGACTCCATCGGCGATGTATGGATATCGCAGGATAAAACCAATGCCATCCAGCATTATCCGCTGACCAGCTTCGCCGCCAACGGCAAACCCATATACGGACCAGTGGTATCCACGCCAACGCCCACTTCCATTATGCCGTTGAACCGCATTGAATATGTTCCCGCCAGCGATATGATGGTGCTGGCCGGCGGCAACACCGACTGGACACTGATCGGCAACAGGATAGAAGTGTACCGCGGATGGAAAACAGGCAACCGCACCCCTAACCTGGTGATCACGCTGAGCCGTGCGCAGGCCAAATCCATGTCGGCCGCCGGCAACTATCTCTTTGTGGGATACTATGCTATTCCTGATATAGATGTGTTTGACCTCAGCAGCGGCGCACTGGTGCTGACCATGAACAGCAGCAACCCTGCCGTGTATGTGGGCAACGACGTGGATTCACAGTATGGTATCAAAGCCTATCATCGTACCACCGGGGAATACCTGATCACCAAAGATGATTACAACGCCAATAAAGTAGTGCTGTACCGCTGGACACCGGCGCCACCGCCTCCCGGCTCCGACAGCACCGCTGCCACTTCCGCCATGCTCACCCGTAATGCCGGCGCAGCTTTCAAAGTGTTTCCCAATCCTGTAGATAAAACACTGTACATCGACCTGAAACAAAGCGTGTCAAAAGGGTTTAAGCTCGACATCTTTGATTTCACCGGTAAAACCGTAAAAACCATACAGGCTGCCAATGCAGGCGCTATCACCGCCGATGTGGCCAACCTGATGCCCGGCTCCTATGTATTGCGCATCACCGATGCGGCCAGCAGCAAGGTCATAGGGCAACAGAAATTCATCAAGCTATAAAAAGAAAAAACGAATGAAATATTTATGGATACTCGGGCTGTTGGTCAGCAGCGGGTATAACGGTATGGCACAAATGAAAGCGCCAGCCGACTGGGTCCGCTACGAAGAGGTGCTGGGCGTAAAAAACAATCAGCGGCATTACGATTATGATGTGAGCGTAGTGCGTGCGTCCTGCCCCACTAACGTATTGTGGCCCGGAGAACAACCGTCTTACACCCTGCAGGTGGTGAACCGGCTCAACGAGCCAATAGTGGCCACCGGCAGCATTGAACTGATACCTTACGGCACCCGCGGCCTTCCCGGCGATATCTGGTTGCCCGAGATGGTCCGCCAGGGAGAAGTGGCCACCGTTCCCGTGAAAGTAAACATCCCCGCCGGCGGATATATCAACATAGAACATTTACCCAGCATACCCGCCCGCTTTGGCGGGTATGCCCTGGTGATGGACCTGGGGCGGTATGGCCGCCGTATGATCACCAGCCTGGTGCGTACTTTCGCCGCTAACCCGCAACGGTTGCAGTATCCCAAACAATCGCTCGACGATATGGGCGCTGATTTTCTGCAACGTATAGGCGTGCAGGCTATCCGGATGGGCGTGGATTACACGCCTACTACCGCTCCCGACTACACGCAGAAAATGAAGGAACTGGACGCTAAAATAAAAGAGTACCAGTCCAAAAACATTACGGTGCTACTCATGTTTGGCGCCGGCACAGCGCCGCTGCCGCTGGGCATGCCGCGTTCTTTCCTCGATTCCAACCGCGTGATGAAAAAGACCAAGCAGGATTTTGTATGGGCGCCTGGCTCTGATGCTGATTTCCAGCTGTTCGTCAACCGGCTTTGTGTACAGTACGGCTGGCCCAGGGGGCCGGTCACCGCGGTATCACTGTGGAACGAGCCCTGGGAGGGCGCTTCCATCTCCGGATGGCAGTCAGACATACTGCGCTACCGCGAGATATATACCGTGATGGCGCAAGCCGTGCTGGACGCGCGAAAGAAAGGCGCCGATGTATTAGTCGGCGGTGGCGATTCCAACTCCAATGCCTGGGACAAACTTTTTGCCGATGGCAAAATGACCTTCCTTCCTGTTTTCGATTTCTGCTCTATCCATTATCAGGGCATTGAAACGCCGGCCCTTTATCCGGAGTGGGTTAACCGCCAATCACCCAGAGGCCGTGTTAAAATCTGGGACACCGAAAGCTGGGTAGGCAACACCGATGATCGTATAGGCCTTACCGTAGCCACCAACCGGGCCTCCGGCTACGACCGCTCCATGGGCATTTACGCCGGTTACATGTATACCGGCGGCCGTGGCAGCGAACATTTCACGCAGAAAGTACGGACGCCGGAAGGCACCAAAGAAATTACGCGCATCCCGGATACCTGGTCACAGGCGGCCGCGCTGGGCGCAGTGCAGCACCTGGTAGGCGAACGCAATTTCAACCGGCTGCTGTTCACCAACGGGCTGCCCTGGATCATGGTATTTGACGGGCAAAACAATCCGGACGACGGTACCGCTGTCGTATCAGGCGATATCGGTGAAGCATTTGGTCCCGAAAGAGTGCTGTTCCGTGATGTGAGAGGTTTGCCCGAGATGGCAGACAAAGAGCAAATCAGGGCCGCGCTGGCTGCCGGCAGCGCTAATGCTGACAGCCTGCAACAGGCGCAGCAGCAATACCGCCCGCTGAGCGGCGGCCGTATGCTGCTGCCTGCCGCCTCCTATCTGCGGCTATACGATTTCTACGGCAACCAGCTGTTTGCAGAGAATGGGTATCTGATCATACCGCTCAACAGCCAGGGCTACTACCTGCGCACCGACGGTTCGAAAGGTGCTTTCACCAAACTGCTGGCCGCGTTAAAAACCGCGCGGATAGAAGGTTATGAGCCTGTGGAGATTATCGCCAAAGATATGACCGCCCGTATTTCACAGTCACCGGTGATGCGGTTGCAGCTGACCAATATCCTGAACCGGCCGGTGAAAGGGCGTCTCGCTGTGGCGTTGCAGGGATTGCGTGTATCCGTTCCCGATACCGTGGTGCTCGCTCCGCATGAAACCCGTACTATTCCCGTGCAGATCACCGGGGGCGTGGCCGCCGCCAATAACACCTATCCCCTCTCCGTGCATTTTGATGCCGGCACAGACGGGATGGCCACCCACTATGAAGATATGCATGTGAACGTGATATCGCGGTTAAGCATACACGTAGATGGCAAGCTGGACGACTGGCAGCAGGCTTTACCGCAGACCGTCAGCAGCAAAGGCGCCGCCACCGTGAGCGTGACAGAGGCCGCCTGGTACCCGTTCAAAAACTTTGATACCAACGCCAACGGCTATGCCAACGGGTACTTCGCCTATGACGACCAATACTTTTATTTCGCCGCCAAAGTGGCCGACAGTACGCCGCATCCCGGCACGTACCGTTTTGCGCAGCGGCCGGACGACGAGTTCTTTTATCCCGATACCTCCTATGTGCTGGACATGCAGCAGTCGCTCGTCATCAAAGAAAACAGCGTGCCCGCCACCGATGCAGGCGCCTTACAGCTGCCCAATGGCGACGGGCGTATCATGCACTACTGGGAAAGCGGCGACAATACCAATTCCTTCGGGCTGGACCTTCATCTGCCGAAAGCCACACAGGTAGCGTTGTACCTGCCATCGCTGCGGGTGTCTTCCGCCAGGCTGGAAGTGTATGATAACGCCACCGGTAAAAACCTGTTCCGCCGTACGCTCACCAACCTGTGGGGCGGCGCCTGGGAAGTGCTGCGCCTCGAAGGCGATGTGCGCATCGTGTTGCACAGCAACGCCTGGTGGTATACCGCTAAACTGGCCGCGCTGATGTTTGACCAGCCATCATCTGACAGCATTTTTGTAAAAGAGGATTTTGATACACGCGGCAACTGGAAAGGCGCGTATGGCGCATGGGGGCATCACATCGTGGGAACAACGCCACGTTTACCCGCCGGCGTTACCGTCACCCCCGCCTTTAAAGAAATTAAACAACCGCTGATATGGCCGGCAGGCGTACGGCACTACACCTATCAGAAAAACCCTGTAACGCCCGACAATTCAGGACTCGGGTATTCGTACGACAATGTATTGCTGGCGTTCAATGTTATTCCGGAAGGGAAAGACGGCATGTTGTCCCATCCGCCGGGCACAATGCCGCGTTTTACCGGTTACAAATGCACCGACTATGAATATGCGTTTAATCCCGTAGCCGCCCAATATGGCGGAGGCACGGAGATGTGGCGACTGCTGGTACCGGGACTTAACCGGAAACACTTCTTTCCGCGGCAGCCCAAATCTGAAAAAGAGGGGCCTGTTACCAACAGCAAGCTGGTGGTCCGCCGGGAAGGCAATACCGTGATCACCGAATGCGCCATCCCCTGGAGCGAGATACCCGACGTAAAAGCCGCTATGGACAAAGGAGAACGGATAAAGCTGTCTTTCCGTGTAAACGACAACGGCGCTCCCGGCAGCTGCATGGAACTGGCCAAAGAACGGAGCGTGTCCAAACTCAATGCCCGTGCCTTTCACCCCGACTGGAAAGTACACTGGGCCAATGAAGTAGAATTTGGCGTGGAAAAGTAACTCAGTCTTTTGCGAAGCGTATAATCATGTCCGTTACCTGGAAACTGCTGCGTGCAGGTTTCTTTTCTCCGGGTACTACCAATCTGAAGGGCCCCTTTCCGGCGGGCAGCGGTTGTCCGCCGGATTCATCTGCCAGTATCACCACCCTTTCTGTAAAACTGCTGTCCAGTTCCGCCAGCGAGAACAGCACCTCATAACCATCGGCACACCGTACCAACAGGTATTTGCTGAGGTTTTCCCCTCTTAACGTTTTACCGGTAGTAACACCTGCCAGTTCCAGGATTTCCTGCACAGGCACGCCGGTATAGGCGTGATCGTTACCATCGCGGTCTTTCAGGGAAACCGTGGTGCGTTTCATCTGGCGCAGGTTTTCAGGATAGAGCGTCAACGGACGGGTTACCTCTCCGGATACTTTCACTGCCGGTTTTTGTTGAGCCATGGAGGTTGTACCTGTGAGCAGCAGCAGTCCTAAAAAACAGTTTTTTATCATCAGCTTAATTGTTATCAAAAGGGTTGGAAAAGCGCGGGTCTGTAATAAACGTTGAATCCGTGAGCATATGCAGGAAGGCCAGTAGGTCCTTTTTTTCCTGCGAAGTCAGTAGCAGCGGCTGTTGCAAAAAGGGGCTTAGTGTCCCGCTATGGACCACGTGTTCGCTGTAATGATCGATCACACTTTCCAGGTCGGGAAAACGGCCGTCATGCATATACGGTGCTGTAAGGGCGATATTACGCAGCGTGGCCACCCTGAAACGGCCTTTATCATATGCCTGCCCGGTGATCTGCTGCCGGCCTGCATCAGCAGGGAGACTGTCCAGCCCATTGTTGTGAAACAGGTCGCTATACGTTTTAGGGCCACCATGGCAATGTGCGCAGCCGGCCCCGCGGGTACCGCGCACCGGATCATTATTGGCATAGAACAGTGTGATACCGTTGCCTTCAGCAGCAGACGGCTGGTATTTCCCCTGTAGATACTGATCATAGCGGGAGTTGGCCGAAATGAGCGTGCGTTCGAACTGTGCTAGCGCTTTCACGATGCCGTCAGCTGTAATAGTGTCGGAGCCAAAGGCCTGGCGGAACAGCGCAGGATAACGTGGCGTTTGTTGCAGTTTAGCGGCGGACATTTGCAGTGACTGTCCCATTTCATGAGGGGCTGTGAGCGGTATCGTCGCCTGCTCTTCCAGGCTGCCGGCGCGGCCGTCCCAGAAAAGTTGCCGTACCCACAGCAGGTTGGCAAGCGACATGGTATTGCGGGGTTGCAGCACACCATCGGCGCCGGCGCTGAAACGTTCACCATCGGTGAAAGCTTTTGCCTGCTGGTGGCACGTGGCGCAGCTCATCTGCCCGGTGGCAGACAACGCCTTTTCGTAAAACAAACGGCGGCCCAGCGCTATCCCTTCTTCCGTAGCCGGGTTGCCGGCAGGCAAAAACACCCGGTTACCGAAATAATCCGGCCACGACAGGGTTACCGGCACAGGCACGCGCCTGGCAGGCATCTGCGCGGTCATGACGATCATCATCAGCAACAGTCCTGATAATATCATTTTACGGGACGACACTTTTTTGAGGGTAAATATAACAGAAAGCGGTCAACGTTCCCCTAAAGCGCAACTTCCGGAAAAAATAACACGCCCCCTGCGGAATGTATGTGCAACCAACGTACCTTGCAGGGCATTTTATCCATTATTCAGAAACCATATTGTTGTTATCATGAAAAAGGCAATTCTGTTGCTCGGTATCTGCGCCGTGGCAAGTACTACACAGGCCCAGTTATTTGACCGCATCAAAAATAAGGTACAGCAGAAAGTCAATGAGAAAATCGACAAAACCATTGACGACGTTACCGCCCCCAAAAAGAAAGGCGACCAGGGCACTACCGACTCCGGCAACACCACCTCCGGAGAAACCACCAATACCACGCCGGCAGCCGATAACAGCGGCACTGCCAATACAGATATCAAGTCCTATTCCCGGTTTGATTTTGTACCGGGAGAAAAAATCATCATGCACGAGAATTTCGCGCAGGACGCCGTGGGCGAATTTCCCGGCCAGTGGAACACCCGTTCCGGCGCAGAGATCGTGACGGTGAGCAACCGGCCCGGTAAATGGCTGGCCATGAAACAGGACGGCACCTTCTACCCCGAGTACTTGACCAGCAACCTGCCGGACAACTTCACGCTGCAGGTGGACGTGATGGCCAGCAACGGCATAGCAGGCATCGGCATGCTGACCATCAGCATGCTCAAAGCCGCCAATGCCAATGAAAAATTTGACCTGGCCACTGACAATCAGGTCTCAGCGCCTTCCTTTAAAGTAAGCCTGGCGCCTAAATCGTCCGGAGATGGCTTCTTCCGTTATTCCTCCAATGTGATCGGCAGCAATACTATTAATGGTATGCCGGTGTTCAACGTACCGAAGAAAAACTATGTGCGCGTTTCGCTCTGGCGCCAGAAACAACGGGTACGCGTATACCTGGACAGTACCAAAATACTGGACCTGCCACGCGCACTGGATGCCGGCACTATACTCAATACCCTCGCCTTTAACGCGTATGCGCCCGACTATGACAAAAAGGACGGTACTTTTTACATCAGCAATATTACCCTGGCAGTAGGTGCACCGGACACCCGCAACAAGCTGATGACCGAAGGCAAGTTCATCTCCCATGGTATCCTGTTCGATACCAACAGCGATCAGATCAAACCGGAGTCTTACGGCGCGCTGAAAGATATCGCCAATGTGCTCACGGAAAATGCAGCCGTAAAAGTGAAAATTGTAGGCCATACAGATGCAGACGGCAACGACAAACTGAACCTGGACCTTTCCAAACGCCGCGCTGACGCTGTAAAGGCAGCCCTGGGCAAAGATTTCGGCATCGATGTGGCGCGACTGGAAACAGACGGCAAAGGTAAAACCCAGCCTATCGATAATA
This sequence comes from Chitinophaga varians, assembly GCF_012641275.1. Taxonomy (NCBI): domain Bacteria; kingdom Pseudomonadati; phylum Bacteroidota; class Chitinophagia; order Chitinophagales; family Chitinophagaceae; genus Chitinophaga; species Chitinophaga varians. Next base: position 1,794,847 of record NZ_JABAIA010000002.1, on the reverse strand, counting down.
ACAACACCGAAGTAGGCAAGGCCAACAACCGCAGGGTAGAATTTATCAAATTATAAATAACGGGCGCCATGCACTATTTTTAGTGTCATGAGAAAATTCCTGTTATGCATACTGACTTTGAGCAGTCTTTTCGTGGCTGCTCAAAGTCCGCTTCCCTGGGACCTTTCCCGTCTTCGCGAGACACCCCGCACCTATCCTGCCGACTCCTGCCAGGTAACCGGTTTCCGTTCCTTCTTCTACGAAGGCCTTCCTTACAAATCAAATCCCACAAGGGTTTTCGCCTATTATAAAACGCCTGCCGGCACACCGCCGCCGGGAGGATGGCCCGCCGTGATATGTGTACATGGCGGCGGCGGCACTGCCTTTCCCGCATGGGTGCAGGCGTGGGTAGACCATGGTTTCGCCGCCATAGCCATGGACCTGGAAGGACATCTGCCTTCCGGCAGTCATCCCAACAGGCCCGCGCATGCCTATGGCGGCCCGCCGCGTATCACCACCTTCGGCGACATTGAACTGGCCAAAGACGAGCAATGGTTCTATCACGCCGTAGCCGACGTGAGCAGAGCGATGTCACTGCTTCGGTCTTTCCCGGAGATCGATCCCCAACGGATAGGCATACACGGTATTTCCTGGGGCGGCGTGATCACGTCTGCCGTTATCGGGATAGACGACCGTTTCGCCTTTGCCATTCCGGTGTATGGCTGTGGTTACCTCTATCAGACCACCGCCCCCGGTTTTAAAATACATTTTGATGCGATGACGCCCAGGCAGCTGACTACCTACAAACAGCAGTGGGACCCGTCGGTATACCTGAAGAACAGCCAGGCGCCTGTCCTTTGGGTAACGGGCACCAACGATCCCGCTTTTCCGCTGGATATCTGGCAACAGTCGGTCTTAACAGGCCAGGGGCCTCGCCTGCAATCGCTGGCCATCACCAGTAAACATGGCCACCAGTGGGAACAGCCGGAGATATTTGCTTTCGCCCGGCAAGTTGTAAAAGACACTGCAGCACTACCGAAATTTACGCTTGCAGCAGATGATGACGGCCAGCTGGCCATAACACTGCCGCCAGGACATGAAGCTGCACGGGCGGTCATGTGTTATACTACCGACACCACCAGCTGGCAGCGGAAACAGTGGTTGACAGTACCTGCCACGGTACATGGGACAAAAGTAAAAGCGGCAGTACCTGCCGGCACTACCGCTTTCTTTTTTAATATCACCGGTAAGGATTCCCTGACTTACAGTTCGTTGGTGAACCCTGTCGTGTACCGCAGGAAATAATTACAGCTTGCTTTTCCAGGTGTTGTTGTCCGGTGTGGCATCCATAAAGAGATTGCCGTCCAGCGAGATGGAGGCCACTGCTTTGTTTGCCGGCACCGTTAATTGCAGCGTACGCGGATTTTTCTTCCACACCGCCGGTGTTTGATGCACTGTCGATTTGGTGCCATCAGTATAGTTCACTACAACGTCAAATGGAATAGCAAAACCACCTTCGTTGCTGATGTGGAGCGTGGCTGTTTTTCCTTTGGCCAGCACACTTTCCAGTTTCAGATCGATATAGTTATTGCTGAAGAACCAGTTCTGCCAGAACCAGTTAAGGTCTTGTCCGGCCGCAGCATTGAAGCAATAGAAAAAATCCCATGGAATAGGGTGTTTGCCATGCCATTTGTCCATATAGGTGTGCAGGCATTTGCGGAACAGGGCGTCTCCCAACAGGTCTTTCACCGCCAGATAGGACAGTGAGGCTTTACCGTAGGAGTTGACAGAGTAACCGTCGCCCGTCACCTGGTTGGACATGGTAATGATGGGTTGGTCTTCTTCCGCGGACGGGTCGCCGATGTAGCGGGCCACGCGGAACTTTTTATAGAAGTCGTCCGCGCTGGCTTTTCCTTTTTCGTGTATGCGTACAAAATATTCGAACGTAGTGGCCCATCCTTCATCCATATAAGCATAGCGGCTTTCATTGATGCCCATATAGAAAGGGAAATAGGTGTGCGCCATTTCGTGGTCCTGCAGCAGTTGTGCAAAATCAAGGTCCTGTCCCAATGAGCCGTCGTTGACCATCATCGGGTATTCCATGTCCGCATATCCCTGGAAGGCAGTCATCACCGGATAAGGATAAGGTACGCCTGGCCAGCGATGCGAGAAATATGACAAAGCCGTATGCGCAAAGGCCACCGACTGGCGGAAGTCATAGGCCGTATCATTGTAGGCCGCCTGTATGCTGGAGCGGCGGCGTGTGGTGCTGTCCACCATCACGCTGGCAGCGTCCCATACATAGTGGTTGCTAAGGCCCAGGGTTACGTCCACGATATCGTTGTAACTGAACTTCCAGGTATTCCAGTCCTGCTGACGGGTCACTTTTCCGGCCAGCATTTCTTCGCGGGTGGCGATGTGCATGACGGCATCGCTGCTGTAGGATGTTTTCAGCCGGGCCGCATATTCCGGTTGCAGTACTTCCGCAGCGTTCAACAGGTTGCCCGTGCCCCATACCACAAAGTTCTTCGGCACTTTTACCGCTACTGTATAGTCACTGAAATCATTGTAGAACTCAGCGCGCCCCAGATGTTGCAGCATGTTCCAGCCGTTGTAGTCATCGTATACGGCAACACGCGGATAATAGTAGGCAAGAAAATAGGTGGTACTGTCGATAATGCCTTCCCGCCCGCTTTCCACTGACAGTTCATGGTGCCAGCTGATCTGCATTTGCAGGCTGTCTTTCGATGCCAGCGGTGATGGCAGTGATACGGTGCCTACAGTGCCGTTGTCATTGTTGTATGCAACCGTTTTGCCATTGATCACCAGTGTGTCGATCACCATACCGGCAGACAGGTAATCTTTGCTGACATATCCCGAGCGGGGTGATTGTGGCTTGTGTTGATTACCAATCAGATCGAGCACAAGCGTTTCCAGTGCGTCCGGACTGTTGTTGATATAGGTGATGGATTCCCTGCCATATACCACCGGAGAAGGAGGATTAACAGTAAGATGAATATCGTACCGTCCTTTGTTCTGCCAATAGTTGGGACCGGGATTACCGCTACGGGAGCGGGTTTTATTCTCATACGCCTTCCTGATGTTACGTGGTTCGTACAATTGTTGTGCCTGTGCAGCCATCGTTGTAACAGCCAGTAATAACAGGACGTTTAAACATCTTTTCATAAGCCTGAATTGTTGCAGCCTTAAAAATAGGAAAAGTTGGCCCAAAAAAATGGTGTTGTTCAGTCTGCTCGATGGCATACAGGCATAATGATTGTGGTTCGTTTCATAAAACGACAGCCATGAGCACATTTCATATCGATTATCACGGACAGCTGCTGGCCGTTTCACAGGAGTCGGCCGACAGTTTCCTGGTATCATTGCCCAACAGGACCATGCAGTTAGTGAGGAAACAAGACAGTGACGGCGCTGACTTCTGGTTTGAGAAAGACACGGACAATGAAACGCCTGAAACAGCGGAACTGGGCGCAGCCATTAAAGTGGTATTGGGCAGCTGACCCGACATCTCCCTAATTTTAGGTATTTTTTAATTTCGTGTCCCGTGGTTGATGTTCAACTGCGGGACTTTCTTTATCTTTACATATTACTTGATACGACCGGCCGCTTAACCCAATTATTACTGGATCATTTTAGATAGGAAACCTTACTTGATTACTATTCACCTGATATGAAAAACATCTATCGCCCATGATGGCACATTATGATGTCACCAAACTGGAACATCTTGAAAAAAAAACCGACTGGAAAAGGAATTACGCGCATTTCACATCTGGTAACAAATCGTTGTTATTGCCTACCCTGCTGATTATTGCAGGCAGTCTTACGCTGTATGCCCTCAACGGGGGCAGGCTGCTGCAGAGCGGCTACGGGCTGACGGCCGGGCTGATTACAATAGCCGGAGTAGTGCTCTTCGTTATCATCTCCGGAAAAGGGAAACAACAAGTGTTGGAAAACATCTCCCGGAAACCTGTATGTCTCGCCAAGATCATCAAATTCAATGAGCAGCAACAGCTGTACTATGGTATCTTCAGCACCAGCGATACCCGCTGGGACACGGCGCTGCTGCAAAACATTTCCGACCGGGTGGACAATATTCCATTTGACACTAATAATCCTGATGACAAAACTATTGTACGGCTGTTGCGCGCTTCGCAGGTGGGGGTTAACATGCAGACTTACTCCCTGCCCGCTTCCTTCACAGGCGGGCATCAGATCTACCTGAAATCTTTTGATTTTAGCATCCTCGACAAAGCGACGTGTGACTACATACAGCACCGCAACGGTATTTTTCCGGTACTGTATGTAGACAACAGCTATGTGCCGGTAATACTGAAAGATTACATTATTGCTTAGCAGGCGGCACCATCTTGTGGAACAGTGTGTCCAGCCCGCCATAGAGGCTGCGGTGCAGTATCGTGAGATGGTTCTCTGCCGGCATAGGCACGTACTTTGCGCTGACCAGCTGCGGATTGGCCGCCGCCAGTATCCCCGCAAAACGGGTAGCGTCATTTTTCATCACAGCGCCTTCCTCTCCTACGGACAAGTACACACTGACCGGCTGCTTCAGGTTCGCCTGCAACAGTGCCGGCGCTTCCGTCAGCAGTGACTGGTTGCTCCACCAGAAGCTGGGGCTGATGATGGCATACTGCTCAAAGAGCGAAGGACGGCGCAACAGCACTTCCGCCGCCAGCAAACCACCCAGCGACTGCCCTACCAGCGTACGGTTGGGCCTTACACGGTAATGCTTCGAAATATAAGGCTGCAGGTCTTTCTCCAGGAAAGCGATAAACTTCGCCGAACCACCGGTAGTGGGATAGGCTTTTTTATCTTCCGCAATCGTGGTCGGGAAAGTGAAGTCCCGTTTACGGTCCACATTGGCGATACCTACCAATATCACCGGCGGCATAAAACGGATCATGGTCAGGTACTGCACCAGGCCCGACACATGTATAAAGTCCTCATTGGCCGATCCATCCAACAGATACACCACCGGATAGGTAGCCGTGTCTTTACTGTAGCCTTCCGGCAGATAGATATTTAATGTTCTGGATTCTCCAAGCTCGCGCGAGGTTATTTTATCAGTTACACCAAGCACAAAAGGGGTTTGCTGGGCCTTTGCCACCATAATGCTGCCCAGTAACAGGCAGCTGATTAAAAATTTCTTCATAAAAAACAGGTCAACTTGTTGTTCGTGCCCGAAGATAACGGCTATTTGTTTATCTTTTTTGCGATTTTATGTGTATGTTACCACTGCGGTGCTGTTGCCGGCACTGCCCAAAATTCGCACTATATTAGTAACCAGGTCAGAAAGGGAGCGAATATGTCTATGCAATCAGATACACTGGAGCCAGCCAGTCTTTTTAAAGCCTACTACCAGCGGCTGTGTTATTTTGCCTTCCAGTTTACGGGAGACAAAGACCAGGCGCGCGATATTGCACAGGAAGCCTTTGTCAGCTACCTGGGACAACGCGGGCAGGTAGCGCCTCACCCCGTGGCCATCAGGAATTTTCTGTACACCACCGTCCGCCATGCCTGTCTGAACCTTTTACGCCATGAAAAAGTAGTGGAGAAATTTGCCGCTTCGCAGCCTGTTCCTCCGTCCGATGACGCCACCGTGGTATTGACCATGATCCGGTCTGAGGTACTGGGAGAAATTAATCGTGTACTACAGACACTTCCTGAAGCATGTCAGGAAATCATCCGCCTTGGTTATATAGAAGGCCTGAAAAACCAGGAGATCGCCCAACAGCTGAACATCAGCATCAATACCGTCAAAACGCAGAAGAAGCGGGGCCTTCACCTGCTACGGCAACGGCTGAACCCTGAAATTTACAGCCTGCTTTTCCTTTAATTCTTTCTTTTGAAAAAAAACTTTCTGTGTTTGTCACCCCTTTTTTGAGGTAACGTTTCTTTATCATGGAAACGACCAAATGGACCAACATCACGATACTTTTGACCAAGCCGCGCTGATATTGCGTTGCCTGCGCGGAGAAGCCACCAGCGCCGAACAGCAACAGCTGCAAATATGGCTGGCGGCAGATCCGCGTCACGAAGCGTTGTACCGTGACCTGCAAGACCCGGAGCAACTGGCCGCCGGTATTGCCTTCCAGGAAACGATAGACGTACAGGCCGACTGGGAGGCTGTGCAGGCACGCATTTCCACGCCGCCGCCTGTCCGCAGGCCGGTATGGATAAAACTGGCCGCATGGACCGCCGCCGCTGCCGCAGTGGTCACCGGCATTGTATGGTTGTATTCCCGCCCGGAAAACAGCAGGGACGCCCGGATTGTAGCAGACCAATCGCACACTTTCCGTAACGACGTGCTGCCCGGCGGCAACCAGGCCGTATTACAACTGGGCAACGGCAAAACAGTGACCTTGGGCAGTAATGGCAGCCAGACCATCACCGAAGCCGATGGCACCACTATTCAGCGGGGCAATGGCAGTCTTGTTTATACAGATGCCAGCGACAGCGCCACCACCAGCCTATACAATACGCTGACCACCAACAGGGCCGGGCAATACCAGCTAACGCTGGAAGACGGCACCAAAGTATGGCTCAATGCCGCGTCCTCCCTCACTTTCCCTGTTCATTTCAACGGGGCAGAGCGGAAAGTGGCCCTTACCGGCGAAGGATATTTTGAAGTGGCAGCCAATGCCCGTCAGCCTTTTAAAGTGACTGTCAACGGCGTGGACGTGCTGGTACTGGGGACCAGCTTCAATATCGGGGCCTATGACCATACCGTCAACACCACACTGGTCAGCGGGGCCGTTAAAGTACAGTTGCCCGGCAAACGGTCCTGGCAGCTTGTACCCGGCCAGCAGGCCCGTGTACAGCATGAGCAGGTGTCCATCACCTATGCCGATACCGAAAAAGCCATCGCCTGGAAAGAAGGCATCTTTTATTTTAAAGACGATGATCTCCGCGACATCATGGAGCAGGTGGCCCGCTGGTACGACCTGGAGCTGGACTTCAAAGGCCCGCTGCCCACCGGAAAAATCAGCGGCAACATCAGCAGGCAGGCAAGACTGTCACAAGTACTGGAGATGCTGAATTATGTAAGCGGCGCCCATTTTGATATCCGGGGCCGTAAAGTTAGCGTAGGCCTATAACGTAAACGAGTACACGCGAATTAACAATACCTGTAATGAAGAACACTGAAATGCCAAAATTAACGGGACATAACCGCTATTAATCTAAAATTCAAACTGATGATGAAAAGATTTATTTCCGCCTGCCGGCGGGGCATGCTATTCCCTTTGCCTGTAAAAATCCGTGCAGCAGCCCACCTGACCGCCCTACTGCTGTTGCTGGCCGCACTGAGCGTATCGGCCACCGGCTATGCGCAAAAGATCACCCTGTCTATGCAGCAGGCGCCGCTGGAACAGGTATTTGCTGCCATCCGTCAACAGACAGGCTACTATTTCCTGTATAACAACGAGCTGCTGAAAAAAACCGGTAAAGTCAACGTACAGGTAAAAGATGCAGACATCACCACCGTGATGGACCAATGCCTCGCCGGTCAACCGCTTGCCTACAAAATCATTGACCGTACCATCTCCCTGAAAGAAGCGCCGGTAAAGCAGCCCGCCTCCCACCTCGCAGCAGACACCCTCATCACCGGTAAAGTGACCGATGAAAAAGATGTGCCGCTGCCCGGTGTGACCGTTACCGTAGAAGGCTCCACCAAAGGCACCGTGACCGATGGCACCGGCAGATACAGCATACAGCTGCCCAACGGCGCCAAAGCCCTGCTGTTTTCTTTCATCGGTTACAGCAAACAACGCCTCGAACCCAACGGCAGCACCCAGCTGAACGTGAAGATGAGCGAAGGTCCCAAAGGCCTGTCAGAAGTAGTGGTGACCGCGTTAGGCATCAAAAGGGAAAGCAAATCGCTCGGTTATACCGTGGCAGAACTAAAAGGGGCCGACCTCTCCGAAGGCAAAGAAGTAAATGTGGCCAACGCCCTCTCCGGTAAAGTGGCCGGCGTACAGGTAAGCCGTCCCGCCTCCGGCGCCGGCGGTTCTTCCAAAATCGTTATCCGTGGCAACAACTCCCTGCAGGGCAACAGCCAGCCGCTGTACGTGGTGGACGGCGTGCCGCTCGACAACCAGAACATTGGCGCAGCCGGCAGCACCGGCGGTGTAGACTATGGCGATGGCATCTCCAATATCAACCAGGACGATATCGAAAGCATCTCCATCCTGAAAGGTCCCAACGCCGCCGCCTTGTACGGCCAACGGGGTAGCAACGGCGTAGTGCTCATCACCACCAAGTCCGGCAGCTCTCGCAAAGGCATCGGCATCAAATTCAGCAGTGACTACTCTATCGGCAATCCACTGGTGACGCCCGATTTCCAGGATGAATACGGCCAGGGCCTCAATGGTGATTTCACCCACTTCCGCGCTACCGATGGCAAGATATACACCATGGAACAGGCTAAAGCACAAGGCCTGAAAGGAATGCCCAAAATGAGCGCTGGCCGCGACCGTATCGCCCGCAGCAGCTGGGGCCCTAAAATGGAAGGCCAGCAATATGAAGACCAGTGGGGCAATATCCTCAGCCTCACTCCTCAACCCAATACCTACAAACAATTCTTTAACCAGGAAAAACAACTCGTCAACAATATCAGCGCCGAAGGCGGCAATGATAAAGTCAACTACCGCTTTTCCTACTCCAATACGCACGTAGACGGCTATGTGCCTTCCAATACACTGGACCGTAACACGTTTACCCTCCGCGCGCAGGCATCCATCACACCGAAGCTGCAACTGGACGCTAAAATGAACTACATCAACCAGAAAGGAAAAAACAGGCCCACCCTCTCCGATGCATCCGATAACCCCGCTTATCTGTTCATCAGCCAGCCACGCAGCATGCCTATGTCTATCCTCGCAGACTACGCCTGGACAGCGGCAGATGTGGCCAAACAACTTGGCTACAGCGGCGTTACGCCCGGACTGGAAAAAACCTATGCCACCAACAGTTCCACCGCGAATCCTTACTGGACCATTCATAAAACTTACAACGCCGATCAGCGCGACCGTGTGCTGGGCATGCTCCGCCTGTCGTACGACTTCACCAAATGGCTGAAACTCACAGCCCGCGGCGGTACCGATTTTTACACCGAACAACGCCTGCGCTACCGCGCCAAAGGCACCTATCAAAGCCAAAACAGAAACGGAGATATCGAAGAAAGAGTGCTGCGGGTAAGGGAAGACAACTACGACGTATTGCTCAATGCCAACCTGCCACTCAACAAAGACTTTACGCTGGGCCTCAATGCCGGCAGCAGCCATCAGAAAAAGTTCTACCGCATGACCGGCAATACCGGCAAAGAATTCATTGTACCGGACCTGCATGTGATCAATAACACACTGACCAATTCCTACCTTTTTGATCTCCAGGAATCTGAAATCAACTCCGTGTATGGCTTCGGCCAGCTGTCCTTCCGCGACTACTGGTTCCTCGATTTCTCCGCCCGCAACGACTGGTCTTCTACCCTGTCCGCGAAAAACAATTCATTCTTCTATCCTTCCGTGAGCACCAGTGTGATCATGACCGACATGCTCAACCTGAAAAGCAATGTGCTCACCTACTGGAAGCTCCGCGGCTCAGTAGCACAGGCAGGCAGCTCCGGCAATCCTTACCAGTTGACCGGTACCTACAGCCTCGATCAGTTCACCCATGGCGGTCAGCCGCTGGGGTATTTTACCTCAGTGATCCCCGACCCTAACCTGAAAAACGAGCTGACCACCTCCGTGGAATTCGGTACCGACCTGCGGTTGCTGAATAATCGTTTAGGCATCAGCTTTACTTACTATAACGCCGCTACGAAAAATCAGATCCTGGACGTGCCGCTGCCGCCGTCCAGCAAGTTTGAAGCACGCCGCATCAATGCCGGTGAAATCCGTAACCGCGGCATCGAAGTGTCTATCAACGGCACTCCGCTGAAACTGGCCAACGGCTTCACCTGGGAAAGCGCCTTCAATTTCTCCCGTAACCGCAACGAAGTGGTGTCCCTTACCGCCGGCGTAGAAACCTTTGTGCTCGGCAGCGACAGGGGCATCAACGTGATAGCCGCTCCCGGAAAGCCTTTCGGCACCATGATCGGCACCGGCTTCGCCTGGCTGAAAGATGAAAACGGCAACCGCCTGATAGACCCCGCTACCGGGCTGCCGCTGCGTACCCAGGGCCGCCAGTTGACAGAACTGGGTAACGCGCTCCCCGACTGGACCGGCGGTTTCTCCAACACTTTCCGTTACAAAGGCTTTACCCTCGGCACGCTGATAGACATCCGCCAGGGCGGTATGGTTTACTCCCAAAGTAACCGCGAAGAGCTGATCTATGGCACCACTAAAAAGACGCTCGCCGGCCGCGACGGCAGTTATGTGGCCAGTGGCATGATCGCCGCCAAAGACAACAACGGCAACTGGGTAAGCACCGGTAAAGCCAATACCATGGCCGTAAAAGCACAGGACTACTGGAACGTAGTAGCCAGCGACAAAGAAAACGTAGTGTCTGAAGAGATGATGAACGACGCCAGCTACATCGCGATGCGGGAAATAAGCCTAAGCTATCAGCTGCCCACCCGGCTGTTCACCGGCAAAATCATCAAACGCGCCGGCATCGGTATTTATGGCCGCAACCTGTTCTACTTCCAGCGTAAAACAGATGGTTTCTCCCCCGAAGCATCCGGCTTCAACGTCAACAACTCCTCCCTGGGCCTGGAATCTACCGCGCTGCCCATGATGCGAAACTTTGGCATCAACCTGAGCCTGGATTTATAATCAAAAAAAGAAAAGAGATGAAAACACGCAACCGTTCCATATATACCGCCCTGCTGCTGGGAAGCCTTTCCCTCGGCAGCTGCACCAAGAACTTCAACGAGCTGAACACACCGCCCACCTCCGTTACCAATATAGATGCGGCCATCCTGCTCTCCAAAGTACAGAAAGACGCCGCCTTTGCAGAAGGTACCGAAACAGCCAATATACAAGTCGGCTCCTGGGTGCAGTACTGGGCCGGTGGCCTGGTAGCGCCTACCTCCCGGTATATACAACAACCTGATAACAATATGTGGGCGAACCATTACACGCTGCTGCGCAATCTCGGCCAGATACGCAACCAGGCGCTTAAAGGAAAGGAAGACGACCCCACCGGCCGTACCAAACTGGCCATCGCCCGCATCGTGGAGATCTATGTATGGCAACGGCTGACCGACCTCTTCGGCGACGTGCCTTTTTCGCAGACCACAGAAGATGCCGGCAATGTGAACAACAAACCGGTGTACGACAGCCAGGAAGCTATCTATAAACAACTGATCACCGATCTGGACGCAGCCATAGCCAAACTGAACAGCAGCGACGCCTCCTATGGCAACGCCGACTTCTACTATAAAGGCAATGTCGATAACTGGAAAAAATTCGGCAACTCACTCAAACTGCGTTTAGGCATGCGCCTCAAATACGCGTCGCCGCAACTGGCTGAAAAGACCGTTCGGGAAGCTATGGGCGGACCGTTGTTCACCGACAATAAAGATAACGCTGCCGTACCTACGTTCAACGATGCACAGACCACGAACGCACATCCCATCCTGGCACAGTTTATCAGCGGCAGCCCCGATCTGCGTTACCTCGCCAGCGCTTTCGTTAATACGCTGAACAATAAAAAAGATCCGCGGCTGCCTTTCATCGCAGCGCCCACGGTGAATTCAAAAAACAGCGGCACACCGGTATACCGCGGTATCGGCGTAGCACTCACTGATGCATTGCTGGCAGGTATCATCAAAGACGATTACTCTACAGCATCTACCACCACCTATTTCAACAGAACACTGGCTACGCCCATTCCCTGTTATGTGTTCACCTACGCAGATGTCTGTTTCTTTAAAGCAGAAGCCGCGCTGATGGGCTGGGGCGCAGCACCTGCAGATGCAGAAAAATTCTACCAGGACGGTATTAAGGCTGCCATGGCCATGCAGCCATATAATATCACTGCTATTCCGCAGGCGTATATCGATGCTGAATTCTCTTTCGCCGGTCTCACCTCCGAACAACAGCTGGAGAAAATCATGACCCAGAAATGGATACAGCTGTTCGGCCGCGATTACGAAGCATATGCGGAATGGCGCCGCACGGGTTACCCTGTGCTTACGCCCGGCCCCAATCAGGGCTCTACCAATGGTACTATTCCGCGCAGGGCAGTATATTCTTCGCTGGAAACATTGCTGAACACAGACAACTATCAACAGGCAGTGAAAGGACTGTCTAAAGGCGATACCTATCTCTCCAAAGTATGGTGGGATAAAAAGTAACCCAGTGCTTCAGCCCCGGGCTACAAAGCGAAACCGCCGTGCTGTTGAAAGCACGGCGGTTTCGCTTTTATGATATTCTGCGTGTTACCACACGTCCGCATCCGGATTAAACGGCACCACTCCCGTTATTTCCAGCGGCAGTGTTTTTCCGTTACGCAGCAGGTATACGTACCGATCATTTCTTTTGCATAACAAAGGGTAAGTGAGTACCGCTGATTCCGCGTACGGATTATCGGCCGGCGGCAACATCACCTCTTTGAACTGCTCTGCTGTCACGGCTTTACCGGCAGCATCCAGTATGGTAAACCGCGCCTCTTTGTATACCAGGAAACCGGTATTGTTTCTACCAACGAACACTCTGTCATAAATGGCCGGCACCAATACTTTGCCATCACGATCAGCCATTCCTTTGCTGTAGGTACGGGTGTAGTTGTCTTCAGATTTATATAAAGGCAAAAAGGTGCTGTCTTCATAATCGTAAATATAACCGTGTACGTTATAATCATATTCGAGAGGCACCAGCAGTTTACCAGTTGTATCGGCATAGCCATATTTCCAGGCATAACCATTTTGTTTTGCCAGGAGGATAACGCCCTGTTGCAATATCGACACGCCATCGTAAATGGCCGGCACCACTTCCTGTCCAATTGCATTGATGACGCCCATTTTACCGTTTTTTGTGACAGACGCCACGCCAAAGCCAAACTCACCGATGGCACATGATAGCGTAGTGTCATCCTGGTATTTCCTCACCATCGGGAAAGGTGCTGAAACCGGTTTACCAGTGCGCACATCCCAGAGCCAGGAACTACGGCTGTCTGACACGATGAGCGTATTGGCCACGCGGGCCTGGGCAATATCCTTATATGGCAGGGCAGTGATTTTGCCGGTGGCCAGCGAGAATACGGCCGTTTCCCTGTCTTTCATCAGCAGGTACTGGTCCTTATTCAGCGGACCGACAGACGTATATACAGGCGGCACCAGTTCTTTACCCGCTAAACTATAAAGGCCATACACCAGGTCGCCGGATTCGTTTTCCGCGGTAACGCTCAACAGCGAACTGTCCGGTGCTATGGGATTGATGTATTTGAATTTGGCCGGAATGATTTCCTGTTGATTACCGATATCGAAAACACCGGTACCAGTGCCGGCCTTGACAGCCAGAAGCCGGTCTGTCAGCCGCTCACAGGCATCGTACTTTACCGGCAGCAGCAGCGTACCATCTGCATTGTACAGTCCCGGTTTTTCCTGGTAAACGACCTGTATCAGTCCTTTGTCCCTGCCGGAGGTGATCCGGTCCACCTCATGAAATGCCGGGGCGATCACCTTTCCGTTTGCCGGGTTAAAAAAGCCATACAACGCTTTTTGTTTCAGGGCGAAAAGGGTGGCGCCACCGGAAACCTTCAGCGGTTCGATATCGTTATAATCTTCCGGCAGCATGGGTTTGCCGGTACTGTCAAACACATTGTACATGCCGTTGCGCGCTGCAATAATGTAGTCGTCCGTGCAGGACACTTCTTCGTCCAGCACCGGCTCAATGATAATACGTCCGTCAGTATTAACGATGCCGGTTTTATCCCCTTTGCGGACCGTGAGATAAGGCCCGGTGGCATAGTCTCCGTACGGATCAGCAATATCGTCATATACAAAATCGAGCACCTGTTCCCCGTTACGGTTAATCAGTCCAAAGCGGCCGCCTTTTTTCAGTTTCAGCATACCGTTGCCGATCACTTCCATCTGGCTGTATAACGGCGCCCCATATACTTTTTTTTGAGGGATGTTCACCACCACGTCTTTACCGTTCTGTTTGAAGCTGCATACCCACTCATCGCTGCGCATCATGGAATGACTGTGCTCAAAAGCAAATGGCACCAGCACTTCATTGGCTGCGCTGATGATGCCCCACTTGCCGTTTTTCTTTGCATAGAGATAATCACTTTTGCTCCCGCAGCCGCCACAGTAGTCAATTTCGTCGTATACCGCCGGAATTGTCAGCTGCCGCTGCTTCACATCGTATATGCCCCATTTTCCGTTTTGTTTTACATCATAGCGGTCATCGTCCAGTATGCCTGCCTTTTCAAACTGCAGCGGCAGCAGTAGTTTGCCCCAGGTGTCCGCGTAGGTCATCTTCCCCTGTTTGTATAGGGCGAGATAGACATTAAATGCCACTTCCAGCTTGTCGTATTCGGGTTTCAGCACCCACTGTCCTTTTTCATTGACCATCCCTTTCTTCCCGTTGCTGCTTACAATGGCCATGCTGCAATCGTTATTGGCAAAGATGTTTTGCTCAGAAACACTGTCTACCGGGTGATAGACCGCTTCTATCTTATCAAATACTTTCTGACCGGTCGTATCAATATACCAGCTCTTTTCCTTTGTGGTTATACGGGCGAACCCGTTGATAAACACCGAGCCTTGTTGTGCCACCAGCGTATGTGTGGCCAGCAGCAGGCCAATCAGGCCCGTCCATGCTTTTTTATTGATCATAACCCTTTCTTCTTTTTAGAACGCCAGGGCAAAGGTTTTCCCTGTTCATCCAGATACAAATACCATTCACCCTGTTTTACCAGCACCGGGAACCGGGAGTTCGTTCCCCAGTCCTGATTCTGTTCCAGGTCATCATACACCGGTGGAATGATGGCAGTGCCATCAACAGCCACTACACCGCCTTTACCATCTTTGGCAACATCAAAAAAATTCACATCTTTGTTATAGCGGATATCATCATAAGCTGCCGGCAGCAACTCTTTCCCGGCAGCATTCAGCACTCCTTTTTTACCGTTGCGGGTCACGATGTACAGCGACGTGTCATAAATTTTGCTGATATCTTCATATTCCAGCGGCAGCAACACCGTACCATCTTTACGCAGCAGTCCTACTTTACCGCCTTGTTTCATTTGTATCAGCTCATTATCTGCCGGGGCCATGTCATCTAACACCAACGGGTATACTACCTTTTTGTTGACATTGATGATGCCCACCCGTTTTTCCTGATTGAGGGCCACTGCCAGTCCGTTGCTGAAATCGCCCACGTAGGAATATTCGTCGAACACTACCAGTTTACCGGTGCTGTCCACAAACTGATTTTCACGCGCATCGGCCCTTACCTTCAGCAATCCACTGTTGAACTGCAAAGGTCTTGTTTTGTCGAAATCCGGTACCAGCAGGCGATTATAGGAGGAAGCTGTAAATTCCCAGGATTTATTCTGATATAATATCTGCCCGGCTTTATTGATAAGCAACGTAACGCCGTTATCATCAGTATAACGTCTTTCCACTATAAGCTGCGGGCTTACCGCATCGAAAGCACCGTATCGCGTAAGCGGACGGATTATCTTGCCAGTCTTGTCAGCGAGGGCAGTGCTATCGCCCTGTTCGAGACGGAGCATGTCTGCATTCTGCCAGCGGATTTCGGTGTACTCCGCAGGAATCACCAGTTGGCCGGTAGCGATGTTAAACAGTCCTGTTTTCTCTCCTTTCATCACGCTGATGAAATTATTTTTCTCCTGGCCGGCGGCATCGTCGTCATAGTTGCTCATACCGTATTTGACAGCCAGTCCATCGAACCGCACCGGTATCAGCAATTTACCGGAGAAATCAGCCACGCCGCATTGAGCGTCCTTAACGGGTACAACATATACTTTATCGTTGATCGGCAGTACGCCGATATCCGTGTAGCCGTATGGCATCAGCTGTTTGCCGGATACGTCAAAAAAGCCGGCGGCATCGCCTTTTTTGGCCACTACATAATAAGGCGGCGTGTAGGTCAATGGCAAAGGCAAGGCGCCCAAAACGCTGCTGCCTTTGCTATCGTACATGCGGATTTCTGTATGGGCTACAGGGACCACCTCTTTACCGGTGGTATCCGTCAGGCCGCAAAGCGCTCCTTTCCATACCTGGAAGAGTGGCCCCATGCGGGACACCTTTGAATACTGTAACGGCACTGTAAGTTTGCCGGTTGCTACCTCCAGCAGGCCAATCTTACCCTGCTGCGTTACTGCCACCAGTTTGTCTGAAGGGCCTTCCGCGATATCGTCATACACGGCAGGCGTCAGCACTTTCCCCTGACGGTCCATCAGGCCGCATTTTCCGCCAGGCACATAATAGCTGAACAGCTGCCCGCCATTGTTCCAACCGATAAAACGCTCGTACTTTGGCGGCACCAGCACCGTGCCGTCTTCCAGCGCCAGTCCGAATTTGCCTTGTGATTTTACCAGGATGGCATGGTCCGGCACATACGCGGGAGATACGTCTTCATACTTCGGCTCCTGCAACACTTTGCCGGTTTTCATATCGCACCAGCCATACAACCCGTTTTTCTTTATGCTGAATACCTTGGGGGTCAGGACATCGATATTACTGTATTCAGGCTGGCACAGCACATTGCCAAGGCTGTCCACCGCTCCCATCTTACCCTGCTGCTTAACGGTGACCAGGCAGTAGTTTTCTTCCGGACTGTCTTTTTTATTTTCACCCAACACGCGCACGGCATCGTAACGGAACGGGGCAATGATATCACCCTTCCGGTTAATGGCGCCATAAGCGCCGTTCTTCACTACCGATGCGATCTGGTAGTAGCTGACCTGTTCCAGCTTGTCCACCACTACTTTACCGCTGCGGTGCAGCAATTGCTGGTGGCCATTGACCAGTATTTTGGCAAATTCCCCCTCAAAGTGGTCAAGGTAACCGGCTGTTTGCGGTGCTTGCGCAAAAGCAGTGCTGGTCAACAGGAGCAGGCTTCCGGTGAATCGGGCGACAAATGTTTTTTGCTTCATATCATCGATGGGTTTCTGATCATTATTTAACAGGGTTACGCAGTACCTGCAGGGTTCCGTCTGCGGTTTTCACGGCCGCATGACTTTCGGCAAAATCCGATATTTTTTTATAGACCGGAGGTATCACCATTTTTCCGGTGGTGTCTACAAAGCCCCATTTATCTTCCACCTGTACCGCCATCAGGCCGGCAAAGAAAGCACGATGGGAGTCATATATACAATGGCCTTCGGCATTGCAGAGCGGTGTTTTGCCGGTGGATTGCCCGGTGGTATTGTATATCTGCAGATAGCCGTCACGGTTACCCTCCGCGTTACCATTTACCTGAGTAAAAAATACACCGCAGGAGACAGGGTAAGGCTGGTCAGCAAAGGTGGGCGCTATCAGAAAATTTCCTTTTTTATCCATCAGCCCCCATTTATCGTCCTGGTAGAAGAGGGCTGCCCCGTCAACAAATTCTTCCAGTCCCTTTACGGCTGTGGTGAAGAGCGGTTTACCGGTACTGTCGATGACCAGGGTGGTATATTCCGGTCCCCCGGCGGGTAATTTATTGTATAACTGCGCCAGCTCACTATTGCCGGGCATACTGTCCTGCTGTATTTCCTTTCCGGCTACCACGGCCACACCATCAGAAAACTCACGGGCCCAGGCATAGGCAGGGGGAATCACCCAATGACCGGCAGTATCCACAAAGCCATGCAGTTTTCCTTTTCTTACCAGCAGACGGCCGTTATGAAATGAAAGCGGCCGGGCTTTTATTTCGGTATAGGCGCCACCGTAGGTTTTATCGATGATGGAGTCTATACGGATAAACGCAGGGCCCAGGGCCGTTTTCCCCTGACGGTCGATATACTCCCAGACATCATTTTTTCTGACGGCCGCCCGTCCGCAAGAGAAGTCGTAGGCATCTTCATACTGGCAGGGCACCACCAGG
This sequence comes from Chitinophaga varians, assembly GCF_012641275.1. Classification (NCBI taxonomy): domain Bacteria; kingdom Pseudomonadati; phylum Bacteroidota; class Chitinophagia; order Chitinophagales; family Chitinophagaceae; genus Chitinophaga; species Chitinophaga varians. The sequence goes on along the minus strand of NZ_JABAIA010000002.1, from coordinate 1,776,821 downwards.
CGCCCCTGCCGGTTGACGTACCCATAGCGGATAGTGCCGTTCACTGACTGGCCTACGATGGCCAATCCTTCGCGGAAGGTGCCGGCTTCACGGAATTGCGGCCTGATGACCATTTTACCGGTGGTATCTATATAACCATAGCTTCCGCCGGGTGTCAGCGCCCAGGCAAGGCCTTCTGAAAACAGGCCGATATCACGGATATCTTTATCGGGAACAAAGGCAATAAGAGGTTGTTGGGCAACAGCTGCTTTGGCAAACAGACAACATGCAATCAATAAAACGATGTTCTTCATCCTGTCAGGGTGTGGTTAAAACAGGCACAAAGATGACAAACTTTAGGGATTTACGGCAATTTTCAGGGGCTACATGACATCTACAAGCGGAGAAAAACATCTATCTACAAAACATATACAACAACGGCTAAACGCCCCCTGATGGCGGATTAATCCGCCATCAGGGGCGCCAGGGCCTTTCCTAAAATTCTTTGCAACAGGCTTTTATCATCTGTCATAATTTCAGCCGTTCCTGTCAGTACCGGTTGCCGTGGGATCTGTTTACCGGCGGTAGACAACATGCCTTGTGTGAGCTTTACTTCCACCAGGAAGCTGCTGTCTGTTTCCGCGACAGCGTCGGCCATCACGGTGCCGGGAAGCAGGCCGTAGGTGTCTGACGGGTAGGCCGTGAGGCGCAGCATTACCTGTTGACCGGCTTTCACCCGCCACGCATCGGCGGCGGGGATATATCCTTTCACCAGGAACGACTGTTGCTGCGGCGTTACCCTGACAGGCATCGGCAGTACGTCCGGATAACGGAAGAACCAGGCCCCGATGAGGGCCAGCACCACCGCTACGGCGATCAGTGTGATACCGCTGCGGACCATCCACGGCGGCATCTTGCCCATAATTTCCTGTACCTCCTCGCTCCTCACCTCGGTGAGGGAGGAATGCAGTGTATGGCCGTTAATACGTTTAATCGGTTTGTTTTCCGGCATAACATTTATCCTCCCAGTTCCAGTTGATTTTTTACCAGTTCATAATAATTGCCCTTCCGTGCGGTCAATGTGGCGTGGTTGCCGGTTTCCACGATGCGGCCCCGGTCCAGCACAATGATCTGGTCAGCATTTTTCACGGTGCTGAGGCGGTGGGCGATCACCACTACCGTCTTGCCACGGAAGAACTGATCCAGGTTGTCCATGATCACCCGTTCGTTGTTGGCGTCGAGCGCGCTGGTAGCTTCATCGAAGAACAGGTAATGCGGATTTTTGTAGATGGCGCGCGCAATCTGTATTCTTTGTTTCTGGCCCGCGCTGATGCCGTTGCCGGCATTACCTATTTTGGTCTGGTAGCCCAGCGGCAGGTCTTCTATAAAATGACGGATGTTCGCCATTTCAGCGGCATGCACCAGTTTTTCGTTGTTAATGGTCTCATCGCTGATGGCGATGTTTTTGGCGATGGTGCCGGAGAAGATGAACCCGTCCTGCATCACGTTGCCGCATTGACGGCGCCACCATTTGGGTGATAAGTCCAGCAGGTCATGCTCTCCTACTTTTATCTGTCCGCCGGTAGGCTCATAAAACTGCAGCAGCAGTTTCATGAGCGTTGTTTTGCCGCTGCCGCTGGTGCCTACAATGGCCGTCACTTTTCCTTCCGGCACAACGAGGTTGATATCCTGCAATACGAATGGCGATCTTGCGCCGCCGTATTGAAAAGAGACATTTTCGAGCACGATATCACCTTTGCCCTCAGACTGTGATGGCGGCGGTATCACCAGGTCGCGCGTTTCCTCCTCCGGACGGTTGTGTATCTCTCCCAACCTGTCCAGGCTCATTTTGGCGTCCTGGGCGGACTGGATAAAAGTCAACAGCTGGTCCAGCGGGCTGTTCATCTGTCCGATGATGTAGCTTACAGACAGCATCATACCGAGGGTGAGGTTTCCATTCATCACCTCACGGGCACTGATAAACGAAATCAGGATGTTTTTCAGCTGATTGAAGAAAACGGAGCCTATTTGCTGGTACTGTCCCAGCGCGAGGCTTTTGACGTTGATCCGGTACAGGCCGGCTTGTACATGCTCCCATTCCCAGCGCCGGGCTGTTTCACAGTTGTTGAGTTTAATTTCCTGCATACCGGTGATGAGCTCAAAGAGCACGTTCTCATTGTCGCTCATACGCTGGAAGCGCCGGTAGTCCAGCGCTTTACGGCGGCGCAGGAAAAAGAAGATCCAGGTAATGGCCGCTGCGCTGAACAACACGAACACCAGCAGTATTTTCATACTGTACACCGCCAGTACCGCGGTAAACACCAGCAGGTTCACGAAAGAGAACAAGGTTGACAGGGTAGTCCCTGTGAGGAAAGTCTGGATACGGGTATGGTCGCCGATGCGCTGGTGGATATCCCCGATCATCTTACTGTCGAAAAAGCGGATCGGCAGTTTCATCAGTTTGATCAGAAAATCGGAGATGATATTGATATTGATACGGCTGTTCATATGCAGCAGTATCCAGCTTCGGATCATCTCAATGGCCGTGGAGCCGGCAAACAGCACCAGTTGGGATATCAGCACCAGGTATACGAAATGTACATTGTGGCGGTTGATGCCATAGTCCACCAGGCTCTGTGTGAGGAAGGGCATAATGAGCGACAGGAGGCTGGCCAGTATCAGGCCCAGGAACAGCTGCACCACGTATTTGCGGTACGGGCGCAGGTAGCTGAACAGGAAGCGGAAGCCGGTGGCTGCGCGTTCCGGCGCCTGTTGCCGGTGGAACTGCTCTCCCGGCTCCAGCATCAGTACTATGCCATGGGTCTGTTTGCCCTGCCAGCAGTGGAGGAAGGTGTCTTTGTCCACCTTGACAAGGCCATGGCCCGGATCTGCCACCAGTATTTTGTCTTTGGGATTGTGCCGGTTATAGTCCTGCGGCGGCAACACCACGAAGTGTTGTTGGTTCCAGTGCAGGATACAGGGCAGTTCCACATTTTCATCCAGTTGTTCGAAAGTGATCTTCACGGCGTTGGTGCGGAACCCGATTTTTTCTGCGGCTTCACTGATACCGAGCAGGCTTACGCCTTCCCGGGTGATGCTGGCCAGTTCGCGCAGGTAGTCGAGCGGATATTCGCGGCCGTAGTGTTTGGCCACCATCCGCAGGCAGGTAGGCCCGCAGTCCATCGCGTCCAGTTGTCTGTAAGTAGTAAAAGCCATTTATTTCAGTGTTGCTTCCATCGCCAGTTGTGATAAATAATATTTCTCCAGGAAATGATAGATCACCATTTCGTGTTTGCGTTGTTTGGCCACAAATATCCTGTTGAGGAACATATGAATATGGCTGGCCAGGATATCGAAGTAGCGGTTGTCGTTCTGGTAATGCTGCCGTATCTGCTTTGCCAGCGGGGCGGTGACGGCCGACCGTTGACGGAAGAACTCCACTGCTTCTGCTATTTCGTTGGCCTCATCATTTTCGGCGCGCAGGAAAGAAGCGATTTCCTGCTGGTGCTTACGGTATTTGTCGTTGAGTGGCTTGTGCTGTACTTTGGCACCGCCGAATTCGGACGCAAAACCTTCGCGCAGGCCAGCCAGCAGTTGTTTGCGTTCTGTTGGCGTGAGACCGAAATCTTCCAGCAGCATATCTGTTCCCCGCAGGGCCATGCGCCAGCGGTAGCTCTCTCCTTCTGCGCCTTCCAGCATGTTCACCACGCCCAGTACGGCGAGGCTGTCGGCGCTGAAAAGCTGTTCGCTGATCTCTATCGTTGCGGCGCCGTAGCGTTCTATCTCACGAATATAGGTATCGCATTGGATTTTAGACACCTGCCCGTTGTCCACCATTGGCTGTAGTCCGGTCTGGATGCGGTGCAGGATCTCATCATTATTACCGGGACGATGGCGGTTGCGGAAGCGGAGGCGGATATGTGGCAGGGGATCGCCGTAGCGGAGGAAGAAGAAATCTTCAAACAGGCCATCTTCCTGCCATTGCGGCAATTGTTCCGCAAACCAGGTGGCCAGCAGTTCTTCCGCCACACGGAAACCGCAATATACTTTTACGTATAGCCATTCACTGCCGGGGGCAAAACTGCGTTCCGGCAAAGCTGCCGGCGCTGCCGCCGCAGTGGCGGGCCGGGGCTTGTCACCCGCTTTTTCCGCCACGGGCACGCTACGCATGGGTATCAGTACTTCATGGGCGTATTCGCCGTTGTGGATGTCCCGTACGATACCGCTTTCTTCGGCCAGCAGACATTCCTTCAGTTTTACGGACGACATTTTCTTCACATGGTCGATGAGCAGTCCCACAGCGGCAGGCGCGGTGAGGTCCAGCAACAGCTCATTGTCTGCTTCGGCGAGCAATACCTTGTCCGGCATTTTCTGCTGTTCACGGTACTGATCAATGAAACGCTGGTTTGCTGCGGCGTCATCGCCCAGGTGTTCCACCTCTTTGGCGGTGAGCGTCCACATGGCCCTGCTGAGAATGATGTTTTTATACACCACGCGTGGCAGGCGTTTGCGGTTGGCGAACACGCCCCAGTCCCAGTGCAGGAAGGAGATCAGCGACTGATGTTGCAGATCGCACAGGAATTTGTAGATGGGCAGGCTGTTGTAACCGTAGTTATGTGCGGAGCTCAGACGGGGCAATATGCGTTTGTTGAGCCGTTTGCTTCTAAGGACCACTTCATTCTGTCTGACAGACACCATGATATCGGCCACCGGTATGCGGAATTCTTCCGGTGTGCCGGCCACGCCGATATAGGGTATCTCATAAGGGCGCAGGGTGGGCCTTATCAGCACATTGGCCGCGCGGGCTTCGGGGAAGTGCACTACTTCCGCGATGACCAGGTCGGGGTAAGCGGCGGCTTCTTCATCGAGGATGGCTTTCACTTTTTCTGTCAGCACTTCGTCGCCGTTGCAGAAGCGGCCGAGCAGGTTGGCAGCAGACGGACCGCCCATGGAGTTGAGGGCAAAGCGGTAGTCGCCTTTATCGGCCGCTTCGGCGGAAGGTCCCAGCAGGCTGCCGAAGAGGTAGCAGCTGCGGGCCATATTCACCGTTTCGGGATCGCCGAGTTTTTGCAGGTCTTCGTCGGTGATGGCCACTTCCGAGAGGTCCTGTTGTAAAAACTGTTCGTATTTGTCGAGGCCGAGTTGTTGCAGCGGCGACCAGTTCACGGTCTGGTTTTCGCTGGCAGGCGCGCCGGCCACATCTTCCACAAAGGGGGCGTGCACGGTGTTTTCGATAGCGGCGCCGTAGCCGATGCCTGTTTCACCGTCCAGTACCAGGTTGAGCGGCACTTCCTGTGATTCATAGCGTTCCATGAAACGTGTCATGAAAGACGACATTTCCGATTGTCCTTTGGAATAGCCGAGGCAGAGCGCCATCAGGCTATGTACCTGTGACAGGATATCGTTGACCAGCGTTTCGCTCAACTGGCATTGTTGTGCGGTCTTGAACAGGTCTATTTGCAGCAGGTCTTTGGGGATGCTGACGGGGAAGGCGGTTTCACACTGTTGATGGATGGCGGCCAGGCGGGAGCGTTCAAAGTCCTGCTGCCGGAACAGCTGTTGCAGGGCAAGCAGCGCGTCGCGGAAGGTACTGGCCTCGGGGATGGATAAAAGGCGGTCTGTGAGGGATTGCAGGTTGTCTTCACCTGTAATTCGTGGCTCGGTGTCTGCGATGAGCAATTGTGATTCTATCAGTTCACGGACGAAGCCGGTGGCTTCTTCTTCCGTCACGGAGGGGTCTTGCTCGTGTATCACCTGTACGATCTGTGCGATCGTCAGGCCGGCGGCGGCTTCCCGGATGATAGCGGTCATAAACACCGAATCTTCCACTGCGGTGAGCAGGTATTTGCGCCTGTTGTTGTTGATGGTATATTCCGCGTAGCGGTATTTATCACCGGTTTTATAGATGCTGTTATTGGGATAATAGCGTAATGCCATGCTGATGTCCGGCTGCTGGCTGATATGATTACAGATACGGGTATAGTAGTCCATATCGAGGCGCACGTATTGATAGGCGTCTTTCATATCATTGAGCAGCAGTTGGGTATCAGCGCCGATGGTGCCGGTGGTGCAACCGGCGAAGAGTCCATAGGGCGTGCTGCGGGAGCAGGCGCGCACCCAGTATTTATACAGCGATTTACGCAGCTTGTCGGTCTTCTTCTTGTTGAAGGACGCCGGATCACTGAGGAATCTCTCCAGCTCTTTGAGCAGGTCGCCAGAGGCGATGCAAAGGGCGTACAGGAACAGCGGGTTCTTGTCTGCCAGCTCCTGGAGGCTGTCTTCCAACACGTCACGATACCTGTTCACCGGGTATAGCGGGCTTCTTAATAGGAAAAATCCTGTATGTGATAAGGCCATAGTCGTTCCTTTTGCAGATGTTTACAATAATTTTCAGGAGAGCAGAAAACACTCGTCCCATGGCAGCGGCTGTGAGTGCAGCTGTGACAGCATAGACAGTCCTACGCCGCTGCTGCCGTCCAGCAGGTCCCATACGTATTCCCACTGTTTGTCTTTTCCCAGCCACATTTTAATCCCGTGTTTACTATGGTCTTCCGGGAAAGTGATTTTTTCGACCGCTTTCTCCTGCCAGTGATTGGCACATTGCAGGAAGGCTTCGTCCTGTGTTTCAAACCAGAATCTGCGGTAGAAAGCGGCGATACCGCCGGAGCCGTGGCACAGGCAGTTGTCCATGATACCGGCGGCTTCGTCGGTATCGCGGCGCATATTGTAACGCATGATATGCAGTGCTTCCTCTTTCCACAGTTGCTCGTTGAACAGTTTACCACAATACCACAGCATCATGGCCACGTTCAGATCGCCGTAGCACCAGGATAGGCGGCTTTGGGTTGACTTGCCATCCAGGATGGCCGGGTACAGGGCATGAAGGGAGTCATCGGTAAAAGTATTTTTATGTTCCATGATAAACGGAATACTTTCTGAGATAAGGCGGTGGCACAGTTCCTGTGCGATACCGGCCTCGTATATTTTTGCTACAATAATCAGCAGGGAGCAGGAGCCGTGGGCGAGGCTGAAGGAGTTACAGAAGATGCCTTCGGGTTTATCGTGCGTATAGAAGAAAGGCAGGCTGCGGCCTTTGTCGGTCATGACGCTGTTGTTCCAGAGGGTTTGTACAAAATATTCGAGGTGTTCGGCCACATCGGGGCGGCCGGCGAACCTGATGAGGAAGTTGCACATACCGGAGCTGCCATGTAGAAAGTCATAGTTTTGGTGTTCGAGGTGGAATTTACTTTGCAGGATAGTGGCTGTCACGAAATCGGAGGCCAGTTCATTGATATCGAGGTCCAGGAATTCGTGGCGGGTAAGGTGTTCCAGCAGCCAGAAAGGGCCGGTATGGCCGTTGCAGAAGGAGTAATTGTCTCCTTTTTCCGGTGCGTATTCAGCATATATTTCCTCCAGCAGTGCGGTGGCGTTGTCCGCCTGGTCGTCGGCATACTGCTCGTAATAAAACATGAACAACAGGGCGCCCCAGGGTCCTTTGAACAGGCTGGTGTTATAGTCGGCTCCGTATTTACGTTCCCGTAACATGGGAATGAGGTCATGATAGATGTATCTTAACTGAGTGGCGGTATTATTCATTTGGCAGCATAGATTTAATGGTGTACAACAGGGAAAGACGGGCTTTCCCTGTTGGGAAAAGAACGGAGACAGGGGGTGTGCTCATGCAGGAGTTTCTCCCTGGTCATCCGGTGACCGATACCCTTTTACCATCAGGGTATCTGGCAGCAGGGTGAGTTAGGCGACGGACGCGTAGCTCTGCAACTGGAGATAGCACGTGTATCTTCAGTGCAAACGATATCGCGCGTAACGGCGCCTCCCACCAGATGCTGCTGCTGGGATTCGTTCAATGATGCGACAGTTTCTTTGTTCAGTAGCAGTTTTCTGCTGAGATCGATTTTTTTCTTTTTCATATGGGTGAACAGAAAAATAAGCCCTCCCCTGTCTGTAGCCATGGGGCGGATGTTCGGCTGTGAGGAGATTATCTGGTTGTTCTTACACAACCGGCAGGGCAGGTCACTTCATCAGTTTCCACGCAACATGCGCTCCACCAGGTGATGGGGGCTCCACCAGCGAGTTTTGCCTGTTCTTGTTGGTTCAGTGTTACAACGGTGTCTTTTTTGAGGAGCAGTTTTTTGCTCAGTCGAAGTGTTTTCTTTTTCATGATCGTGTGGGTTTTAGGTGGACACAGGTCTTAGCCGTCCGCGGTTACGGCCGATAGTATGTCCGGGTTTTGGGAAAATTTATGCAGTTGGTTGAGAAGTCCGGACGCAGCCTTCAGGACAGGTTACCTCACGGGTGTTTTCACAGCAGGCGCTCCACCAGGTCAATGGAACACCACCGGCGATTTTGGTTTGCTGTTGCACATTCAAGGTTGCAACGGCGTCTTTTTTCAGTGACAGCTTTTTACTGAGTGCCAGTTTCTTTTTCATAATTGTGATAGTTTATTGATAAGGATTTCAAATAAAAAATCAAGCGCGTCCGCACCCACGGGTGGTGTATACTACGCAGTCATCAGGACAAGTAGCCTCATTGGTGTCCACACAGCAAACGCTGAACATCGTTCTGGGCATACCACCGGCGATTTTGGCTTGCTGTTGCGGGTTTAACGATGCAACCGCTTCTTTTTTCAGTGACAGCTTTTTGCTGAGCGTCAGTGTTTTCTTTTTCATAAGATCAAGATTACAGGAGGGTTAAAAAATCAGGGTACTCTGCATTCGCCAACGCAGTATGTTTCGGGCTCTGTGAGGCAGCAGACGGTCCAGCAGGTAACACAGGAATACACCTGTGACAGTGCTGTCTGCGGCGCGGCCAACGCCCCCACTACCGCTTTATTCAGCGAAAGTTTTTTACGGAGATCAGCTTTTTTCTTTTTCATACAACGGATATTGAATTTTGGTTACCGTATCAGAAAACAGCAGAAATCAGCAAAGCTCGCAGAAAGAAACAGTGGTGGCCTGGCAACAACGGGTGGTCCGGGTCAACGGCGCTCCGCCAGCTACGCCTGCTTGTTGGGTTACGGTAAGTTCTACTACTGAATCTTTTTTTAGTTGCAGTTTTTTACTGAGTGTGACTTTTTTCTTTTTCATATGCAGTTTGATTTGAGGGAGGTCATACCCCTCTGTGGAGGGGTATTTTCCGGGTTAAAAATTAAGCTTCAGGGCAGATGTAGCATTGGTCCTGCCCAGGCATATACGTGATACAGGTTTGGACTACTGTCTCGATGCAGCGGGGCATCACAGTAAAAGGCCCGCCACCTACAACAGCCTGCTGTTGTACGGTCAGCGTGGAAATGGCAGCTTTGTTCAGGGACAATTTCTTGCCGAGGGCAATTTTTCTTTTTCTCATAACAGGGTTTTACGGGTTAAATCGGGTTTACCATCGTTGATGCCGGGTTAACAGCCATCACTACATGCAAACATTCGTTGGACGAGGATGGGACTCGCAGGTCCATTGCGGATCATAGGTGTCGCAATTGGTGGAAAGACGGCCACCTTTTAATCCTACCTGCTGTTTTACCGTCAGGGAGGCTACCGTTGCTTTGGCGAGGGTCAGTTTTTTCGCCAGGTCAATTGTTTTCTTTTTCATATCTGATTAATTTCATAAGGCCCTCCCCTGTCTTTAACCAAGCAGTAACGCCATGGGGCGGATTTTCAGCGTATAGACTTAAGGGTGATGGGAATTGGCAGATTCAGATCCTGATTTATATAAGTTGAACATAGACATATCGGAAAGCGGCTATTTTGAGATTTTGACCTTTTGAAGATAAATAATTTATCAAGAAAAACAAATTTTAACCCGGATTCTTTGGATTTGAGAGGATGGAACTGATCAACCTGCTTCCGGACGCACCTTCTCCCCTACCATATAGTTATCATGACAACCAGCCACCCCCTGATGCCCCTCTTTTCCGCCCGGATAATTTCCTTGTAACCCTTCATGGTTTCAGCGGTTTCGGTTGCCAGTTTATAAAATAAGATGATAACGAAATACCTATCATTGTAACAGCTTTTCCCTCAAACCTGTTCCAACCCATGAAACGATACCTTGCCTTCTTTGTACTCCTGTTTTCCGTCAGTACCCACGCGCAAAAGCGCCCGCTCAACGACACAGACTTCACCACCTGGAACCTGGCCCTCAATCCCAAAATCAGCGACAACGGACGGTACGCGTCTTTTTATATCTACAACCAACCGCCCGGACAAGCCACACAGGTCATACAGGCCATCGATCATTCCTGGAAAAAAGAGCTGCTGGCATTTCAGCCTGTTGCCTTTACGGCCGACAGCAAACTGGCGGTCACAAAACTGACGGACAACCACCTCCTGTTAGTAACATTGGGCACTTCAAAAGAAGAAAAGATAGCATCGGTAAAAAAATTCTCCCTGTTTCAACAAACAGACACCGGATGGCTGGCCATTCAAAAAACAGATAACCACCTCGAAGTCCGTAACCTGACATCCGGCAAGGCTTACCACTACGATCAGGTTACAGACTATGCTACCAGTGGCAACGGACACCTCCTTTTTCTTAAAAGTAAGGCAGACACCAACACCTATACTATCCGGACGGTAGACCTCTCCGATCATAACACCCGGGAAATTTATACGGGAAAAGAACCCGTCAACATTATCACGGATGAAAAAGGAACGCAGTGTGTTTTTATGACGGTCAACAAAGAACAGGCGCCCTCCTGCTGGTATTACCACCGCGATCAGACAGGAAAAGCCATTATGGCCACTCCGCGCATGCAGATCAACGACCGGCTGACATTCAGCAACTTCGACAGGTTTAGCAGTGACGGCTCTTTTATCTTCTGTACGCTGACCGCCCCCAAACCTGCGCCTGATACGCCTAATCCTGCGAAACTGCACCTGCGCACCTTCCTCGACACCAAGCTCCATGACAACAATGAACCGCTCCGCTGCCAGGCAATTTGGTATCTCCATAATAATACCATCCTTCAGACACAGGACAATGACGAATCTACCTTCTACATGGCAGCCTATTATCCCGGCTCCTACAATCCACACAACAACTATCAGCTACTCGATAAAACACTTGCCCACAAAGGAGAATGGAACTGGAATGAAGCAGCCTTGTCGTCCCGGACGCTGGTCAACCTGACCGATGGCTCCAGAAAAATGATCACCACCGCCGGTGACCGCAACAGCGCTTCGTACACCCTCTCGCCGCAAGGCAGGTGGATCATCTATTTCGATGCTGAGCAGCAAAACTATTTCAGCTACAATATTGCCACCAGCGAACGTAAGAACATCACCGCCGGCATATCCGCCAACTGGACCACCTACGATAATGACGACATCCCTTTTGCACCTTATCTCAATCTCCCGCTTGGCGGTTTCAATAAGGACGAAACAATACTATACCTGTGTGACCAATATGATATTTACCAGATTGACCTCACCGGCAAATCAGCACCTGTTAACATAACAGGTGGTTATGGAAAAACTAATAACATCGTATTCCGTTTTGCCTTTCCGGCTAACGAACATACCGGCAAATCCATTTTACTGACCGCTTTCAACCGCGCCACCAAAGAAGACGGTTTCTATGAAATCACCAACGGAAAACTTCGCAAACTCAGCATGGAACCGGCTTTGATCACAGGCCCGGAAGAAAGCAAATATTTTATGCGCGCCGCCCCCGTCAAAGCAAAAAATGCAGCCGTATACCTGGTGCAGAAAATGGATGCCTCCAGCGCGCCCAATATTTATGTTACGAGAGACTTTGTTCATTTTGATGCGATCAGCGACGTTCACCCTGAACGGCAGGTCAACTGGCTGACGACCGAACTGGTAAACTTTAAAACCCGCGACGGGAAAGCGGCACAGGGCATCCTGTATAAACCGGAGAACTTCGACCCACAAAAAAAATATCCTGTTATCTTTTACTATTATGAGAAGATCAGTGAGTGCCTGCACCTTTATATACGGCCGGAACCCAGTATGGGGCCAATGAACATTCCCTATTTCGTCAGCAACGGCTTCCTCGTTTTTACGCCCGATGTACATTTTGAAATAGGGTATCCGGGCCGCAGTTCCCTGAATACGGTGATGGGCGCTGCTGACAGGCTGGTACAGCTGCCCTATGTGGACTCCAGCAGGATGGGCCTTCAGGGGCACAGCTTCGGCGGCTTCCAGACCAACTACATCATCACGCATACCGGCCGTTTCGCGGCCGCCTGTTCAGCCGCCGGCTTTACTAATTTCGTCAGCGCATACGGCTCTATCATCGGCTCCGGATATTCCAGACAGGGCCAGTACGAGTTATATCGCGACCGTATCGGCGCTTCACTGTGGGACAGGCCGGACCTGTACCTGGAGAACTCTCCCGTGTTCAACATCGATAAAATACAAACGCCTTTACTACTCATGCATAATATGGACGATGGTGATGTGCCCGTAGGGCAGGGAATTGAGTTTTTCACCGGTATGAGGCGCATGGGCAAGGTGGTTTATTTCCTGCAATATGAAGGACAGGGCCATAGTATCTTCGACAAGCCTGCGCTGGATTATAACACACGCATGCTGGAGTTTTTCAGCTATTACCTGAAGGGCGCTCCGCTTCCGGCATGGATGACCAGCAAACAGGCCAACGTTCTGAAACTCACGGGGACGAAGGCCCCGCTTCGCCTGCTAACAAAATAATAAACGCAAAAGCGCGAAGCTGTATGGCTTCGCGCTTTTGTAATTTTTTTAATCCGCGTGCGTTATTTCCAGGCATGACGGAGGAACCGTAACCAGTTCCCGTGCATGATGTTTTCAATATCTGCGGCCTTATAGCCTCTTCCGGACAACATATCCGGTAACTTCTGCAGGTCTGCGATCGTTTCCAGATCATAAGGGCATTGCTCTTTTCCGAAAGCGCCGTCCAGGTCTGTACCGATACCTACATGCAGGGAGTTGCCGGCAATCTGGCAGATATGGTCCATGTGATCAATAAGTTTTTCGAGATTGCAGTGCATGCCTTCAGGGGTAGACTGTGCCCGTACCCATCCCGGTACCATCATCCAGGCATCGAGTGCGCCTCCTATGACAGCGCCTTTCTGCACCAGTGTTTTGATCATATCATCGCTGAACTGGCGGTTGTGGTCTACCAGTGCGCGGCAGTTGTTATGGCTGGCCCATACCGCGCCGTTGAAGATGTCCATGGCATCCCAGAAAGCGTCGTCGCACAGGTGGGTGGCGTCGAGTATCATGTTCAGCTTTTCCATCTCCCGGACCAGCTGGCGTCCCTGTTCATTCAGATGGCCGGTAGCGTCGGTACCGTTGGCATAACGTCCGGGTCCGTAGTGGGCGGGCCCTACGGCACGGAGGCCGTTTTGATAAGCCCTGTGCAGGTGGTCCAACGTTACCAGTGAATCGGCTCCTTCGAGGCTCAGGATATATCCAATGGGTTTGTTGTCATTGGGCGTGCCATCGTTCCACAGGGCGATATGCTGTTCCAATGCAGGCAGGTCTTTGATCATTACCATTTCACCGGCATCTTCCATGGCCTTGTACCATGCCAGCTGCCCCTGTGTCTGTGCCCATGCCTGCTCAGGCGAATGCCAGCCCGGCAAAGGATTGTCAGGCGCCACATAACGTCCTATCTGCGTGGCCACTACGAGACCGATATTTCCTTTACGAAGCTCGGGAAAAGCCACTACGCCTTTAGCCCTGTCCGGTTTATCCTGTAGACCTGCCTCCCGGCTGCGGATGGCCATTACCGGCTGCCGCAGGTCCCTGTTCCATTCCAGGGCGTTCATACTGAGGTCGAGGTGTGCATCAATCGTAAACATAATAAAAGTAGTTATCGTACTATCCTTCCCGAAGGGCCGTTGGCCATCAGGTCGGTCACTTCCCGTTCATTCACCAGTGCCCAGTCGCCGTGGATGCTCTGTTTGAGCGTGCCACAGGCTACAGCGAAATCGATGATACGCTGTGGCGGGTACTGGTTGATGACGCCAAACAAAACACCTGCGGTAAAAGCATCGCCGGCGCCTATCTGGTCGGTGACCTGCGGAACAGTAAATCCTTCTGAAAAATAATACTGGTCGCCCTGTGCGAGCGCCCCGAAATACACCAGCTGATTGCCCTGTACTTTCCGGAAACTCATGGCCAGTGTTTTCAGCTTCGGCATATGCCGGCGCAACTGATCATAGCACTGTTCAAATCTTTTCTCCGGCGGGAGCTGTTTATCTGTTTCAATATTGTAATATACGTTCACTGCGTCCAGATCGGCCACGGTCATATCGCTGTGTTGCAATAAGGCAGGCATCACAGCAGAAGGGTGCTGCCCGTATTTCCAGAGCGTGGCACGGTAGTTAAAATCTGACGAGATGGTAAGACCTGCTGCACTTGCTGCTTCCAGCGCTTCCGCGCAAACAGCGGCGCTGCTGGCGGACAATGCGGCAGCCACGCCGGACCAGTGAAACACATCGATGTCTGCCAGTACAGATGACCAGGCGATATCCCCCGGCTGCAAAGTGGCGAAAGAGGAACCGGCACGGTCATAGATCACACGCCCGGGGCGTATGCCGTTACCGGATTCGGTAAAATACAACCCCAGCCTGTCGCCGCCACAGACAACCCTTCCGGTGCCTACGCCATGGCCACGCAGCTGTTGCAGTCCTGTTGCGGCCAGATCGTTGTCCGGCACCCGGGTGATATACTCCGTGGATATGCCCAGGCGGGACAACAGTACGCATACGTTGGCCTCCGCGCCGGCGTAAAAAGGAATATATCCGTCTGACTGACCGAAACGTTTACCGCTGTTGCTGTGAAGCCTCAGCAGAAATTCACCGAAAGCCGCCAGCCTGACTGCTGTTGTTCCATCCCGCTTTTGCATGATCCAAATTTTAAGGGAAAGATAATATTTTCCCCGGCATCTGCTGCAGCCATCTTAATACAATTCAAACAAGGCTTCTATCTCTACCGGGATATTGTCGGGCAGGGAACCGAAGCCCACGGCGCTGCGTACGCCGATACCGTTTTCTTCGCCCCAGATGGCGGCAAACAGTTCGCTGCAACCATTGATGATATAAGGATGCCGTTCAAACTCCGGTGTACAGTTGACCATGCCCAACACTTTGATCACCCTTTTCACTTTCTCCAAACCTACATGTGTGTTGATGGTAGACAACATCGTCAGGCCCACCTGCCGTGCAGCCAGTTTACCCTGTTCCATGTCCATCTCACTGCCTATCCTGCCAATGATCAGCGACTTGTCCTGCTGCACCGGTCCGTGGCCAGACAGATAAAGATACTTCCCGTCAATCAGGAAAGGTTTGTACACGCCCAGTGGCGTTGGCGCCGGTGGTAATTCCAGGCCTAATGCTTTTAATTTTTCTGCTGCTTTGTTTTCCATATATTCTGGTTTAATAAATGCTTTAATGACCAATCAGCGCGTTGAGCGCCAGTACCCCCAGCAGGCCCATGACGCCCACAATAGTTTCCATCACGGACCACGACAGGAAAGTGTCTTTTATGCTGATGTTAAAGTACTCTTTGAACATCCAGAAGCCGGCATCGTTGACATGTGAGAACATCAGGCTGCCCGCTCCTATCGACAGTACCATCAGGTTAGGATCTACCTGCCCCGTGACAATAAACGGCGCCATCATACCTGCGGCCGTGAGCCCGGCCACCGTAGCGGAACCAATGCTGGCGCGGATAACGGCGGCCATCAGCCAGCCCAGCACCAACACCGGGATATGCCAGGAACTCATGGCCCCGGCTATCTGTGCACTCACGCCGCTACCGGCCAGCACTTCCTTCAACGCGCCCGACCCTGCTATGATCAACATTACCATGGCAATGTCTTTCACCGATTCTGCGTATATGTTCATGATATCTTTCAGCGACTTCCGCTGCGCGATGCCCAGCGAAAAAGTGGCGATCAGCAAACAACACAGCATCACTACCGATGCATCGCCGGCAAAAGAGAGAAAACCATGCAGCCGCGAATTCACCGGGGTGGTATGCAACACCCCGGTGGTGATAACTAGCAATAATACCGGCAACAAGGCCGTTAAAAAACTGTTCACTGCTCCAGGCAAAACCTGCGCCTGATTTTCCTGCGACTGAAAAAGAGGAGATGGCGACGCCGGTATTTTTTTCAGATAACGGGCAAATAACGGTCCCGCCACTACGATGGCCGGCACAGCCACTATCAGGCCGTATATCAGCGTCAGTCCCATATTGGCGTGAAACTGTGTCACCAGCGCCACCGGCGAGGGATGCGGCGGTAAAAAGCCATGGGTGACAGACAAAGCCGCCAGCGTGGGTAACCCGATATATACCGCCGGCAGCTTGTATTGGTAGACCACAGAAAATATCAAGGGAACGAGCAACACGAAGCCCACACCGTAATACAACGGGATGCCGATAATAAAGCCAGCCACCAGCAATGCCCACTGTATGTAACGCGTACCGAATAAACGGATCAGCGTCTGCGCGATCTGCCGCGCCGCACCGCTCTCCGCCACCAGCTTGCCCAACATGGCCCCCAGGATGATAATGATCAATAACCCGCCCATCGTGTCACCGATGCCTTTCTGCATGGCGCCGGTAATGGACTGTAACGGCATGCCCAGCCACCAGCCCGCCAGCGCGGACACAATCAGAAAAGCCACAAAGACGTTGCATTTGGCCAGTGTTACCAGTACCATCAGCAACAGGATGCATAAAACAACGATCAAAAATGCCATGCCGTATAAAATGTAATGCTAACGTGGAATCAATACGCACAGCATCAGTTAACAATAATTTCGTCTGCCAGCAACATAGCCCTGCCTCCGGCGCCATATTCGCCGGCAGGGACCACGCCCCTGTTGACGGCAGTCACTTTAATATACCGCGCCTGTACCGGTTTTACGGTCAACCGTACGGCATTAATGCCATTTACCGGGAAACTATCAGCCACGGCTATACGCTCAAAGCTTTTACCGTCTGAAGATGCTTCAAACACCAGCGACACAGGCGCCCACATTTTCTGCCAGTGATAGTTGAGCACATTGGCGCCCACCAGCTTTATTTCCTGTACGTTGCCCAGGTCTATGGTCGCCTGCAGGTCCCGGGCCGAGAAGCCCAGCCACTGCCCGTCATTGAAGCGGTGCGTGCCGGCGATACCGTTTACCAGCAATGAAGGCGCAGCGGTATATTTGGTATTGGGCGGTTGCTGCCATGTTACCTGCGCGCCGGTAGCTTTGCAGATTTCAAACGATTGACGGAACAACCGCCCTACCGGTTTGCCCTGCACAAACAATTGCGCCTGCAACACGGCACTGCGGCTAATATGAACAGGGCCCTTATACGCCGGACTACCGGCAACGGGCACACTCCCATCTGTTGTATAACGGACCACCGCGCCCGGCTGATGTGCGTGCAGGCTCACGTACAGACTGCCAGGGGCCAGGCTGTCCAACCGGTAGTTGATCTCTTTATAGGTGGTATAACGGTCACCCGTCAACGCAGCGAGCCTTTGTGTGAACTGGTTGTAATCCCTCACGGTTGCTGGCGACCAGGCCCTTTCGGCCGTCGCCTGCAACCGGGGATAGATCATATAGTTGGCCTTGGTTTCCGTAGACAGATATTCACTCCAGATGCCGCCCTGAATGCCTGCGATATAAGGCAGCAACGCCGTATCACCGGCAGCCACCAGTGGCTCATAACCATACACCGCTTCCAGTGGCGTATAACCAGCCGCCGCGGTCTGCTCCTCAGGGTACAATGACTGGTAGTGGTCAAAATACAATTCATCTTCCGGTGTCATGATCACCTGCTGTTGTTGCCTGGCGGCCATCACCGCACCTTCCACGCCGCGCCAGCTCATCACCGTGGCGCCCGGCGCCAGCCCTCCTTCCAGGATCTCGTCCCAGCCGATGATACGGCGCCCTTTGCTGTTCACATAATCGCTGATACGGCGGATGAAATAACTCTGCAAGGCGTCTTCATCAGCCAGGTGTTCCGCCTTCATGCGTTGCTGACAGGCAGCACACTGCTTCCATCTCACCTTCGGGCATTCGTCACCACCGATATGAATATACGAAGAAGGGAACAGGGCGATCACTTCATCCAGCACGTCCTGTAAAAAGAGGAAGGTGCTGTCCTTACCCGCACAGAACACATCATCGAAGATGCCCCAGAATTGAGCGGTTTTATAAGGGCCGCCGGTGCAGCCCAGCGACGGATAAGCCGCCATGGCGGCCAGCGCATGGCCGGGCATCTCAATTTCCGGAAT
The DNA here is from genome assembly GCF_012641275.1 of Chitinophaga varians. Lineage (NCBI taxonomy): Bacteria > Pseudomonadati > Bacteroidota > Chitinophagia > Chitinophagales > Chitinophagaceae > Chitinophaga > Chitinophaga varians. The sequence goes on along the minus strand of NZ_JABAIA010000002.1, from coordinate 1,758,581 downwards.
TACATTAATGTGCCGGGCGGCGGCATAGGCCACTACTTCCTTCACCTGCTCCTGCGTGTAGTAGCCGCCGTATTTTTTACCGTCGAAACGATGCGGCAGCTCTTTCTTATGCCCGATCATGGTCTGATCGCGCCAGGCCGCCACTTCCTGCAGGCGGGGATATTTTTTGATCTCAATGCGCCATCCCTGGTCGTCCGTCAGATGCCAGTGGAAATTGTTGAACTTATACAACGCCAGCTGATCAATGAAATTTTTGACATAGTCTATCGAAAAGAAATGCCGGCTCACGTCCAGGTGCATGCCACGGTACCCAAAGCGGGGATAGTCCGTGATCATCGCTCCCGGCAATACCAGTCCGCCGCCGGCTGCCGGTTTCCACAGCTGCCGCAGCGTAGCGATACCATGACCGATACCCGCTGCATCATGTGCCGTCAGCGTCACCTGCTGCGGCGTTACGTGCAACAGGTATCCTTCCGGCTGTTTTACCGCCAGTGAATCGATGGACAGGCTAACGGCAGCGGCTGTACGTCCTTTTACCGGGCGGTCACTAACGGCCTGCATATACGATTGCAGCAACGCTGCGTCCTGCTCCAGGCCGGGCATGGCCTTTATTGCCGCGCGGGCGGTAATAAAAGCGCTGTCAGCTGTCCAGGAGGCAGCCACCGGTAAAGGAATCAGGGCTGCCGGAGCGGCAACCCTTTTTCCTTGTGCGAGGAGGCATGTATGAACCGTTATGAGTACAGAAAACAGGAATACTCTTGTCATGATTATTTGTCCCACCATATTCTGGTTGTTAATAAATCTGGTCCTTGTCTCTTTACGGCTTCGTTGTAGTTGGGCCCGTTGATACCCTGTTCTGTCTGCGAATAAGGCAGCCTGCGCGGGATAGTGCCGCCTGTTACATTACCGGTGTAGTTCACCGGCACCAGTACCGGGTAACCGGTACGACGCCAGTTGGCGTAAGCCTCCTGCTCGTCGAGCAGCAGCGCTACCCAGAACTGGGTATGGATCTGTTCCATCTGCGCATCAAAGGAGCCGCCGGTATTCAGGGCGTTATCTGTCACATATTGACTGATACGTTCCGGCGCGATGGTGCCCGCAGCGCCAAACAGGCTCCAGTTGCGCAGGGCAGCGGTCACACCGTTGGCATACAGCTGTGCTTTATCACCGGAGCTCCAGCCACGCAGCGCTACTTCACTGAGTAGCAGGTTCATCTCCGCATTGGTCATCACCAGCAGCGGTGAAGCATAGTTGAGGATAGTTGCCGGATTGGGTTCTGAATAAGAAGCGGGGTTGGCCGGTTTCACATCGGTACCGTTGGCCATGCCTTTTTGTAAAGCGGCGGTAGTATCCGGGTTGCCATTGGTCCATACCACAGATACTACGCCCAGCCGCGGATCATTATGGTTTTTCAGGAAATCGATAAATGTTTTGCTGAACTTGCCCCATTCCTGGTTGCTGGCGCCTTTGGAAGAAGGCACATAGTCCTGGTTTACCAGTTCAAAAGCAATGGGATTGTTGTTATAAGTCTGCGGACCGTTGGAATATCTTACCACTGCATTGTCTGCCGCATCGGTGATCACGCCGCCGGCCACTGCTTTCTGTGCCCAGTCTTTGGCGATCACTTTGGTGCTGGTAGCGCGGGTGGTGCGCATGGCCAGCCGCAGCATCAGGGAGTAGCCGAATTTTTTCCACTGGGCGATGTTGCCTTTATAGATCAGGTCCGCATTGCCAAAGGTGGCTTTGGAAGCATCGAATGATTTAATAGCGTCTTCCGTTTCTTTCAGCAGCGCGGCATAGATATCTTCCTGCGCATCGTATTTAGGCTGGAAGAGATTGGATTTACCGCGGGTAGCCTCGCTGTAAGGCACATCACCATAAAGATCAGTGATACGCTGCATGAGCAATACTTTCCAGAGACGGGCCACCGCGAGCTTGTTCACATTCTCCGGCGCCTGCGCTGCTTCGATGATCTCGGCCAGCGTGGTCATCGTATTCGTATAGATGTTCCGGTAGTAAAAGCTCTGGTAGAAATCATTGACGGCGTATTTGTCACCGGCGCCGGACCCGGCCATCTCCTTGGCGATGGCATAGTGCTGGATATAGGTGCCGCTATGCAGGTACGAGGTGAAGAAATAAGCACGGTCCAATGGCAGGTTACCTTTCAGCAGACTTTGCGTGAACAGCAAATCAATATTTGGTTTTTCGGAAGCATTCGGGTTTACGTTGAGCGCTTCAAAGTCTTTGTCACAGGAAGCTAACCCCAGTACCGCTCCTAAGAGCAAAATGAATTTATATCTGGCAATACGTTGCATGAGCTGATCAATTTTAAGAATGAACTAAAGTTTTACCTGGAGGTTTACGCCATAGCTCCGGGTACGGGGTACCCCGAACATTTCAAAGCCTTGCGCATTGGAGTTGCTGAAGGTTGATTCCGGATCAATATTGGGCGCATTCTTATACAGGATAAACAGGTTCCTTGCTACGAAAGAAACGGTAGCGCCCTGCAGTTTGGCAAAGGCAAACACTTTCGTCGGGATGTTGTAGCTGAGCACCACCTGACGCAGTTTGATGAAGCTGGCGTCGTATACAAATTTCTCAGAGAGGTTTTTGTAGTTGTCGTAGTACGCCTGCAGACCGGTAGCGTAGGTAAATGTTTTGGTAAACGGTTTGCCGTCCTGGTCTACGCCGGTAACGGTAAGACCGTCTTCCCTGCCTGGCAGGGTGATCTTGTTCAGGCCGAAGCGGGTAGCATACAGGTTGGTAGCGGAATATACATGTCCGCCGAATTTACCGTCGATCAGGAAGCTCAGGTTAAAACGTTTGTAGGTAAAGTTGTTGGTGATACCAGCAGAGAAGGGAGACACGCCGGTGCCGAGGTCAGTCAGACCGGTACGCATTTCATAGCCGGTGGCTTTGTCGTATACGGTATTGCCGCTGGCGTCTTTCAGTACTTTAAAGCCTTTGATGGTGCTGTAGGCTTTGCCGATTTCCGCAAAAATATAGGCGTAACTGTTAACGCTTACGTCCAGCTGGAGGCTGTTGATGCCTTCAGTCAGTTTCAGCACTTCGTTTTTATTATAGGCCATGTTGTAGCTGATGTCCCAGGAGAAATTCTTCTGTTTGACCGGTACGCCGGTCAGCAATACTTCCACGCCTTTGTTGCTCATTTCGCCTACGTTGAGGATAGCGAAGTTATACCCTGACGCCGGGGAGATGGCCGCCTGCATGATATCGTTGGTGGTTTTGCGGCTATACACCGTAATGTCTGCAGACAAGCGGTTGTTGAGCATACGCGCTTCGATACCGGCTTCGAAAGTAGTTGAGAGCAGCGGCTTCAGGTTGGGGTTGGGTGCTTGCAGCAGACCGGAACCGCTACCCTGGGAGGTAGTCTGGGTAGGCGTTTGCAGCGGTTGGCCGAGGTGGCCGCCACCGGAAAGCACGGAGTAAGTCTGCCGCAGGATGTAAGGTTGTGGCGTAGCACCGCCTACCTGTGCCCATGACGTACGTACTTTGGCGTAGTTGATCCAGGAAGGCATTTTCACTGCTTCAGACAGCAGGAAGCTGGCGCCTACGGAAGGATAAAAGATGTTGTTGTTTTGTGGCGACAGCGTAGAGAACCAGTCATTGCGGCCGGTGGCGGTCAGGAACAACAGGTCTTTGAAAGACAGGTCCACCGAGCCGAACAGGGAGTTGGTGGCTTGCCGCTGGTTTACGTTGGTGGTGTTAAGGCTTACCACGTTGGACGGGTCATAGAAGCCGGGCGCGAAGAAATCTGTACCGTTCAGATTTGTTCCGTCAGATATGGATTTGCGCCTGTTGCCGCCTGCCATGGCGGTGATGGCGAGATCGCGGCTCAGTTTGCCCTGGTAGTTGATGGTCAGTTCACCGTTGGTTTCAGTGGCGATGGTATTGTACTGCTGATAGAGGCCTTTCGGAGCGAAGAGCGTACCAGTGGGCACGATACCGGTGTAGTTGATGTTCAGATAATCATGGCTTACACGACCGCGCACGAAGAGGTTGTCCAGCAGGTTGTATTTGATGCTGGCGTTACCGATAAAACGTTTGCGGTCATCGTTGTTACGAAAGCGGTTAGCTACAAAGTAGGGGTTGGAAGCGAAACCGGAGGGGTTCCATTCCACTTCTTTATCGGTGGCGTCATAACCCGGATTGAGGTTGCGGATATCTACGGTGTTGGCGATCATGTACGTGCCCCAGTTAACGTTGCCGGGCGCGTCGGAGACGCTGCTTCTGTTTTTGGCCTTTTCCACGTTGTACTGCGCATAGGCCTCAATAGAGAGGCGTTTGCCCAGGTTGGAAGCAATGCTCACCGAGCCGATTTTTTTGTTGAGCGACTGGCTGGGCACCAGGCTGCGGTTGTTCATATCGGACAGGGATACACGATATTTTGTGTTTTCGTTGCCGCCGGAGAACGCCAGTGTATTGGTGAACGTGTTGCCGGTATTATAGAAGTTTTTGATGTTGTTTTTCCGGGCCACATAAGGGCGTTCCACCCCGTCGAACTGGACCACGTTGCTGCCGTCGATTTTCGGCCCCCAGGAGAGGCGGCCTGCCGCGATAGCATCCGCTTTGGTAGCTGGTTTCAGTCCTTTCTGACCGGAGCCGTACTCATATTGCCAGTCAGGGATGACCGACGGTGTTTCCAGGGTGTAGGTGGTGTTATAGTCTACGCCGATGCCTTTCTGTGCCACGCCTTTTTTGGTGGTGATAAGGATAACGCCGTTGGAGGCGCGGGCGCCGTAGAGGGCTGCGGCCGGGCCGCCTTTGAGCACGGTAATGGATTCAATATCGTCGGGGTTGATGCCTGCGATACCATCGCCGCGGTCATAGTTGAGCCCATTGGAAGCGCCGCTGGTGATGGTGCTTTGGGTGGTATTGTCGATGGGCATGCCGTTTACCACGTACAGCGGCTGGTTGTCGCCGTTGAGGGAGCCGTTGCCCCGGATGATGACACGGCTGGAGCCACCGGGGCCGCTGGCGAGGCTTGAGGCGTTCACGCCGGCGATTTTACCGGTGAGTGCGTCTGCCACGTTGATTTCGCGGGCCTGTGTGAATTCGCTGCCTTTTACTTCGGTGACAGCATAGGCCAGTGCTTTTTTCTCTTTTTTGATACCCAGTGCCGTTACCACCAGTTCACCCAGCGCTTTGGTATTTGTTGTCAGCTGGATATTGATGTTGGACTGTCCCCGGGATACTTTTACCTCTTTGCGGTCGTACCCTACGAAGGTGACGGCGAGGGTGATTTCACCGGTAACGGAGGAAGGTATTTTAATAGAGAACTGACCGGTTTCGCTGGTCAGGGCGCCGATGCCTTTAGCGCCGACGAGCGATACGGAGGCGCCGATGATTTTTTGTCCGTCGCCTGCGCTGGTGACGGTCCCGGATACCAGGTCGGACTGGGCATAGCTACAGACAGAAAATAACAGGCCCAGGAGTGGCAGGAATATCTTCGGAAAGTTGGCCACGGTTATGATATGCTTCATCATGTGGTTTGGTTGATAGTTAGTTCTTCAAATAATGCGGAAATTACAGGGATAAAAATAGGGATTCCTGCGAAAACTGCAAATTATTTGCAATTATTTTGCGCCAACTATGCAAAAAATACTGATAGAAATAAAACAATATCAATACAATTAATTAAAAACCAGATATTTAAATCATTACAAAAAGTGCAGAAAAATTATTTATCTTCCAAAAGTGCAAAATTCTGCCGGTTCTGTTATTTTTGTCCCAGACCCATGTTATGGCCATGCAAAAAAGGAGCGGTGCGTTTTTTGCATATGCCCGTTTTTTTGTCTATCATCACCCTTTGAATTTATCAGATGCTATGGATAGTATGAACACACAGGACCAGATACCCCCGGTTTCCCTCACGAAGAAGTCCAGGAAACAGCTTATCATTCAGCAGGTAAACATCCATACCCGTATTACCTACAGCGAACTGGTAAGCCTGATCAATGTTTCTGAAGACACCATCCGCCGGGATGTGAACGAGTTGGCAGACGACGGGGAAGTTGTGAAGATCAAGGGAGGCGCCATGTCCATTGCCTATCATTATGGCCACGAGTCGGAGACCTATGCGCAGAACAATAAACTGGTCATTGCCGAGAAAACGCTGCAACTGCTGCGGGATGACATGATCGTGCTCATCGGCGGCGGCACCACCATCCGCGAATTCATCAAAAAAATCCCTCCTACCCTGCGGGCCACCTTTATTACCGTCAACGTCTTATCAGCCGTGGAACTGCTGGACAAGCCCATGATCAAAACCATCGTGATCGGCGGCCAGATCTCTGCCTACAGCCAGATGACCGTCAGTGGCGAAGTGTTTGAATACCTGTCCAATATCAAGGCAGACCTGTGCATCATCGGCACCAACGCCATCGATCCGGTCAACGGCCTCACCGACGCCGACTGGGAAACTATCCAGGTCAAAAAAGCCATGATCAAAGCTGCCGATAAAGTGGCCATCCTCGCTATATCCGAAAAGCTCAACAGTTCCATGAAAATGAAAATCGCCGATTTACAGGATATACATTATCTCATCACTGAGCTGCCGGCAGGCAGCGAGGCATTACAAGGGTATAAAGCCAAGAACCTGGAGATATTATAAATGCCTTTTAATCCCAGGGCTGAAACCCCTGGCGACATTTTGTTATTTGGTTTTCTTTAATAAAGCCCCGTGTTGAGGCTGAATGACATGTTTTCCCATAAATAAGCCTGAACAGGTTTATTCGTATAGCTACTACCGTTATCCTGCCAGACAGAACATGCACCCTTGTTTCCAATGACAGTTCCATGACAATAATATTTACCCCGACAGCGCCCATTCACTGCTTTTGTCATGCAGGGGAATTTATATATCATATTGATAATCAATTATTTAATTTAACACGGAATCAGTCATCCACCAAAGAATAATCATTCATTTATACTTCTTTTTAGAAAAAATATGACAATCATAAAAATATCTGGATATTTTTTAAGAATTTAGCGCCTACCTTTAAAATTATGAAAATGAGCAAAATACCCGCTACCTTATTTGACAAAGTATGGGATTCACATGCGGTCAGGAAAATCGAAGACGGTCCTGATGTGTTGTTTATTGACCGTCACTTCATTCACGAAGTAACCAGCCCGGTGGCCTTTCTGGGACTGGAAAACAGGGGCCTGAGCGTGATGTTCCCTGAAAAAACCTTTGCTACTGCCGATCACAATACGCCTACTATCAACCAGCACCTGCCGGTACAGGACCCGCTTTCCGCCAACCAGCTGAAAGCACTGGAGTCCAATACCGCTAAATATGGCATCTCCCACTGGGGCCTGGGCAATCCCCGCAATGGTATCGTTCACGTGGTGGGACCGGAAAACGGTATCACCCTGCCGGGCATGACCATTGTATGTGGCGACTCCCACACTTCCACCCACGGAGCTTTTGGCGCGATCGCTTTCGGCATCGGCACCTCCGAAGTGGAAATGGTGCTCTCCTCCCAATGCATCATGCAGCAGAAACCGAAGAAAATGCGTATAACCGTTACCGGTACCACCGGTAAAGGCATTACACCAAAAGACGTAACGCTTTATATCATCTCCCAGCTCACCGCCGCAGGAGCCACTGGTTACTTCGTGGAATATGCGGGTGAAGTATTTGAGCAAATGAGCATGGAAGGCCGTATGACCGTCTGCAATATGAGCATCGAAATGGGCGCCCGCGGCGGTATCATCGCTCCGGACGAGACCACCTTCGCTTATATCAAAGGCCGCGAAAAAGCCCCGCAGGGAGCTGCCTGGGATAACGCTGTCGCCTATTGGAAAACATTAAAAACAGAAGAAGGCGCCACCTTCGACAAAGAATACACCTTCAACGCCGCGGACATTGAACCGATGATCACCTACGGCACCAACCCCGGCATGGGCATGGGCATCACCCAACGCATCCCGGTGGCACAGGAAGCCGGAGGCAGCGCCGCCAGCTACGAAAAATCACTGCAATACATGGGCTTCCAGGAACAGGAACCTATGCTCGGCAAAAAAGTGGACTATGTATTCATCGGCAGCTGTACCAACGGCCGCATCGAAGACTTCCGCGCTTTCGCCTCTGTCGTAAAAGGACGCAAAAAAGCAGATGGCGTGACCGCCTGGATCGTTCCCGGTTCACACATCGTAGAGCAACAGATCCGCGAAGAAGGTATCCTCGACATCCTCACCGCCGCCGGCTTTGAGCTGCGCCAGCCCGGATGTTCCGCCTGCCTCGCCATGAACGACGATAAAGTTCCGGCCGGCAAATATGCGGTCAGCACCAGCAACCGCAACTTCGAAGGCCGCCAGGGCCCCGGTTCCCGCACCATGCTCGCCAGCCCGCTGGTAGCCGCTGCCGCCGCCGTAACCGGCGTGGTAACCGATCCGCGTGAACTGATCTGATCCCTTTTCTGTCATCCTTTAACAACACAAACAACAACATGGCTTACGATAAATTTACGGTACTGAAAAGCTCGGCGGTGCCGATGCCGATTGAAAACGTGGACACCGACCAGATCATCCCGGCCCGCTTCCTGAAAGCGACCGAACGCAAAGGATTTGGCGACAACCTGTTCCGCGACTGGCGATATAACGCCGACGGCTCTCCGAAAAATGATTTCGTTTTAAACAACCCGATCTACTCCGGTAAAATACTGGTCGGCGGTAAAAACTTCGGTAGCGGCTCCAGCCGCGAACACGCTGCCTGGGCCATCTACGACTACGGCTTCCGTTGCGTGGTGTCCAGCTTCTTCGCCGACATCTTCAAAAACAATTCACTCAACATCGGTATCCTGCCCGTACAGGTAAGCCCGGAGTTCTTACATAAAATATTCACCGCCATCGAAAGCAACCCTGCCTCCGAACTGGTGGTAGACCTCCCGGCACAAACCATCACCATCTCCGCTACCGGCGAAAGCGAGACATTCGACATCAACAGCTACAAAAAGCACAACCTGATCAACGGTTATGATGACATCGACTATCTGCAGGCCATGAAAGAAGATATCAAAACCTTCGCCGCCAAGAGTATGTATTAACGATAATTATTCAGCCTTATGCCAGTACCGCAGCGCCACATTGAAATAATGGACACCACCCTCCGCGACGGTGAACAAACCAGCGGCGTCTCCTTTTCGCCCTCGGAAAAACTGACCATCGCTCAGGTCCTGCTCACAGAAGTAAAAGTAGACAGGATTGAAATTGCCTCCGCCCGCGTGTCGGACGGCGAACTGGCGGCCGTGAAAGCGATTACCAAATGGGCAAAGACGAACGGCCTGCTCAACAAAGTGGAAGTGCTCACCTTCGTTGACGGCGACGTGTCTGTACAATGGATGTTGCAGGCCGGCGCCAAAGTCATGAACCTTCTCACCAAAGGTTCACTCAACCATCTCACCCATCAGCTGAAGAAAAAACCGGCGGAACACTTTGCAGACGTCGGCGAAGTCATCGCCCTCGCCCGTCAAAAAGGACTGGACTGCAACGTATACCTCGAAGACTGGAGCAACGGCATGCGCCACTCCCGCGACTACGTATATCAATACCTCGATTTCCTGCAACACCAGCCTGTTAAAAGGGTAATGCTGCCCGATACCCTCGGCGTGCTCACCCCCGGCGAAGTACAGGAATATATCAGCGAGATCGTGCAGCGGTACCCGCAGATGCATTTCGATTTCCACGCCCATAACGACTACGACCTGGGCACCGCCAATGTGCTGGAAGGCGTGAAAGCCGGCGCACATGGCATCCACCTCACCATCAACGGGATGGGCGAAAGGGCCGGTAACGCGCCCCTCGCCAGCGCTATCGCCGTACTCAACGATTTTCTGCCCGGCGTTAAAACAGCCGTGTCCGAAAAATCACTCTACAGCGCCAGCAAACTGGTGGAAACCTTCTCCGGTATCCGTATCCCGGCCAACAAACCAGTGGTGGGCGACAACGTGTTCACCCAAACGGCCGGCATCCATGCCGACGGTGATAAAAAGAACAAACTGTATTTCAGCGATCTGATGCCGGAACGCTTCGGACGTCAACGCCTGTACGCACTCGGCAAAACCAGCGGCAAGGCCAATATCGAAAATAACCTGCACCAGCTGGGCATACAGCTGTCCGACGCCAACCTGAAAAAGGTGACGCAACGCATCATCGAACTGGGCGATAAAAAGGAAGTCGTTACACAGGCCGATCTCCCCTACATCATCTCTGATATTCTCGACAGCAGCCGGATAGAGGAAAAGGTGAAAATAGAAAACTATGTGCTCACCCATTCCAAAAACCTCCACCCTTCCGTGACACTCAGAATATCGGTGGAAGGGGAACTTTTTGAAGAACATTCGCAGGGTGACGGTCAATACGACGCCTTCATGAATGCCCTGAAAAAAGTATATCAAAAGAAAAAACGCGAACTGCCGGCACTCACCGACTATTCCGTTCACATCCCTCCCGGCGGTAAGAGTGACGCCCTGTGCGAAACGATCATCACCTGGAGCTTCCAGAACAAAGAGTTCAAAACGCGGGGACTGGACAGCGATCAGACCGTGTCTGCCATCAAAGCCACCCAAAAAATGCTCAATTTAATCTGACATCATTATCATGGCAACCAAACATATTTTAATTGTTCCCGGCGACGGGATTGGACAGGAAGTAACGGCCGTAGGAAAAAAAGTGCTCGACAAAATAGCTGCCCGCTTTGGCCATACCTTCACCTATGACGAAGCCCTCGTGGGCCACGCCGCCATAGAAGCCACCGGCAACCCGCTGCCGGATGAAACACTGACCAAAATGCGCGCCTCCGACGCCATCCTGTTCGGCGCCGTAGGTCACCCGAAATATGACAACGACCCTTCCGCCAAAGTAAGGCCGGAACAGGGACTGCTGAAGATGCGCAAGGAGCTGGGCCTGTACGCCAACCTGCGCCCCATCAAACTGTTCGACGAACTGCTCGATGCTTCCAGTATCAAACCGGAAATCCTGAAAGGCGCCGACATTCTGTTCTTCCGGGAACTGACCGGCGACATCTACTTCGGTGACAAAGGCCGTAAAAACAATGGCGATACCGCCTTCGATATCGCGGAATACAGCCGCTTTGAAGTAGAACGCATTGCCCGCAAAGCTTTTGAAGCCGCCCGCACCCGCCGCAAAAAACTCTGCTCCGTTGACAAAGCCAACGTAATAGAGACCTCCCGGCTGTGGCGTGAAGTGATTCAGAAAATAGCGCCCGAATATCCTGACGTGGAAGTGGAACATCAGTTCGTAGACGCCACCGCCATGCTGCTGATAAAAGACCCTCGCCGCTTTGATGTGGTGGTGACCGCCAACCTCTTTGGCGACATCCTCACCGATGAAGCGTCCCAGATAGCCGGCTCCATGGGCATGCTGGCTTCTGCATCGGTAGGTGATGGCACCGGTGTATACGAGCCTATCCACGGTTCCGCGCACGACATCACCGGCAAAGGCGTGGCCAACCCGCTGGCCTCCATCCTCTCCGCCGCCCTCCTGCTGGACATCTCCTTCGGCATGAAAGCAGAGTCCGACGCGGTGATCAATGCAGTAGACCAGGTACTGAAAGCCGGTTTCCGCACCCGCGATATCGCCAACGCACAAACGCCGTCCGATATGATCAAAGGCACCGACGCTATCGGAGAAGAAGTACTGAAAAGAATATAACCTTTTTAATACCCAACGCCCGCCAGAAGCCGCTATGGCCTCTTGGCGGGCGTTTCATTTTAGCGTAACTTCAGCTATCATTCTCCAAAAACATATCTTATGGGACCATTGATCATTACCGCCTCCATGCAGATGGCCAAACCACCACAGGAAGTCTTCGACGCCATCGTTGATCCGCAGAAAATGAGCAATTACTTCATCGCCTCCGGCAGCGGCCGGATGGTGGAAGGGGAAACCGTCGTATGGGCGTTTGCAGAAGAGCCGACCAGGTTCGACATTCCCGTAAAAAAAATCGTACCGGACAAAGAAATCCATTTTGAATGGGAAGGTGCTGCACAACATCAGACACAGGTAAAGATCGAGCTGACGCCCACCAAAAGCGGCGGCACCCTGGTCACCGTTACAGAAGGCGAACTGCCGCTGGACGCGAAAGGCTTAAAATGGTTCTCACAAAATACTTTCGGCTGGACCAACTTCCTCGACTGCCTGAAAGCTTATCTCGAATATGGTATCAATCTGCGCAAAGGCGCTTTTGACTTCATACAGGCATCATCCTGATATAAAATCAGACGGCGGCAGGTCATCGCCCGGACACAAAAAAAAGACCGGTCCATACGGGCCGGTCTTTTTGTATAAAATATATTACCGTTATTCGATGTCCAGTTTCCGGAGAACATTGTTGACAACCCTGTCGCACCGGATAAGGTGGAACGGGAACACCACATCGTTTTTATAGAAGTTGGAAATATGTTCACGCAGCATCAACTTCGCCCTGATCTGGCGGACTTTCACATTGACCCGGGAGATATCCAGCACTTTGGCCGTTTCGGCAACATTGAGTTGTTCCAGTTCCCGCAGTACGAAAACGGCCCGGTATTTCTCCGGGATGCTCAGCAGCGCTTTTTCCAGCACTTCGCCCAACTCTTTGTTAATGACTGTGTCCACAGGTGTTTTGGTTTTCGCAGTATCCTGACGTTCCTCCACAGCTGAAATATCCTCACTGGCCCCTCTTTTCGCCCTTTTCAGGTGCTGGTGGCACTCATTGATCATGATCCTTTTGAGCCAGGTGCCAAAAGCGGCTTCCTGCCGGAACTGGTCCAGGTGCTGATAGGCGTTGATGTATGTCTGCTGCATCACGTCTTCCGTGTCCATGTCATTGTTCAGGAAAGACATCCCGATCCGGAACAGACTGGCGTTATAGCGGCGCATCAGCGTTTCATATAACCTTTTCTCTCCTGCCAGCACCCTGGCGATAATTTCATTGTCAGTAAGCGTCTCAACGGGTTGAATAATACTCATTCAGATAGTAATTAGATGGTTAAAGTGAAAATAAGTTACAAAAAATGGAAACATTTTGTAACCTTTTCTGAAATCCGTACTCTAATCCATATCAACAGGCCTATAAAAGCCTGACTATTAACCTAAGTAAACCTAACAAGCGCAAACTAAAACGATGATCACAGGCCGAAAACATCAACAGACCGCCGTTACCCTGCCATCTTTAACGCACCAGCGTATCCAGGAGTTGAAACAAACCCCTAAAGGCCAGCATATTATGCAGGAAGCGTTCCAGGTCTTCCCTGAACTGGTCAAATCCCTTACCGCCGCCTTACAGGAGAAACTTACCCGTTTTGAACAAGCCCGTACTAAAGATGCCGGCTCCCCGGAAGGATTGACACTCAACACGCTGGTAGATGATTACCAGTTTCTGGAATTTGTTCAGCATATTATGTTCGTGAAATGGAGAGAAGAAAAGAATAAACAGTATTTCACTGAAGATACGCAGGTGAATTAACCGACTGTTTTTCAGGCGTTCATTGTTCCTGTTCTTAACAGGTACAACTCTTCATGCCCCAATTGCATGGTTTGATATACCTCAAAGCCCCTTTTCGTGGGCCTCCATGGCACCCGACAAGATAAATACCCGGTAATTTTTTTTGGAGGAAAATGATTTCCTGCTAATTTTGCCGCCATGAGATAACTATTTACATCTTCCTTCGCAGGTATCCTGCCTGCCGTCGTCCGGGCTTCCTATTGCCGGGCGCTTTTTCTCTATTTATTTATTTCAACTTTTACCTCCTGTATTCATATGCAATCTGCATATCATCCTTCCCGTTTGCTATTCATCGTGCTGGTGGTAGTGATAGACACTGCCGGTTTTGGTTTGATTTTCCCGGTACTTCCCCAGTTGCTCCGCGAACTGCTTCATGCCGACATCAGTACAGCAGCCCGTTACGGTGGCTGGCTGGCTTTTGCCTATGCCTCCATGCAATTTGTATTTGCACCGGTGCTGGGCGGACTAAGCGACCGTTACGGCAGGCGGCCGGTGTTGCTGTTTTCCCTGTTGGGCTTTTCTGTTGATTGTTTGTTCCTCGCCGTTGCGCCCAATGTGCTTTGGTTATTTGCAGGCCGCGCCATTGCGGGCATCACCGGCGCCAGCTACGCCGTTGCCTCCGCCTGTGTGGCCGATATCAGCACCAGCGAGAACCGTACCCGCTATTACGGGTTGATCAATGCCGCCTTTGGCCTCGGCTTCATCATCGGTCCGGTGCTGGGCGGATCACTGGGACGGTGGGGCACACATATGCCCTTCATCGCAGCGGCAGCGCTCAGCTTCTTCAATTTCCTGCTGGGATATTCCTTTTTCCCTGAATCCCTGCCGGTGGCGAAACGCCGGGCTTTTGACTGGAAGAGGGCCAATCCGCTGGGCGCTTTGCGGTACCTGACGCGCTTTCCGCTGGTCAAATCACTGATACTGTCTATGCTGCTGGTATCTTTCGCCACACACAGCATGGAGAGCGTGTGGGCTTTCTTCACCATAGAAAAATTCTGTTGGAGCAACCAGCTGGTGGGTTATTCACTGGCTTTAATCGGTGTCTTGTCCATCCTGTCACAAACATGGCTGGTAAGCGCATTGACTACCCGGCTCAGTGACCGGCAGATGGCCATTATCGGACTGCTATGTATGACCATTGGTTACCTGTTGTTCGCTTTTGCCGGATGGCAGTGGGTATTGCTGCCCGCCCTCATTATTTACATCGCCGGCAGCATACAGGGCACCGCAATGCAGAGTATTGTCACCGGCGCCATGCCCGACAATGAACAGGGTGAGCTGCAGGGTGGCCTGGGCAGCCTCATGGGACTAACCACGCTGCTGGCACCGCCGCTGCTGACCAGCAGCTTCGCCTGGGCCACGGCGCGTACCTCACCGGTGTATTTTCCCGGCATGCCCTATCTGATAGCAGCGGTACTGACAGTATGCGGGCTTTTACTGTTGCTGAAAGGGTTTCGGCGGTCAGCACGGTAGCTTTTTCGTATAGCCATATCATGCAGGCACGGTAGCAGCAGTAATACAATCCACCACCAGGGCAGCATCACAGGAGTTAAGGCCTGCGCCCCAGCTGGCGTTGAACTCGAGCACAAACCAGCCTGTTTGCGGAGAACAGGCGATATCCACAACAACGGCGGCCGGCAAATCGCCGGCATGATGCTGCAGAAAGGCGTTAACAAATGCTTCTCCGGCGAACAGGTCGGCTTCCCCCTCATACAGCGCGATGTCTTTCACCTGGCCGTTCAGCACAAAACAACGGGCTTCGGCTATAATGGGCGAAACGACGGACGACATCATTACTGCTTCCTCCGGAGGCAGTGTGCCCGTTGCCTCCCGGAAATCGGCCAGCGTATTAAAGATGCCGGGCCTGAACATTTTTGGGATAACAGGTTTTACAAAAATAGGGAAATCCGTCTCCCGCAGGGCGCCTGCTTCGCGCAGCGAAATAGTCCGCCGGCTCCAACGGACGCCTAACCGGGTAATCAGCGTATCATCCGGCGACAATAGTTCAGCGCCATACAGTTGTGCCAACACAAAAGCAAAAGCCTGATTGCCATACACCGCCACGGGCCGTCCGGCGATCGTTTCATCGCGAACCCAGTATTTACCCAAGCGGCGGACTTCCCCGCCCCTGTCAGCCCATGCGGCCGCCACTGCGTCCAACTCCACATCTGTCTTTTCAGGAATTAATAATATTGGTAACATATCTCCCGGAAATTAGTAAAAAGCAGACAGTAGCACAACTATTCAATAAAACTCTTGAATAGTTGATTTTTCCGTATTTTTATACCTTATGAAAACAGCTGCGAGAAAATTCAAAGACACGGTTTATGCAGAGTTGTCCAAAACGGCGAAAGCACTGGGCAACCCGCACCGCATGGAGATCATAGACCTTTTGGCGCAGGGGCCTTTTACAGTGGAGACCATCGCCCGCTACACAGGCATGAGCATCGCCAATACATCACAGCACCTGCAGGTACTGAAGAACGCGCAGCTGGTGACCATTAGCCGTAAAGGCAATTACATCCACTATCAGTTGGCCGGAGAAAATGTGTACGCCGCCTGGACATCCCTGCGGGAGCTGGGCATGGCGCACAATACCGAAGTCAGAAAAGCGATCGACCACTACCGCAAAGGACGCCGTAACGGCGACGTGGTCACCGCAGAAGAACTGCTGGACAAAGTGCATGCCGGCGACGTTATCGTACTGGACGTAAGGCCGGAAGACGAGTATCATCGCGGACATATACACCGGGCCATTTCCATTCCGCTGGACCAGCTCCGGGAACGTATCCGCGAACTGTCCAAAAAACAGGAGATCGTCGCCTACTGCCGCGGTTCCCTCTGCATGCTGGTAGATGAGGCTGTGAACCTGCTCATACAGGAAGGCTATAAAGCCAGGAAATTTAATGACGGATACAAGGACTGGGCACTGAGAGGGTACCCTACCGCTATGACAATGTAAAAGAGATGAGTTATCTGAAAAACACTTTCCGGGAAGTAAACAACCCGCAGGATTTTAAACAGGAATACCTGTCCAGCCCCGCCCACTCTTTCTGCGAGGCCTGCGATAATATTGCACAGCAACAGACCAGCAATTTTTTCGAGATAGCCACGCTGGAGCAACTGAAGCGTCTGCATAAAAACAAGACTTTCTCCGCCACCCGCCGCAAGTTTTATTCTATCATTCTACTGACAGGCGGCACTGTACAGGAAACCATCGGGTACAATACCTATACCTTTGAGCCGGGAGTGCTGTACTTTATTCCCGAAAGCCAGCTGCATGCGATTCACCACTGGAGCGAAGATGTAACCGGTTACCACTGTATTTTCGACGCAGACTATTTCCTCCTTTGTTTGAAAAATCAGGTCAAGCTGCACCAATACCCTTTCTTTCAGCACGATAAAAAACCGTTTATCCGTTTGTCTTCCGCTGAAACCGAAATGGTGGCGGACCTGTTCAACAAGTTAAGGAAAGAATATTGTAACCGGCAGACATTCAACGACGACCTGCTGGTACGTTTATACCTCAACGTATTATTGATAGAAACAGAGCGGATATTCCTGGCGCTGCACAGCGAAGCCGATCCGCACATGCCCCGCAAAGAGCAGCTGGTAGCCTCGTTTAAGAACCTCGTCACTAAACATTATCACGAATACAAACAAGTATCGGACTATGCCAAACTGCTGTTTGTAAATCCGCATCACCTGAATGACACCGTCAAAGAAATCACGGGGAATCCGGCCAGCAGCTTTATCCACCGGCAACTGATCACGGAAGCCAAAGCACAGCTGATACAAAGCAGCGAGAGTATTGCAGACATTGCGAGTCATCTCAACTTCGCCGACCAATCGTATTTCTGCCGTTTCTTCAAAAAACATACAGGCATCACGCCCATGCAGTACCGCCATGGCCACCGGCATCATGGGCATTAAAAAAACTGCCGTTTGTACTAAAATGCCGACGGAAAGTATCACGGTTGCCGCAGCCACCCACCTAATTTTGCTGGTATAAAAATGAGATGATATGAGCCAGCAACACGCAACGCTACTACAGTTCTTTGCCACCTGGTGTTACCCGTGCAAAGTGCTGACGCCCATCGTCAACGCGGTGGAAACCAAAATGAATAACCAGCTTCAGGTGAGCCGTATTGATATTGACCAGGAAGAAGACCTGGCCAGCCGTTTTCATATAATGGCCGTGCCCACCCTGGTGCTCATAAAAGACAACACGGAAATATGGCGCCATACCGGCGTACTGTCTGAACAGGAACTCAAAACAGCGCTGGGATCAGCGCTGTCCGGCAAGCTGTAAATCTCAATGGTTGGTTTCTGTGACTACAGAAATCTTAAAAAAGGAGATAAAGTCGGGGAAGCCAGTCACAGTATCCCCGTCTTTTTACCTGTACCAGTAGTGTCCATAGTAATGATGATGGTAATACGGGCGGTGGTAATATCCCGGGCGGTCATGGACCACCAGGCAACTACTTAATCCTCCCACCAACACCAGCGCTATGACGATGAACTTTAACGTTTTCATAATCATAAACTTTTGTTGTGATGCATTGGCGGTTCCCTCAAACCCTGCAGCAGTTCGGGTTCCTGGAGGTAATAATGATAAAAGCGTGCCAGAGTGGGGTGAGGAATGTTATTTAGTGTTAATAGCTGGTTATGGTTCATCCAATGGCCTTTCTATCCAACTCACGCTGTCGGGATAAGGCAGGGAAAATATGCAGAAATCAGTGTTCCATCCTCATGTTTTAGTTCGATAACCTAATTCATTCAGTACGTCTGCCATCTTTTCCAGACGGCCCTCCTGCCGCCCAACCGCCAACCTGAGCTTCTTCCCGCTACGAAGCAATACAGACAAACACCATACATTATAAGGCACCCGGACCATCGATTTTTCCCTCCTGATTTCCTGGATATCGTGGACATAAAAACGTTGTTCGGAATAAAGAAACAGTCTCTTTCGAACGACCAGCTCTTTACTTTTCAGGTTGATATTTACACTACTCACCGCATCCAGATCAATCCACAACGCCATCACAAAGAATAACAGCATAGCAGGAAAAACAAACCAGACAATTCCTATCGTTGCCGTTTGACAAATACGCCAACTACAAAGCAATAAGAATATAATCATCAGGATCAACATGATTATTCTACCGGAAGAAAAGGAGGACACTACCAACAGCTGACCAGCCTCCCGGATAAATACGGGATTACCTGCTGTATGGTTCTCCGCAAGCTTTGACAACTTATCTGCTGTAGCATTTTTCTTCATATGATTAATACATCACCGGTGAATTTTTATCTTTTCTGACAATTGCGAATAAAGCGCTTTTAACAGGGGAAACAGTGTCTTATCTATCTCTAATTTTGCAGACATTTTTTTACCCCAAACGATATAATCAGCCCAATCATCAAGAAAACGTACTGTTACACTATCTTCCAACAGCAACAACATCATCACGTCATCTACCTGGATAACATAGTCTTTCAACAACCCTAAGGTGATATAAATAGCGCTTATCAGCTCTCTGTTCACCAGTTGCAGCTGCGCGTTCTCCAACAAATCCAGGTCCACGACAGCGTACGGTTCATAGTCATCCAACCTCGCAACGGCCCATGCCCGCATCTCCGTTTTGTCAAATATCTCATCCATCCGCATGATTTCCGTGTACAGATCATCCGGAGAGGAAAACAGCAGTATCTTGCCTTCTGTGTCTGTTAACCATTTATCATCATAGGACTTATCTGATGTATCGGCGCCCTGAACGGTATAATAAACTTTTCCTGCGAAACGTACCTCCAGTAAAAATTTGCGGTGCTTTTCAGAAACCTCCCAGTTATCCATTTATAGTTGTTTTTATATCTTTCATGCAACGCCAGCGGGCTATTTTATTTTCGTAGCTTCTCCAGCGCCTGCTCCACTGTCGGCACAAAACTAATATGCCGGCCCTTATTGCTTTCATAAATAAAATCACGGATGCTCTTGCCGGGATATTTTTCGAAATCGCCGATAATGCTCAGTTGCATATGATAGTTAATAAACTTTTGCAGCACTTCACCGGCGATACCGGTTTTCAGGTCAAAGAAACCGGGTATGATGTTCTTTTCATGTATCATCATCTTATCGAAATCCTGGTAGTGTACATCAACAATTAATTGCAATGCTTCCTCGGGGTTGTTGATCAGTATTTTATCTGAAATCACTTCAGCAATGCGTACGGTACCGGTTTCGTGAATAGCCAGGGTCATTTCTCTCTGAATTTTAACAGACAGCAAGATAGATTTTTTTTGGAAGATGCCCGAAAATACGCCAACTTGCCTCCTTGTTAACCAGCCGCACATCAGTGCCTGAAAGAAAATAATAATCATGTCATGTCGCACCGTATCTACCTCTACAACCTGGACAACGAAGTAAACCGCCCCGCTCCGGAAACTGCGGTTGACGGCACTTTGGAAAGTATGTTGCCTGTTATCGGCGGCCATGATGGCCACAGCATCACGCTGATGGAGTGGAAGTATGAATTTCCTTTTTTCCTCCATCCTTTATTTGCCGGTCGCCCTTACCTGGGCATTCCCGTTTACAACGGGCAAAACGGCGGCCTCTATGCCGATGCCCCGGCAGGCATTAGCGCACTGAAAAGGCTATACGATTTCATCGATATCCATGCCGGCGTGCTCACCGATGATCCGGCAGCTTTCCGGGATGCTAAAGAAAACATCTTTAATTTCCTGGAAAATAAAGCCGGTCATGACAGCTTCCACCTGGATGCGTGGGACGTGTTCAACATGAGCGATGAGCCCCATGAAGAACAGGCTGCAGAACTGCTGAAGCAGATCAAAGACACCAATGCCGCCATAGAAGCGGCTATTGCCGCCAATGATCCGCTGCTGCTCAACGAATGCCCTGATGTGCAGCACAACCCTTATCACTTCAAAACCTTCCGGGACTTTTTTAGTACCAGCGCCTATGGTTACGGTTGGGATGTCATCCAGTCGGGCTATTATGAGGCTGAAGAAGAAGATTCCAACCAGATAGCATTCACTGAAAATGGGCTCACCGGCCTGAAAGTGGACGGTCAGGTGGTGATACCTGCGGCATACGACGAAGTATTTATCTTTCCGGAAAATGAAGACTTCGCGATCGTTAGCCGGGAAGGCAAATGGGGCTATGTAAACCGGCAGGGGCAACTGGTTTCCGGATTGGCCTATGATGAGGCGTACGACGTGGTTAGCGGTCAGGCCCTGGTAAAATCAGGTACGCAGATGTATATCGTTGTACCGGGGAATGCTCTCCCGGCTAACGGCTACGATGATATCTTTTACCTTTCTGAAACACCGTTGTTATATATCGTGGGCAGGGAAGAGCGCTATGGCGTCGTTGACGCCGCAGGCAACCAGCTCCTGCCCATGGTGTTCGCGCAGGACATTGAACTGTCAGACTTCTCGGGGGTACAGATCATTTCCGCACGCCATTCCGATACCAATAAAAGTCACTACTATACAGCCGGCTTCACCCGCATCGGCGATGACAGCATCGACGAAGTACAATGGGGCGGTACCTGCAAGGACGACTCCCTCCTTCTTTTCATCCGCTACAAACCCAGCAAACAATGTGGTCTTTTTAGCCCGGAAGGAAAGGAATTGCTACCGATCATCTATGATGAACTGGAGGTGCTAATGGGTGGGACCGTCGTGGTACGACAGGGCAGGAACAGTGGTATCTATTCCCTGAATAAAGGCTGGCAGGTCCCGTTGTCTCCCATAGAAATTGAATCCATCGGAGAATATGCCTGTCTGCTTACGCAAAACGGTAAAACAGGGCTGTTCGTAAGCCAACATGATGTGATCATACCACCGGCCTATGATGTGATTGCCCGGGAATTTACCTGGCATGATACCAATGAATGGGACACTCTTGCAGTTAATGCTGACGGCGCGTTTTCCATCCATCACGACGGCGGGGTAACCTCGCTGACAACGGCCGATATTTCAGCCATACTGGGTGAAGATACACGTTACCGTTATTCGGAAGAAATGCTGGATGCCCTTGCCCGGCTGGCCGGCGACGACCTTCCGGCAGACCTGTTGCATGAAAGAGGATCTGCGGCGCTCGAGGCACAGCAATACGAAGAGGCGGTACGTTTGTTTAAAGCGGCTGCCGATAAAGGCAGCAAAGACGCGATGAGCGACCTGGGTTATATCTATGAGGCTATCGAAGGTTACACCGATGACATAGCCGCATTTGAATGGTACGCCCGTGGCGTGGCGGCCGGTTCACCCCATGCTGCCAACGGGCTCGGCAACTGCTATCAGTATGGCACCGGCACCTCTCCCGACATTCGCAAAGCGCTGGAACTATACCAGCAAGCAGCGTCACAGCATGTACCCTACGCACATTACAACCTGGGTATGTTGTACTATGAAGGTATTAAAGTGCCGAAAGATGATCAGCAGGCGCTAAAACACTTCGTATATGCGAGCAGGTTAGGTATTGATTGTTATAACTACGTAGGTACGCTCTTCGAAGTGGCCGAAGACTATAAAAACGCAGTAGACGCCTATCGCAGTGGCATTAAAAACAAAGACGAATACTGCGCCTTCAATATGGCCCGGCTTTATGAACTGGGACAAGGTGTAAAAACAGACGCCCGTAAGGCACTCTCCCACTATATGAAAGCCGTGGAGTTGGGAATGGACGATGCACTCCTGGAACTGCGCCGCATGTATCTCTACAACGAAGACGTAAAAGACGAAACACGGGCACGCCAGTACGAACAACAGGCCCGCGATGCCGGACTGGACATCCCCGGATGATATAAAACAGGGCCGCCTTTTAAAAGACGGCCCTGACAATTACAACACCATCGTCACAGGGTCATCAACCCTACCCCATCTATTAGTCGTGTCCCTGGGTTTTAACGATTTTGTTGTAAATACCAAACAACAGAAATGGTGCTACCCATTGCCCCACAAATAGCCCGGCATGCTTCTTTCCCATACAATGCAAAAAAGAAGAAACCCCCATAGCTGTAACAGCCGTCCATAAAAAGATATCAGATGGCAATTTCGCTGTCTGATTCTCGATTTTCTTTGCTACTTCGCCCTCTTCACGATTTGCAGCCGATAAATTTTCCATGTGCTTTCATTTTTAATGGATGTCTTATTCTTCTTCCTCTGCTGATTCCTTTTCAATCGTTTCGTCCGTTTCGTTCGTTTCCTGAGCAGAAGATTGCTCTTCCGCTTCCGCCGGTTCTGATTGTTCTTGTTTACCCAATAAATCTTTTTTGGTAAATGATGGATTGGATTGCTGATCAATATCTTTTTCTTTATCCTGGTCCATAACAAAAAGTTTACGGTTTACAATGATCATCGCTTCATGAAATGATTTTCCAAATCCATGCCAGCCGAGGCAGCCCCTTGCATACGCGTCATTTCGTATAGCCCTTATCGTAGAGGCCGCCCTGACCGTTATTTCTTTTTGGGATAATCAACCCCTGCTTTGTCCATCAGGTCATAGCCATACTGTATCAGCATACCGATGACCGGCAGCGCCTCCTTTCCTTTGTCAGTGAGCCGGTACTCTACCTTTGGGGGCGCCACAGGGAAAACAGTCCGTTCAATCATACCCAGCGTTTCCAGCTCCCTCAGCTGAGTGGTCAGCATCTTATGCGTGATATGTGGAATTTCATTCTTCAACTCCCCATAACGCAGCACTTTCTCCCGCAACCTCCACAGTATCGGTATCTTCCAGGTACCACCAATATGATGGAGCGCAAACTCCACCGGGTTATAAAAAACTTTGTTATCAACAATAAATTCGGGCATGTATGAATTTTTTAACAGCCATACTCACCTAAAAGTAAGTATCACACTTAAAAGTATAACAGCGATTATTACTAGCGCCCGGGACAACTTTGCGTAAAAATTTTTTTATGCAGACGTACAACAGGCAGGTCAATGCAAATGTACAGGCTTATCTGGAAAGTGTAAATAGCCGCCACTCTTCCACACCGGCAACACTGGAGGCTTTTCGGCAGGCAACGCTGGATGCGATGCCGGTATGGAGCGGGGAAAAAACACCACTCTATCAGGTTTTACAACAACAGGTCAACACTCATGTGAGCGTTGCTATTTACAGGCCCGGACCGGGCATACTGCCGGCAGTGCTCTATTTCCATGGCGGCGGGTGGGTACGTGGCAGCGTAGCCACACATGATTGGTTGTGCCGTAACCTGGCCGCACAATCCGGCGCTATCGTCGTTTCAGTGGAATACCGGCTGTCCCCCGAACATGTATTTCCCGCCGCGCTGGATGACGGCTACGATGCGTTATTATGGCTGATGGACAATGCCGCCTCACTGGACATCGACGCGCAGCGTATAGCCATTGGCGGTGACAGCTCCGGTGGCAATATCGCTATCGCCACCCTGCTGCGTGCCAGGGACGCGGGTATTGGCCTTGCAGCACAACTGCTTGTCTATCCTCCTGTGGAAGCCCGATTTGATACCGGCTCGTATAACACGTATGCAGAAGGTTATCACCTCACCCGTCAAACAATGCAGCAGTGCTGGCAGGCATATACGGGCCAGGAAGAGAATGCACGTCATCCACTGGCCGCTGTGGTCCGTAATGATTTCAGGGGACTGCCCCCGGCGCTGATCATCGCAGCGGAATGTGACCCGCTGCGCGATGACGGCCGGCAACTGGCCGGTCGGTACCGGGAAGATGGTGTTGTTGTCCGTTATTCACTGTATCCGGGCACGATACATCCTTTCTTCCTCATGCCGGCATTGTTGCCGGAAGCGCGGGAAGCGCAGCGGGAAGCAGCGCTGTTTTTACGGGACATGCTACAATAAATACCTGCGGCGGGACTATCTGTTCCGCCGTTTTTTTTATTCCGGCCGGCGCAACACAAAATAAGCCGCTTCTTTCTGGTCACGCACAATATTATGCGGCGCCCTGCTAAAGCCGGCTTTTATCAACACTTTCTGTGAACCGATATTCTCCAGGTGTGTCAGTGCTACCACATCCCGAACGGAAGTATGCGTAAAACAATATTCCACCAGCGCCCTGCTTACCGCGGTGGCGATACCTTTGCCCCAGTATGCTTTCGCCAGCGTATAGCCAATCTCCAGCTGGCCAGGCACTTCCACAAAAGGCCGTGCCAGGCAGGTGCCGATAAAATCGTTGGTCACCGCGTCCCAGATGCCCCAGCGGCTGAACAAGCCTTTGCTGTAGTCTTCCAGCGCCGTGGCAAACAGTTGTTTATAGCGTTCCGGCGTAACGGCAGGCAGGTAACGTGTCACTTCCGGGTCTTCCAACAGGGTCAGGAACAGGTCCAGGTCTTCCGGTAAAAATTCGCGGACAATAATACTGTTGCTTTTGTACAGTGTATGCATGGTCATCGGGTGTTATTTGTTGGCAGTAGTATAGAACCGACCAATTACTGCTAAAGGTACAGCATACATCCCTAAAATCAACAACCCGCTGGCCTGCAGCGGGTTGTTGGTCACTATAAATATTGATTTCCGGGCTTATTCTGTGACATAAAAAGATGCATGGTATTGCACCTCACCCGTAGGCACTATTCCGTCAAACGCCAATACCTGGAAATACTCCGCCGGCGCTTCCGGATACCGCAGCCGTGCATCAGCCTTAAAACCAAACCGGCCGTAGTACGCCGGGTCTCCCAATACCACACAGCCTTTTGCCGGCAGCTGTTCCAATGCCGCCAACGCCGCTTTGATCAGCGCCGTGCCGATGCCGGCCCCCTGCCGTTCGGGCACAACAGACACCGGTCCCAGACCGAACCAGCCATTTTCCCTGGAAGATATTTCCACCGGAGAAATGGCGACATGGCCGGTCAACGTACCGTTTTCTTCCGCCACCAGTGACAACGTTAACTGTCCACTGGCGCGCAGCGCGTGGATGATCAACGGCTCAGTACCGCTGGAATGGGCCGCAGATAGGAATGCTGACCGGGTTACATGATCTATTTGCGGGATATCGGATATTTTTTCTTTTCTGATGATATATTGGTTTGTATTCATTGCCAGATAATAATTGTCCTGACGCCAGGTTGAGTCATGGCATAACAGGTGTGTATAAATGTTTTTCCTTAAAGCATTCGTATGTAAATTACCGGCGGAGAGCCGGTAACTACGCTATTACAATATCCAGCATCCAATAAAGGTAAGAAATTTATTCCCGTTATTTTGCTACGCTGGCAGTAGAATTATTCGGTAAATTTGAAATATGATCTACCGCCTCCTGTTTATACTCCTGTTCCTGCCAACGCCACCCGGTAAAAAAGTGGTTTCCGGCCGTCTCATGGCCGATAAGTCCTGGGATTATGACCATACCTTTTCCCAGGTCGTCGTGAAAAGCAAAGGAAAGATTATTGGCAGAAGTAACATTAGCGCACAAGGGACATTTACCTATACTTTCCCGGACCGTATACCTAAACAGGTGGATATTCACTATACAGAATTCGGCATGGGCGCCGATATGTACCTTCAGCATGTTGAACTGACCGACACCCTTGACACTATGCAGCTCACCATTCCTGTTCCGTCGCCCACCGGAACAGACAGCACCGGTAAAACCATTTGTCCTAAATGCAAAAAGGCAGATGAGACCAGGCAATTGGTTTATGGCGACGGACAGCTCGTTACGAAAATCAGAAAATGGGGAAGGGTTACCTATAGCCCGATTGTGAAAAACAAATATTACATGGGGACTTGCATACGGCCGGCACAGGGCCCGAAATGGCACTGCAACAGGGACGATATCTTTTTCTAAGCCGATACCTGCAATACAAATATCACCGACACAGGGACTTGCGTATCCGGATGTAGCGGTTCCACCAGTTGTTTCAGCGTCAGGCCCGCGTCTGTAAACAGCCGTATCCAGTCTTCCATCGTTCTGAAATACCACTGGTAGGGCTGTACGAATTCCCGTTTCATGCCATTCCAGCTGCCCTCCTTCCATCCCGAAACATAAGGTTCCTGCCGGGCAATCACCAGCGGGTGCAGTGTTTGGATGAACACCAGTCCACTGTCTGTCACCACACGATAGATGTTTTGCAACAATGCTTCCGTATCCGCCTGGTCCAGCAGCGCAAAATTAATGACCGCCGCATCAAACTTTTTGTGTACTGTATAAACGCCGGTGGCGATGTCATGGAAGCTGGCCACGGCGTAGCTGCCGCCGCCTTTCTCCCTTGCGTTGTCTATCAGCGCCGCCACGGTGTCTACGCCGGTGGCTTGCAGGCCTTTGTGCTGCAGCGCGCGGGTGAGCCACCCTTCACCGCAGCCGATGTCCAGCACAGAAGTCAGCGGGTAACTTGTCATCGTGCGGACAATCGCGTCGTTGGTGACGAGCATCCTTGATTCTATTTCACCATGGTCGATGGTAGCGATCCATTGGTCTGCATTGGCATGCCAGGAAGCGATGATAGGATTGGCCTGACTCATATCGGGTAGATTTAACATCCTCAAGTTAACCTTTTTTCAAAACTGGACCACCCCTATTTGTGGAATCTGGACCACCTGTATCATCCGGCAGGCCGGTACCTTTAGGTCGCAATTATGCAATCAACACAATCCGAACATCATGGAAAAGGCAGTTTTTTATCACGCAGGTTGTCCTGTATGCATTAGCGCAGAACAAGATATTTTAAACCTGATTCCGAAAGAGCAGGTGGAGGTTGTCCACCTGGGCACGGACAAGGCGGGAATCGGGAAAGCAGCGGCAGCAGGTGTAAAATCCGTTCCGGCGCTGGTGTTGGCTAACGGGAACGTGCTACACATTAACTTTGGGGCGTCTATCGACGATCTGAAGTAATAAAAACTCCTGATGGTCCCGGCGCCATCAGGAGTATTTCCCAACATAAAAACTGCTTTAGCCGCCATGAATATTTACGATCTGATTATTACGGACAAAGAAACCACCCGGCTGGAAGATGTGTTCCTGCATGAAGAAAAACGGAAAGCCATCGGACAGCTGATCAAAGAACATTATTACGTGGAAGAACTACAGCAGTTCGGTCTGCCGGTCAATAATAAAATACTGCTGCACGGCGCTTCCGGCTGCGGTAAAACCACCACGGCCAAAGCTATCGCGCATGCCCTGGGAAAACCGCTGTTCATCCTCAATCTCAGCAATATCATCTGTGCCCGCATCGGTGAAACCTCGCAAAATATTAAAGCAGTGTTTGACAAGGCCGCACGCGAAAAAGCGGTATTGTTTTTAGATGAGTTTGACCAGATCGGCAAAGCCCGCGGGAACGACGACCGCGACGTAGGGGAAATGAGACGCCTCGTCAATACGCTCATTCAGCTGATCGACTACTTCCCGGAAAAAGCGCTGCTGCTCTGCGCTACCAACCATGTGGATATAATTGACAAAGCGCTGATCAGAAGGTTTCAGCTCAACATTCCGTTTGAGATGCCTTCCCCGGCAGAATTAAACACCTATTATGACACGCTGTTGTCCCGCTTTCCGGAGCACATGCGGCATATACAACGGAAAACAGGCATCTCCTTCGCGGAAGCCAGAGATAATGTTTTCACACAGGTAAAAGCCGCACTGATCGCACACCTGGAGGCAACAGCTCCAAAAGTGGACGTATGACGGACGAAATAATAAACAATCTCCAAAAAATAAACAGCAGGATACAACAGGCCTGTATCAACAGTCAGCGGGGCACCGGCAGCGTTAAACTGCTGCTGGCCACCAAAACCGTTCCCGCAGAACGGATCAAAACCGCCCTGCTCGCCGGGCATACGCTGATGGCAGAAAACAAGGTACAGGAGCTGAAAGAAAAATACGAGGCCTTAAAAACCATCCCCCATGAAAATCATTTCATCGGACATCTGCAAACCAACAAAATCAAAGATATCCTGAAATATGAAGTGACCTGTGTACAATCG
This sequence comes from Chitinophaga varians, assembly GCF_012641275.1. Classification (NCBI taxonomy): domain Bacteria; kingdom Pseudomonadati; phylum Bacteroidota; class Chitinophagia; order Chitinophagales; family Chitinophagaceae; genus Chitinophaga; species Chitinophaga varians. The sequence goes on along the minus strand of NZ_JABAIA010000002.1, from coordinate 1,730,099 downwards.
ATGGGCCGCCTGGAGCTGGCCGAAAAACTGCATCAGCGGCTGCTCTCAGAAAATAAACAGCTGGACGTGCTGATACAGGTAAACACTTCCGGCGAAGAAAGCAAATTCGGCATTTCTCCCGAAGGCGCGCTGCAACTGGTGGAACAGGTATCCCGCCTGAGTACCCTGCATATAAAAGGACTGATGACCATCGGGCTGTTAAGCGCGGAAACGGACAAAGTAAGGCAGTGTTTCCGCCTGCTGAAATCATTGCAGCAGCAGATCATTGCCGCCGCCATTCCCCGCGTAGCCATGGAGGAGCTTTCCATGGGCATGAGCGGCGATCTGGAAACGGCTATTGAAGAAGGCGCTACCATTGTTCGTGTAGGCACGGCCGTATTCGGCCAAAGACCCACCCCTGACGGTTACTACTGGAATGAGTCGATAGCGGTAAGATGATACATGACTGATAACTCAAACACTAAATCATAAGAAATGGTACAAATTGTCAAAGCAGGGATGGAGCATCTCGATGAATTCGCGGAATTATTCAACAATTACCGCATCTTTTACCGCCAGCCATCAGACCTTGAAAAGGGGAAAAATTTCTTACGGGAAAGGATCGCCAATGGGGAATCAGACACTTTCCTGGCCCTGGTAGATGGCAAAGCCGTAGGGTTTGCCCAGCTCTACTCCCTCTTTCACTACAAAAAACTCGAGCGCCAGTGGCTGTTGAGCGATCTCTTTGTTGACCCCAATTACAGAGGCCGCGGTCTTTCCGTGATGATCATCGACCGCTGCAAAGCCTTCTGTGATGAAACCAACGCCTGCGGCCTGCTGCTGGAAACAGAGAAAACCAACGTTATCGGCAATCAGCTGTACCCCAGAACAGGATTTGAAGTGGACAATGAACACAATTATTACAACTGGTGGAAAGCCTAGTTTGATGAAAATACCGGGGTAATGCTTTTACCCCGGTATTAATTTTCTTTTTAGCAGGCACGCGTGCAAAGCAACATGCTGTGCACAGGGTCACAGGGATTTTCCGTCAACGGATCAGAAATCCTGCGGCCGGCCACATCACCGGTTTGTGGCGTGCTCAATCGCGCAACAATTTTTTTGCTTAAAACGAGTTTTTGCAAATGCATTTTCTTTTTCATGGCTTTTCTATTTGAGGCGTTAGAGAAACAATTCTCCATCAAAGTACACCTTAATTCTTCGCCACCGTATCCCGTAAAAAAGGGATTTTTCCGCTGACCGGGATACTGTTAACTTTGGGGCTCATCCTATCTTTCATATATGCAGGAAAAGCTGAGGCTACATATAGAAAAAATAGTCCTCCTTACTGACGAAGAGTTTGCATTTGTGCATTCCCATTTCACCGTTAAAAGTCTCAGGAAAAAGGAATTCCTCTTCCAGACCGGTGAGAGTGTCCGGTATTCCTATTTTGTTGTTTCAGGGCTTTTAACCCTGATGTACCACGATGATTCAGGGAAACAACACATTGTGTCCTTTGCGATGGAAGACTGGTGGGAAAGCGACTTTGAGGCCTATTTTACCCGAACAAAAGCCGGTATGTCGCTGCAATGCCTGGAAGACACGGAAGTATACTGCCTTACCCTGGAAAACTACCAAAAACTCTGCGCCGGTCTGCAAAAGATGGAACACTTTTTCCTGCAGAAAGCCAACGGCGGCCATATTGGTTCCCAGCGGCGCATCTTGTCTTTCCTGACCTCCAACGCCAAACAACGCTATGAGCAGCTCCTACAGCGGTATCCGGCACTGTTGCAAAGAGTGCCTAAAACCCTGCTGGCCTCTTACCTGGGCGTTTCCCGTGAAACCCTCAGCAGACTGGGACATACTTCTTAACCATATTTTCAGCCGTTTCAAAATAGTGAGGTTTGTCACACGAAAAGAATGCTATCCTGCCCACCTTTGCAGGGTATATTTTTTCAATATCAAACTATTACAATGGAGAAACGAATCATTAATCCGTGGAAATGGCAGGATGAACGCGGTTATGCGCAGGCTGTTGAAGTGAAGCAGGTAAACAGTACACTTTATTGCGCCGGCCAGGCGGCCGTGCTGCCCGATGGCACGTCATCCACTGCAGACATGCAAACGCAGCTGCATATTGCCCTGCAAAACCTCGAACAGGTAATCCACCAGGCTGGATACACCTGCAGCGGCATCGTACGTCTCACTGTTTACACCACCTCTTCTGACACGTTTGTGAATACCTGCTTTGATGATTACAAGGATTGGGTAGCCAAACACAGGGTACAGACAGCGCTGACGCTAACGGAAGTGAAAGCGCTCTTTGAGACGTTGAGCATAGAGTTTGAAGCCACCGTGGTCAGGTAAGAATAATATCACCAGGTAAATTTAGTCAGGCTGACAGTCCCGCTCATATTGAGGTTGTTCAGCGAGCAAAAATCAGCGCTCAGCTCTTTCAGCTTCCGCAGGCCATAGATTTTTAATACGGTCATGGGTCTGTTTTTGTACACGCTCAGTTCCTCCAGGTCCTTTAACGGCGTGGCATTCAGCTCTTCCAGCAGGTTGTTGTCCAGCCGTAGTTTTTTTATGGCATTGGAGCCTTTAAAGTGGAAGGCGGTCATCATGTTGTCGTTCAACTGGCACTCTTCCAACAACGGGTGCCCGCCTACGTCCACCACGTTCAGCGTGTTGTTGTGCAGTTGAAGCTCTTTCAGTTTGGGCAGGCCGCCCAGGTCTATGACTGAGAGCTTGTTGTACGGCGCATAGAGCGTTACCAGGTTCGTGCAGCCTTTCACGTTAAGGCTTTGCAGCTGGTTGTTCCAGCCATAGACTGCCCGTAATTTGGTCATCCCGGATAAATCCGCGTCCCTGATCTCGTTGTCATAAAAACCGAATTCCTCCAGGTTAGCGAAACTTTTGATGCCATACAGGTTGCTTATATGGAACTTGTTGACATACAGTTTCGTGACCTTGAGGGCTTCTGATAACTGGATTTCGCCGTCATCGTTCAGGTCCACCCCTTGTTCGATGAGTGCTTTTTTGAAATTCTCGTCACGCATTTTGACGTTTTGGGCCGAGGCCGCCTGGACCGTCAACAACAGGCATATAGTGAGATGGATGAAGCTTTTTTTCATGATATTGTTTTACTAATTGGAGATTACCGCCGACATTTTGCCGTCGCTGGTTACGTCTACGATGCCGGACACTTCCTGTTCTACCGCATATTTGTGGGTGTACCAGGTGTAGGTAGGTACGGAATATAATATTTCTCCGTAGCCATTCAGTGCCGTTTCCCTACCGGTTTGCACTTTGTAATCATAACTCTTCTCATAGTCTATCCAGGTTACGATATAGTACTTGCCCGGCTTCAGGTCCCTGAACTCGAAATGCCCGTTTTCATCTATCACCCTTCCTTCGATGTGGTAGCTGAACACGGCATTGCTCATGGTAGCCACCTTTTTACCCTTACGGTATTTTTTCTGTAGTTCAAGGAACTCGGTCAGGTAAGGGGTCACCGGGTACAACTGGATACGGTCGCCCTGCCAGGGGTAATAGGTCCGTCCTTTCTTTTTCAGTTTGGCCAGTCCCAGGATCGTGGACTTGCCATCTTCCATCTGGCTGGCCACTTCCGCCTCATTAAATGCAGCGGTGGGGTAAATGTATTCAGGTGTTTTTTGAGCAGACACGCCGGAAACGCCGGACACCAGGAGACCCGCCACTATCAATGCCTGCCGGATACAACAATGCATAACTTCTCTATTTGAATTGATCAATAACCGGTGACGTGTTCAGAAAAATATTACCGGATGATGTCAACTACAAAACTGAGCACAGTTGCGGGCTGTACCAATACCTGTAAGATGTGTATTTTTTATACCGGAAAACCAGTATGCTTTCTCCGGTCACAGTTCATCGATCACATCTTTATACCCTCGCCCTATCGGGATGGAAACCCCATGCATGACGATCTCTTCTGCGGTATAAGATTCAATTTTGTTGACAGACACAATAAAAGAGCGGTGTACCCGCTTGAAAGTGCGCGCCGGCAATAGCTCTTCTATCTCACTGGTGCCCATTTTGGAAATATATTCCTGTTTGGTGGTCACAATACGGATGTATTCCCGTTGGCTTTCTACATACAATATTTCTGAAAACGGTATACGCACCCTGCGTTTTTGCACACTGACGAAAATAAAATCCCGCTCTTCGCCGGACCCTTACTTTATTCACGGCAGTCAGGAACCGTTCAAACTCAAAAGGTTTCAGCAGGTAGTCTGTCACGTTGAGGTTAAAACCCTCCACTGCATACTGGTGATAGGCCGTGGTAACGATCACCGCCGGCGGGTCTGCGAGCGTCTTCAGAAAGGCCATGCCTTTCAGCCTTGGCAGGTGAATATCCAGGAACATTAGGTCCGTGTGCTGCTGCAACAGGAAGTCCGATGCCAGCAGCGCGTCTTTAAACACTTTTTGCAGTTCCAGGAAAGGCACCTGCGAGATATAGTCAGTGAGCACTTTCGCTGCCAGCGGTTCGTCTTCTATGACAATACATTTGATTTTAGACATGGCTTGAAAGATTGATTTTCAACGTGGCGGTGAATATATAGTCGCCCCTTTGTATATCGAGGTGATAATCCGTGTAGAGCAATTCCAGCTGCCGCCGGAGGTTAGAAAGACCGATCTGTGCATTGAAGCCGCCATCGCCTGCCGGCTCTCCTGTGGAGTTTTTTACCACAAAAAACAATTGCCTTTTTTTGATGGAGAGATGGATATCTACAAAAGGACGCTCTCTTGTTTCAGATGCTCCGTGTTTAAACGCATTTTCCACCAGCGGAATGAGTAGCAACGGAGGCAATGCCTGCTTCATATCTTCCAGGTCGTGGTTAAAATTCACCCGCAGGGAATCATCATAACGCAACTTCTCCAACGCGATATAATCATCAATAATCTTCAGGTCTTTTTCAACAGCGATATACGGCTCTCCGGTTTCGTATAGCATATACCGTAGCATCTTCGACAACCGGAGAATGGATTCCGGCGCCAGGTCTGATTTATCGCGCGCCAGCGAATAGATATTATTCAGCGTATTGAACAAAAAATGAGGGTTGGTCTGCGATTTCAGGTAATTCAGTTCCGCCTGCTGGCTCACAATACGCAGCTGTTGTGCATGTTGTTTTAGTTTGATGTAGTTGTAAAGATGCCTGATGATGGCAAAGAACGCCACTGCCGCCACGCTGTAGCCCACCAGTGCACCCAGCCTGTCCTGTATGGGAATAGGATTGCCCAGGGGTGTAAATATATGCAGGGTGACGCCGAACGCGCGCCACAGGAACAGCCCGATGGAATACGCAAAAAGATAGGACAACAACACCCAAAAACCGTATCCCGCGCGTTTCCAGCTTAGTTTCGGCAAGGCATGTTCCAACAGCCGGTAATTGATCACAGATATATAAAGGGCCAGCCACGTTTCGTTCACCGCCCGCAGCGGGAAGTTGCCGGCGCCTTCTACCAGGTCCTGCAATAGGTTCAACAGCCAGAAAGCAGGTACCAGCCAGCGGTACAGCTCATAACGTCTGATGTCTGAAAATTTTTTCATCTTGTTGTTAAGCAGGATAAATGTCGATAATTATTTCCCCATCTCCTAATTACTCACCCTACTTGACGCAAGCCCGTCGTTTGTTTACCGTAACCTGCTGTTCGTTGACAGCACGCCATGGCAACGGCGCCCGCTTCCTAATTTTATATCGCCGGCAACCCAATACCAAACAATTACCCTTCAACCTTAACAAACATGAACAAGTTTATCCAATTCGGCGAAAAAGTAGATGGTTATGATATTCCCGTGTTAAATGAGCGGGAGATCAGGGCCGCAGCAGGTATTCTCTTCCTCGCCACTTATACCTCCCTGATGTTTATTCTTTTTGACGGTAACTTTGTGATGCTCAAATACGTCATCTCCCTTTTCCTGCTTGACCTGCTGATACGGGTGTTTATCAGTCCGCGGTTTGCCCCTACCCTGATTTTAGGGCGATTGATTGTCCGCAACCAGGTACCTGAATATGTAGGCGCGCCACAGAAGCGGTTTGCCTGGAGTATTGGCATCGTACTGTCGGCCACCATGTTTTATCTTTTCCTGATTGTCAATGCCTACAGCCCTATCACTGCCCTGGTATGCTTTATTTGCCTTTGTTTCCTGTTTTTTGAGGCGGCCTTTGGCATCTGCCTGGGATGCCTTGCTTATCCGCTTTTCTTTAAGAAAGCCGTGCAGCATTGTCCCGGTGAAGTATGTGGACCGCAGCACCGGCAGGCCATCCAGAAAGTATCTGCCGGTCAGCTGGCCATGCTGGCATTGTTCATCGCGTTGCCGGTACTGGCATCGTTTTTCCTGCACCGGCATTTCAGCAAAGCGCCGCATGCCATGTTCAAATTCTCCGAAACGACTAAAACAAAGTAGTCATGGCATCTTATCCCCTGCCCTGCAAAAGCCGGCTGGAAGACTATTTCGCTGTTTACCGCCGTCATACTATCGGTCTTCAGCAGGTTTTTCATTCCCCTTATGGCGAAAAAAGAATTGTCTATGCCGACTGGACCGCCAGCGGGCGTGCCTATGGGCCTATCGAAGATATGTTGCGGCAACAGGTACTGCCCTTTGTGGGTAACACCCATACCCATGCCACTATCATTGGCACGTACATGTCTGAAGCATATGAAGCAGCGAAACATATCATTAAAACACATGTCAACGCCACGGAAGAAGATATCCTGCTTTTCTGCGGCAGCGGCATGACCAGCGCTGTCAACAAGTTACAACGGATACTGGGCCTGCGGGTGCCCGGCCGCGCTGCAGACTACCTGCACTGCGCACTACGGCATGAAACACAAAGACCGGTTGTATTTATCACCCATATGGAGCACCACAGCAATCAGGTGAGCTGGCTGGAAACTGTGGCCACCGTGGAAATCATCGGGCACGATACAGATGGCAACGTGGACCTGCAACATTTCAGCGCGTTATTGGAGCGGTACAAAGACCGTCCTGTTAAGATCGCTGCCGTCACCGCCGCGTCTAATGTGACCGGCATCCTGACGCCTTACCACGACATCGCGAAACTGGTACACCGCTACAGCGGCTGGTGTTTCGTGGACTTTGCGTGCGCGGCGCCTTACTGTCATATCAACCTGCACCCCGAAGATGCCGCGGCCAGCCTGGACGCGGTCTATTTTTCACCGCATAAATTCCTGGGCGGGCCAGGAACGCCGGGCGTATTGATTTTTAACAAAAACCTTTACCATAACGCTGTCCCAGATCATCCCGGCGGCGGCACCGTAGACTATACGAACCCATGGCACGGCCACGACTATACTGCCGATATCGCGCAACGGGAAGACGGCGGCACACCACCTTTTCTGCAGGGCATCAAAGCGGCCATGTGCATCCGGCTGAAAGAAAACATGCAGGTGCGTTACATCCGGCAGCGGGAAGCAGCGCTGCTGGACATTATTCTCCCGCGGCTGGCACGGATACCACAGTTGCAGGTGCTGGAGCCACAGGCCGTACATCGCTTGGGGGTCGTCTCCTTTATTGTGACAGGGGTACATTACAACCTGGTCGTACGGCTGCTCAATGACCGGTTCGGCATCCAGCTGCGCGGTGGATGTTCCTGCGCCGGTACCTATGGCCATATGCTGCTCCAGGTAGACAGGGAGCAGTCTCATGCCATCCGGCAGTCCATCCTTTCCGGGGACCTCTCCCATAAGCCCGGCTGGGTGAGGCTGTCCGTTCACCCTACCATGACCGATCAGGAGGTACATTATATACTGGACGCCATTGAAACCACCATTTTCCATGTAAAGGAATGGAGCAGCGACTATCACTACGATGCTTCCTCCAATGAATATCATTTTAAAGGAATAGTTGAAAAATCGCCACAGCAACAGGTATTGGGCTGGTTTAACACAGGGAGCTGATTACCCTTTTTCCCTTTGGCCCTCCGACAGGCAACCGCAGCCTATAGCTGCTGAAAGCCGGAGGGCAGCTCCGTTTATAAATAATCTCTCGTTTGTTGATTTTAAAGCTTATCTTTACCAAATTACAAGGCTCCTGCCTGCAGCTTCTTCTGACTTAGTCTGGATCACATCTTTTCTTCCTCAGTCTTCGCTTTTCCAGCCGCCATATTCCTCATATTTTAAATTTACGCTCATGAACATTTTTGTTGGCAATTTAAGCAGCCAGACAACTGAACAACACTTAACCGCCCAGTTTTCCCCATTTGGCATTGTACGCAATTGCAAAATAGTTACAGACAATTATACCGGCCGTTCCAGAGGCTTCGCTTTTGTGGAAATGCCCGTTGATGCTGAGGCAGAACGTGCTATCAGAGATCTGAACGGCACCGCCATCGACTCACAGTCTATTGTTGTTAATGAAGCCAGGCCAAGAGTAGAGCGGGAACGCTTTTCAAGGTCCAGGTATTAATCCTCAGCCACATTTCTTTTCAAATAAATTTTCGCCCCCAGATTAGACACAATAATCTGGGGGATAACTACGCGATCATGCGATTAACTTAAATCAGCAACTATGGGTGATTCTTTTTCAAAAAAAGAAAACAGAAACAAAAAAAACAAAGCAAAACAAGACAAAGCACAAAAAATGCAGGACCGGAAAACGAACAATAACAAAGGTAAGAGCCTGGAAGACATGCTCGCCTATGTAGATGAGAATGGCAATCTCAGTTCGTTTCCCCCGAAAGAAACCAGAAAAGTCCCGATAGACTCAAATGATATCCTCATAGGCGCTACGCCCCGGCCTCCGGAAGATCCCATCAGAACGGGTGTCATTAATTTTTTCAATACCACCAAAGGATTTGGGTTTATTACGGATGATAAGTCCAGGGAAAGTATATTCTTTCATGTTAACGATGTAGCTGAACCTGTAAAAGAGAGAGACAAAGTGTCTTTTGTACGGGAGAGAAACGCAAAGGGCTACAATGCCACCGCGGTTAAAAAAGCCGGTCCCGAACCTAAAAATTCTTTCTGACCCATCAGTTTCCACTAAAATATACTGAGCTTAGCAAAGGCCAGCTGACAACAATATGCTGATTAGCATTCATGTTGTCAACTGGCCTCTGTATTTTAACAAGCTTTGGTATTTTTAGCAAGCTTTGGGCTGATGACTCAGCCTGATAACTTTTAAAAAAGACAACAGGCGGATAACATAGTACACCGGGTCTACCTCAAACCAGCGCCGACCGAAATTCACAGAAGACGGATGCTTATGGTGGTTATTGTGGTAAGATTCACCCAACATTAACACATCCACGAACAACAGGTTCATGGCGGTGTTTCGCAGCTTGAAATTGATATAACCATATTTGTGCGCAAACCAGTTCACTATCGCTCCGTGGAAGGCGCCCATCGTTACTATAATTGGTAAAAGCAGGTACTGGTACGGATTTGTGGCAAATACGATAAAAAACAGCACATAAGCCGCTACCCAGAGCAGCCGGGAAAGGGCGCTGTTGGCAAACCGGTCAAACCAGCCCCACTCCGGGAGGTTTCTCGTGTACCGCGGCTCGACTTCCATTTTACCATGGAGTACCTGCTGATATACCGTTCTGGTATCCCACATCATCGAAAATATATTTGACGAGTAGGAAGGTGAATGCGGGTCCAGCTCTGTATCTGTGTGCGCGTGATGTAATCTGTGCATAACCCCGTAAGCCCTGGGGCTCATATAGGACGATCCTTGCGTGATATAGGTAAATATAAAGAAAAACCGTTCCCAGCCTTTATTCATGGTAAATGCGCCATGAGCGGCATATCGGTGCTGAAAAAAAGTCTGGGAGAATAAAGAAAGATACCAGCTGGCAGCAAAAAAAATAATGATGACCATATTTGAAATTTTTTGAAGCGGGAATAAATCTCAAATATGCCTGTAGAATAAATGAAAGTATAAAACGCTATCCGGTGAGTAAGATGGTAAATATAGCCCTTTAGTTGTTAAGAAAACGGTAAATAGCTATCTTCAATCAAACAAGGTATTTATTTTCGTACAGCAAAGATTAGCAATATGAAACTATTGACATTGGTATTAGGGCTATGTATGGCCAGTCTGACAGGATTTTCGCAAGTTGCCGGCGCTATCAACGGACAGTGGCTTAACCCGGAAAAAGACGGCAAAGTGGAAATCTATGAGTCTTCCGGAAAATATTATGGTAAACTGATATGGATGAAAGAGCCATATGAGGCCGATGGAAAAACACCCCGGAAAGACTCCAAAAACAAAGATGCCAAACTGCGGGAGCGGCCGGTCATGAACATGGTGATACTGACCAATTTCAAATTTGAAAAAGGGAAATGGGTAGATGGTGAAGTGTACGATCCCAAAAGCGGTAAGACGTACAGCAGCGTTATGGCACTGAAAGGCGATAAGCTGGAGATCAGAGGTTACATTGGCACGCCGCTGTTAGGCAGGACGGCCATATTCACCAGGCCCTGACACACGAAATTATCATTATCTGCCCCTGTCTTATTCAACCGGGGCAGATAAATACTAAGTCCATTGTTATCTCCCCGTTTTGCAATTATTAACCTCCTCTGTGCCCATTTTAACCCATTTATAGATCGTCCGTATTTGTTGTTTATTTTTAACGCGCTTAAAATCATCACGACGTGTTTTCAAAAGAAACTTATATCAACAGAAGGGCCAGGCTGCAGGCTGATATGGGCAGCGGTATTATTTTATTGCCCGGCAACGACGACAGCGGCATGAACTACCGGGACAATATCTATCCTTTCCGGCAGGACAGCACCATCCTGTATTTCACCGGCCTCGACAGGCCGGGGCTTACCTTTCTGCTGGACATCGATCATAACCGGGAGATATTATTTGGCAACGAAGCCACGGTGGAAGAGATCATGTGGACCGGCCCCGTGGACTCACTGGCAGCAGACGCCGCCCGGGCGGGACTGACAGACATAAGGCCATTATCGCAGCTGGGGGATTTTCTGGCGCAGGCCGTACAACAACAACGCCCGGTCCATTTTCTGCCACCCTACCGGCCGGAACACACCCTGAAGCTCTCCGCCTGGCTGGGCATTCCTGCGGCAACGGTAGCACAGCGTGTATCCGTTCCGTTGATAAAAGCAGTCATCAGCCAGCGTGCCATTAAAACAGCTGAAGAGATAGCACAGATAGAGACCGCCGTGAACACCACCATAGACATGCAGCTGAAAGCCATGGAACTGGCCGCTGCGGGGGTGACAGAAACAGCGATCGCCGGCCGCCTGCAGGCCGTGGCCATCGCTGCCGGCGGTAATATATCCTTTCCCGTTATATTGACGGCCAATGGCCAGTTCCTGCACAACCACCCGCACCAAACCGCTTTCCGTGACGGTCAGCTGGTGCTCTGCGACTGTGGCGCAGAAAACGCAATGCGGTATGCCGGCGACCTTACCCGTACCCATCCTGTCAATAAAAAATTCAGCACCGCGCAACGGGAAGTCTACGATATCGTATACAACGCCTATAAAGCTGCCGCCGATGCCGTAAGACCAGGCATCCGGTTTAAAGATGTTCACCTGCTGGCCTGCGAACAGCTGGCAGCCGGGCTGATCTCCCTCGGCCTCATGAAAGGCAATGCCAAAGAAGCCGTGGCAGCGGGCGCACATGCCCTCTTCTTCCCCTGTGGCCTCGGACATATGCTGGGACTGGACATTCATGATATGGAAGGTTTGGGCGAGGAATACGTTGGTTATACAGATACCCTGAAGAAAAGCAGGGAGTTCGGATTAAAGTCGCTCCGCCTCGGCCGTGAGCTGGAAGAAGGTTTTGTTTTCACGATAGAACCCGGCATCTACTTCAATCCCCTGCTCAACGCCGCCTGGGAAGCCGAAGGTAAACACCGCGATTTTATCTGCTACGATAAACTGGCCGCCTACAATGATTTTGGCGGCGTGCGACTGGAAGACAATTTCCTGATAACAGCCACCGGTAGCCGCATTCTTGGCCGTCCGTTCGCTAAAACAGCTACTGAAATCGAAGAACTGATTGCTTCTTTATAAAGACCCCAGGGCTAAAGCCCTGGGCCACAGGCTACGTTTAAATACACGCTTATACATGAAAAACACCTTGTGGCTGCTGCCGCTTTTAGTATTGTTCGCCTGCAACACAGGCAAAGAAAAGGATACCGCCAAGCAACAGCTTGACCGGCTCGCACAGCAGTACGTGCGCCTGGGGCTGAACATCGGTCAGTATGACCCGGATTTTGTAGACGCCTACTACGGGCCGGATTCGCTGAAACCCGCCGCTAAAAAGGACGTCTTTCCGAAAGACAGTTTCCTCGCTGAAGTAGCGACACTCCAAAAAGCATTGCATGACATTGCCGGCACCACCAGCAACGATACGCTGCGAGTGCGTGCCAACTGGATCACCCAACAGCTCACCGCTTTCGGACGCCGTATCCGGATATTCTCCGGTGAACACGAAGCGTTTGATGAGGAATCCAAAGAATTGTTCGGGGCCGTGGCACCTGTATACCCGGAAGAACACTACCGTGCCCTCATCGCAGAGCTGGACAGCCTGCTGCCCGGCAAAGGCCCTGTGGCACCACGCTTTCAGCAACTGGCCAACCACTTCGTTATCCCGGCGGACAGGCTGGACACCGTTTTTAAAACAGCTATCGCCGAAGCGCGCAAACGTACTTTGCAGCATTATGATCTTCCTTCCACGGAGAGCTTCACGCTGGAATATGTCAGCGGCAAACCCTGGATGGGTTACAACTGGTACAAGGGAAAATATCAGAGCCTCATCCAGGTGAGCGCAGACCTCCGGATTTTTATTGAAAAAGCGATAGACCTCGGCTGCCACGAAGGTTATCCCGGTCACCATGTGTACAATATGCTGCTGGAAAAAAACCTGTACCATGATAAGGGATGGACAGAAATTTCGCTGTACCCGCTTTTCAGCCCACAGTCGCTGATTGCAGAAGGCAGCGCCAACTACGGCATTGAACTGGCTTTCCCCGGTGAGGAGAAAACCACCTACACGAAGAATGTGCTGCTGCCGCTGGCAGGTCTCGACACCACCGGCATCACCACTTATTTCAAGGCACTGGACATCAAAGGCCGCCTCAATTACGCACGCAATGAAGTGGCCAGGGGCATGCTCAACGGCACCATGAATGATTCCACCGCCGTGCAGTGGTTGCTGAATTACACCCTGCTCAACCAGGAGGCGGCGGAAAAAGGATTGCAGTTCATCCGCAAAAACCGCAGTTATGTGATCAACTACAATTATGGACAGGAGCTGATCAAAAACTATATCGATGCGAAAAGCCCTGCCGGACAACCGGAGAAAAGATGGGAAGCTTTCGGTTATCTGCTGAGCAACCAGATCACCCCGGCTGACCTGATCAAAGCAGGAGCCGCTAAATAATATTATTCAGATATCATAAAAAAGTCCCTTGCAGCGGCCGTCTGCAAGGGACTTTTTTATGATTGCGCAAAGATGGTCCTTAAAATAAAATTATGTCGCAATCAGCCCGCTAAATTGTCTTATGCTGCCTCCCTCCAAATGCAATCTTCTTAGCATCTTTGTTGTGTTGATATCAAACAGCAAAAATGGAGCAGCCACCATTTCAAAAAACGGGCGGGACCGAAAAGCCAGATGAGTAGGAAACAAAAAAAAATCTTATGTCAGACAATACAGTTTCACTACACAGAGTACTTAAGACAACTCCTGAGAAAGTATACCGCGCTTTCACTCAACCACTGGCCCTTGCAGCCTGGCTGCCTCCCTACGGGTTTCTCTGCACTGTCCATGAAATGGACGTGAAAGTAGGTGGCAAACACAGGGCGTCATTCCATAACTTCTCTACCGGCAATGGTCACTCTTTTGGAGGAACATACCTGGAGCTGAAGCCTGGTGAGCTGATAAAATATTCGGATAAATTTGAAGATCCCAATTTGCCGGGAGAAATGACCACCACCGTCTCCCTCCGGAAAACGATAGCCGGCACAGAAATAAAAATTACCCAGGAAGGAATTCCTGCCGTCATTCCTGTAGAGATGTGTTACCTTGGCTGGCAGGAGTCACTGGAGAAACTGGCGAAATTAGTGGAGCCGGAGATACCGGACGCATGATTTTCATAAAAGTATTGACAACACCAAAGCCGCATCAATCCTGTGATTTATGTGGCTTTCGTTATGTAGCTTACGCCCGCTTCCTGTATACCCGCATGGCAAACGCATAAGCCACAAGCATAATACCGAGGCACCACGCCAGCGCCAGCCAGATTTCCCCTCCGACAGGCTGCCCGGACAACAATGCGCGGATGGCTTCCACCATTGGCGTCAATGGCTGGTTCTCCGCAAACGCACGGACACCTGCCGGCATCGTTTTAGTGGGCACAAATGCAGAACTGACCAGCGGCAGAAAGTGAATAGGATAAGCAATGGCACTCGCACCATCCACCGATTTGGCGGACAAACCCGCTATCGCTGCCACCCAGGTCAATGCCAGCGTGAACATAGCGAGGATACCACCCACTGCCAGCCATGACAGCACGCCCGCGGGGGAACGAAAACCCATCAGCAACGCTACCAGCACGATGACCGTCACAGAAATAACGTTAGACACCAGTGACGTCAGCACATGCCCCCACAACGCTGCAGAGCGCGCAATCGGCATGGAGTTGAAACGTTCAAATATGCCGCGTTGCACATCGGTAAACAACCGGAAAGACACATAGCCGATACTGTTAGCCACGGCAATCAGCAGTATGCCCGGCAACAAATAATTCACATAGTTGTCAGTGCCCGTTTGAATGGCACCGCCCAGCACATACACAAACAGCAGCATCATAGCGATAGGCATGATAGTCACCGTGATGATGGTATCCATGCTGCGAAAAACATGACGCAGGGAACGTCCGAGCATCACGCCCATGTCCGAGAGATAGTAGTTTTTTACGGCTTCCATTATATTTCAGTTTTTTGGCCAATAATTGACAGAAAGATTTCTTCCAGCGTAGGCTGTTTTTCAATGTATTCCACTTTCGCCGGCGGGAACAGCTTTTTCAGTTCTCCCAGCGTACCGTTCACAATGATCCTGCCTTTGTGCAGGATAGCGATCCTGTCGGCCAGCTGTTCCGCTTCTTCCAGGTACTGCGTGGTGAGAAATACGGTAGTGCCGCTGCCAGCCAGTTCTTCGATGATCTTCCATACTTCTATGCGGCCTTCAGGGTCCAGGCCGGTGGTGGGCTCATCGAGGAATATCACGGAGGAATTGCCCACCAGGCTCATAGCGATATCCAGCCGGCGGCGCATACCACCGGAATAGGCAGACGCCCGGCGATGGGCCGCATCCGAGAGGCCGAAGCGTTGCAGCAGGTCGTCCACGATCAGGTCGGGATGCGGAAGATGCCGCAGCCGGGCCATCATCATCAGGTTTTCCCGTCCTGTCAATATCTCGTCCACTGCGGCAAACTGGCCGGTCAGGCTGATAGACTGCCGCACATGGCCGGGCTGTGATACTACATCAAACCCGTTGACGATAACCTGGCCGCTGTCATGCTGAAGCAGCGTGGCCAATATCCGGACGATCGTCGTTTTGCCGGCACCGTTAGTGCCCAGCAGTGCGAAAATACTGCCCTTCTTCACCTCGAAATCCACGCCCGTGAGCACCGGAAGGTCCTTGTACGATTTTTTTAATCCCTTTACAGAGATAGCGATTCCATTTTGAGACATGTTACTTGTTTTCTATGCTGTTAACAATGTGATGCCACGCACGTCCGCTTTCCCGCTTTTCAGGAATTCGTAAGTGATACGATCGGCCTGGCAATCCACAAAACGGAGTTGTTTCAGGCTCCTGCATTTAAAGAAAGTGTTGATGAGTGTTGAATTTTGAAAGGTCACCCTGGAAAACCCGCAGTTGTCAAAAGCGCAGTCCGTTAACGTGCCTTCAAAAACCAGGTCGGCAACCGAGGAACTGATAAAAGCGGTACCGTTCAATACTGCATCGACCATGGTGTTTTTCTGGAAACTGCTCGATTTGAAAACCACCCCGGTCAAATCCGCGCCGGAGAAATTGCAGCTTTTAATATGGCTTCCCGAAAACTCAGCGGCCTTCAGCGAGCATTCCTTAAACAGATTGGTGTCCAGGTGGGAATGTTGAAACTGGCTGTTGCTGATATCAGCCTCAGAAAAGTCGCAGCTGACAATATGATTGCCCTTCAGCAGCAGCCCCGACAGGTCAGCTCCGATGAATTTGCAGCGCTGCATGTTGGAAGAACTGAATTTTTCATGCAGGTGCTTTAGTCCTGAGAAGTCGGCATCCACCCAATTTCCCATGGACATGTCCCAGCTGTGCTTGTTTTCCGGCTTTGCGGCGGCTGGTGGCTCTTCCGCAAACTTTCCGGCTACAGCATCTGTGCCGGCCGACAGGAAGTGTTCGGAAAAATAGTTCAGGTCCACCCCTAATATAGGTGCCAGCCGGTTCATGGTAATAATGTCCGGAACAGACTCTCCCCGCTCCCACTTTCCGACAGCCTGCGGACTGATAAACAGCTGTTGAGCCAGTTGCGCCTGGGACATATTAGCCTCTTTTCGTGCTTTGGCGATTTTATTGCCGATGATCTTTGCTTCCATTGAAAATGTTTTTTCGATACAGCAAAGGTATTGGGGTTCTTTTTCAGAAACGGCAAAACAACCGCTCCCGTTAGTTGTAATGTCGCCACTTACAGTTGTAATACAACAACCACTGGTAGTATATAATTGAATTTGAGCAGTTTATAAACCCAGGAACGCTGAGCGCCACCCAGAGCGATTGTCCGTTATAACAAGCCCGGCTGGCAGGAAAATATCCTGCCAGCCGGGTTATCTGAGATAATTGTACCTTTAGGATGTACATTTTTTGTTTCTCCATTGTCCCGCCACAATACGCCAGAACCTGCCAAAGCCCCGATAGCAAAGAAAATTAAACGTCATGTGATAAACATTTAAACCCCTGTATTATGCCTAAGTATGTTATTGAACGCGAAATCCCTGGTGCCGGTAAATTATCAGGAGAACAACTGAAAGCCATCTCGCAGACTTCCTGCGGCGTTTTAAGAAATATGGGCCCGGAAATCCAATGGGTACACAGTTATGTGACCGGGGATAAAATTTATTGCGTTTATATCGCGCCCAATGAAGAGATGGTCCGTGAACACGCCAAACAGGGAGGCTTTCCTGCCAATTCGATCAGTGAAGTAACGGGCGTCATCGACCCCACCACGGCAGAGTAACACTTATTGCCGGCACGTCTGCAGCCGGTATAACAGATAACCAGATTGGTGACCCGGACAATTCCGTTAATCACCAATCTGGTTACCTGTGGCCTATTTCCGCTTTGAACGCCGATATCCCCGAACTTTCCCTACTTTTGACCATCATTTTTCCAAACATTCCTTATGTCGGCAAACAACCAACTCGAACTCACTGCACAAACCTGGCTTAATGCTTTTAATGAACGTGACCTTGAAAAATTACTGTCCTTATATCACGACCAGGCGGTGCATTACAGCCCTAAGCTGAAAATACATCAACCGGAAAGCAACGGTCTTGTGAGTGGGAAGGAAGCGTTAAGAAAATGGTGGCAGGACGCTTTTGACAGACTTCCTGCATTGCATTACCAGGTAAATACCCTCACCGCCAACGACAAGCGGGTTTTTATGGAATACATCAGACAGGTGCCCGCTGAACCGGACATGCGGGTTGCGGAAGTGCTGGAAATAGCGGATGGCCTCATTGTTGCCTCCCGTGTGTATCATGGATAGGTGCACTCATCCCTGCATTAAACGCTCATATAGGTATGAAGATGCCTGATCCATACGATATCATCCTTTTTTGCCGTATTATACGCAGCATCCCAAAACCGGATAAAGCCGATGCTTGTTAAATCTGCATAACGTTTCAC
The DNA here is from genome assembly GCF_012641275.1 of Chitinophaga varians. NCBI lineage: Bacteria > Pseudomonadati > Bacteroidota > Chitinophagia > Chitinophagales > Chitinophagaceae > Chitinophaga > Chitinophaga varians. The sequence continues at coordinate 1,712,170 of NZ_JABAIA010000002.1, read as the reverse complement.
AGTTGTATCATTCGGATTGGCACCGGCATTGTCAAACCCACGTAACGAAGTAGAAGCGGAGCCAAATGGCAGGCCTCTGAAAGTAATGACCTGCAGAGCATCTGTTACCTGGAAGCGTTGCAATAAAACTTCCAGTGTGATAATGACCATTTTCCCGATTCTGGCATACCCTGCCTTGTCCAGCCGCCATATTTTATAATCAGGAGAGGAATTGACCGGGTCGAGTGTTGGTACCCAGGTGCCGTCTTCATAAGCCGGGACGTCCGTTGCCAAAGCGATCGTACCGCTTTTATCAGGAAAATTAAAGGTGCGAGCGCCGGTATTGGAAAATTTAAAAAAGCTGTCGTAAGACAATGCGGAATCTTTAATTGCCAGTCCGGCGCTGCTGCCGTAGATAGCGTATCCATTGCCCGTATTTTTATATCCATCAGATTTATTTAAACAAATGGACGAGTTGAAAAAAGCAAAATTACCGAATGTCTTTTCTCCGGCCACGGTTTCGTTACCTGTGAGGTGAACGACATCCGTGTTGTTCGCTTTGGTGTTCAATACGGCCTGCTGGGCAGTGCTGACGGGCTTGTCGATATCCTTTGTATTGTCCGCATTACCCAGTCCTACATCGGTTTTGTCCAGTACGACGGCACCTATTTTATTATTCACAGACACCACTGCATCAGTGTTGCTGACTTTCTTCCAGCCGGCAGTCCCGTTACTGATGATCCAGTCGCCGGTTTTATAGGCTTCGCCGTTATAGTTCCCGGCTTCATTTATCAGAAAATACCAACCCAGATTGACGGCGCCGGCTGCGGGTAACGGCTGCCCATCGATAGTTGTATCCGAAGAGCTGATCAGATCCTTTACGGTGGCATAAAAGCCCTTAAATTTCACATTGCCTAAAACGGCATCCGGCAGTTGTGATATTACTATCTTGCCGGTTGTGCTGTCCAGACTGGCTTTTGTTTGCAGTTTATTGTCCATTTCGGCTTTGATGGCGCCGGCTTGCTCACTTATTTTACTGTTCAACTGGTAAACGGCCGCACTTGTTGCCAGCACATCGGACGCATTCTGGTCAGTAGCATCAGAGACCGTGTTGGGCACATTGGCCAATCCCACCTGGGCTTTCGTCACGTTATGCGGATTGCTCTGGCTGGCCACGTGATTGGCGATAGCTTCCTGGTCAGCCTTGGCGTTTAGTATTGCCCGTAGTCCGGCTATATTATCGATGGGCAGCTGGTCTTCCGTCAAATGGAAATAAGAGTCCATCAAATCCCAGAATTGTTGTTGGGTAGGATAATCTCCTGTCTCAAACCAGGATTTCAGCCTGTTTCTGTTTTGTAAAGCCATAGTTTTTATTGAGACAGCCAACCGGCATCATCTAACCGATGATACCGGTATATGCTGAATTATTTACAGTTCGTATAAAGGGATAACATTAACAATAGGTCTGCCGGAATTACATGCCGGCATTGCCATTTTCCGGCGCAACCGGCAGTGGCAGATCTTTCCAGGCGATATTGGCATAAGCCAGCAGCTCTCCGCCTTCCTGTTCAACGAATTCTCTGTCCAACAATGAGTCTGGCGACAGTGCCCGGCGTACCGGGTTTCCGAATCCTATCATTTCACCGGAAGCGTTATAATACGGTTCTTCCCATTTAGCATGAATGATTTTGTTCGATAAGATTTCAACGGATAACTTCTTCATGATTGAATATTTTATTTGGGGGTAACAGTATTATACAAATTGTTTAAAGCCGGCAAAGGGATAGGTTTCTCCCACCAACCTGTTGGCGCCGCCGGCCACCGTGTCTGTAAACGGTTCGAAGGACATACGGCTCACCAGCATTTTCTGGTATCTCCAGTCTGCCACAGGACCGGCCCAGGCGCCCAGCGGGTCTACCTTCCAGGGTTCATTACGGTCAGGTTTTGAAGGGAACCAAAGACCTACCGTCCACCTGCCTGGCACGTCTGGTACAAAATGGCTGTTCACCTGTACCCTTGCACCGTCCACAAAAAACTCCACCCTGTCGGCATACCAGTCGAACCGGAATTCATGAAACCGGCCATCCCATACATTTCTGTCGAGGCTTGTCAGCATGGCCAGGTATTCGTCCTGGAAAGGATCTGTGCCGAACGTAAAGCCGTTACCGCCTCCCAGTTCACCTTTCCAGTTATTACATTTCATGTTGAACTTCGTAGGTTGATAGAGCCGTTGTATTTCATCATTGACCTTTACCCAGCTCTCTGCCAGATTGGGCTTTGCGGCATTGATCAGTTTCCAGGTGCCGTTTTTGGAGGTATCCGGATCATTGGCCACCGCCACCAGTTCGCCATTCCATACGATGTTGTAGTTAGGCGTCAACATTTCCGCCACTGTAGCAAAAACGTACATGGCGTTGTGGCTGGGCAGCTCAATATCAATTTCATTGTTTTCCACGATGTAGTAGCCGTCCTCGTAGCTTCCCTGCCGGCGCAGGCCTTGTGCCAGCAGTTGTTCATAGCGTGGGTCCTGCGGATATACTTCCCCGTAGTGGAAGGTCCAGAACGCCGGCGCCACGCCGATCTTTTCCGGTAATTTCGCTGTAATCCTGAAACTGCCGTAGCCACAATATTCCTTCGTAGACATCACCGCGCCCACCCTTCTCTTCCAGGGGTTGCCAAACAACGGGTCATTGGGGATATCGTGCTTTTTGGGGCTCCCGTCCCTGTTGTACCCCTGCAGACTTCCATCATAGGAGTCGCCATGCGCCTCAAACACCAGCAAATTGTCCTGTATGTAGATGTTTTCAGGCGCCACGCCGCCGTTGGCGCCGCCCCAGGCTTTTGCCATCGGGTAAAACGCATTGACCACGGTACGGCCGGCCTCTGTGGGGTTGTTTTCAAAATCCGCGACTATGGGAGCCAATGCCTTAGCATCGGGCAATACCTCTATGTCTATCGGCGCAGTCACGCCTGAACTGTTTTGGATGTAAAACTTCCGGCGGCCCACCGGGGCATCCGGAGGTACGGTACATACAATACGATCGTTGTTCAGTACGATCATGTTCTTCCGGAGTATCTGGTATTTGTTGGCAGGATCAGTAATGTCCTCCAAAATACCGATAGGATAAGGCGGGTCCTGGTACTTTCCGGCAATATTACCATCCATGATGATATCGGTGAAGTAAACATATTTGAACACACCGCCCACCGCGCTCATCACAGTGCTGTTATCTACCGTTTTATTACCGATTTCCAGGTTATGCAAATTGTTGTCCACGAAGGCGGAAGCATTGCTGAACTGTCCGGTGGCAGCGTCCACATAGTTGAGCCACATTTTGGACTGTGCCGGGTCCGCCGCTCTGAACACCAGTATTTTATTCCAGCTGTCGGGGTTGATGGTCCCGTTACTGATCATCTCCTCTGATGCAGAAGCGCTTTTCTGTCGCCAGTGGATTTTACGCGTCGCACAGTCTACATACACATATATCCCGTTTTCCCCGGCGGCCATTACTGAGATGAGCGGCCATTCACCGGTGGCAGGCAAGTCTGCCGCCGCCACATAAAAGTGTACGCCGATGGAATAATATTTATTTCCGGTGTTGCTGGTGATATCCGCCAGGGTAATGGGCACAACAATCCCGTCTCCTTTTTTACCAACCTTCAATCCGATATGGTCCAGCACCTTTACCGTGCTGCCGGTGGAGCTACAGTTGGCAAAATTTCCAAACCAGTCCCTCATAGCGTATTCCAGCGAATAATATGCGCCTATTTTGGGTGGCAGCATGGCATCCCTGAAACTGCCGGCCGGCTTATTATAAATAAGTTCTGAATTATGATAATATTTCTGCGGAATGTCAGCCGTTTTAAATTCAGTGGGCACGTTGACCGTCATATCCAGCTTGCCACCGGCGGGGTCGTTGTTGATCAGCCTGAAGACATAGTTCTCACCGCTCTTTAAGTCACTGATAGCGGGTGGATTAAACACTGTCCCGTCAGGCAATATCATTAGCGCGTTGGATATGGTTGTATAATTACTCTCCACATCGGCGGCTTTTGCTTCCCGGACTTTCAGTGTCATCACCTGCAACTGCGCAGCCTCTTTACCGGGTATCCAATTGATTTTCTTAAGCTCAAAATTCATATAATAAATTTTAACAGTATCGGTTAAACGAAATTATTCAGTTCCATACTGCCGATCACGCCCGGACTGTTACCCGCGCCCTTAGTCATATACAACCGGAACCAGAGATAGTTTTCGTCATCATACTTTTCATATAATTCGCCGCCACCATTAATTTTAGGACAAATCACCTGTGTACCTTTTACCGCTTTGGGGTATTGGGTGTTCAGGTCGTCGTCAGACAAAGGGCTGGTGATATCGGCCCGCACTATTTTTGTGGTACGGGCTATCGTTTCCTGCAGCAGTTGAAAGAGCGTGGTATATGCTTCCTGGTCTGCCTTTGCAGCCAGCAGCTGCCGTAGGCCGGTGATATTATCGATACCGATCTGGTCTTCTGCTTTATGTAAAAAGCTGTCTATCCATTCCCAGAATTGCGTCTGTGTTGGATAAGCGCCTGTTTGGAACCAGGACTTCAGCTTATTTCTTGATTGAATGGCCATGATATTTTTCCTTTTTAAAGTTTCATAATCCAGAGGGTCACGAAAAACGGCGGGCGGTTTTCGTGCGGGTACCCATATCCTGAACTACTGGTGGTACCGTTATAACCAAGCCTGTTGGGGTTTATTAACCATCCCGGTCCGTAGTCGTTTTCCTCTGCGCCGTCTCCCCAGGTATTATTGTCCTGATGAGGGGAAGCATAGCCGTGGGTGTGAGGCCCGTTCTGTTCGGCCGTTAACGACACCCAGTCTTTACCGCCGGTTTTTCCGAAATCGTTATAGTCAAACTGGAGAGGATCATAACCTACAGCAAATCGTCCGCCACGGTTTTTGGTGCCGTTGGCGCCATTACAAACAGCCCATCCGGTCCGTTCATTAATCCCTAAACCGGTGCTGTCAAAATTCGCCTGTAAATACGGCTTGCTGCAATCAATTTCTATTACGTCCCCTCTTTTCCAGACGTTGTCTATTCTTTGGCCAAGCCTTGTTTCCAGCGATGCGATGGTATTTTTTAATCCCAGCAGGGTTTCGATGCGTTGCAGGCTGCTGTAGGCAATGCCGCCGGCAGCAAAACGAGCCTGTCGGGTGAAATAAACGTTCCGATCTACCAGGTCGGCAAATTTCCGGGGCTCTGCCAGTTCCTCCACAATCCAGGTGGATTGTTTGGGTCCGCCAATAAAGGGCAGCAGTTCACCGTTATAACTGATCCATCCGTTAGCCACGGTGCTGCCGGTTTCTTCCATTCCGGACACGATCACTGCGCTACCTACCAACCGGGCCAGTGCGCCCAAAGATTCGCGGTAAGACTTCTGCATAAAGTCCAGCGTATACTGGGTCATCGGGAATCCGCCAAGGTTTGTTAATTCTTCTACTCTGTTCATGCTCTTTGTATTTTATAAGTCTTACCAGCTAATTTGTAGTTATTAATTAAAGCGCCCATTTCGTTTTCGTCGAAGTACAGGTTACGGGGGGTGAACACATAAAAACTAACGGGGTTGCTTCCCACCTCTTCTTCCGTATACAGGTACAGTGGCTTATTTTCGGCTTCCTGCCAGAGGTACACCGGTTTTTGTTCAATTTCCTGGTAGAGAAAAACCGGTTCGTAGATCATCCCATCAGAAATTTTAATTCTTCTTTGCGAAATGTCGTAGCGGTCGTTTAAAAGCCTTTCCAGGTAGACTACCTGCGGGGTTATTTTTAACCGGTACAGGTTAGCGTCCCGGTTGCGCCTGAATTGCTGATACAAATAATTCACGGGGTTGCACAGTGCCAGCAGCCATGCCACATGTCTCATTTTACGCAGCCGGGGTGGCATCAGTAACCTCACCAGTTTGGGAAAGTCTATTTCATAAATCCTGCTCATATAATCACACTTTGTGGGAGGTATTCAATATGCAGATCATCCTTCGGCGTTTTTATTCTCAGGTAGCCGGCATCCGGACTGTACTTTACATCAAATGCGGTGAATGGTACGTCGGAATAGCTGGCCTGCGCCTGTACAATATGGGGGATCACGACACCATCTACTTTTTGCAGCGCATCCACGAGGTAAGACAATACAAATACACCGTTAAACGGCAGGTTTCTCAGATAGGTTTTGATACAAGTCAGTACCGGTTCTGAATCTGTGCCATCCAGACGGGCGCCGTCTTTGTCCAGCACCAGCGGGTTATAGTAGATTTTCAGCGTTAGTTTGAGGCTGTCAGCGTCACGGCTTTCAACGATCAGCGGGTTTACGCCGGCATCCTTGATGCGCTGCATGTATTCCCCGAAGGCATCCAGTTCCGTCGCTGTCAGCGGGGCCAGGTCAACGGCGTTCATTTTAGCCACTTTCATTTTCAGGCCTCTTGTCTGTTCCACCACTGCGCAGAAGGCCACAATCTTTCTTTCGTTGATCTGTTCTTCGGTCAGCCCTGTGTTATCGTAGTAGTCTTCGTCCTGCACCAGTTCAGCGCCATACTGAAAGTCTTTTGCCTTATTGGCGTACCACCGCAGGTGATGCGGCGAGCGTTCATCAATCAGGCTGGTCACTTCCGCCTTATGCTGGTCGAAAAGGTTCTCTACCGCCCAAACGGTCACGGCCACCACATAGGTCCACATCCGCCAGATGGCTGTTTTGCTGGTACTTGTCAGACCAGACAAGGTAGCGGATGTATTCACCCTGCCAATGATATCTTCCTGTATTTCGGTTATTGTTCTTGCCATAATAAAATGTTGTCCTGTTACGCTCTGTTTCTGTGCCTGGTTTTAACTTACCCTGAAATCGATCTGTATTCCCATATATCCGATGCCTCCTTTGATAGCTGCATCGTCTTCAGCAGTAAATGCATTGGCGGGAAAGATCTTATTATCTCTCAAATATTGAAACACTCTCCTGTCAGTCACCTCCACATCGGGCACCAGCAAATATTTTCCCGGCACCAGGTTATCGGTAATGCTCAGTTCATTAGCACCGGCAAATGCGAAGAGGGTATCAATTCCGCCTTTTGTCTGCATAGCAATGTCCAACAGGCATTGATGTGGTTTTATATCAACTGTTTCCATATACTGCGTCTATATTTAGTTCTCCTTTATCGTTGATATCAACTGATTTCACCTGCATGCCATCTCCCACAAACTGCATTTGTAATTCGCGCAGCAGGTCGCCGATGTTGTTGTCCTGCAGGTAACCAAAAGCATCTATGCCTATTGTCGGAAATTCCTTGAAGGAACCTTTGTTATTGATCAGCAGCATTTCCTGATGTTGCAGGGTACTAAAGCCAGCTACCAGGTCTCCATTGGCTATGTCCAGATCGATGTCTTTATTAAATAATATATCTTTCATGATAATTGACCGTTAAAAACGCCTGTTACCGGTCCCCCGTTAGGGGGCGCCGTTAATCCGGCCGTGTAATTAATCTGTGCGGTTTTCACATAGGTATCCACCGCTTCTGCCAATTTGCTGCAAAACATCTCCAGGCTTTGTTCTTCATCCGCATCAGCATCCTTTACATCTTTGAATACCTTTTTAATATCTGCGGCCAATGTGCTTTTATTCAGTGGCATGGTACTATTTTATAAGTTTGGATAAACGGTCCTTGATCGCAACAAACGCCGCTTTGTTCATGGGGGCATAGATTTTCACGATTTCGTCCAGCAGATCGTCCAGGCATTTTTTCAGCGTGTCATTGCCATTGCCGACCAGTAAACCGTCTTTATCAAACTCCATGTATTTTTTATCAGCGTTGTATTTTATCTTTTCGATTTTTTCTGTGCTGATCACCACATAGTCATCGCTGCCATTTATACGGCCGATCAACACACTGGAACCTTCCGGCGGAATAGCTGCTATCCCGTCATGCGTACCGGCTACGGAACGCAGGCGAACGTTGGCAATGTTTAATCCGGTGGCCAGCTGTACGTCCACCACACCCGCTTTTTCATCTGTTGCGATTACCGTGGCCGGAATGATAGTGGCATGCGTTTGGCTAAGCTTTCTTAGGCCCTGCACCAGTTGTGCCTGTTGTTTGTTCATCTTTCTTAGTTATTTTATCGCCAATTCCACAAACCCTTCTGGCGCCGCCGGTTCCAAAAGTCACCTCGGTACTGTCCAACACATATTTACCGTCTCTGTCTGTATAATTCTGGTCCGTTAATGACACCGCAAAACCAGGCACCGCAAATGGTTGCAGGAAAGCCGTCACTTTTCCGTCATAGCCGTCATAGGTTAAATCTTTAAGCATCCTGAGTGCGGCTCCCTTCAACCCTTCCTTCGGGTCTATACGGGGTACGTAAAATGTCCGGATATCCCCCTTTTCGCCCACTACTTCATCTATTGCAACGTTCCGGCTGGTAAAATGAATCACTTTCACCTTTAGCGGCGCGTCAACAGCTTTCCTGTACCGTAATTGGTCGCTGCTGGCAAGGTTCCATCCGATAGCATATTTCACGGCATTTTTGACTTCTTTGTATTCCAGGGGCTCCAGTTTATTTCCTGTCCACTTTCTATTTTTCTTATAGGCGGCCCTTTTTCCCAGTTGTATATCTTTCAGCCCGGCATACAATTCCGGTCCGTTGAAATAAATAGTCACATAGGCATCCTTTTTTAATTTTTCCAATGCCTCCGTTCCCGTCTCACCATTAAAACTCATGCTCACCAATGGAATATCGGGGATATTATCACTCAGTACAATATCCGTACCTTGCCTGATGAACTCCAGCACCTCCCTGACGGTCGTACCGGGTGGTTCCTTGTTCTCCGGGTCTTTTTTACGATAATCCTGTAATTCCTTTAAGGACGGAAACTCTTTTGTGATCACCTTGTTCCGCAGCTGCCAGCTATAACCTTCGCATTCGATCTCGCAGGGGGTAGTGAAATTTATTCTGCTGACAAAACCTTCAAACTCCAGTTCGAGGTCACCATCATATCCCAGCCATATTTCCACATGGTCACCAACGTTAAAGAATGAAGCTGTATTCTCCTGCACTCTCTGTCCTACTCCCTTAATGGCTTCTTTGGTAATCGTAAATTTCCTGTCTATATCATTCTCTCCGGGTTTCAATAAGGAGGGGGTGTTCAACTCTCCAGCCTTAAACAGTACAGCAGAAGTGGGTAGCCTTATATTGGCAGTATCCACAAATGAGTAGATGCTCCTCTTTACTTTCACCTCATTTACTTCATTGAAGCGGTGCCGGCCTATTCGTATTTCACAGGTAAGTCTGAACATCAGTCAAGAATAAGTTTAAATTTACTGTCAGTAATCAGGTTTATTTCATAGGGCTTTACATTCTCTACGCCCACAACCTCGGGCCAGGTGATGTCTGTAAAGACCACCCTGTCCCCATCTTTCATAAAGAGATCCGTTAACGCACTTCGGATAAAGAATGCTATATTCTTTTCGAAATAGTCATTTAATTCTTTGATCTCCTCCAAAGGATACATGTTATCTTCTCTGATGATGATACCCCTGATGTTGATTTTGTAATCCTCCGTGTTAATCAGCTCCTTAACCGTACCCGCACGGTTTACCATGGCGGTTTCCACAATGGTTTTACGACAGGTTATTTTCATCACCGGGTTCCGGAGCACCAGGTCATTCCCCAGCTGTGTTGTACCAATACTCACCGGCATAAAATAGGGGCGGCCAAACTGTTCCCTTCCATAAAAAGGAGCCTTGCTTCCACCCGCGGCGTTGCCTGGCTTATGTATAATATCAAAAGGCGGAGGATTATAATTCCAGATGTCCTTAAAATACTTCTCTAATAATAACTTGGTTGTCATATATTGATGGCGTTTGCACTGTTTAATACACGGAGGAAAGCTTCTGTCACCATTTGTTCCACCTCATTGGCACCTTCTTTCAGTTGCGTGGTGTGGATATTGATGTTGTCGAACAATTTCTGGAGGTTAATGATAATATTCTTGTTACCACCACCAGTAATTCCTTCTGTTTTATTTTTCGCACCGTCCAATCCGCTAAGTTTCGCTCCGGGGGCCGTATTTCCCTCACCTGTAAAGCCTGTTGGCATCACCGGCGTGGCAAACGGGTTGCCAAGTTTTATTTTTGGGGCATTGACTCCTTTTCCATACCCTTCGTTAAATGCGGCCTTCACTTTTCCGCCGTTGTTGTAGGCGTTCTTTATAGCGGTAACACCGGTCAGGTCAGCCACTGCTGTTTTCCCCACTTCCCATGCCTGGCTCCATTCACCTTTGAACATGTGCATGAGCGCCTTCCCGATGCCACTGAGGCCGGACGCTACCCCTTTCAGGCTATCAATAAGGAAATCCTTTATCAACCCGATAAATGCTTTCATGGCTTCCCAGGTGCCCCACAGTCCTCCTCTGAATTTCTCAAAAGTGTTCCAGCAATAGATGACAACACCAATCAAGGCCACGCCGGCACCTACCATCAGGCCAATCGGACTGAGATTCATCACCAGGTTCAAAGCCGCCTGCCACATTGTCCATAATTTATAACCGAGGATCAGGCCTCCTATTACCGTGCCCAGAAAGCCAAACCAGTCAGCGTTTTGCGTAAGCCATACCGCAGCGGTCTGTAACCAGGTAGCGATCGGGATCAGTGCATTGTCGATAAAATCCGCAGCAATAGGCAGTAGTGCCGATCCGATAGTTGTCTGGACAGTTTGTAAAATATCATTGAACTGTCCCCATCTGGATGTCGCGGATTCACTCTGGTCTTTCATGCCATTGGCGAAAGCGCCGTTACCGGAAGCCGCATCTGCCATCACGGTAGTCAGTTGTTTAGCCGAAATTTTGCCGGCCTCCAGGCGTTTCTGCAACGTTTCCACTTCAATACCTGTCTTGGCTGAAATTCGCTCCAGCGGATTAAATCCTGCCGCAGCCAGTTCTTTTGTGGTTTCTGAGGTAAGTTTGCCGCTCTCGGTAATCTTGCTGTAAGCCTTCACCAGCTCAGTCATTTTTTCCTTGTTGCCACCGCTGACATTGCCCAGCATGGTCAACGTGGGAAGAATATTTTTCGCCGCCACGCCGCTTTGCATTAGCCCCTGCGCATTACCAATCAGGTCATTGGTCCTGAAAGGAGTGCTGGCACCCATGTGCTGTAAACTCGAAATCATTTCTTTGGCACTCTCCGCACTTCCGGTAAATTTCTTAAATGCCAGTTCTGTCTGCTCTATGTCCATGCCCATTTTGATAAGGCCAGCGGCCCCGCTGATCACCTTGTCGATGGGAAAATTATACTCACGTTTTTCCTTCTTCTTCTTTCCGGCATCTCCGGTGTCGTCAGCGGAGCCCGGCAGGGAGGATGACGATGCCATGGCGCTCGCAGCAGCAGTGGCCTTGTTCAGCTCATTGATCGTGCTGCTGAACGTATTAACACTGTCGATCCTTCCCTGCAGACTGGTCTTTACCTTATCCAGCGCAACAATCGAGGCCATGGATTTGGAATTGCTGCGTAAGGCTTCTATTTTCTCCAGCTTTTTCTGGATTTCCCCGATAGACATGCTCATGGTGCCGTTGTTGGCAATCACTTTCCGCTGCCAGTCAGACACTTTCCCAAACGCAGCAATAGCGGCTTCGTTCATCTCTCCAAATCCTACGCTCATATCGTTACTCTTTTTTGCTTTTCCGGACCAGTCCTTATCGGAAGGACTGTCCTTTTAATTCTCTTTGCCTTATATCGTGCAGTTGCGCGAACTTCTGCGCCCACTGCGCATCCGTCAGCTGCGAGGTGTCTACCTGCGGCAAATAATATTCAAACAGCGTTTGTATATAACCCAGCGGATTACTTTCAAAATCGCCGGACGCCTCGCTTAGAGCTTTTCCACCTCTACTTTTTTGGCATCCAGCAGTTTGTCCAGCTGTGCGCCCAGACCGTAGAGATAAGACTTGTCTTCCACTATCGCTTCATCACCGCCCAACCAGGTAGCTTTCAGAATTGTTTCGTGATATGCCAGCGGATCACCTGAAATCAGTGTCATAGCATAGCTCACTTCATCCCTGTTGGGTTTTCTGCAATACCCGACTTTACCATCAGCGGCAGTCAGTTTGAAGACATCTTTATATTTCTCTTTCCAGGCCTGAATGTGTTCATTCGTGATCTTTACCGCTTTTTCTATTGTCATGATTTTAATATTGATAATGATGAATAATCAAATGGATGATTACATGTTCTGCTGCAGGCCCATGAAAATGATAGGCAGGGTGATTTCCATGAATTTGGCGCCCTGTTCCCAGCCTTTTTCAAACTCTTTAAACTGGAAACCTTTGATCAGGTCAGTGCGTGGCAGCGAGCCGTCTTCTTTCACATAAGCCACCACGATGTCGCCGCTGAAATCCAGCAGGTCTCTGCCTTGTGACAGGCGGACAATATCCACCAACCTGTCGAACTGGAACTTCAGCAATTTGATTTCACCTTCGTAGGTACGCTTACCGCGCTGGATGCCGATTGGCTCATCGCCTGCGCCATGCAGGTGTTCTTTTTCCTGCGACAATTTGTATTTAATGCCCCTGATACCGGTCAGCTCCTGTCCCATTACCACCACTTTCATATTGGCCCAGGTACATTCTTTACTATCAAACATATTTTAGACTTTTAAATATTATACAATCTGGTTTATTTGTTCAGCGCCGGATTTTCAAAGCCCAGTAACACTTCAATCTGTTTGGTGTATCCTACCGGAACAACAGACGCCGCAATGGTGATTTTACCGGTGCTGATCACGTTCTGCTCCGCGTTGATGTATGCGCTGAAGGAACTGATCTCTTCTGACATGGCAGTGTTAACAGCATTCTCAATCTTACCCTGCAGGTATTTGATGACTGCCACATTGATCCTGCCCTGCGCATCCACTTTAATTTCATCATTCAGTTCTTCCAGGTATGTCTGATAGCAGATCAGCGTCACCTTGTCGATCACACGGCCCAGTGCCAGCTGGCTGTAATCATCCGTTACCGGCGCGCAGGTAGCGTCATCGTTAAAGAAATAGCCGGAGCGGCCAACGAACGTGCGCAGGAAAATGTAACCTTTGTCATGTACCTGATCGGCAGCCGTGAAGTCTTCCACTTTTTTGGTGTTAATAAAAGCTTCCAGTACAGGCAGCGCGCCATCTTTTACACGGCCCAGGTTACGCTGTACAGGAATCACTGCTGCACGGCCCAGTGCCAGGCCCACGGAAGCGCTCGCGTCACTGGCAGTGCTGCCAATCACAACAGCGACATGGTTGGCAGACAGAGTGCGGAGGTCCTTTAATTGGGCGATATTTTCCGTATCTACAGCCCGGCCTTCGATCAGGATGCGAACGGGTTTGTATTGCGCCGCAAAAGCCAGTGCCAGTTGTTGTGCTTTGGTGACGGCGTCCAGTACGTCTTTATCGATACCGTCTGTCAGCACCGGTGTATAACCGGCAGCCGGTTTTCTGGTGAGGCCCAGTAATCTGATACGGCCCTGAGCAGCGTCCAACAGTTTTTTGGCGCTGCCGGCGTCTGCCAGGTCGGCCATTTGCGTGAGTGTTACGGTATCGGCCACCAGCATGATGTACAGCTCGGCGCCTTCGCCTGCCAGGTCATAAAACTCCTTAATGTGGCGGTATGCGCTGGCGTTGGTGCTGCCACTGGTGATACCCAGGCTTTCAGCATCGCTTACACTGAAGATAACTTTTGGCGTGCCTAACGGAAGGCCTGTCGCAGCCACACCGGTGAGTACCAGTCCTGCTACACCATCAGCAGTTGCAACGCTTCTACCAAGGTTGCCATTTCCTAATTTAACTTCTACTTTTGGTAATCCCATTTTAGTCTATTTTAATCATTGTACTTGTTTACATCCGCGTTTTTCCATTCACCCCTTTGGTGTTTTTTCTGGCAGGATGCAGTTATTTATTGGATTTGAAATTGTTATTTGACGCTGCTGTATTTGGCCTGACTGAACAGATCGTACAGGTGCTGTTTTTTGGTGTTGCCGTCCAGCTCCCGCAGCAGGATGCTTTGCAGTTTTTGCAATACGGCCTCCTGTAGTGCCGGAGAGGTTTTCTTAAGCTCCGTCACAAAACAAAGCAGCTTTGCTTCTACCGTAGCCTGTTGCTGACAGGTTTGTACAATACTGAGTGCATGAATGCCTGTTTCCAGTGCCTGCAATATTTTATTTTTCAGTATTGTATCAGCATCCCCGGGGATGATGGATTCCAGTACGTCTACCAATGGGCTTTCCAGTGCACGTTTTATGGCTTTGGTAATGTTTAGCGCCGCCGTTGCATATTCGTCTATATGCTCATCAAACTGCTGCAAGGCCCATTTGATTTTCAATCTCATTTTTTTACAAAAGGACATAGGTATAGGGTTTATAAATCTTCGAATTCTTTTCGCGCATCGAAACTGGGGCATGCTTTTTTAACAAATGGAAAGTCCCGGTGACCCTGCACCCGCGCTTCGGGGTATTGTCGCTTTAATCGGGACACAAGTTCTCTCATGGTTTTACGCTGTGCGTCTGTCCGGTTGTCCAACGGCCTGTTTGCCGCATCTACGCCGCCGATATAGCTGACGTGAATACTGTGGGCATTATGCCCGGCAACGCCGTTGCATATACGGTCCTCTGTTGCTAACTGTATTGAAGCGCCGAACTTGTCTATCAGGTAGTGATAGCCGGGACTTTTCCATTTTAGTTGTTGTTGCCAGTACTGCTGGATGGCAGCTGGTCTGGTATCTTGCGGGGTAGCCGTACAATGGATGACAATAAAATCTATACGCCTCATCTGCTACATTTTGGGGTGATTGCTGTCCAGCACTTCTTCCAGCCGCTCCATTACTTTGGTGTTGTTATCAATAACACCCATCATCTTGTCTCTGTCTTCATCCAGATACTGTGTAAGACGATCTTCCAGTTTGATCTGGCGCTTCCATAATATCCTGGCAATTACCACCAGCACTAATATTGAAAAGGCCTGATCTCCGAGCCGCTGCCAGATATTGCCGGCAGGATCAATTTGTAATAATATATTCAGTAGTTCCATACGGTGTTCACTATTATCAGTTTCACATTCGTCTTGATGTCCCCCATTTTTGTTTACACCTTATGTACTGATATCCGGTTTCTTTCGGGGTACCTGTTATTGTTCCAGGTGATTTACAATACAAAGAAACAACCTATCCGGACACCTGAAAAATCCGAAAACAATGATTAAACAGTCCTTGTATAATCATTTGCAATAGGCTGTCCAATCATTAAAAGCACTTTTCAAAAAGAGGCTCATTCCATGGAAATTTGCTGTTATTAAACAGATGATTTATCAGCAGGATGAACACTATCCTGTTAAACACTTAAAAAGCAGAAAAATGAACAGTTTATTCGCAAACATGTATGCAGCATTAGAATCCCGCATTATCGCCAACATCCCTGAAATAAAAGGCGTGTACCCGGAATTACAACAGTTAGACAACTACAAGGGGCAACCGGACCTATGGCCCTGTGTATTCATTGATTTCACCACTTTTGAATTTGAAAACCTGGCGCAACATGAACAGACGGCCAGCGGTATATTGAGCTGTAAAATGGCCTTTTCGGTCACCAAAAGCGGTAGTACCGATTTTATCGATAAACAAACAGCGTTAGATTATTATGAGATAGAAACCAAATTGCACCAGCTATTACAGGGCTGGAGCAACGGCAACTGTGCGCCGCTTGTACGGACTAAAATAGATACCGCAGACAGAAAGGACAATTTCCGGGTAAGAACTTTATCGTATAACCTGTCCTTTGAAGAAAGCATAGTAACACCTCCCGGCACCAGCACACCGCGTCCGGCAGCAGAGTTTCTGTTCCGGGCATAAACATTCCATAAAAACGGCATACATATTGTTAATAAATTATTCATTATCTTTACCCAATATAATTTTTACTTAAAATGAAATTTTATTCTGTGGTATGCCGGTTTATGTTGGCCGCATTGTTTGTATTCATCTGTAGTAACGCAAAAGCACAAACGTATAGTAAGCTCATAGGTACTCCTTACAAGGAGGCATTAAAATTTAATGAACAGGTAACAAAAATACTTAACCTGCTTGTGGACAATGAGCCGGAAGAGAGAACGAAAGGAACTTATGAGTACGAGTTTTACAATACTTCAGACAGCCTTCGGGTGAACCTGCATATCAGATATGGCGTTTACCCGGAAACAGGCCTTGTGGGCGAAGTTCTCCTGTATGGCAGTAAAGATTATCTTAACAAGATTTACAAAACGCTTTTTAACGACAAATTTGCTCCTAAAAACCCTAATTCTGTGCTCGCTCATGTAATCCGGGGCAATGAATATATCTCCATTAACACTGGCTTCGACGACGGTAACATCAGGATAGAGGAAAAAGGGAAATGATTTTTTCAAGTATAGTACATAAAAAAAGGACGCAGCGTGCTGCGTCCTTTTTTTATGCCGGATAACCGCCATCACCATGTCCACCAGGGGTATTGCAGCCGCAGCTGTTTAACAGGCGGCTGTTCCTGTTTCATGATCTGTTCCAGCCGGCTGGTATTGCATTGCATGCGGTAGATGATATTACTTTCTTTCACCCAGAATTCCTTTGATAACTCCTGGATAGCTACCTCATATCTTTTACCCTGCAGTTTGATGTAATAATAATATCTGTATAACAAACATTCATCCCGTAGGGCGATCATATCTGCAGAGCGTCCTTTTCTTACTGTTTTTTCCTCTTCCTTGCGTACAAAGCTATTGAAGAGCGATTGTTGTCCTCTCATGTTTCTAAGATATTTTCCTGCTTACCTGCGCCGGTCTTCACCGTCAAGGGTAATCATGTTAAACATTTCCCGCATCCTGGATTTCACGCGGGTCCCATAGTACTGTTCAATTTCAGCTGCCGTCAGGTTAGTGGTGATATGCGTATGGTGCCAGGGTGTTTGCTGGTTATCATATCTGTTGAGAATGATTTCCGCCATCACGTTTACCTGGTTACCATAATTTTTCTTTAGTTCTTCCGTTCCGAGGTCATCGAAGCAGATGCCGGCCTGCCGCTGGTAGAAGGTGTCTGCCGCCGTAGGCAGCGGTACCGGGCTGCTGTAACGGTAAAGCATATCATGTCCCTGCTCCGCGAACAAGGCGCTGAGTCGTCGGCAATTCGCCACCTGGTAACAGCAGCGGGGATTTTTATTGAACGCCCGCATGAGGGTTGTTTTTCCGGTACCTACGTTGCCAAACAGAAGCAATCCTTTAGACAACTTCCACGATTGGCCGTCCGTATTCATTCTCTCGAAAGCGGGATCTTCTGTAAAATAATAACACAGTGCTTTTACCGCTTCCCGGTTCATATCGTCCACCACAAACCCTTCCGGCACTACCTGGGTGCGTGAAAAAATAAAATTGAATAAAGTATGACTGTTCCATTGCATGGCGGAAGACGATTGATGTTTATCACTGTCATAGAGCGGGTTGTTCAACTCAGAGCTGCCCGAATTTTCTGACACCAGGGGTAATAATGCCTGCAGGCTGTTGAGCTGACAGGTTCTTTTTTCCGGATGTTGCATACTTTTTCTCATTGAAGTGATAATTAGCAATAAAATTATTGGCGAAGCCGGTCCAGTTACGGATAGGCGTATAACCCTGTACCCACCCCAGTCCCTCCCATTTGTTCCAGAATTTATTGGCCATTTCGTTGTTGGCGCCGGCGGCGGCAAAAAATTGCTGTACCGCTTCCAGGCTGGGCCTCACGGAGGGGGGACACGCGGCAGCGGGGGGAGGCATGTCCGCCATTCCGGCAGCAGTTTTTGTATTTACCGATGCGGCAACACCGTATGGATATTCCTTACTTTCTTCTTCTTTTTTTTCTTCTGCTTTACTTTGTGGGATTAATGTTGTTGCTGCCGTTGTTTCTTCCGGAAGAAATGCCGTCTCATCATGATCAACGTCACCGATAAGGTTATGTAGCGGACTAATCACCGCTTTACGTTTGGCGTCACGGATAATTTTCTGCCAGCGTTTCTGGATGCCTTTACTGGTGAGGATAGAAAACCGGTTGTACATCCGCTCGTCAAAAAAGCCCTTTTTAACCAGGGTATGTACCACGGCCGTTACAAGCGCGCCTGTAACGGCATTACCTATACGTTTGGCAAAGATGTACGACATTTCATCGTTCCAGTTCGTATAATATCCCTGCCGGTAAATCCAGCATAACAATCTGAGGGCAATGTATCCTCCCTGAATACCATGCTCCTCTTCTACCATCAACAACTTTGGATCATCAAAAAGATCCACGTCCATAGGAAAATACATCAATCCTTCTGCAATTGGTCTTGCCATCGAATATTAGTTTTTGATCAAACAATCACAGCGCCGGCCACAGGTGCCCGCACAGTCTATTTCAACTCCTTGTTTCAAAAGTGCCGCCTTTGGCGGCCAGGTATAGTTATTTTTGCTTCGAATTTTTTACGGGTGCATTCATCAGCTGCAGCGCAGCCAACGCGTTCCGTATATTGGTGTGAACAGGAATGGGGCCTGTATATCTTTTACGGTTTTCCAACCGGGTTAACAAATACGTATCATAAATGCGTGCAGTTTTGTGTCAAAAGTGGTATCCGGCATTTTCTGCAGACGGCTTTCATTGTAGGATAACCGGTATTTCCTGACAGTAAGGGCTGTAGGGTTTTAAAACTGAATGCGCCTGTGCTGCTGTGGAAATCTCTAAATTGTCTGACATAGCGATTGTGTTTGTTGTCTTTGGGATAAAGTGGTTTGAGGGTTAAAAATGAGGGTTTACATTCGAACAATGCTGTCTTTTACGTTTGGCCGTTATCAAAAATGGCGGTAAATCCTTTTTTTGACTACATTTGCGCCAACCATATTGCCAGTATAAAGTAAAAGAATATTTGTCTTTTGACAAAATATATTTGTCTCATTATTTATTAATTTTTCCTGAAAAAAATGTCAAAAAACGAAGGCGATATACTCAGAAAACTTGTTAAATCAAGCGACTACCAGGTGAATGAATTTGCTGAAATGCTTGGGATGTCAAGACAGAATCTCAACTATCTGTTTAACAGGAAATACATAGAGCAGGAAACGAAAGAGAAAGCCGCAGCCATAGCAGGCAAAACTGTTTCCGAGGCTTTCTATGAAACAACGGGCAGTAATGCTACAAACGACAAAGAGAAAGAGACTTTAAGGGAATTAGTAGAAGCTCAAAAACAAATCATCTCGTATTGGCGCGAGTTTCAGATTGCGCAGCTCATAAGGAACGAGGCATATCTTTCGGTAATTCTCCGCCGCCTGGCGGAATTACAGTTCCAGCTGGACGACCGCAAAAAGAAACGGGATCTTGATACTGTACTGGACGAAGCTGAACGGGCCGTTCAAGAAAAGATAAAAGAACTGAAAGGTCAATTGCAACTGGTTGTTTCCTGATATTTTCACTATTCATTTGCCACATAGCAGTTTTTTTGAGGTTACAATTACAATATTACGCCTTTCCTTGCTATAGGTTTTGCGTAGTGTTTTTTTTATGGAAAAAGTTTTTCCACATTTTTATTTTTTATAAACATACAAAAAAATATGCTTTCTTATTTGTGATTATTTGCAGGGAATTACAGATAAGGAAGCATACAGATAATTCCGCCGGAACACTTATTCACAAAGCATTTCAAAAAAATGACCCGCTATCATTCGTTCCGTCAACCAGTATAAACTATTGTGCTTTTTCAGGCAACTTATCTTATAGCAAATTTTGCTGTCCAAATACAGCATTAGTTAAATTTGCGTTCAGGCTGTACTGATTGGTTTTCCCCAAAAACTGGATGAACGTTATTCCTAACCTCACATACTTTGCGCTATGAAAATCACGTACATTATCCGGTGTTTATTTTTGGTGACCGGAAGTTTTACTTCCCAGCTTTTATTGGCCCAGGATATTTTACCTGATGCCGGATGGGTGAGGAATTAATTATATCTGAAAACAAAGCTCCAGGCCCCTCGCATTGACGTGGAGGAGCCTGGAGCTTTTAACCGGCGGCGCTTTATTTCAAGGTGCAGGTCAGGGTCCCGTAACCCAGCTGATCATAACCGCCGCTGTTGGGCCCATAATTGCCGCCGCCGCCTTCGGGGCGTACTTTTTGGGCAAACCGCGCACAATTGGGAGCAGCCAGTCCCTTGCGGTTTACATAATGGTTGTATACGAGTTCCCAAACGGGCCTGTCATTTCCCCGGCCCCCGTCGCTGATAACCTGCTGTACTACGCCAACACAATTGGCGTAGGGTTTAAAGGGCACGGAATCGCCAAGATTGTACGCTGCCACATACTCTGCCCCCCGCAGAAAGCGGTTATTGTCGTAACCATACATATCGTCGCCCTGGTTCCATGCCATCTCACAAAACGAGCCCATTAAGCCGATGCCCAGGGTAGTATGTCCCTGATCACGCCCGCTTTCCTGCCACTGCCCCAGACCATTGGGGTGAATAAAGTAAATGGCATTGGCCACAGCACCATTACCCGTGCCATACTTAAAATAGTTGATCGCTTCGTTGTAGATGTCCCGGTCGTCGCACAATACGCCGATGGCCAGGATGGAATTCATCACACACAGGTCCCAGTTCGCATAGAAATGGCTCATACATTTTTCCCTTCTTGTCAGAAAGGCGTGGTTCATAGGATAAAAAACGTTCAGCATCATTTTCCGGAACCGGGCAAAGTCCGCCGGCGCCCATCCCTGGTAAGTACGCATGATTTCCGCAGCATTGGCAAACTGGTAGCCGTATAGCCCTGCCGCCAGATTAGCGTCGTTGTTACCGGCAATTCCCTTTAGTCTGGCCGACCATGCATTCATGATCGCTATCGATTTATCGGCATATCTATCATCGCCGGAAACTTTCCATCTTAAAGCGGTGGCATAAGCCGCAGCGATGTCGTTATAGAGCTGGCCATAATTTTGACCATGAACGCCGTCATCACCCCGGTAAACAGTGTCCGCCGGGTTGGGCTGCCAGGCGAGCGCGCTGTGCGAATTGGTGATCAGCCGGTTCCAGCCCGACAGCCATGGCTCTGCCCCTGCATCCACTTTATTTTTCATGCGATCAAAGTCTGACTGCTTATGTAAGAGTCCAGGATGCACAAAAACAGTGTCATGGTCGTTTAATACCCGTTTCTCTGCTGCATTCACCATTTCTTTCCTGCATGCCGTTATCAGGAAAAATAAAAACGCTCCCCCGAGCGCGCATTGTCTAATAGCTTTCATAGGTTTTTCAATTACAATTGTTAAAATGACAATTATATTATACGGTAGACAAGTAACGCCGGTTGCCCGGTTATATTATCAGGAGATGAAATTTTTTTTAACTATCAGGGGCGCTCCGTGGTTGCCGCTTTTCTAAAATCGGCCGTCGCCAACTGTTTTTTACCCGTTTGACGATACAGCTCCCCCCGCTGCCTGTAGGCTTTAGCATCCTGCGGATCTAACTGGATCGCCTTCGTGTAGTCTTTGATGGCCGCCCGGTAGTTCTTTTGATGTGTATAGGCCATCGCCCTGTTGGCATATGTGGTCGCATTCTCCGGGCTTAGCCTGATAGCGTCGGTAAGGTCCCTCACCGCGGCCTTGTAGTCTTTATTTACAGCATAGGCCAGTCCGCGTACGGCATAGTTTTCGGCGTCTCTGGGGCCAGTCTCTATTGCTTTTGTTAGATCCACAATGGCCAATGCGGGTTGGTTCATATAGATATACAGATTTCCCCGCTGACGATAGGCCAGCGCATGTTGGGGTTCTTTGCTGATCACCGTCGTAAAGTCCGCAATCGCCTGCTCATATGCAGCCTTTTGATAATAAGCCAGCGCGCGGTTGTAATAGTCCTGTGTGGCGTCCGGATTGAGTTCAATTGCCCTGTTCAGGTCCGCGATGGCCAGTTCCGGCTGGTTACTTCCCACATATAATGCGCCCCTGCCACCCCATGCGCCGGCAGATTGAGGCTCCAGTTCAATGGCACGCGAGAAATCGGCTATCGCCGGACCTCTTTTTTTAAGCCTGGCGTACAGATAGCCGCGGTCCCGGTAAGCAGCGGCGTTGTCCGGATACAGGCCGATTACTTTCGTGTAGTCATTCACTGTCAGTTCATACAACTCTTCCACAGAAGAAAAGGTATTTCCCTGGGTGACGAACAATTTCCCGGCCCACTGTCCTGTTGTGTCTGCTATTGTGCTGTCCGGAGCCGGTACGGCTTTCTTTCCGCTGCCCCCGAATTTTCCGGAGAGATTTTGCAGTCCGTAAAATGCATCAGCATTGTCCGGATTCAAGGTTATGGCCTTCGCATAATCCCTGACGGCCTGTTTGTTCTTCCTGTAATATTCGTAGGCACGTGCCCGCCGCACATAAGCGCTGTCGCTCTGTGGATTCTGGTCTATCGCCCTGGTATAATCACGGATGGTCTCTTTTTTTGACTGACCGGCAGGCACTGCTCCTCCTTTTGTATTCAGCGCTATAGCCGTGGACAAATCATTAAAAGCCAGCTCCGGCGCATCTATTTTTGTATAAAGATAGCCACGGAGGCCCAGGGCCCAGGCGTAGCCGGCATTGAGGTCGATGGCTTTGTTGAGCGCAAAGAGCGCATTTTTATCATCTCCCTTCCGGATATAGGCCCATCCCAGGTTGGCATAGGCCGAATCAGTCGGATAAAGAGCTATCGCTTCGGTGAACCGGCCGATGGCAGCGTCAATTTTTTTCTCTTTCAGCAAATCTTTGCCGGCGTTACAGATCTCCCGGGCACTAACAGCGTTCTCTGATACGTCCTGCTGCGCACAGGCCACAGATACCGACATTATAGATATTGCCATGCACAGGCAGTACGACAAGCTGACGTTGATTGTCTTAAAAACAGGCTTCATAAAGTTGATGGCTTGGTTAACAATACAGGAACCTCCACAGCATAAATCGAACCAAAACGAGAACGGTGTTATGGATATATGTACACCGCGCAAAATATAAGCAGCAGAGATCTTTCGTTGTAATGAATAATAACCTCACCTCATTTTAAAAAAACTCCGTCAATTTTCCTCCACTGAGGTGCAAGTAACTAACTCCTCACTACCTTCACCCTACAATTCAATACAGAAGGATTCCTTACAAACTATCCAAACACCCTTTTTAAAAAATATTTTCAAGGCATCGGTGTATATCCCAAACAGCAGCATCCTGACACTACATATCAACCCCATAGGCTGGAGCTTACTTTCCGGTAGACGGAGGATATCTGGCTCAATAAACCATTAAAAAATAACTTTATGCAACCCAATTATGAAGAATACCTGAATAACCATCCCGTTTATCAACATATAAAGGAGTTGCGGGGAGAAGACCGGTTTCATGAAGATGTTGATTCCATTAATATCCTTCGCCTCTTTTTTCCGGCAACTGTCAAAGAGTTGGTATTGGGACTATCGGACATAACATCCACTTTCTACGGACTGCTATTATCGGAAACTGCCAAAAGATATGGCAACGATGGCATTAACGCTATCTCCCGGTCAGCGGTATTTGAAATAGGAAGGCGAAAAGCGGAACAGGCACTGGTCATAGATCCCGCTATCCCCCGGGATGCCTGCGGAATTTGTAATGTATTTATATCTGCTATTTATGTTTCCAGCCCGGAATACAAAATTAATGTAACAACATACCAGTCAGATGAAGTAACGCTAATACTAACCGGCACCGACAGATACCACCGTTCCGCACAAATGCTTAATCTGACAGAACACATAACCTGGCCAATCCTGACTCCATTTTTCTATGGCGTTTGCAGCGCATGGCATATATCATATCAGGCAGACCTCCATGTAAAAGAATTAGATGAACATAGCAGATGCCGCTATAACATCCACATCACCAGGAAATAGAGACAAGCCAGTCAATACAGCGCCCGGGCCCTGAAAACCTTATCATCAGTACTCTCTCAATTGTTCGTGTATTTACATCATCAATTATCAGGTGGTATGATGCACCAACAGGTGGCAATTTATTATTTACGGGCAACTATTTCAAAGTCAGCCCATCAACCACCAGGACCTATTATGCGAGTGCGGGTTACGAATGTGAATATCCGGTAAGAAAACAAGTGAAGGCAATCGTTAATCAGTGCCTGTCCGTCCGGAAAACTGCCGGCACATCACCGGAATTGCTCGAATGTTATCCTAATCCAACCAGCGGTATTAAGTGTAGTTTGTCTTTTCTGATTTGGTTGCAGGTCGCCAAATCCATCTCCGGTAAGTATGCCAGAAAAATTCGTCTACAGTAAATTATTTTTTACTGTAGACGAATTTGTAGACGCCTAAAATCGTTTGATATGATTTATCTTTTTATCATAAAAGCAGAAAAGCCGCTTAAATCGCAGGATTTAAGCGGCTTTAATTTCCTTTGACATTCTTGTGGTGGTCCCGCCGGTTATATATCAGGAAAACCTGTGATTAAATTTAATTGTATTTCATCTCTGCAACTGATAGTGTCCTGAGCCGTATGTAGCAATAACCAATCGTCATTTTACCAATTCGACTTTGACGGGTATTTTTCCCGTTTTTTAACCTTGCCACCCTCTCGCCAAAATAGATGCATCGATCAAACCATCTGTACCAACAGTCAAATTATTCTTTAAACAAATACAAAATTAATACCCATTTAAAATTCGCTCTGGCGCCCCTCTTGGCGAAATGATTTTTTTATTTATTTTCGATTACATAAAAGTTGTGGATTACCATTTTTTCATCACTCTAAACCTCAAATAACCATAATACAAACGTTGTAGAATTACCCTCAGAAGACAGGCCGGTATTAACTTTTACTTAGGCGTTCATTTCTGCAAGACTTCTTTATACAGCCAGAATTTTTCCTGATGCAGCGGTATCTCGGGTTCGCTCGTTCCATTTTCTGAATAGCAGCACCCCTGTTGATCGAATGATACATCCTTTGATAACTCAGCCTGGAAGAATTTCGGGCAGGACAGCATGTTGTATCAGTGCTTTGCCTTCCCGGGACGGCGGTCGGGATACCTAAAAAAGAACCTCTACAACCAGCGACGATATTCAACCGGATGGTATTAGCCATTCAAAGATTTAAACTATTCTAACCGAACAGGCATCTCTCATCTATCGATGAGGAGGGTCCTCCTATCTTGCTTTTAAGCGGCAGTCTGCATTTATCGGCTCGCTTATGCTTTTCGTAGAACCCGGATTTTTGATTTTTGTTTATTTAATCCATTATCAAACACTTCAGCTTATGAAAAAAGCACTCCTCATTATTACCATCGGTATTGCAGCAGGGGCAGCCCTGATCGTTTCTTTTAAGCAGTCGCCTACCAGGGCTGCGGTCGTACATGGAACAGCGGAACAGTTTAGTTTCAATATAACATTCGATTCCACCGTTCCCAATACACTGAGTCAATACGCTGATTCTGCTGCTCTATGTAGCTTTGCCTGGAACGAGTTTTTTGCACTGAACTGGAAATCAAGTTACAAGAAAAACACGCACGTATATAGAGGGTATGCAGATCCCCAATGGACATATAATGACCAAAGCGCTTACCCAATGAATGATCCTGTGGTATGGGAAACTTATGCTCATCGTGTTGAACTGAGACCTAATCATGGGAATACACTCCCTTTTGATAAGGTCCCCAGGTATGACTATCAAATACATATTCCCCGCAAGGATAACAGTGTTGATACAACTTTATTCAATAACCTGGACGAGAACAATGAGATTGGCTCCTGTGACCTGTATGCAAAAGTCAATCTGTACAATACCCAATATCAGGTATTATACCAGGCTAAAGTGAACAGAGATGAATATGATTACAAGCGTAAGAATTATCCTGATGAAGCAACTTTAATAGCTGCGGTAAATAGAACTGCAGGCAATATCAAAAAGGATTCAGTATATTATAATCCAAAAGATTATCCGGTTGGCAAGTATACAGGAGGCAATTGTAATTGCCCTCCAGGTATATTTTGTCTGCCATGTGGAAACGCTAAAGATCCTGATACGCGTTTTGGTAAATATACCGGGGCACTGGAGGTAAAGAGCGCCTGGAGAGAGATGATCAATGACGCAGAAGCAAATACCCATTTTACCCGGAAAGTAATTGTCTATGAAAAGGACCCGAAAACAGGTAAAACGGTCTCCGTAAACAAAATATACGGGCTTGTAGGTATTCATATTATCCATAAACTTGCCAACTACCCTGATTTCACTTTTGCCACCTTTGAACATGTAGATGTTCAAAACGATAGCATGGGTTACATAGAGTTGCCACAAAAGGGTAACCCTAAACCACAACGGTACGATCGCTTTCATCCAATATCAGTTGTCGCAGACGCTTCCACCAAATATGTACAAGACCAATTAAGGAAAAAGAATCCAAATTCCATCTGGCTGAATTACCGCCTGGTAGGTGTGCAAGGCATGCCTACTAATGATAGCACTTCATTCAGCTTCTACCTGGCCAACTATGTCATAGAATCAGATCGAACACTGGGAGATTTCAGAGGCAGCGGCTTCAAGCATCCCCATGATGGAGGTCATAATATTTTCTTAAACGGAAAACATTACAGCATGGGAGGCTGTCAGGGCTGCCATGGCGTTGCCCAGGGAATTGGGGCTGATTTCTCTTTCCTGATGGATGCGACTTCTAATCAGCCTGATAAAGTACCAGATATCGACAGAACAGACAACAAACTGAAAGTGTATATAGATGCATTTGAAAAGCTGGAGAAAGCAGAAAAGAAAAAAGGATTACGTTGATATTTAGAGATCTGACTATTTCCCGAAAAGTCCTTATCCTTACTATAATAAAAACCGGATCTTTCATAACAATAGTTAGCAAACCTACTTATTAAAAAAACAAAAAAATTTGAGGATTAAATATTTTTTAATAGCTTCGGTTATCACCGATCGTCCAAAAGACATCAGCTCTATTTGAATGATTCAATGTAAGTGTTTACCCATAGCGTTTTCGCATAACATTTTAAACCTCATATAACCAAAGCTCACAACCTCTTTCATTATAATACCCGCGTATTGATGCCAGTATTTTGCATTGTTGCAATTATCTGAATTTATTGTCCTGACTGAACCGGCATGCATAGCGTGTCTTTGGCGGAGCTATGCTGCTGCGTTTCCCGTTCTCTGATTTCTTCCAGAGCATGAGTATACTGATTGTCTTACCCATAAAATGTTGTCTTATGAAAAATGGTATCCCCTATTTCTTTCATAGCAACCATTGCAGAGATGGTCCTGCTACTTCTTCTAAACCTCTTTTCAGTGGCTGAATTACGCATAAATATCTTTCAGCCTTTTCTTTTACAACATCAATATAGGCTATGGAAAATTTAAATGAATGCAACACCTGTAATTGCCATGTCAGACATTCCGGTGAGCAGCAACCATCGGGGAGGATACCCTCGAAAACCGTCAGGAGCGTACCTTCGGTCATATTGAGCATCCTGATTGCTTTTTTCCCGAAATGTCCTATGTGCTGGGCTGTTTATATGAGTATGTTCGGCAGCCTGGGATTGGCGAAGCTACCTTATATGAGATGGCTGCTGCCCGTAATGATGATCTTCCTGGCGATACATCTTTTCTTTTTGTATAAGCGGATAAGAGTGGCAGGATATCTGCCTTTCCTTATCAGCATGCTGGGTGCGGTTTTTATTATGAGCAGCCGCGCATTCTTCCCTGGCACACAATGGTCGCTGGTTGCGGGCGTTGGCATGATCCTGACAGGATCTTTACTGAATAATTTCCCCAATGTATCCTTGAAACTTATTCACAAGAAACACAAAATTGCTTAACTATGAAAAAAAATGGCATAGGCGTTCGCCGCTCTATAATTGAAATTCAGAATGATTATGATGCAGGCATCAATAATGATCTGGAAAAACTAATGACAGCATGGGCGTACATTAAAGCGTTACCACCCACTGACCCTAACTCTTTTTTTCTGATAGGCGGGTATCACGGAGAACCATTTGCCGGGGAAGGCGCTACAAACCCGGAATGGTGGGGTGGCTACTGTAATCACCAGAATGTGCTTTTCCCCACCTGGCACAGGGTATATGTATACAAGCTGGAAAAAGCCCTGCAGACCACTCCTGGTTGTGAGGACGTAATGCAACCTTATTGGGACGAGACAGATTCTTATTCAACTACATATGGCATACCACGTGCGCTTACAGCTCCGAAGTTTACATTCAAGGGAGAGTTCCCGCAGTGTTTGCGTGATAAGGGAATTGTACCTGATGATAATAATGCCATCGATAATCCACTGGCCTCATTTATATTCCCTAAAGAAATAACTGACCTGGTGAACAATGACGACTCAGTTTATAGCAAACCACAAGGTTACCAAACGGTAAGATACCCGCTGTCTGGCCTTGTGGGTACGCCGGAGGCCCAAGCTACCACTTACGAGTATAATGCTAATTTCTTTGATCCAAATGCCAATATTGCCTTGCTGAATGCGAATGTATTGCAATGGCTTAATAATGTGACTTACTACATACCCGGATGTGGCCCGGGAGACGGGACAACACAACAGGCAGGGATAGCAAAGGCATTCAGTGATTGTCTTGACGCTCCTACTTACACGATATTTTCCAACACGCAATCGGCTGCTTATTATGGTCAGGGGTACACTGCACTGGAGCATCCGCACAACGATATTCATTTGGCAGTTGGAGGTTTTACGCTTCCTGCAGGCATAAATAACGGAGGCTACGATGCATCTCAGCTACCGGACGCAAATGGTGATATGGGTGAGAATGATACGGCAGGACTGGACCCTATCTTCTTTTTCCACCACTGTAATATAGATCGTGTGTTTTGGTTATGGCAGCAAAAGCAGGGTTTTACAGAACGTTTTGACATCATCGAAGACCCCGCAGATCTGGGCACCTCAAATGGTTTCAATGGCGGTGCCGGACAAGGCCCTGCCAACGGACAAACGGAGAATGAAAAACTGACTATGACAACTGCGCTAAAACCGTTTATAAAAGCAGATACTACCTATTTCACATCAGAAGACTGCATAGATATTGAGTCACAGCTGAATTATACCTATAGCGATGGCTCATTGTCGCAAAACGATGTTGTTGCAGCTGCAAGAGCTGCCAGGGCTGTTAAGTCAAAGAGAAGCGATCTGCATCTCTATATTTCAGGGCTTAGCAGAGGAGGCATCAAAGGCTCCTTTATTGTTGGTGTATATGCCACCAAAGGGGATGGCAAAAGATATCTTGTCGGTTATCAGTCTGTACTGAGCCGCTGGGATGTTGGTGGTTGTGCTAATTGCCAGGCGCATCTGGGAATATCCGGAGCCGTTAGTCTGAATCAGTACACGAAGGAAGAGGTCAGCGGAATGAAATTTCACCTAGAGATTTTTGGCCGGGAGAAACAGAATACAGAACGCTTTAAACAGTTCAGAGCATTGGTTGCAGCGGATACGCCGCCTTATAAGCTGGAGGTAAGGTAGAATTTCTATTGATGAAAATAAAGAGGGCGTCTCAAAAAGCGTCCTCTTTTTTATGCAGTACTAAACTCAATGATGTGTTTTTCGTTTTTATAGTACGGCCAAAGGAAAAAGAGTAACTCGACTAAAAAAACAAAACCCCGCGACTAGCGCGAGGTTTGTAAGTTGTCTGTGATCCCTATGGTACAAAACTCGAACCAATTAATTGAAGACAGTTATCTACTATCAAGTATTTTAAATATATAATCAATTAATTTTCAAAACATAGCAATAAATTATAAATTCAATATTTCAAAAACTGGTCTACAAAATCCAATCAGATAAAAATACATTATAAATGTTACACGAAAATTGAATACTACTCAGGATTTTCAATAGGGAATCTTTCAGAGCAGAGGCATTGACTGCACTACCTGTTACCGCAATCCTGTATAGCGATTCATGCTCCAATCTATGAAAATCCTTGGCCTACTCGGAAGTCCTATTATTCTACCTAGGACTTTAATTTTTGCATTCTTTAGGATTTTTCAAACGATTAGCATTTTGGCGCCCCCCTAGTCTCGACTTTATACGTGCTGGCAACAACAACAATCCGCATTGATAACATCTCTACAACAAAGCATATGCTACGATGGTTATATACTATCTTGAAATAAGTCTTCTTAATTTTAAACCATCTGAATAATGCGAAAAAATAATATCCAGTACTCCAATTCAGAAAATTACAAAAAAGACTATGGAGTGAAACCCGCAGAAGTAATTGCAGCTTTCTCAAAAGAAGGAATTATAATAACTGAGGAAGAAGCTCAAAAAGTACTTGAATTAATGCACGATTTAGCCGAACTTTCGGCTGATACAATTATGAAAAAACTATCTGAGGAAAACATTAATCGAGAATAACATCATTCATTTCCGTAAGAATCAATCCTGCTATGTATTCGAACCAATCGCCTATCGTATGACCTCCTCCCAATAAGATTTGAATCAAATAAAAAGGTTTCAAAACATTGAGTTCTGAAACCTTTCAGTGAATTTATAGTACGACACTCGAATCTTTAATTCGTCAATCTTCGACTACTAGCGAAACTTTAACCCACAAATCACTTTAAAAACTCAGGACATATGCTAGGTATTACTTAGCTCTGTTCTTTGACTATTTGCTGTCGTCACCCATTTAGGTATTCATAAACAGAGGCAATAGCAGCACTTTTTACCAATCTAGCTCTTTTATCTCCTACATAATACGCTTTCTTCAAATACGCTTCGGTTGCGTTGAGAATATCTCGTACTGTATTAATGTCTATTCCCCGAAGTGTATCTTTAATCCAATCTGTCAAATCTAATACATCAATAGTTTTATTCAACTCCCCTTCTAGTATTTCACTCGTATCATTCTCAACAAAGTTTGGTATCTGATCAACTAATGGCGAAAAGTGCTGATTAGACATGCCAAATTCAGTCATTTTCTTGGGTGTAATACTCCTCGCAACAGGCAAAGAGCTACTAGCAGGTGATGCCTCTTGTCCAAATAAGCACCCCAGATTCACAAGATATCTAGTTCCTACCTCTGACATTGAGGACTTAATTCCTTTTCCATGTTCTTGTATAACACCTGTATATTCTAGTAATCTTAATGCCTCTTTAACTGTTTGTGGAATGTCTTTATGAATCCATATAAAACAAGATGTTTGTTTATCGCTTGTTAAGTAGTTATTATTTTTC
This sequence comes from Chitinophaga varians, assembly GCF_012641275.1. Taxonomy (NCBI): domain Bacteria; kingdom Pseudomonadati; phylum Bacteroidota; class Chitinophagia; order Chitinophagales; family Chitinophagaceae; genus Chitinophaga; species Chitinophaga varians. The sequence continues at coordinate 1,680,904 of NZ_JABAIA010000002.1, read as the reverse complement.
TTCTGTAGCTCTGGCAAAACAAAACCTTCAATAAAGGACCGTCCCCAATCTATTAAGCCTTTCTGTCCGGGATATTTCTCACTCAAATAAGTATGTTCTGCAAGCAATTCAACTTTATAGAATTCCCTTATCACCTCATTTATCTGAGATGAACTCAATTTAGGCGCTCTTCCAACAGTTTTGAGTAAAAATCGTGGATTACCTGAGGCAGCGTAACAAAGTAATTCAAAATTATTTTTATTGCGAGATATTTCCGTTAACAGTTTACTATCAGAATCAGCTTGCTTCTCAACGATGTCGCGCATTTTATCTATATATTCGGATGAAAGAATATCTCGATTAATATTTATGAACGTTGCATCTTGAGAATACTGAAAAACTTCACCATAAGAAGTGGCACCTGGATAAACGGCCGCATTACACGAAATGTATGGGGATCTCATATCTCTAAACAGAGTAAAGAATTGACGCTGTTGTTCTGGTCTGAAAATATGCGCCGCCTCATCAATTAGAAGGTTAACTCGCTTCAGACCCAAATCCTCACAAATTTCCTGAATAGCGTCCTTTAAGTTATCAACATTCGGAATATCTGCAGTTTCGATATTATCGGTGGGATTTCGCCAAGATTCTTCATACCGCTTAGCGACTTCCTCAATTTTTAAAATATCATCGTTATATGTTCCTCCGCTAAGAACATTTATTGATTGAGGTACATTGGCCAACAACCCTTTTCTTCTAAGCTGACGGATTATTTTGGAACAAATCAGGGCAAGCATCCAATGAGTAAACTGTTGTTTATCATTCGTATGAATCAACGAGCTCTTAGTAAATGTTATGTAAACAGGCAATACCCCTGCATGCTGAAATTCCCGATGCATTTCCTCATCAGCAACCTTCATCAAGAACGACTTTCCAACACCGCGGCTGCCAACCAGCATGATTGGAGTAATAGACTTCAGTTTTTCAATTACATCCCTATCTTGACTTGTTTCGACAAATAGGTCAATAATATCCTCATTTGGAATATCTTCTGTTCTAAAAAGCAATTCTGACATACTAATTAATAATTAGATCTTTGATTTGTGAAATTGATTTAAACTCATCAGCGATTGTATTTTCCACCTTTTTGACATCATCGCCTCCCAGATGCTTTAGATATCGTAAACAGAGTACAAACAAAACAACTCTTCTTATGGCATCAGCTTTTATATTCCATTCGTAGAAAAGCTCTTTAGAATAAGATATCTGACCAGGAATTATTTTTATGACTGATTGATTACCATGTACAAATTCCGAGCACTCACGATAAATTTTGGTGGTGATAGCCTCGAAATGCCTTATTTCATCTTTTAACTCTGGAAAAAAAGCTTTACAAAATTTCGTTGAAAAAATCCCATTGTCCTTATCAACTAGCTCACTCCAATATGTATCTCGTTCACCAAGCTTCCAAAGATTAAGTTCTATTTCCTTTGCAGAAAAATGAATTGCTACCAGTGTTCGTTCAAAGAAAAATCGTAAGCCCATAAAAGCTTGTTGATAGAATCCAAGGTTATTACTAAGAATAGCTATTTGGAATTCCTTCACTGCATTTTTTAAAATACTAGATTCGGGTCTAGCATCTAAAACTTCTAACCACAGTGATAAATCATGTATAAAAGCATGATTTGAGGACAGCAACTCCAAATCCTCATTACCTAGAGATGCCTGTAAAACACCAATTGCATTACTACCTAGCTGAGTATAATAATCAGTTACTTTCATATTCTTTAAAAATAAGAAAATTCTTAAAGAGACAACCTGGAATTATTAGACTAACCACTTCGAGGATAGATTAAACATTTCCCTTATGGTCTTAAACCGCCCAATATCAGTCAACCTAATTCAAGAAAGATGACTGTAATATTATCTAGTAATAATAAACTTACGCCTACACAATGGATCCAACTATCGCGAATGAAGAGAAGATAATCTCTGAAGAGGAAATAGAAAAAATTATTGGGATGTTTATTTCTTGATCGAAATTACTACGGAATAAATTTCAATACCTACAGGACCTAATCAATCTTAAAAAGCATAACATCAAGATTTTACCCTACTGTACTCGAACCTCAAAACTTATGGATATCAATAAGTTCATGATACATAAAATACCTTTGCTTAAAGCTCGAACTCAAAAAAGGCTTCAAAACAAATATGTTATGAAGCCTTTTTATTTTTCTGTGATCCCGCTGGGACTCGAACCCAGGGCCCATACATTAAAAGTGTATTGCTCTACCAACTGAGCTACGGAATCTTAACACCCCGTTTGTTTAACGGAGTGCAAAGATAGGAATAATTACTTTTCTTCCAAATTCTTTTCTAAAAATTTTTCCTATTTGCCTGTAAACACCACCTTGTAGCGGATGAGCGGGTCATCTTTTTCCTGATAGTCAAATACGTGCAGCAGGTAATACTTGCCAACGGCCCAATCATTGACAGCGTTATCGTAGTATGGACTTCCGGGGTTACCGCTTTGTCCGCCGGGGTAGATGCCGTATGCTTCTGTTTTATCTGAGAGCTGTACTACCATACGCCAGGAAGGGCCGTGGAAGCGCTTCGTGGCATTGACGATATGTTGCCCGCCGCCGGTATTGAGGTGTAAAGCGCTGAAGGCAGGTATTCCACGGGAGAGATGGCGGATATCTGTTCCGCGGGCTTTGCCCAGCTCCAGTTTACCGGCTTTGTTCAACTCTGCCATTTCTTTGATGATAGAAGTGAAAGAGCCCTGTACCAGGCCTGACAATGTTTCTTTCTGCGGGGTGTTGATATTGTCCACAAAATGCACGGCGCTGTCACGCAGCAACATCAGTAAAGCGGTGGTGGCCTGCGGCATGGCGAGTACGGTGGAATCTTTCGGCGCCAGTTCGTCCAGGAAAATGGTGTCTGTCAGTTTTCCCCACAGGGTATTGAAGATGGTAGCGGCCTTGCTGTCGGGAGAGGAGACACAGTCCCACTGCGACAACAACTGCCAGTAAGGGCGTTGATCGTCAGTGAGCGCGGCGGTATCTATATGTTTGCGGATGAGTGGCATGGCTGCGGCGGCAAACAGGTTTTTGTTATCATTCTGCAGCGTCATCATGTCCTGTGGCGTGATCTGGTTCATCTCGGCCAGGCGGCGGTTGATCCGCTCACCGCGAAACAGGTCATAGTCGGAGCTGTACAAATTGTAAGGATACGTGTTGTCAGTAGGACGCTGATTAGCGGAACTGACGAAGTTACGTTCCGGATTTTTGATATGTGGCAGCTCATCATGGGGGATATATCCCTGCCAGGCGTAGGTGCTGTCATTGCCGGGCATGATCCATTTACCCTGGTCTTTCCAGCGCAGCGGATACTGGCCGTTGTGCCAGATTGCGATATCCCCGCCTTTATCGGCGAATACAAAGTTCTGTGCGGGACAGGTGTAGGTGCGCAATGCCTCCAGGTAATCGTCGTAATTACGGGCCTTATTGAGCCGATAGAAAGTGCGCAGCTCGTTGGAGGAGTCCAGGGCCTTCCAGCGCATGGCGAGGAAAGTCTGTCCGGTTATTTTTTCCGGGAAGGTATTGTCGAAGGCGACTGGTCCGAATACAGTGTAGGCCACGGTATCATATACAGTAGCGCCGCCTCTTACCTTAATGGCTTCCACCCGCAGGTCTGCCGGGCGGTAGTTGCCGTTGAACAGGTATTCTTTTTTACCGTTGCGGAACTGCATCCGGTAAAAGTCTTTCACATCTTCTTCGCCGTTGGTAACGCCCCAGGCGATATGGTCATTAAAGCCGATGATCACGCCGGGTGCGCCGGGCAGGGAAGCGCCGTAGACGTTCATACCGGGGGTATGGATCTGTACTTCGTACCAGAGGGAAGGCAGGCTAAGCCCCAGATGGGGGTCGCTACAGAGGATGGGCGCGCCCGAGCGGGTTTTGCTGCCGGCTACGGCCCAGTTGTTACTGCCATTGTCAGGATCGGGTTTGTCCTGCTTAAACTTCATATATGCGGCATCTACGGCCAGCACGCTGTCCGGCGGCGCCACCGCTTTGGCAGAAGCGGCCGCAAAAGATGTTCCTTTGGGAATAATAGGATCTAATGTGTCCTGGAAATCGGGGTATAACAGGTTGAAATCGGCCATAGAGAACAACCGGCGCGCATTGGTAAATTCCAGGTCATTGCAGGACCCGGCCAGGTCGGCCGACATGTACTTGAGCAGCAGGGCGGATTTGATCACGTCCCACTTCTCCGGCTTATAATCGAGGATTTTATATTCTACCGGCAGCGTGGCGGGCGTGAGCTGGGCAATGAAGGCATTTATACCGTCGGCATACGAGTGAATGGCTGTCCTGGTAGCAGGGTCTGTCTCCATCATGGCTACTGACCGCTCTGCGCCGTATACCATCCCGTCACGGCGCTTGCTCCTGTCGTAGTTCACCATCCCGGGCCCTAATATCTCCGACAACCGGCCGGCAGCGGCAAATGTCTGCAGTTCCATCTGCCAAAGGCGGTCACGCGCAGTTACATATCCCTGTACATAATAGGCATCGGCTTCGTTTTCAGCAAAGATGTGCGGCACGGCACGGTCATCGTACCATACCTCCACTTTTCCGGTCAGTCCGGGCAATACCATCTTCTCATGTGGCCGCTCTCCTATTACTTCTGCATTCTGCCAGAAACCTGTTTGCGGGCTTAACAATTTTCCCATCGGGGGAAGCTTACCCAGCTTGGTGTTGAGCGCATAGGTAAGAGACAATGTAACGGCGGCGGTGATAACTGCTGGGATGATTCTCATAAATAGTAGCTCAGATGTATATATGTAAAATACGCCATTTTTTCGTCAAACGAGCTAATGCAATAAGACTTTTATCAGCAGGTCCGTTTCTTCCTGCGTATTGAAGCTATGTAACACGATCCGCAACCGCTCCTCGCCCTGTGGCACCGTTGGATGCAGTATGGCCCGCACGTCCAGCCCGGCCGATTGCAACATGGCCGCAATGGTACGCGTGTTCTCGTTTCCCCGCGTTAATACGCCCTGAACAGGCGTTTCTCCGGGCAATAACGTCAACGAATGCACGCCGGCCCTAAACTGCCGGATAAGGGTCGACAGGTGGGCACGGGCTTCATCCATGTAGGGAAAAAGACTGTAACTGGCCTGAATAGCGGCGATGGCGGTCGGCGGCAAGGCGGTGGTATAAATAAGCGATCGGGAAAAATTGATCAGGTAATCCCGCAATGTGGCAGAACCTAATACTACAGCGCCATGACAGCCCACTGCTTTACCGAAGGTATGCACCCGTGCAAAACAGGCGTCTTCCAGGCCCAGTGCCTGTACCAGCCCCGCTCCTTTCGGCCCCGCCACACCGGTAGCATGGGCCTCGTCCACAATCAGGTATGCTCCGTATTCGTTGCATAACGATACAATGGCCTGCAGAGGTGCCATATCGCCATCCATCGAGTAAACCGACTCCACAGCCACAAAGCAGTTGCCACTGGCATTATTGATCTTTTTACGGAGATCGTCCATATCATTATGCCGAAAAGAGAATGTCTGCGCATTGGACAAACGCATGCCATCACGGATAGAGGCATGCACCAGCTGGTCATATACCACTGTGTCACCTTTCTGCGGCACACTGGAAAACAGGCCCAGGTTGGCGTCATAACCAGAATTGTAAATCAGCGCGGCATCAGCCTGATGAAAGGCCGCCAAATCAGCTTCCACGTCATTGATCCATTGATAGTTGCCGGCCAGCAACCGCGAACCGGTACTGCCATGCCATACCGGCCGCTCCTGCTGCAGCTCGCGGACTTTCTCCTGTAAAGCGGCACTGCGCGCCAGTCCCAGGTAATCATTGGAACAGAAATCAACAAGTTGGCCCGGCAACCGCAACTCCCGGAATGAATGATGCTCACGCCGCTGTAACAACGGCTGCAACAAAAACGGCTCTGGACTTCTGTGCATATACAAATGGGCTTTTAGCAAATTAACAGATTCAATACTATCTTCGCACGACAAAAATAATCAATACCAGAAAGCGAAAACATGAGCAAAGTATCCATACTCGGATTAAAATTACCTACCGATCCCCGTTGGGTGAACCTCGCAGCGATCTCCCTGCAGGACATCCTCACGGACCATGCCTACTGTGAACAGAAAGCTGCCTCCTCCGCCATTTCCCTTATCCAGCGTAATCCGGAAAGAGAAAGACTGGTAGCGGAACTGGCGCCCATCGTCACGGAAGAATGGGGACATTTCCGGCAGGTACTGGCCGAGTTGAAGAAAAGAGGCCTCCCCCTGGGGAAACAACGGAAAGACGATTATGTGAACGCCCTCATGGACAACCGCGTCAAAGGCGGCAGCGCGGATGATGCCTTCCTCGACGCCCTGCTGATCTTCGCCCTCATCGAAGCCCGCAGCTGCGAACGCTTCCGCCTGCTCAGCGAAGGACTGGAAGATGAATACCTGCGCGAATTCTACCGCCGCTTCATGATCTCCGAAGCCGGCCACTACAGGCTGTTTATTGATCTGGCCAATGAATATTTCCCGGAAGAAAAAGTACGTAAAAGATGGGAGGAATGGCTGAAAATGGAAGCCGAAATCCTGAAGAATATTGAGGTGCGCGGTGACCGTATGCACTAATATTTTTATTTTGATATTTCACGGGGCCTTTCATCATAACAGCCCGGTGAAATATCAAACTATCAAAATAAAAAAATTAAAAGTTAAACCCGAGATTGACATAAAATTTCAGCTTGCCCGACTGATCACTATACATCATCGTGGCTTCTATCGGCCCCAGGAAACTGGCGTATCCCGCTCCCAGCCCATAACCCGTCAACCCGCTGTAAGTACTTTCGGCACCAATCAGGCTGCTGTTGTACAAAGCCGCCCCTACTCTCGGTATCGCGTAAAACTTCCGTATAATTTCATATTGCCATGCAGCCTGCACTGCCGCCACCTTTGAAGACATCACCTCTCCTTCAAACACTCCCACGAACGGCACCTGGTTACGGACCACATCATTCATCCCACCCACGACAAAAGCACTTACGACCGATTCATGATAGTTAAAATTCCATCCCAGGTTACCATTAAACTGCAAGGCTGATTTCCGCCCCAGCGGCACGTAGTATTTGGCATTGACCAGCAACCGCTGATAGTCATTGAACCGGACGCCGGCGCTGTCCAGGTCCAGCGGAAATCCGCTGTTATTGACATTGATACCGGAATGCTGGTTGTAGATATATCCACCCTCTATGTTGAGCAGCAACCCGCTGGTAGGATACACCTTGCGGTTGACTGAATTTACGCCCAGGAAAGCATAGCTGTTCAGTTGGTTGGTACTGCCCCTTATCTCCACAAACGTCGAATACTGCGGTTTGAATTTGATGTACTCCCACCGTGTGCCGGCGCCGAAAGCAACATTACCGCTGGGAGAATATTGCAGGTTGATGTCTACGTTCGCGTACTTATTGCGATAGGGCTGCATCTTGGTCAGGTCTTCATCATAAAACGTCAGTCCGGTATTTTCGTAATAGGCGCCCAGCCCGAAACCAAAGCTGCGGCTGCGTCCCAGGTACTTGAAATACTGCGCCTCCAGCCGCGGGTTTTCGCTGACGGCCACGCTCACAAAAGACCGGGAGTTAGGCACGATAAAATTCCGCTGCGTAAGGTTGAGTATAGCACTGGCGCCGGTAAGGGTATTATAGTTGATCGCAAACTTAACGTAGGTGAGCGGGTTCTCTTCTGCAGTAATCTCCATCCTGTATTGACCGTAACCTTCGGGATGCAGGTTATAGGTGATCAGTTTGAAGAAGCGGGTGCCATACACCCGTTGGATAGCCTCGCGCAGCTGCGCATTGGTGTAGCAGCCACCGGGCTTCAGGTGCAGCCTTTGCAGGAAAAATTTCTCATCGGAATGTACCAGCCCCGACACATGGATACTGCTCAATTCAATATCAGCCGCAAACGGTAACCGGTTCACCACTTCAAGGCGTGCATTCAGCGAGTCCGCCAGATGTTTGAACGCCGGGTACATCTCCCGCCCTTTCCGTTTGCCGATCTCGATAATAGAGTCCACACTGCCGAAAGCGGCCGCAGAATAGCTTTCCAGCTCTTCATTGATTGGAATATAGATATTGCACAGTTTCCGGGCTTTTTCGAAATCAGCAGCGTCTTTATAAAATCCCAGCTGGTACAGGATATCAAAAGGAGTCACCAGCTGATCGGCCTTACGCAGTCCCCCGCTCACATTGGAGCCGATCACGATGTCTGCGCCCATGTCTTTGGCGGTGATCACCGGGAAATTACGGACCACGCCACCGTCTACCAGTTTGCGGTCCCCTATTTTTACCGCCGTGAAAATGGAGGGAATGGCCATACTGGCACGCATACTCGTCACAATCTCTCCTGAATCCAGCGTAACAACCTGGCCTGTGGCCACGTCCGTGGCAATACATTTGAAGGGGATATCAAACGTCGAAAAATCTTTTTTGTCCTTCACCGGCCAACTGAGCTTCGCCAGCTCCAGCCACAGGGCTTCACCGGAAATAACACCGGAAGCCAGCTTGGGACGGCCATACTCAAAGGGTATCTCGATAATATATTTGTTGTACTCGCTTTTTTCTTCGTAGGAAACATCTGTCAATACCGGCTGGTTGGTAAATAGACTGTTCCAGTCCAGCCGCCGGGCCACGGCCTCAATGGAATCGCCGGAGTAGCCCATGGCATAAAGTGCGCCCACAATACTGCCCATACTCGTTCCCGTGAGATAATCGATTTTGAGCCCTGCGCTGTCAATGGCTTCCAGAATGCCGATATGCGCAAGGCCGCGGGCGCCGCCGCCACTGAGCGTCAGCCCTATCCTGGGGCCGTTATGGGCAGGCCGCTGCGCCTGTAGGCCAGTACAGAAAAACAACAGACTGAATAAAAATGCAAAAAATAATCTACTGAAATGTAATAACTGTCCCTGGTTCATCATAGTTTATAGCAGCTGTAATTAAAGATAAGGCTTTATTCCGTTCAAGATTCCTGTGCCGGCACTTGCACCCATAATAATTATTTCCTATCTTTTTCCCTTAACCGACAACCAAAACCCATCGCTTAAAAAATCTCATAATGCAACAAACCGGGACTAAAACCATCTGGCAGGTGATCATGGCCTCTTCTGCCGGTACACTGATAGAATGGTACGATTTCTACATTTTCGGCAGCCTGTCGGCCATTATTTCGGAAAAATTCTTTCCGCCCAGCAATCCGGAACTGGCGTACATCGCTACGCTGGCCACCTTTGCTGTAGGCTTCATCGTAAGGCCCTTCGGCGCTATCGTTTTCGGCCGCCTCGGCGACCTGGTAGGCCGGAAATACACTTTCCTCCTTACCCTGCTGATCATGGGCGGCTCTACTTTCGCCATCGGCCTCATACCCAGTTACGATACCATCGGGGTACTGGCGCCCATGCTGGTGCTGATACTACGTTTATTACAAGGCCTCGCGCTGGGCGGCGAATACGGCGGGGCTGCCACCTATGTGGCGGAACACTCCCCCAACCATCGCCGCGGCTACTATACCAGCTTCATTCAGACAACCGCCACGCTGGGGTTGTTCGTCTCCCTGGCCGTCATACTCATCACCCGCTCTGTCATGACACCGGCCGACTTTAACAACTACGGCTGGCGTGTTCCTTTCCTGTTGTCCGTGTTGCTGGTGATCATGTCTTACTACATCCGCATTCGCTTACAGGAATCCCCTTTATTCATCCAGATGAAAAAAGAGGGCAAAACATCGGCTAATCCCATCAAGGAAAGCTTTGGCAACAAGGAAAATCTGAAACTGGTACTGATAGCGCTCTTCGGCGCGGCCATGGGACAGGGAGTGGTATGGTATACCGGACAGTTCTATGCCCTCTCTTTCCTGCAGAAAACGATGAACATCGAATTTGTGCAGTCCAATATCATCATCGCGTTGGCGCTGTTGCTGGGCACACCGCTGTTTATTTACTTCGGCTCGCTGTCCGACCGTATCGGCAGGAAAAAGATTATGCTGGCAGGCATGCTCATCGCGGCACTGGCCTACTACCCGATCTACAAAGCCATGGACACCATCGGCGATGTGAAACAGAAGACGAAACTGACAGAACTGTACAAGATTGAAAGCAACCAGTCAAAAAATGACGCCGGACAATTTGTACAGCATACCACCAAGGTGCATACCTATTCCGATGGCAGTGTGCTCCGCATCAGTGAAGGCAAACCGGAACTAACGGTCAACAATACACGGATGGCCATGCTGGTGTTCCTGATTTTTGTACAGGTGGTGTTCGTGACCATGGTTTATGCGCCCATAGCAGCTTTCCTGGTGGAGATGTTCCCTACCAGGATACGGTACACCTCCATGTCACTGCCATATCATATCGGCAACGGCGTTTTCGGCGGACTGCTGCCCACTATCTCCACCATACTGGTGACCAAAACAGGTAACCATCTGGCCGGATTAATTTATCCTATAGCCGTGGCCGTTATCTGTTTCGCAATAGGCCTGGTATACATTAAAGACAATAAAGGAGCTGATTTATAGAGGCTGGTCTTCAAAACAACGAAGGAGATCATCCCATGCCAGCTGCGGGTGCGCCTGCATCAGCTGTTTCACCTTCGCAGCATATGTGCGGCGAAACTGCTGGTGCTGGCTGCTCTCCGGATTAAACGGCCGGTGCTGCGCCGCCCTGTTGATCTCAGCGATGGTATGCAGTAACGGCTGGCTGCCGCTGTGGACGGCTGATTTCACCACATGGTCCCACACATAGTTGACAGCCGTTTCATTGGGATGCACCATGTCTTCCTTATAAAAACGGTAGTCGCGCAGGTCGTCGATCACCAGTTCATAAGCCGGGAAATACCAGAGGCGGGAAAATTTGTTGACCATATGATGCACGGCCTGGAGCAACACTGCTTTGCTGAGGTTGTTTTCCACCACGCCGTCGCGTACATAACGTACCGGGCTAACGGTGAAGAGTATATTTACTTTCCGGTTTCGGAAAAACAGCCGGTGCATCATGTTATCCAGGGCCGTCACGATCTCTTCCACTGTCAGCAGTCTTTTATAGAAGCTGGCTGCCGGCACCTTGTGGCAGTTGCCTACCAGGTGGCTCCCTTCTTTCAGGAAATAAGCGTGGGCTGAGCCCAGCGTGAGCACCAGCCAGTCGGCCTGCTCCAGTGTTTGTATAGCCGCCTGCTGCGCGGCATTGATCTGTTCCAGCACCGTTTCCGGTGTGGTACCGGAGAAGCGGCTGTGGTGGTCCCAGCTGTGCCAGGTGTCCTGGTGCAGAAAGAGGTCGTCCCGGGTATACACTTTACCGTCCAGGTAAGTGGTGAGTGCCTTTGTGAGGCTCAGCGGGTTAAAGAGGATACCGTGTGGATTAAGGAGGGTATTAAAACGATGCTCCTGCAGTTTGGCCCCTATCTCTTCAGCGAAACAGGAGCCCATGAGCATGATTTTGTCGGTATATTGGATGCCCGGTTCTATAGTATCTACCGGGAAACTCAGGTGAAATTGCATGTATTAATCTTTAAACACCACGTCTGCCAGCTGCCGGGCGGCCTGCAGGGCGGTCATATCGAGGGTCAGCGACACCTGGCGCTGCTGACAGAACCAGATCAAATTTTCTGTGTCCAGATTGCCTACCAGTTCATCTTTTGCCATCGGGCACCCGCCAATTCCTTTGATAGCGCTGTCAAAGCGCCGGCATCCTTGTTCCCATGCGGCCTGTACTTTCTCTTCCCAGTTGTGGGGAGCGGAATGAAAGTGGGCGCCAAACTCCACGCGGGGATAAGCGGGTATCAGGTGCCGGAACAGGCTGGTGATCACGTCCGGATTGGCTACGCCTACGGTATCTGCCAGTGAAATGGTCGTAATTTCCATTTTCACCAGTTCATCTATCCAGCGTAATACGATTTCGGGACTGTAGGGGTCTTCATAAGGATTACCGAAGCCCATGGAGATGTACACGACCAGCTCTTTGCCGTTTTTGATACAGAGTTCCTGCATGGTCTGCACCTGTTCCAGTGATTCAGCGATGGTTTTGTTGGTATTTCTAAGCTGAAATGTTTCGGAGACAGAGAAGGGGAAGCCGAGGTAGTTGATTTCCTCATGGACCACCGCTTCTTCAGCGCCCCGCACATTGGCCACAATGGCCAGCAGCTTGCTGCGGCCGGCTGACAGGTCCAGCCGTGACAACACCTCGCGGGTGTCTGCCATCTGCGGAATAGCTTTAGGAGATACAAAGCTGCCAAAGTCGAGGGTGTCAAAACCTACTTTAAGCAGCGCCTGCAGGTAGTTTACCTTTTCTTCCGTACTGATCATCCTGTGCCATCCCTGCATGGCATCACGCGGACATTCGATTAGTTTCATAGTCATTAGCGGTTACCAGCTACAAATTACGAATTTTACGCCAAGCGAAATCCGTCATTGTCATTGGCTACACTGTCCGCTGTTTCATGGCCTCATAGAGGATGATCCCCGCTGCCACTGACACGTTGAACGATTCGAAATTACCCGCCATCGGTATGCGGAACAATACATCGGATGCTTTGATGAGCGCAGGATAGACGCCTTTATCTTCAGAACCCATAATAACGGCTACCGGCTCGCGGAGGTCGCAATCATAAAGTTTGATTTCTGTCTCCATTTCACTGGAGAGCACTTTGATACCGTTGAGATGCAGGGTATCGATCGCTTTCAGGAGGCTGTTCACCCGACAGATCGCTATTTTCTCAAGTGCGCCGGCGGAGGATTTCATGGCTTCCTCATTGAGGGCCGCAATGCCTTTGTCGGGGATAATGATGGCCTGTGCGCCGCAACATACCGCGCTGCGGGCAATGGCACCGATATTACGGACATCTGTAATACCGTCAAGTATAAGGAAGAGCGGTGTTTCTCCCTGTTCAATCACATGAGAGATCACATCCTGTAAATCGAGGTAGCTGACCTGGCCGGTGAGCGCAATAACGCCCTGATGATTGGCCTGGGTGAGGCCGTTGAGTTTCTCTACCGGCACTACATTGATGGGAATATTACCAGTAAGGGCTTTTTCTTTGATCTGAGGGATAATATCGCCGGTGGCGGAGCGCAGCATGTAGATACGTTCTATCGGTTTGCCGCTGTTGAGGGCTTCCATCACGGGCTGCCGGCCAATAATCAGTGACGACTGCTTCGGCCGCGGGCTGGCGGGCCTTTTGGGACCGCCGGATCTTCTTTCACCTTTGAAAGCGTTAAATTTTCTTTCCATTTGCTGCAAAGAAACGCATTTTCTGTCAATCCAGCTCCCCTTCCAGCATCATCAGCTTTATTTTCTGAATGGCGACAACAGAGATAGAATCAGTGATATCATAGTTTTTAACCATTTGATAGACTTCCTCAAACGGTAATTTTTTCACGAACAGCTCTTCGGTGTCTTCCGGTTCTGCGGTCCTCTGTTCCAGCTCCCGGGCCAGAAACACCACCCCAATTTCATCGGTCACGGAATTGGACACCGCCAGTTCACAGATCACGTCCCACCGGTTGGCCACCAGGCCTGTTTCTTCCAGCAGTTCCCGCCTGGCCGTATCCAGCGGATATTCTCCCAGCGGGCCGCCGCCTTCCGGTATCTCCCAGCTGAATTTTTTCAGCGGGAACCGGTACTGCCCCACGAGGTAAGTGTTCTGCTGTTCGTCCAGCGCGATCACGCCGATCGCCAGGTTCTTGAAATGCACCACTCCATAGATACCTGGTCCGCCGGCCGGATTTAATCCTTCATGGTGGACCACCTGAATCCATTTGTTGTCATATCTTACCTCACTGGAATGTATCGTCCAGGGATTCTTTGTAATATCCATGCTGCAAAGAAAAGGAAATTCCTCTATCAGAGCGTCAGGTAGAAATAAAACGAGTTGGTGTCTTTTTTGAAGCCCTTGGATTGATAAAGCTTCTGTGCGCCGGTGTTGGCCACATAGGTCTGTAACATCACCCAGGCGGCATCTGTTTTCCGTCCATGTTCTACGGCGGCATCCACCAGCGCTCCGCCAGCTCCTTTGCCACGATGCTCTTCCAGCACATACACATCGTTGAGCAACCATCCGCGCTTCATGCCCAGAGAGGTAAATAACGGATACAGCTGGGCAAAGCCCACGATCTCGTCTTTTTCAAAAGCTACAAAAATAACACTGTCCTGTTGTTTAAATCTTTCACTGATAAACGCCAGCGCGCCTTTGAAATCCGGCGCCTGATCAAAGTAACTGCGGTATGCATCGAACAACACGGCGACTTCGTTGGTATGCATGGCTGATGCCTGGACAACTTCCATAAGATCTGATTTATTTTGCGGGATCACGTACCTTAAATTTAGCTCATTTCAGCGGACAAAAAAAAGATGCTCATCCGGTAAAAACCGGGGCGAGCATCGGACTTAACTTCTACCTTAAATATTTATTGCAGTTGTTTCTGTTTGTTTTTATTGACCGCATCATTGACAAGATACACGCCCCCTATCGTCACAAGGCTGCACAGGCCCATCATCCAGGTCAGGTTCTCTTTCAGCAATATCCATCCCAGCAGCACGGCTACAATAGGGTTGATATAAGCATACACAGACGCCAGCGATGGCGGCAGGTTGTTCAGCGTAAACACATAAGCAGAATAGCTAAGCACAGACCCTACCAGCACCAGGTACAACAAACTTTCCCATAACTCGGCCGTGAAGCTGTCTGCCGAAAATTGTTGCCCCATAAACAAGGTAGCGATCAGCAACATGACAATGCCACTGAACAGCATCTGGAAACCGGCGCCGAAAAGATAGTTTACGCCCAGCGCCCACTTGGCGGTCAGCACAGAGCCCAGTGCCCAGAAGATACAGGCGAAGAAACACAACATAATGCCGAAGCGAAAATCCGGGTTCATGAGACTCGACAAATAATTGTAGAAGATCCCCGCCACGCCCGCAAATCCGAGCAACATGCCCACCAGCAGCTGTATGCTGATGCGCGTCTTCTTCACCAGGAAATAGCTGAAGATGGTGATCCAGATGGGCACCGTGGCACTGATCACTGCTCCCAGCCCGCTGGGAACGTACTGCATGGCCCAGGTCATCAGGCCGTTGCTGCCTACCAGCATCAGTAAGCCCATTACAAAGAGTTTGGACAATACCATTTTTTCAGGCAGCTTATAGCCTTTCAGGAGGAAAAAACCGGTCAGCAGCAACCCGGCAGTACTCTGTCTGATACCTGCCAGCATGATCCCGTGAATATGTCTGACACCGATTCGTGAAGCCAGATAGGTGGTCCCCCAAAAGATACTTACAATAGCCAATGCGATATAAGCATTGGTGCTTGATTTACGCATATGTATACAGATTCAAAACAGTAGCAACAACTTCTTTCATTGTCTGAAAAGCCAACTGTACGTCGTTGGCCGTGGTACGCCAGTTCACCAGCGCCGCGCGGATGCCCGGCTGACCGGCATAAACGGTGCGTGTCATACACACTACGCCGGTGGCGTTCAGCGCCAGGAGGAACCGGTCTACCGCCTCCTCCTGTTCAGCTGCCTGCACATTCAGCGTAAAACATACCACGCACATTCTTACCGGCGCCAACAGGCGGAAGGCCGGATGTTCGTTCAGCAGACCGCCCAGTTGTTGCGCCAAAGCCACGTTCTCTTCCACGATATGCCGGTAGCCGTCCTTACCATAGGCCATCAGCGAGAACCATGCAGGCAGAGCACGTAGCCGGCGCGAGTTTTCCGGGATATGATTAATAAAATTGAAATTTTCCGCTGGGTCGCCCAGGTAAGCGGCGCCTGCATTCTGAAACACGTCCACCTGTAATCCCGGATGACGGGAGAAAATCATCGCGGCATCATAGGGAACATTCAGCCACTTATGTGCATCGATGGTGATGGAGTCTGCCTCCTCCCATCCGTTCAGCAGATGCCGGTAGTGCTCACTGCAGGCGGCAAATCCGCCGAAAGCAGCATCTATGTGCAACCAGAAAGGATATTGTTTTTTCAGTTCCACAATGGCAGCGATATCGTCAAAATCCACCGTATTGACCGTGCCCGCACTGGCCACATAAATCACCGGTTGACCATTACGCGATTCCAAATATGCACGCAACGCACTGATGTCCACACTTTCCCTTCCCGGCAACGCCGGTATCTTCACCACGTTATCACGGCCCAGGCCCAACATGGCCATGGATTTGGTCACGCTTGAATGTGGCACACAGGACACCACCTGTAAATCATGCAGTCCTGCCATGCCCTCTTTACCGATATCAATGCCACGTTGTTGGCCCAGCCACTGCCGGCCCAGCGCCAGTCCGGTGAAATTAGCCATGGTGGCGCCGGTAACGAAACAACCCAGGAATGCTTCCGGCAAACCAAACAGCTGTTTCAGTAAAGCAATGGTTTCCGTTTCTATGGCAAAAGCAGCAGAACCTTTATCAGATGAATTCAAATCCATCGTAGCAGCCAGCCAGTCGCCCATCAGCGCCGCCGGCGTTACACCCCCCGTTACAAAGCCCCAGTACCGCGGCCCTACGGCCGCTGTGACAGCATTGCCATACTGCTGCCGGAACAGTTCCAGTGCGGCCACGCCGCCCACACCTTCTGCAGGCATCACCTGCCTCACCGGTATGTCAACCATCTTGTCCGCCGCCAGCCGGTCGAGTGAGGATAAAAATTTACTGCTGAATTCTTTAGTCAACTGTAACAGGCGGTCGGTATGTTTTAAATCTTCCTGAAGCTTCATTATATGGGCGGTTTAAACGGGAATGGATAGATGCAACGATTTCAAGTGTCAAAATTGCGCATAAAAAAGATCATAAAACAGATTCAGTTTTGTGTTTTTTGAGCATATCAGTTGTTTAGTGGCAGGGAGCCCAGGGCTAAAGCCCTGGGTCACAATTAGCTTCCCTGAATTGAAGGCCGGGCCGTTTATTCAGAAACAGGGCCGCTAAGAACGCTATTGGAGATTCAAAGCAAAAACTACGTTCACAGTAAAATAAACCATACCCCAATGAGCTATTGTTTTACTCAATTGCATACATTCACAGTAGAATAAACTATAACCCAATGAGTTATTGTTTCACTCAATTGCATACATTCACAGTAGAATAAACCATACCCCAATGAGCCATTGTTTTACCCAATTGCATCTGCAAATCATATTTGTAGTGAAATATCGCGGGGCATTGATCAGCGATAAATTTAAGTCGGATTTATATGAATACATGGCCGCTAACATCAAGCGAAGGTCACATGTATGCATTATTATTAACGGGATGCCGGATCACGTTCATCTCTTCATCAGGATGCATCCTGATGAATCGCTCGCTTCCCTGGTACAGTACATCAAAGGAAGTTCATCCAGGTGGATCAACCATTATTACCCTTCGCAACGGCCATTTAGGTGGCAGGAAGGCTACGCGGCCTTTTCCTATTCTA
Organism: Chitinophaga varians; assembly: GCF_012641275.1. Lineage (NCBI taxonomy): Bacteria > Pseudomonadati > Bacteroidota > Chitinophagia > Chitinophagales > Chitinophagaceae > Chitinophaga > Chitinophaga varians. The sequence continues at coordinate 1,663,425 of NZ_JABAIA010000002.1, read as the reverse complement.
AATCACAAATCCCCAGAGTATTCCAGTACATAAAAAATCAGGAAAAGCATCATCAGAAAAAAACATTTCAGAAGGAATATCAAGACATGATAAACAAATATGATAATCCCCCGGATGCAACAAACCCGTTACATCCGTTTCTTTAATCAGAACCCCAATACGCACACTATAAACATTCAACCAGAAAATTGGCGATTCCCTGTTTAAGCAAACAACTAACCGTGACCCAGGGCTTCAGCCCTGGGAGGCCGAAAACAAATCCGGCCGCTCATGGTCCAGCAGCCAGCGTTTCCGCCATAGCCCGCCGGCATATCCTACCAGCGTGCCGTTAGCCCCGATCACGCGGTGGCAGGGCACGATGATGGCCAGTTGGTTTTTACCGTTGGTGGTGCCTACGGCCCGGATGCTTTTAGGGTTACCGATGCGGTGGGCCAGTTGCAGGTAGGAGATCGTCTGACCGAAGGGGATGCGTGTCAGCTGTTCCCATACGGTTTGTTGGAAATCGGTGCCGGGCTGTTGGATGGGCAGGTCGAAGATTTTGCGTTCCCCGGCAAAGTATTCATGCAGCTGCTGCGCGCATTCGAGCAGCAGATGTGGTGGCTGAGGGAAGGCTGTTGCGGGTTCTTCCGTGAAGTTAACGGCCTGTATATATTCATTGGTGCCACTAATCAGCAGTGGCCCTACGGGGGTGTCTATACGAAGATGTGACAATGCTGGTTCCATATCAAACATTTAATGGGGGTAATAAAGAGCGCCACAAATAAAAGATGGCATATGCCGCATGTTGTTGCCAGGGCCGGGCATATTCCTGTAACTGTGCCATTGACGGTTTTGCCGGTAGCTGCAACCGTTGCCGGATAGCGTTTTGCAGTCCTACATCTTCGAGCAGTACGGCCTGCGGGAAACGGCTGTATTTCATCAGCGTATAGTTGGCCGACCAGTTGCCGATTCCTTTCAGTGCCACCAGGCGGTCACGCGCGGCGGTATAGTCCAGCGCGGCCATTGTTTGCTCCGACAGTTGCCCGCTGGCCAGCACTTTAGCCGTCTCAACAAGGTACAGTGCCTTACTGCGGGAAAACTGCATCGGGGTCAGCGCTTCCGGTGGCAGGGAGGCGATGACGGCAGGATGTGGGTAAAGATAATAATCTGTTCCGTCAACAGATGCATGATAACCAAAATGATGAATAAAACGTTGCCGCAGCGTATAGGCGAAGGAGAGATTGATCTGCTGACCGATAATAGGCCAGGTAATGGCTTCAAACAAATCGGGCATGCCTACCAGCCGCAGGCCCCGGTATTCGGCGGCCAGGCCACGCAGCAGCGGGTCTGTCCAGGTGTAATCGTAGAACTCACGCAGGTCCGCGTCCAGGTGGAGCCAACGGGTAACAAAATCCTGTATGTCTTTCTCCGGGAAAACAATACCAACAGGCGCCAGTACGGTCGCTTCAAGATAAGCTACGTCATTGCCCGGAGCAATCTCCACCACGACAGGCTCTCCTCCTGCCAGTACCATCCTGCGCAACTTCCCGTCAACGATATAATGTAAACACTCTTTGTCGGACCTGCCCAGGAAATGCAGGCACTCCTGAAAAGAGAAGTTGGCAGGGTCATTCACCGGGATCTTTATCTTTTGCATGGTCATTTGCAAAATTACTGAAACCAATCACAGGCACCACCCGATTCTTGTCATTTTGGCGTCGTTATTTAGAAGCTCCTGCCCGTAGGAGACTTCTAAATAACCACGCCCGGCATCACGGTACCGCTAACCGACCGCCGTGCGAGAGGTAACGACAATACGGTTCCAGGCGTTGATCACCACAATGGCCATGGTTACAACAGCCACCTCTTCTTTTGTGAAGACAGCCGTAGCGGTGGAAAATACCTCATCAGGCACGTGCGTATCGGCCAGAAGTGTCATTGATTCTGTCAGCGCCTCTTCCATTCCCGGCATCGCCTGAAAGCCCTTCGCAATGTCCATTCCGGGCTCCGTCGCTGACTTGGTTTACACGTGATAAAAAAACTGTTCCCGGACAATTTTTCCGTCTTTTACTTCATACACGATGATCTCGTTACGGGAGCGCCGGCCAATACCTTTAACCGTCAGCTCTGAATGAAACTGTACCGCAAAGTACCCGTCAGCCACCACCGGGTCTGATATCTCCAGCAGGTGAATGGTTTCGATGTTGGCAAGAAATGCTTTCTCTTTGGCCATAATGGCGTCCCGCCCCGTGGTAACACGGCCGTCGGCTTCGATGTTAAGACAATCTTCGTGCAACAGTGTCTCCTGCGCTTCCAGGAATTTCCATTCCCGGCAAAGCCCGACCAGCTGTTGAGCTAATGTGTGGATAGTAGTCTTCATAAATATTGATTGACACAAAATAATCACAAAAACAGACACCAGAACAGACACAGAATTACCTACTTTTGACCATAACAGATTTTATTTCGGGAGATGAATAACAGGAAAGATTTTTTGTACCTGCAGCTGGCTGACAAGATCGAGGCCATGATCATCAACGGCACTTATAGTATCGGCGACAAGCTGCCGTCGGTACGCAGCCTGCATGCGGAGCATGGTATCAGTATCAGCACCGCCCTGCAGGTATACGTACACCTGGAAAGAAAAGGCTGGGTGGAAGCACGGGAAAAATCGGGCTATTATGTCAGCTACTCCCGGCAGCAGCTACTGCGACTGCCGGAAATATCCGCGCCATCACGCACGCCCGCGCTGGTGAAAGTAAGCGAAAGGGTATCGCTGGTGCGTCATACGGTAGCGCGCGAAGGCATCGTGTCCCTGATAGGCGCCTCACCGCATATCAGCCTGCTGCCGGTGGCCAAGCTGAACAAAGCTCTACGGCAGGTGGCCCGCGAAGAGAAAAATACGTATATCCCTTACGGTGATATTGACGGCTATCTGCCGCTACGCAGGCATATAGCGCGGCTGTCGCTGGCATGGGGCGGCAGCGTGGCAACGGAAGACATCACCGTTACCAATGGCGCCATCGAAGCAGCCAACATTTGCCTTCGCGCCGTGGCCAAAGCCGGCGATACCATCGCCATAGAGTCGCCGACGTTCGTGGGACTGCTCCAGTCTATTGAGAACCTGGGCATGAAAGCACTGGAAATACCTACCGACCCGGTCACCGGCATCTGCCTTGACCAGCTGGAAACAACGTTCAAAAAAGGGAAAGTGGCGGCCTGCCTTCTTATCAGCAATTACAACAATCCGCTGGGCAGCTGCATGCCGGACAAAAACAAACAACAGCTGGCTCACCTGATAGCACAATACCAAATACCACTGATTGAAGATGATGCCTACGGCGACCTGCATTTCAATGCGGAACGGCCGCGTACCATCAAAAGCTATGACCGTGCCGACCTGGTACTGTACTGCTCCTCTTTCTCAAAATGCATCGCCGCCGGCCTGCGGGTGGGTTGGATCATCAGCCGGCGCTACCACGAACGGCTGTCACGGCTGAAGTTCATGTCTTCCGCTGCCACCGGACTGTTGCCGCAACTGGTGCTGACACGGTTCCTGGACCAGCAACGGATGGACCTTCACCTGAAACCATTGCGACAGGCGCTCCGCACGCAACAGGCACAGATCAGCCGCGCCATACAACAGTATTTCCCCGCCGATACACGGCTCACCCGCCCGGAAGGCGGTCTTAGCCTGTGGGTGGTGCTGCCGCCGAAGGTGGACGGCTGGGAGGTACACCGCAAAGCGCTCCGGCAACAGATCGCCTTTACGCCCGGCAGCCTGTTCTCCAGCCAGCAGCAGTACAACAACTGCCTGCGGCTCTCCAACGCCAATCCATTTGACGACGACCAGCACTGGGCCATACAAACAATCGGCAAACTGATACGCCAGCAACTGGATGGCCGCCGTTAAATATCAGATTACATTTTGTACTTTTGAAGCATATCAGATTTCAGGGTTATGATCAAGACTGCCGACCATCTGTATCTGCAGGTAGCAGACAGAATAGAACAGATGATAGAAAAAGACGTCATGAAAATGGGGGAAAAACTTCCTTCCGTGCGCATGCTCAGCAAACAACAGGGCATCAGCCTGACGACCGCCTTTCAGGCTTATTATCACCTGGAAGGAAAAGGACTGATAGAATCACGTCCAAAATCGGGATATTATATCTGCCGCAACGCCCGCCGCATGGCGCCCATGCCGGGCACGTGCGCGCCTGTACGAAAACCGGTCAGCGATGTCACCGTCAGTGATATGGTAATGGAGGTGTTCAGCCACATATCCAACGACAACATCCTGAAATTCTCCGTGGCCACGCTGCCCGTGAGCGTGCTGCCTTCCGCCAAAATGGCCAAGGCGGTGGTCCACGCGCTGCGTGAACAGGAGGCCGGCGGTATGGGATATGAACCGTTGCAGGGCAATGAGCTGCTCCGCAACCAGATCGCCCGGCTGTCGCTCGGCTGGGGCGAAGTATTCACCGCCGATGATGTGGTGACCACCCACGGCTGCATGGACGCGCTCACCCTCTGCCTCACCGCCACTACACAACCAGGCGATACCATCGCGCTGGAAAGTCCTTCTTATTACGGCGCGTTACAGCTGGCGGAAGGCCTCGGCCTCAAAGTGCTGGAAATACCGACCAATCCCATTACCGGCGTAGACCTCGATTACCTGGACAAGGCTATTCCGCGGCATAAAATCAAAGCCTGCCTGTTCGTGACCAATTTCAACAACCCGCTCGGTTGCTGTATGCCTGATCAACACAAACAGGAACTGGTAAAAATCGTGGAGAAATACGACATCGCGCTGATTGAAGATGATATCTACGGCGATCTCTATTTTGGCAAACAACGGCCGCTTACCTGCAAAACATTCGACAAACAAGGCAACGTACTGTTGTGCAATTCCCTGTCAAAGTCAGTGGCGCCGGGCTATCGCGTGGGATGGACCATGCCAGGCAAATACAAGGACAAAGTCCTGCGCATGAAACATCACCATGCTATTTCCTGTACATCGCTGACCCATGCGGCGGCTGGACATTTCCTGGAAATAGGCCGTTATGATTTTCATCTGCGCAACCTCCGTAAGATGCTGCATACCCAAAGCCTCCGCTATGCGCAGGCCATCTGCGAATATTTCCCGGAAAGCGCCCGCGTAACACGTCCGCAGGGCGGTTGCGTGTTATGGGTGGAACTGGACGACCACATCAATACGTTTGAACTGTTCCAGCAAACGCTCAAACACAAGATCAGTTTCTGTCCCGGCCGCCTGTTTTCATTGCAGAACCGGTACAACAACTGTATGCGCATCAGTTATGGCAATCCGTGGAGCAAGCAGGTGGAAGAAGGGCTAAAGACGATCGGTAAACTGATCCATAAATTGCAATAGGGCTAAAATAGTGCTGCCGGACACTGGTGTGAAACACTAAACACAACCAGCGCCCGGCAAGCAAAATATTTGGAATTATACATTCAATGGCAACCTTGTAACTTATCAACTGTAAATCAAAATATCTGATATAAAAAAGAAACACGTCGTTGTTGGGTGCTTCAGGATTAAACCGGCGGCAACCGCTGGTTGTCGGCAGTTTAACCCTGGACCCCCGGATGGACCATCAGTCCACCATCTATAGTATATTCTCCGCCGGTTATAAACCTTGCTTCGTCAGATACGAGGAAGGACACCAGACTGGCCACTTCTGTTGCCTCTCCCAATCTTCCCAGCGGAATACTGGCCGTCATTTTATCTCTGATAGCGCCGGCCACTTCATGGCTGACACCAATTTTTTCAATCAGGGGCGTATCAATAGGCCCTGCATTCACTACGTTAACTGTTATCTTACGGGGCGCCAGCTCTCTGGCCAATGTTCTGGCCACAGCGTTGAGCGCCGCTTTACTGGCTGCCAGCACCGTAGTGCCCGGCATGCCTGCGTAGGCGTTAATGGCGGATAGAAACACTATACTGCCACCATCGTTGAGCAAAGGGAGTAACTGTTGCGCAGTAAAAAAGGCCCCTTTGAAATTGATGTCGATGATTTCGTCAAACATCTCCGTAGTTACCCCTTCAAAAGGAGCAAACTTCGCGATGCCGGCGTTGATAAACAGGATGTCTACCTTGCCATAACGACTACGCGCGTACTCTGCCAGCTTCTTTGAGTCCTCCAGCTTAGATTGGTCTGCTGTTAATCCTTCCGCCGGAAAACCGAGTGCGTGTACGGCCCGTTGCACCGCACCCGGATTCCGACCGGTTATCAATACCTTTGCTCCTTTCGCCAAAAATTCAGCTGCTGTTGCATATCCGATGCCACTGTTACCTCCCGTGATAATAGCGGTCTTGTTCCTAAGCTGGTCCATTCTGATGGTTCTTGTAATTGATTTATTTAAAAGTATCAATGTTTCCCGGTAAAAAAATAGAGATGCCCGTCTCTATTCGCTTTATCGGATATTTATTTATTTAAAACTATCGATGTTTTAGCCGATAAAAAAAAGCTGTTTGCTCAGCTTAATTGTAAAAAGAACAATGATAATTGTTTCATCATCTCCTTGTTGATCGTCAACTCCACAATACGTCCGTTCTTGATGGAGTTCAACACTCCGCTGTCTACCAATATCTTCACGTGATGCGAAACAGTAGGCTGTGACAAGGAACAAAGACAACAAACATCACCGCATACTATGCTGCCCTTTTGGGCGATCTCCATAATAATTGATAATCTGTGTTTATCGGCTATGGCATTTGCTGCTTTTTCTATAATTCCCACATCCATGACACAAAGGTAATGCTTTTTTTGAAACATCGAAATTTTTCAATGAATTTTTTTTCGGGTGATGACTACATGGTAGTGCCTGCTTTTTCCGCGAGTTTGTTCCGGCGATACGCCGCCGGGCTTACACCATAGTATTTACGGAACAGCCGGCTCAGGTGACTTTCATCGGTGAAGCCCAGTTCATCGGCTATCTCCCCGATCGTGAGACCGCTGTTTTCCATCCGTAACTGCACCAGCTTCAGCTTATAGCTGATAATAAACTGCTGGATGCTCTCCCCTGTTTGTTTTTTGAAAAACTCTCCTATATAATTTACCGACAGGTTGAACTTCGCCGCCAGCGCCTCCAGCTTCAACTGATCAGGATAATAGATATGCTGACGGATATGGGCGATCATCCGGCCTATCAGCGGCCCTGTTCCTTCCGTACCGGCCATCTCCACCTCTTCTGCTACATTACGCGCGATAATATTCAGCAACAGCGCTACATACAACTGCAGGTTGGCTTCGTAGTACGGCGGCCGGTGCTGGTATTCCTGTACCATATTCCGGATCAGCGCCGTGATCATCTTACAATCATCCGTATGTTTGATCAGCACCGGTTCATGCCGGTTATGCTGAAAGAAAACGTACTCCAGCTGCCTGAGCCACTCACAGATACGCCGGCGTTCTTCCGTGGAATGCCGCTTCTCCAGGAAATTCCCGGAAAACCGCACCGACGTAAAACGCGTAGGCTTCGTTACTTCAAAACCACGGCAATCGCGGGGCGTGAACAGGATCACGCTGCCCGGCTTGTACGGGAAACGGTTCTGGTTCACCACACGGGTACCTTCTCCCTCCCATATATGGATGATCTCAAAAAAATAATAAATCAGCGGGCGCGATTCCCACTCGCTCATATCTGCCTCAAACAATTCAAAAGGCATATGCAGGTTTCTCTCTCCCATAGCCTCCAAAATTACAACAGAATCCCCGGATTGTACCGACGGCGCCGCCAGTCGCGCTGCTACTTTTGCAACAGCAAAGTAAAAAATCATGAAACTACTGGAACCAATAGCCACACCGGAGCTGTCACTGGCCAACCGGATCGTGATGGCCCCCATGAGCAGAAGAAGGGTGGAAAACGAAGGCGTGCCCAGCGGACTGTTAGCCCGTTATTACGCACAGCGCGCCAGTGCCGGCCTTATCATCGCCGAAAGCACCGTTGTCAGTCGCAGTGGTATGGGCATCTCCCTGCTTCCCGGCATCTACAGCAAAGAACAGATAGCCGGCTGGAAAAAAGTCACCGATGCAGTACATCAGCAGGGCGGTAAAATATTCGTGCAACTGGTACACTCCGGCCGCATCGGCCATCCGCTGAACATCCCCGGGGGACTATCACCGGTGGCCCCTTCTGCTATTGCTGCAGCAGGCACTATTTCCACACCGGCAGGCACACAAACATTGCCGGTGCCGGAAGCATTGTCCGCCGAAGCGGTGGAAGAAATGTACCACCTTCATATGCAGGCCACCCGCAACGCCCTGGCAGCGGGCTTCGACGGCGTAGAGCTGCACGCCGCCCACGGTTACCTGATGGAACAGTTTATTCATCCTGCCGCCAATCAACGTACCGACCAATACGGCGGTAGCATTGAAAACCGCTGCCGGCTGCCCCTCCGCATACTGGAAGGCATGGTGGCCATCGCCGGCGCAGACCGCGTGGGAGTGCGTTTTTCGCCATTCGCGTCATTGAACGGCCTGTCTCCTTACGAAGAAGAAACAGCCACCTACTGCTACCTGGCCACTAAACTCGATAAGATGAAAATACGCTTCATTCATCTGTCAGACCAGTCTTCCAACGGCTACCCGCCTATACCGCCAGCATTCACAGCCTTACTGCGTGAACAGTTTCATCAGTGGCTCATCCTCGCCGGCGGCTACAATGCGGACACTGCACAAAATGCGCTGCAACAATTCAGCGTTGATCTCATCGCCTTTGGCAGGCCGTTCATCTCCAATCCGGATTTAGTGGCCCGCATCGCGCAGCAGCAACCCTTTGCGCCGGCAGATAAATCCACTTTCTATGAAGGCGGCGCCAAAGGGCTCATCGACTACCCCTGTATGGCTGCCTGCGCTACTAGCTAAGCTGGCATTTTTTGTTTATCTTTAAGGCTTGCGTTGCCCATGACCGGGGCCACGCAAGCCTATATGCCAAACAAATAACCGCCCATGTATCGTTTGAAAAACCGTAGCCTGTTGACCGTTGCTTTGCTCACGCTGATGGCCTGCCACCAAACGCCGGCCACACACGAAAGCACCGATGCCGCACCACCTGCACACGCCACCATGCGCGTGATCTCAGAACCGTGCGCCGTTATCTATACGCCCAACCATCATAAACAGGAAAAACTGAAACAGGAAAACGGCGACGAGAGCTTTTATGCACTCGCCAATGACAGCGAAACCTGTATCAGCGACTGCCAGGATTTTCTTCAGAACAAAGCGTTCAAATCCGTTACGGCCGAAGGCGGCAAAATCACCTTCCGCCATCAGGACGGCGGCACCACCATCATCGATCTCGACGATCCAAAATATACATGGGAAGTGTTTCTCTTCGATGGTAAAAAAGTCACCAATATCGACATCACGGACATTGAAAGCGAATACCAGAAAGTATTCATTTAACTATTTGGTCATTTTGATATTTTAAATCAGCATCATTGTATTAAGGTGCCCAATAATAAAATATCAAAATAATTTATAGCCGAGCGTAAATGCAACATACCGCCGGTGCGCCTTTAGCTGGTCCTTCGTTCCCGCATTTTCTCCCAGCGGCGCAAACCCCTGTACATACCGGAATTCAGCGCTAAACCGCTTGCGAAACGTATAACCGGCCCCGATAGTAAACCCTATATCATTTTTAGTAGCATAGCCCTTGTCCATAGTGCCATTGCCATAGTTATCCGAGCGCAGCAGGATGCCCATATACGGCCCGGCAAACACCTCCAGGTTGTATTTCCGGTAAGCGATGCTTACGGGGAACAAGTCCAGCCGCGATTCGTTTTTCTGCATCGCCAGGAAAACATCATGTTTTAAAGCGACCGATTTCCCTATGGGAGACAATGCGCTCAATCCCGCCAGCCATCCGGACGCAGCATAACCTGCCACGCTGTCTTTTGCAGCCCCGTATACCCGTGGCAGTTGTACACCGGCTTTCACCTGCAGGGAGAAAGCCGGCAATTCCTGGGCCCTTGCGCCCGACATCACTAAAAGCAACAAAAATATACCTGCTGTTATTTTCATACGATCAGAATTGAATATCCCACACCGCAGCGGCCCTTTCAAGCTCTACCAGGGCAGAAGCGTGACGATAAATGGTTTCATAATATTGTTGCTGCACATCGTTGTAGGTGCGCTGTGCATTGAGTACTTCCAGCAGGGAGGTTTCTCCCCGCTGGTAACTGTAGCGGCGGCCTTCCAGCACCTTTCGGGCTTCCTCCAGCAGCCCGCTGTCAAACTGTTCCCGCTGCCTGCCGGCGCCGAGGTAGCTGAACCAGGCCGTCGTCACTTCCGTCTGCACCTGTAACAATGTTTGCCGGTATACTGTCTCCTGCTGCCTTACACCGGCATTGGCCGCCAGCAGATCGCCCTTGTTGCGGTTAGAGAACTTCAGCGGGAGACTGATGCCTGCTGACACAGTATTCATCGACGGCGTAGGTGCGACCACGTTAGTCACCACTGCGGCATTATTGACACCAAGGGTGAGGCCCAGGTCTATCATCCTGGCCGCTTTTGCCAATTGCAGCGTCTTCACCGACACATCTTTTTGCCGCAGGGCCGCCAGCAGGTCCGCCCTCTCCTCCTGCGCACGGGCCACCAGCTCCGGCAGCGAAAAACGCCGTTCAAAGCGGTCCATGTCGCCAACAGGGCTTACCAGCGTATCGCCATGATAAGCGCCGGCCAGCTCATTCAACTGCACCAGCGACGTTTTCATTTCTGCCGCCACGCCAAACGCTTCATTGAGCAGCATCCCTGCTTCCACGCGCGACTGCCGCGCGTCAGCCTCGGGTATCAGGCCGGCTTTGAAACGGATGCTGTCTGCCTGCGCCAGCTGTAACATATACCGGTACGCTTCCATCTTGATATCGTATAACCGTTGCTGTTGCATCGCGTTCAAAAACGCCAGCGTGGCGTCCGCACGCAGGTTACGGAAGTAGTCTTCCAGCAGGTAGCGGGCCACCTCCTGCTCACTTTTAGCCAAACCTATCCGCGCGTGCCTTTTACCGCCCAGCTCCAGCGTATACCCGATGCTGCTGCTGAAACCATACCCCTGCTGCATCCGGCGCTGACCATTGTCAAACACGCCGGCACTGATCTCCGGGTCGGGAAAAACTTTCGCCATCAGCACATTGGCGGCCGCCACGTCCATATTAAATTTCTCAGCGGCATATCCCAGGTTGTGCTGTCTTACACCGGACAGATAAGTGGCAAAGTCCAGCTGTTTTTCCTGTGCGGCGGTCATGCCGCTATATAAAAGCCATAAAAACAACAGCCCTCTTTTCTTCATAAAAATCAATTTGATTGGTGAACACCTTTTCTCTCCGTCAGGTAATAAAGCGCCGGCAGGGCAAACAGCGTGATCACCGTGGAGCAGAGCAGTCCATATACGATCACGGTGGCAAGCGGCCTTTGCACATCAGAACCGATGCCGGTAGCCAGGGATGCGGGCAGCAGGCCCAGCATGGCCACCGTGGCCGTCATTAACACGGGTCGGAAACGGTCCCTGGCAGCTTGTATCACGGCCTCTTTCAGCGATGGCAGCTCTCCGCGCAACTGGTTCATCTGCGATACCATCAATACTCCGTTCTGGACCGCTACGCCGAACAAGGCGATGAAACCCACTGCGGACGATACATTGAGCGTCATGCCACGCACATTCAGCGCCAGCATACCGCCGAATAACGCTAACGGCACTACGGTGAGGATCAGCGCCGCCTGCCGTGCCACGCCAAAGGCGGCGTATAACCAGATAAACATCAGCCCCAGCGCTATCGGCACAATAATCGCAAGACGACTGTAAGCGCGGTTCCTGTTCTCGAACTGTCCTCCCCATGCTATAGTGATATTGTCCTTGTTGTATTTCACTTGTTGGTCTATCCGCTGTTGCGCGGTACGCAGGAAAGTGGTCAGGTCTGTGCCCCGGAGGTTCAACCGCACGGTCAGGTGCCGCCGTCCCATCTCTCTTGTGATGGTGCTTTCTCCGGTGGCCAGCTGCACTTTAGCCACCTGGGACAATGGAATCTTTATTCCGTCGCCATTGGTGAGCATCAGGTTACCGATTTTTTCCGGTGTATTACGGGCATCTTCCAGGTAACGGCAGCTGATATCATATACCCTGTCGCCGGAGAATATCTGCCCTACGGCCTTACCGCCGACAGCCACTTCTATCAGCTCCGCCACGTCGCTGATGTTGAGGCCGTAACGGGCAATGGCGGCGCGGTCAACCTGTATCTGCAACTGCGGCAGCGGCGGCTCCTGGTCAATGGCCAGGTCAGCAGCGCCCGGCACGGTGGCCAGTGTGGCCATCACGGCTTCGGCTGCACGCCGTGTTTCGCGGAAATCTTTACCATATACTTTTACCACTAGTTCACTATGTGCGCCGGCTATTTTGTCCATCACCCCGTCGATCATCGGCTGACTGAAACCCACCGTATATCCCGGCATGCCTGCGTAATCCGCTGCCAGCTCTTTGATCAGGTCTTGTTTGGTTTTGCCGGAAGGCCAGTCCCCGTATGGCAGTAAACCGATGGAGCATTCATAGTGCGACGGCGTGAACGGATCGGTGCCATCATCATTGCGTCCTGTCTGCGTCATCATATAAGTCACCTCCGGATGCCGCAATGTCCGCTGCCGCAGGGTGTCAGCCATTTCGCGGGCTTTGGCCAGCGATACGCCGGGTGGCAGCTGTACCTGCAACCAAATGGAGCCTTCATCCAGCGGCGGCAGGAAGTCCTTGCCCACCGTAACACTGAGCGCTGCTGCCGCCGCCAGTATCAGCGCCAGTGGTGCCCATATCTGCCGCGGACGTTCCATCACCCGCTCCATCCGTTGTTGATAAAGGTTGGTCAGCTTTTCCAGCCAGCGGTTGTGGTACAGCTGCTGCGGCTTACGGTAAAGCATATACGCCATGCCCGGTATCAGCAGCAGCGCCACGGCCAACGCGCCCAGCAACGCATACCCTACGGTGAAAGCCATCGGGGTAAACAGCTTCTTTTCCACCCGTTCAAAAGCAAACAAAGGAAGATAAGCGGTGATGATGATCAGCGTGGCAAAAAACACCGGCCGCGCCACTGACCGCGCCTTTTGGGCAAAACTTTTCTCCTCCAGCATTTCCATGGGATGATCTTCCCGCTGCCGCAGCATGGTCTCCGTCATTACGATGGCGCCATCTACGATGATGCCAAAGTCCACCGCACCAAGCGACAGCAGGTTGGCCGGTATATGCGTGAAATGCATCAGGATAAAGGCAAACAGTAAACTCAGCGGAATAGTCACCGCCACCAGCAAAGCTGCACGCCAGCTGCCAAGAAAAACGATAAGCACGAGCAGTACCAGCGCCATGCCTTCCAACAGTGTATGCGTGACCGTATTTAACGTTGTGTCCACCAATGCGGTACGGTCAAGGAAAGGGTGGATTTTCACGCCGGGCGGGAGTCCGCCATTATTCAGTTCCTCCACTGCTTTATGTACGCCGTCCAGCACTTTGGACGGATTTTGTCCTTTCAGCAGCAGCACAATACCTTCAATGCTTTCGCTATAATGCCGCTGATGATCAGTAAAACCCAATACGCCTTTACGTTCAAGATTGCCGTAGCGCAGTTCCCCGATGTCCTGTAAAAAGAGGGGCACGCCCTGCTGCGACTGAATCACCGTTTTACCGATATCATCGAGCGATTTCATGAGGCCGATGCCTCGCACCACATAACCCAGGTCACCGCGTTCCAGCACGCTGCCGCCGCTGTTGCTGTTATTGTTGTTGATCGCTTCGGTGACAGTATGCAGCGGCAGATGGTACTGTTCCAGCTTCTGCGGGTCCAGCTCCACCTGGTATTGTGTGGTGATGCCGCCGAAGTTGGTCACATCGGCCACGCCGGTCACCTGTTTAATGCGGGGGATGATGACCCAGTTTTGCAGGTCTGTCAATGTCCGCAGGTCCACCTGATCACTTTCAATGATGTATCGGTAAATTTCGCCAATGGGCGATGTCAGCGGGTCCAGCCCCGGCTGTGCGCCATAGGGCAGGGTCACATCACCCAGCCTTTCTTTGATGCGTTGCCGCGCCCAGTAGTCGTCTACCCCGTCTTCAAAAACGATGGTGATCATGGAAAGGCCGAAGGTAGAGCGGGACCGCATCACATGCGTGCCCGGCATACCGTTGAGCGCCCGTTCCAGGGGTATGGTGATTTGTTGTTCCACTTCTTCCGCTGCCAGTCCGGGCACCTGCGTCACCACCTGTGAGGTGACATCGGCGATATCCGGGTAAGCTTCTACCGACAGTTGCTGCCAGCTGTACCAGCCACCGGCGGCGAGTAAGGCAAATAGCGTAGCCATCAGCCAACGTTTTTGTATAGCTGTATCGATCAGTTGTTTCATAAGCCGCTTATTTTACTGCTGAGAGATAGTAGGCGCCCTCGCCTATAATTTTATCACCGGCCTGCAGGCCGCTGCGGACCACCACCTGCTGACCGGTTGTTTCGCCCGTGATGACTTTGCGGCGTACGTACGTTCCCGGTAGTACCTCCGCCAATACATAACTGTAGTCGTTGTCCTGCAACACCGCCCTGGCAGGAACAGTCAACACTTTCTCCGGCGCATCTTTAAAACTGACACTGGCATACATGCCCGGTTTCAGCTGATGTGCAGGGTTATTGCACAACATCAGTACATCTGCCGCGCGGGTATTTTCATCGATGGTACGCCCCACATGAAAGACTGTTCCTGTGAAAGTGGTATCCGGTAAAGCTGCCACCTGCATTTGTACCGCATCGCCTTCATGCATAAACCGCAGGTCTTTTTCCTTTACCTGCCCGGCTATCCATACCTGCGCCAGTTGGGCCACCACGGCTACCGGGCCGTCTTCCGCCTTCAGGAACTGGCCGGTGACCAGTTTATTACTGATCACCTCTCCTGCGATAGGAGCCCTGACAATCAGCGGTTCACCGAGTACCTGCTGTTGGGGGTTGACATTAAACACCTTCAGTGCGGCGGCCGCATTCTCCAGCTCCTGCCGTTGCACTGCCAGGTTGGTATTGGCCTCCTCCAGGTCGCGGGCAGCGCCTACGCCGTGCTGGTGCAGGTCCTGCTGCCGCCGTTGCGCCAGCACCGACTGCTGGCATAACTGGTTTGCCTGGAACCAGGCTTTCTGTGCCGCATAAAAATCAGGGGAAGAAATGGCAAACAAAGGCGCACCCGCATTCACTTTCTCACCCAAACGCACATACGCTTTCACCACCCTGCCGGCAAACGGCGCCGCTATTTCCGCATAGTTGTTAGGGATGGCTTTTACGATGCCTGCCGTCAACAGCTGCAGCTGATAAGGCTTTTCCGTCACTGTCAACAAGTGCAGTTTGGCCGATAAAGGCGCGGCGGCAGGCACCACCACCGTATCTCCCCTGTTCTCCCATGTTACCGTTTCTTTTTCTTTTTCCGGATGATGACAGGACGCAGCCATCAATACCGCGCCGCAAGCTGCAGTAAACCTTTTCATGACGATCTGTTTTTCGTGTATCTGTTACAGTAAGTGCCGCAAAAGTACATACCGCGGGCAAAGGCGACCGTTAGAGATGGTTTAGAATGTTATTAGAAATTCATTAGATGAAGAAAGAAAAAGAAAATCACCTCTCAATAAAGGAACACATCCCAAAAACAATCCAAAACTCAACGTAGCCCAGGGCTTCAGCCCTGGGACGCCGTCAAATATGCGGCAGCTCCACAGTAAAAGTAGTGCCATGGCCGGTTTTGGACACTACGCTGATATTCCCCTTGTGCAGGCGCACAATTTTCAGGGCAAGGGACAGCCCGATGCCATTACCTTCAGCATAAGGGCGGTTATCTCCCCGGTAAAAAGGGGTAAATATATGGGGCAGGTCTTCCTTCGACATACCAATTCCTGTATCTGCAAAACGCAGGATGGTATGGGCTTTGAACCAGGTGACCGTAACGGTGGTCTCCGGCGGGATGGAGAACTTGCAACCATTTTCCAGCAGGTTGATAAACGCTACTTTCAGAAGATATTCGTTGCCATTGACGGACACCATATCATCGTCATCGGCTTCTTCGAAGACCACATTGATTTTATATTCGGGATGTGCCTGTAGGATGGCGCTGCGCGCGTCCATCAGTACTTCATCCAGCCTTATTTCCCGGAAATTGATCTCTGAAGGGTCGTAGCTGGCTTTGGCCAGGTCGAGCAGGCTGTTGGAGAGTTTTACCAGCCGTTGCGCGTCAGCGATAGCGTGGCGCATAGACTGCCGGTATTCTTCTGCGGGCCTGTCGCGGGAGGCGGTGATCTCCAGTTCGGCCATCATGGCGGTCAGCGGCGTACGCAGTTCATGGGAGATATTGGAAACGAATTGTTTCTGTGCGTCGAAAGACTGCTCCAGCCGGTCCAGCATGCGGTTGAACGTCTGTGCCAGCTCGGCTATCTCATCTTTGCCTGCGGCGCCGGCGAGGCGCAGGTCCAGGTTGGTGGCGGTAATCTCTTCCACCTTGTCCACCATATCAGATACGGGTTTCAGGGCCTGCCGCGAAAAAAACTGCGCTGCCAGGAACACAAACACCACTGCTACCAGAAAGGTGATGGCCAGTGTGCGGAAGAGATGCTGAAGTTGGCGAAGGCCGTATTCATCCTCCGCCGCGGCGGTCACAATATAGTCGGTACCGTTATGAGGGTACAGGAAACCCACTACCTGTAAGCGTCCTGCATGAAAAGTGATCTCCCGGTCCCTGATGATCTCTTCGATCATCTGCCGGGTTTCTTTTACTTTATCAATATTCACCGCGTCGTGGTACAGGAGGTTAAAAGCGGTGTCATAGACAGCCACTTCCTCCTGGGAACGGGAACCGGCGGTGTTTTTATAGATCAGCTGCAATACTTCAGGGCTGACTTTTGCGTCCAGCAGGAGGTTGGCTTTCGTAACGGCTTGCTGTTGCAGGGTTTTGTAGTACTCGTCTTCCCGGTCATGGGAGTACGAAACATATACCACCCAGGCAAACAGCAGCAACAGGGCGGCTATCATACCGGTGAACAATAAGGTGAGCCTGTTACGGATCTTCATGGTCAGCCTGCTTTAAAAATGAATCCCATACCGGGTTTGGTATGGATCAGTTTTACGTCGAACGCTTTGTCTACCTTTTTGCGGAGGTAGTTGATATATACATCGATGAAATTGGTGCCGGTATCGAAATGTGTCTCCCACACTTTCTCTGCTATTTCTGCGCGGGAGAGCACTCTTTCCCTGTTTTGCAACATAAATTCCAGGAGCCGGAATTCTTTGGGCGTGAGGCTGATCTCCTGGCCGTTGCGGGTAACGTTTTTCGTTTGCAGGTCCATTTCCAGGTCTGCATATTTCAGCACGGTGGATTGCGGTGCAACAGGGCCGGGGGTGCGTTTGAGCAGTGCGCGGATACGTACCAGCAGCTCCCGCAGGTCGAAGGGTTTCACGAGGTAGTCGTCAGCGCCGGCATCGAAGCCTTCCACCTTATCGTCAGTGGTGCCCAAGGCGGTGAGCATGAGGATGGGAATGGAGGGCAGAGCCGCCCGTATGGCGCGGCTTAGTTCTAATCCGTTGATACGGGGCAACACGATATCGGTGATGACCAGGTCAAAACCGCCGCCCAGCGCCAGCTTCAGTCCTGCCTCCCCGTCCCATGCCAGTGTAACGGTATAGCCTTGTTCTTCCAGACCGCGCCGGATAAGTGCTCCTACGCGTTCTTCATCTTCTATGACTAATATCTTCATGATGCAGAAAAGCCAAAGCTATCCATTTTTTCTTTCTTAAGGTACAAAATGGTCCCACGCCGCTTTCGCGATATCGGCGATGGTCTTCTCCCGGGTTTGCTGATCGGCGTAGGAGTCCCTGATGAACACGGAGATCACCATATGCTGACCGTTAGGCAGTGTGATGATGCCTGCGTCGTTGGTTGCACGGGTAAGCCCGTTCTCCGTGCCGGAGGTGCCGGTCTTGTGTGCCACCACGGTACCTGCCGGCAGCTGTGCTTTCAGCCGTCTTGCGCCCGGGCCGGAATTCACCAGCAGGTCGAGCAGGAAATGAAAGCTGCTGTCGGACAATACATGGCCTGTATAGAATTTTTTAAACAGGGCATTCATCGCGTCTGGCGTACACCAGTTCTGGTACTGCATAGGTTCATTGGGCACCTGTACTTTTTCTGTCAATGCGATGGACATATCTTTAATACCAAGGCTATGCACATACCGGTCTGCCGCCTTAGTGCCGCCGATGAGGCGCAACAGCACATCACAGGCCGAGCCGTCACTTTCCGCCACGTTGTAACGCAGCAGTTCCGCTACCGTTACGTCCACGTTGCCGGCAGGATGCTCGTCGCGCAGCGGGCTGTGGCCGGGCCTGGGAATATAGTCAGACGGCAATACTTTAACAGGCTGTTGCAACTGCAGCTTGCCCTGGTCCACCTGCTGCAATACCGCCATGGCAATGGGGAACTTGTAAACACTTTGCATCGGGAACTGCCGGATGCTGTTGTACCCCATCCGCTGGCCGGTTTCCAGTACCTGGACTGAGACACCTACTTTACCTTTGGCCGCTTCGGCGATGACTGCAAATTGCTGGGGAAGGTTGTTTTTTGTTTGAGCGATAGACAGAAGAGGGCATATCAGCATGATAGCCAGACGGAAAAGTGGGCGCATGAACATAAAAAGGGTGGATTAAAAATTAAGGACTACAAAGGTATTTAAAACACCGCTGTTCTATTGCGTTAATTTAACCGTTATTTATCCAGCTGTTCACATTTTTTAGCCAATAGGGCGTGTGTTTCATTTTACATTTAGAATTTCCCGGATCAGGTATTAATTTTAGCCTTTAAAACGAAAGGCTTTGAGCAAACCAATACTAGTTATAAAGTTCGGTACAGCGTCTATCACCCATGCCAACGGTGATCTGGACGAAACTGTCATAGCCGGCATCGCCCGTCAGGTGGCGGAACTGCATCAGCAATATCATATTGTGCTGGTGTCTTCCGGCGCGGTGGCCGCAGGCAAACAATACATGAAGGAGTACGAAGGCACTATCAGCCAGCGCAAGGCCGCTGCCGCCATCGGCAACCCGCTGCTGCTGAGTAAATACAGCCGTTATTTTGCTCCTTACAATATCGCGGTGGCGCAGAGCCTCTGTGAGCGGCAGCATTTCTCCAACAGGGACCAGTTCCTGCAGCTGAAGCGTACCTACGAAGAGCTGTGGGCCAATAATATCATCCCTATTGCCAATGAAAACGACGTGGTGAGCAGCCTGGAGCTGAAATTCTCCGACAACGACGAACTGGCCACGCTGATCGCCGTGGGCTTTGGCGCCTCCCTCCTGCTTTTCAGCACCAGCGTTGCCGGTGTGTTGGACCGTGAAGGCCAGGTAGTGCCGCAGATAGACGTGATCGACAAAACCGCCTTATCGCTGGCCGATAAGGAAAAATCAGCGCTGGGACTGGGCGGCATGGTGTCCAAGCTCACCTTTGCCCGGCTGGCCACCCGCATGGGCATCCGTGTGGTGATCTTCGGTATCCGTACCAACGACGGTATTCTCAATGCCATGGCCGGCAAAACCGGGACGCTCTGTTTACCACAGCCCTGCAGCATGCCTGCCCGCAGAAAATGGCTCGCCAGCGGCAGCCTCGTTACCGGCAGGATATTGATCGACGCCGGCGCGCAACAGGCGCTGGAGAGCCGTCACAGCCTGCTCGCCGTGGGCGTGAAGGAAGTAGTGGAAAAATTTGAATGTGGCGAAGTGATAGAGATCATTAATGAAGATAATATAGCCATCGCCGTAGGCAGGGCCAAAATATCTTCCGATATACTGGAAACAAATCACAAAGCACAAAACACAGAAGTAGCACATGCCGACGATATTGTGCTGTTATAAATGTAATGTATCATGACGATCCAACCCCTTTTAGAGAAGGCCCGGCAGGCCACAGTGTCTATCCGGACACTGCCCGACGCGCAGAAACAGGCACTCCTGCAACAGCTGTCCCGTACCCTGTATGAAAATATCCCCGCTATCATGGCGGCCAACCAGAAGGACCTGGACCTGATGCCGGACGAAGATCCCAAGAAAGACCGGTTGCTGCTCAATGCCCCGCGCATTCGCGCCCTCGCCGCCAGCCTGCAGGACATCGCCAGGCTTCCGGACCCGGCCAATCAACTGCTGCTGGAAAACCATCTCGACAACGGGCTCCTGATACAGAAAAAGACAGTGCCGCTCGGCGTGGTAGGCGTCATTTATGAGTCCCGCCCCAACGTCACAGTAGACGTAGCGGCGCTCTGCATCCGCTCCGGCAACGTATGCGTGCTGCGCGGCGGCTCCGATGCCATCCATACCAACACCATCCTCGTATCCCTGATACAGGAAACACTGCGTGCTTTTAATACCGACGAAAACGCTGTGCAGCTGCTGCCCACTGACCGTGCGCTGGTCACTGAAATGCTGACGGCCTCTCAATATATTGACATCATCATCCCGCGTGGCTCACAGCAGCTGATCGACTTCGTTCGTCAGTACTCCCGCGTACCGGTGATAGAAACCGGCGCCGGCGTATGCCACACCTATGTGGAACGCTCTGCCAACCTGGAACAGGCGGCAGGCATCGTTACCAACGCCAAGGTATCGCGCCCCTCCGTGTGCAACGCACTGGACACCGTACTGGTAGACGAGCCCGTGGCCGCCAGCTTCATCGCCCTGCTGGCGCCACAACTGGCAGCCCATGAAGTGGACATCTATGCAGAACCGGCCGCCTACGCGCTGCTGGAAGCACAACAATACCCGCACCTCCATAAAGCGCAGCCAGAGGATTTCGGCCGCGAATTCCTGTCGCTCAAATGCTCCATCAAAATAGTGCCTGATACAACAGCTGCACTGGCGCATATACAGGAATTCTCCTCCCGCCACTCGGAAGCCATCATCTCCCGCGACCCTATCATCAGTGAACAGTTCCTCAATACCGTGGATGCCGCAGCTGTATACGTCAACGCCTCCACCCGTTTCACAGACGGCGGCGTATTTGGACTGGGCGCCGAAATCGGCATCTCCACACAGAAACTGCATGCACGCGGGCCTTTTGCCCTCGAGAAACTGGTAACGGAGAAATGGTTTGTGTATGGCAGCGGACAGGTGAGATAGAAGTTTAAGTGGCCCTGCGACCTGGACTATATTACAGATGCGTGGGTCAACTAACCTACGGAAAAAATAAGGCTGCCCTGAAAGCTGTTATGCTTTTAAGGCAGCCTGTTTAACGATAGCTATTTATACGATGGTTTTTATTTTCCTACAGCTTCTGTCCCAAACGCGAGGATATTCCCATCCGCATCTTTAATAGCAAAATCTCTCATGCCATATTCGCGGTCATTGGGTTCTACGATCACCAGTGCGCCTTTAGCAGCGATGTGCTGAAAGTAGGCATCCACTTCATCACAAAAAATATACATATTTCCTTCGCCAGTGGCCTTCCTGTTGCCTATCAGGTTCGGGCCGGACAATTGCAACAGCACATTGCCATACTTCAGGCCGGCGATCGCCCCATATTCAAAATCAATGGAAAAACCCAGGGTATCTACATAGTATTTGATAGCAGCAGGCAAATTGCTGACAGAGAAGATAGTAGCCGAACATTCCGGAGTCATCGTTAATTATTTTACAGACATTAAGCGATTGTTACTTCCTGGTTCAGGTACACGTCCTGAATGGCATTTAATAAAGCCGCACCATCCTTCATTGGCCGCTGGAAGGCTTTACGGCCGGAGATCAGTCCCACGCCGCCGGCTCTTTTATTGATCACCGCTGTCCTTACGGCATCGGCGAGATCAGCGGCACCTTGTGAAGCGCCGCCCGAGTTAATGAGGCCCATACGGCCCATGTAGCAGTTAGCCACCTGGTAACGGCAAAGATCGATCGGATTATTGGAGGTCAGTTCAGTATAGATACGTTCATCCAGTTTACCATAGGAGGAGGTGCCGGTGTTCAGTGCTTTGTAGCCCCCATTTACCTCCGGTAGTTTTTGTTTGATGATATCCGCCTGGATGGTCACCCCGAGGTGATTGGCCTGACCGGTGAGGTCTGCTGCCAGGTGGTAGTCCACATCTTTTTTGAAGGCATCGTTGCGGAGATAACACCACAGGATGGTGGCCATTCCCAGCTCGTGGGCCAGTTCAAAAGCCTGCGCCACTTCCACCAGCTGCCGGTCGGCATTGTCGGAGCCGAAATAGATAGTGGCGCCCACTGCCGCGGCGCCGAGGTTCCACGCTTCCTGGACAGTGCCATACATCACCTGATCGGCTTTATTCGGATAAGTGAGCAGTTCGTTATGATTGATTTTAACGATGAACGGAATGCGGTGCGCATACCGGCGCGATACGGAAGCCAGCACCCCAAAGGTGGAGGCGACGGCATTGCAACCGCCTTCTATGGCCAGTTTCACTATATTTTCAGGATCAAAATAAGCGGGATTTTTAGCGAAGGAAGCGCCCGCGCTGTGTTCCACGCCCTGGTCTACCGGCAGGACGGACATGTAACCAGTGCCAGCCAGCCGGCCGGAATTAAACAGCTGCCCCAGGCTGCGCAATACCTGCGGATTGCGGCTGGAAGGCTGATAGATACGATTGACCGTATCCGGTCCCGGCAGATGCAGCATGTCTTTGGAGATGGTCTTGCTTTCGTGTTGTAAAAGTATATCGCTATCTTTACCCAGCAACTCACTGATATTTTCCAAGGATAACATAACAGAATCTTTTTTGGTTAGACTTAAATGTAAGGATTTAATCCCGCACAAAAACATCGCCAGGAAAATTCTGCCGGACACTCGCTTCTACCATATTTGATCATCCATCTTTTAAAGTAACAACAGATGAAAACAGTATTTATGACGGGTGTCACCGGTTATATCGGCGGCTCCGTGGCGGCCCGGCTGCTGAAAGCAGGTTACAAGGTCAACGGACTGGCAAGAAATGAAAAAGACTTCCCGGCGTTGACAGCGGTGGGCATTCAACCAGTGGCCGGTTCTCTTGATGATGAAGCGGTCATCGCGCGGGAAGCGGCAGCGGCAGACGCAGTGATCAATACCGCTTCAGCCGACAACCCCTATGTGGTGGCCACTATCCTCGAAACGCTGGCCGGCACCGGTAAAAAATTCGTCCATACGTCCGGCTCCAGTATTGCCGGTGATAAGGCCAGGGGCGCTTATGCCAACATCGAACCATTTACCTTTATCCCTAAAAACCCGCGACTTGAAAAAGCGGCACGGGTAGCCATTGACAGGGCGGTACTGGCGGCAGAAGGCCACTACAGCGTCATATGCCCGACCATGATCTATGGTACCGGCACCGGCATCAAAAAAGATTCGGTACAAGTGCCCATGCTAACGGAAGCCGCAAGAGAAGCCGGGCATGGCATTCATATCGGCGCAGGCGAAAACCGCTGGTCTAATGTACATATTGAAGACCTGGCCGACCTCTACCTGCTGACGCTGGAACAAGCGCCTTCCGGTAGCTTTTATTACGCGGAAAACGGTATTCATTCCCTGAAAGAAATAGCTACCGCTATCAGCAAATCGCTGGGCTTCGGCGGAAAGACAGCGTCTATCACGATAGAAGAGGCCATCCGCCGTTGGGGCATAGAGGGCGCACATTTCGGACTGGGGTCCAACAGTATCGTGTCTGCTGTGGCTGCACGCAGCCTGGGCTGGTTACCGGTACACAACAACCTGTTGTCAACGATCGTTCAAAGCGAACGCGACTAAAATTAATAGGGCCGGGGCCTCTCCCGCTCCGGTCCTTCTTCCTGTTCTTCGGATACGGTTTCTGTACCTTCAAAAGCTCCGCCGGAGCCATCGTGTATAATGACCGGCTCTTCCGGCTGTGTTTCGGTATTATCAGGCTTTGGACTATTCTCAGCGGGTATGATCATTGTTTCCATATGTCAAAATTATGGAATATCCCTGCGCTTTCCACCTCCTGAGGATGAATTTACCACCTTCGTTGTTTATCTTTGCTACCCTAAAAAAACGAGCAGACATTTATGGTGACCCGTATTGCAATTATTCGTCATGGTAGCACATCCTGGAACAAAGCCGGCCGACTGCAGGGATATTCTGATATTCCGCTGGATGAAGAAGGTCTGGAACAGGCCCGCAAACTGGGATCACGGCTCGCCGGACAGCCATGGGACATCGTCTGCTCCAGCCATCTGATCCGCGCCCGGCAAACAGCAGCCGTTCTCGCCGAACAACTGGGCATCGACACCATCTGGCAGGACACCCGCATCGGGGAAGCCGGCGGCGGACTGATAGAAGGCACCACCGAAGAAGAACGACTGGAAAAATGGGGACCCGACTGGAAATTGCAGGACCTCGGCATGGAAACCAATGCCTCCGTGCTGGAAAGAGGCATGTCTTTTCTGAATGAACTCATCGCCACAGAAAAAGGAAAACAAATTATCATCGTCACCCATGGCAGCTTTATCCGGCAAATGCTGGCCCATCTCCTGCCCCACCTGCCGCCACCGCCACCCATGAAGAACACGTCTATCACCCACCTGGAACTGGCAGGCGATAAATGGGAATGCCCGCTCTTCAACTGCGTGGAACACCTGGAATCCGCATCATAAAAAAAGGCGCCTCATCTGTTGATGAGACGCCCGGTATAATTGGTTAGTCAGGAACTACTTCACCACTTTCACGCTGATGCGCTCAAAACCACGGGAGATATCTATCAGATAAACACCAGATGGCAAGGTGGAAAGACTGTTCACCTGTATTCTGTTCATGCCTTTGATCACCTGCTCCCTTTGCTCTTTCACGATATGGCCATCGAGACCATATAACCGGACGATCACCGGACCATTCCAGACAGACTGGAAATACAATTGTATACGGTCATCAAACGGACTGGTAGCCGTCAGCACCGGTTTATTTACTGCCTCCTTCATCGTCATCAGGGAAGAACCACCGCTCACATTGACTTTATAGTCCTCTACTTCTCCCTGGTAAGCATCTATGCCACAGGGTTTCACGTTGCTGCCATAGCCCATGCGTACGCGCATCAGGGTTGGACCTGTTTTCGCATTGGCAGGCACGGTGATGGTCTGGCTAAACGGACCGCTGCCACGTTTCACGTATACTTTTTCTGTAGTGTCGTTCAGCTGTTTGTCCCCATTCCAGTCTATCCATACCGCTACGGAAATGTCAGGCCAGTATTCCACGCCCAGGTTGACCTGCAACTGATAGGACTGTCCGGCTATCACATTCGCGGACAACGCGGTGAAGTCTTTGTAGCCGTCCCATTGTGAACTGTTGTCCAGGTTGGCGAAGCGTACGCGTGTGATGGTATTGTAATTCAATGCCGTGCTGGCAGTGCAATAGTCCTGTACCCGGAGACCGGTGTCCTGCGGCGGCGTGGATGACATCTGGCCTGCCTTGATACTGCCGCCCGGTAATGTATTGTAAGCATAGTCCATCAGCGTATAGCTGGTACCGTTAGCGTTGACTTTAAAACGGAACCACCCATAGAAGTTTTCACCACCGGAAGAGAAAGTGAATCCTGCATAGGCTGTCTGGCCTTTCCATGGCGTATAAGCCGTCGTTACCAGGTCATGCTCGTTAGGATAATCACCACCCGCCACAAAGTTGGACGAATCACTGATGACCGTACCGGCCGCCAGCATCGCGATGTTCCTGGTGGCGCCTACCGTCACTATTGGTTTCTTATAGGTTTCCAGCCGCAGTTTACCGCTGTCGGACCACAGGCCGTAAGCCGCATCCGCGTTGTTATCCACCAGGAAGTAGTACCAGTTGTTGGTAGCGTTAATGGTGTAAGTGGTATCGTTTACGTCCACGTATTTGATCTGGAATGGATCGCGGAAGCTGATGCTGAGCTGTTTCTGGCTGCTGTCAGGCGTTTGCGGGGTACTGAACGCCGCCTGCAGGAACGTAATGGTAGCGGTAGTACTGTTAGCCGCAGCGTTGCTGGTGGCTTTACCGGTAAAGGTTAAACGCGCCGTGGTGTTATTCAGTGCGGTCAGCTGCACACTTAATCCGGCCGGCAGATTGCTGACCGTATAATGCGTGTTGGCAGTAAAGTTGCCGGAGCTGATGGCAAAGGTATTGCCCAGTATTCCTACTTCAGCCGTATCCGTTATAGCGCCGTCATTGGAAAGCGCTTCGCGGAAGGCTGTCCTGGACCAGGAAACGGTGGCCTTACCGGCATCACCCGTTCTAATGCTGCCGTTAGGCGCCTGGTTCCATGCATAGTCTTTGATGGTATAACTGCTGCCATCAGCAGCTACGCTGATGCGCATCCATCCATAGCGGGGTTTTCCGCCCATAGTGAACTTCAGGCCAATATAGGCGGTCTTGCCCGCCCATTTGGTATAGGTAGCGCTGTAAATATCGTGTTCATTGGGATAAGCGCCGCCCACCACAAAGTTGGAAGTATCGCCGATCAGCGTGTTGGCTGCCAGCGGTGAGATATTAAGCGTAGTGCCTTCGCAGACAGCCGCTTTCTGATAGGTTTCGAAGCGCAACTTGTTATTATCGAACCAGCCGCCGTATTCCGCATCACCGGCGCCGAAGCTGATGTACTGCCATGGATTGCCGCTGGTGATCGTAACATCGGGATAGTCTGTATAAACGATCTTATAGGGATCGAGGAAGTGGATACCGAAAACTACGTAGCTGCGGTACAGTGAGCTTACACCGCCTTGTATGGCGGCATTCAGGAAAGTGATTTTTACACTGTCGTTGTTGTTGGCCACCGCGTGCTGACTGGCGTTGCCGGTAAAAGTCAGTATAGCGGTTTTGCTGTTCACCACCTGCACCTGCGCCGTCAGACCAGCGGGCACGTTCTGTGTGGTGAAATGCGTACCTGCTGTGAAGGTGCCGCTGCTGATGGCAAACTGTGCGCCGCCCAGCAATTTCAGTGTATCCGTTCCCGTAATAGCGCCGTTGTTCACGTCACTTTCGTTGAAGAGCGTAAAATTAGGCACCAGCCTTTTTACGGAATCAGGTAATAAGGTAGCGGCCAGGTTGGTGGCGCTCCACAGGTTGCTGCGTTGGGCCACGTTGCCTGTCAGCGCCGCCAGCATACGGTCGCGCTGTCCTACCGTGAACATTTTGGCACAGGAGGAGTAGTCCATATAGTTCTCAACGTTCGCTACAGATCCGCACCAGTTGGCGTTGAGGTTACAGCCACCGAAGTTGGACTGTGTAGGCGGCGTGTCATCCACCTCATCGCCAGGGGCGGTACAACCGTTTTCAAAAGTGTGCTGCAGGTTGAGGAAGTGCCCCACTTCATGTGTCAGCACCCTTTTCATATTGGGCTGGTTGTTCTCTGAGCTGCCCACACCGGGAGCGCCCAGGTAACGCCAGTTGTACACAACACCATCCAGGTGATTGGAAGCGACCCAGTCGTCGGGCAGATAGGTCCATCCGGAATTGTTGTACACCCCTTTCTGTTCCACCTCGCTCACAATCCAGATGTTGAGGTATTTATTGCCCGGCCAGTAAGAAATGCTTTTTACAGCAGAGCCGGTACCATCGGGGGAACGGCCGTCCAGGTCATTGTAATGGTAGGTGACCCCGTTAGTGGGATTTCCCTGCGGGTCAATGTCCGCTAAGCGGAAAGTGATATGCAGATTAGCCGCCAATCCGATAAAACGCGGATCGATAGATGAATAGTCTGCATTGAGCAGGTTATAATCCTGATTGAGGATATCGATGGCGGAGCGGATTTGTTCCATCGTCACCTTATAGGGGTTTACCGGGTCATTGATGTGAAACACCACCGGAATGGTATACTGCACAGGTCCTGCCAGCGCGGCTCTCTGCTGGCGCATAACGGCAATTATTTTTTTGATCTGTGCTTCCTGGTTGATGGCGGCCTGCCGGGAAGCGGGATGTTTTTTGTACAGGTCCTGCATGGCTTTTGAGGAAGTACAGTGATCGGGAAGCGGCGGAAGTCCGGGCTGCTGGGCATTAACCCCATAGCCGGCCACCAGACATAACAAGAGCGTTATTATCTTTCGTGATAAAGGTGACATATAATTGGTTTAAAATGTGGACACAGTAATTGCTATCCGCGGCAGTACGCCGCAGCAACATGTGTAAATAGCAGTAATAGCCGCACGTGGCAGCAGGAAATGGGTAGACATAGACACGTTGTGCCTTTGACAGAGGGAAAAATTCTATTTCATAATGTGGTTTTTTTTATGGGTTGAAAATGGCAATTCAGGATAGCGTAAACCCGGCAATACCGGTGAGGGCCGGGCATCGGCAAACAAGAGCAGATTGATTCTATTTGGTTGATATCACAGGCGTCAGGTCCTCGGTTTGTGCTCTACATACAACAACGTTACGAATTTAACGGAGTATGGATAAACCGGATGCCATGAAATTGATGAGTTATAGGCGGATATTAACCGGGTTAAAAAACGGATAGTGGTAAGCGTTAGATGAATATAAAATCCCAGGGCTAAAGCCCTGGGAATGATAAATGAATTTTCTGCATTAATAAATTATTGCGCGGTCCCTGTAAACGTAATAACGCTTGCAGGCGGCACTACCACTACAAAGCTACCATCAGCCTGTGCTGCTACCGGTGCGCTTTGTTGCCAGTGAGTGGTGGTATTATCGGCAGTCAGGTAAGAAGTGATCTGATTGCTGGCGAAGCCCGACAGTTTAATACGGGTACGGGTTTCAGCGCCGCCCGGGTTCACCACTACCACGCTGAATTTGCCGGTGGCCGGATCTTTCCAGGCTGATACCTTCAGGGTGGAGTTGTTGGCCAGTGCGGAATTGAACCGATAATACCCGGCATGTACGAACCTGGAATATTGTCCCATTACGTCATAGGTTTTAGGGTAGTCCAGTGAGCCGTCACTATTGGTGCATATCAGCGATTCGTTATTCCGGATGGCCAGCATTCCTAACCAGTACACATAGGCGTTCACGTTACATTCTGCCAGGAACTTGTGCATGTTGATGGCGAGCTTCAGGCCGCCGGTCATGGTGGCGTCATATACACCGCTGTCATCGCAGGCCTCTGTTACCCATGTAGGACGGTTGCCGGTGGCGTAGTTCCATGTTTGCGGGTTTTGATTCAGTCCGCGTTTGCCCAGGATCAGGTCTCCGATCTCCACATAACCGTGTCCGGCGAGAATATCGACTTTGCTTTTGTCCATACCGGACAGGAAGCTGTTGGCGGTGCCCCATGCGGCGTTTTCAGAAGAGATGATTTTTACGGTGCTCAGTCCTTTGGCGTTTAAAGCAGGACGGAGATTGTTGGTGATAAATTCTCCCAGATGTGAGGCGGTCCAATAGGAAGCAGGCCAATCGGAGAATACGTTCTCCGGTTCATTGCTCGGTGATACCGCGTAGAAGTTGACGCCTTCGTTCTGATAGGCTTTGGTGAAGCCGGCCACGTAGTTGGCGAAGTCTGTGGAGCAGCAGCTGTAGTTAAGGCCGTTGAAGTTTTTGGCGCTCTCCTGGGAGGTGTTGTTTTTCATGGACAATGGCGGCGTCCAGGTGCTGGCGATCATAATAGGCACCTGGTAGCGCTCTTTCAGTTTCTTCAGTATCCAAAGCTGCGCCAGTTGCGCTTTCTGGTTACCGTTAAGGGCCTGGTACGCAGCGCTGGAAGCGTCCATGTCGATGGTAGTACCTGCCGGCTGGATTGTCACCGTGCCGGTTGTTTTGTCGAACGGATAATGGTACATCACTTCACCACGTACGATATTCAGCTGCAAACCGTCAGCGCCCCAGAGCTGTTGCATGATGGTGTCGCGCTTAGGCGACTCAAAGAAAGGCGTGGCGCGGCCGGCAAACGCGCCGAAGCCTTCTATGCGCTGATAGGTGGTGCCCCAGTTCAGGGTAATGTTGGCAGTGTCGGTGCTGACTGCGGCAGCTACCACCTGATTAGAGAGTTTACCGTCGGCAGCGGTCTTCAGGTCGTCCCGCATACTTTTGGAACATGCAGAGGCCAATACCATGGCCAATAAGGACAAGGAAATTCCTGGCAGATTTTTTTTCATTGTTACGAGGGTTTGGGTTTTATGGAAATAGGGTAAAGTGAATTACAAGTTTAAAATATCTATACTTTTCCAAAAATTGTTCACTGGCGCCGACAGTCAAAACACAGGTATCTATCTGCTTCTTTTTTAAAAATAGCGATTATTTAGTTAACAAAAACTATACTTTTACAAAAAGGATAGTGATAACACAAATTTAATCGTCTATTAATATGTGAACCATGAAATGCATTCTTCCATCTCTATGCCTTCTGGCGGGTTTATCAGCATGCCGGACAACCCAGTTGCCAGTACCTGCGTACCTTCAAAAAAATGCGCGTTCCCAGCAGCAATGGCAGCTGATATGGGAAGATAACTTCAACGGCTCTACGCTGGATACTACCAAGTGGACACGCATCCCACCCAACGGGGCCGACTGGGGCAAACACATGACCAGCGATGACCGCTGCTATGTCCTGAAAGACGGGTACCTGTACCTCCGCGGTATCAATAATCCCGACACCACGAAAGACCCGAGACCCTTCCTGACCGGCGGCATCTATAGCAAAGGGAAATTCGCTTTCCAATACGGGAAAGTGGAAATCCGCGCTAAGCTGGAATGCGCCCAGGGCGCCTGGCCCGCTATCTGGATGCTGGCAGAAAACAATAAATACGGCGCCTATCCCCGCAACGGAGAGATCGACATCATGGAACATCTCAACTACGACAGCATCATCTATCAGACCACGCACTCCTATTATACACTGGACCTGAAACAGACCCAAAATCCTCCCCACGGCGGTACAGCGGCATTGCTGAACAATGAGTTCAATGTCTTTGGCATCAACTGGTCCCCGGATAAGATCGTATTTCTCATTAATGGCAGGGAAACATTCACGTATCCACGGGTGGAAGGCGTAGACCCGTCGCAATGGCCTTATGATCAGCCTTTTTATTTGTTGATTGATCAACAGCTGGGCGGCACCTGGGTCGGTAAGGTAAATCCGGATGATCTGCCTGTGCAGATGATTGTGGACTGGGTGAAGGTGTATCAGTAACTTCATGAAAGCAATCATACAGAAAAGGTCAGGGTATATATCCTGGCCTTTTTTTATTTTCCAGCCTTCGGCTGATGAATACCTGGTTTTTTATTTTTTTTTGGCCAATAAAAATTCCCGGTGTAAATTTGTAAGGTAAACTTATTAGTTTTACTACATAAAAACTCACAATATTAATATGGACAGTTTCGCCACCGCCTCTTCCTTACGTCTTAGCATCTCCAACCTCAACAAGCGGCTGCGCAAGCAGGTATATTCCACAGAAGGGTTCTCGCTCAGCGAGTTATCAACACTTTCCTATGTATACCAGCAGGGCGCCATGTTTCCGTCAGAACTGGCAGAGCTGGTAAAGGTGAAAAACCAGTCCATGTCGCAGATACTTAACAGCCTTGAAACGGGAGGGCTCATTACCCGCACACAATCGCCGGAAGACAAGCGTAAGATGAGCGTGACCATCACCCCCAAAGGGAAAAAGATGGTAGAAAAAACCCGGCATGAACGGGACGAATGGCTGGCCGAAGCGATTGAACAGACATTATCGAAAGAAGAGAAAAAATTGCTGACAACGGTACTGCCGCTGCTCAACAAAATTGCAGACTATAAATAAAGGAAACCATGATCACGCGTATCGACAAAAACACTGCCCTCGTGCTCATTGATTTACAGACAGGCATTTTCAGCCGTCAAACGGCGCATCCGGTGAAAGACGTTATTCACAACGCTGCTCAGCTGGCAGCGGCCTTCCGCAAAGCGGGCCTGCCTGTGATAGTTGTCAATGTAAACCCCATCGGCTCGCCTGCCATGCTGGTACGTGCTGATGTCAACAACGGACTGCCTAAAGATCCCGCGGCACAGCAGCAACAGCTGGAAGCCATGAAAGCCGGCGGCTTCTTCGACATCGCGCCGGAAATTAACGTGCAACCGGAAGACATCCGTATCACCAAAGGCACATGGAGCGCTTTTCCAAATACGCCATTGCTTGGCATCCTGCGCGAACGCAACATCACCAACATTGTGCTGGCAGGCGTTTCCACCAGTATTGGCGTGGAAGGCACCGCCAGAAGCGCCAACGAAAACGGATTCAATATCACCTTCGCCACCGACGCCATGACAGACACACAACTGGCCTGCCACGAAAACAGCCTGCATTACATCTTCCCCCGCATCGGTGAAACAGGTACCACAGCAGATATCCTGCATCATCTGAATTTACGTGAAAAGTAAAGAACGTATACCCGTCGGGTTTATCACTCCGCTGGTGCTAGGCACCATGATGAACCCGCTCAACTCCACCATGCTGGCCACCGCGCTAACGACCATCTGCCAGTCCTTTGGCCGCAATATCAGCGACGGCGCCCTGTTGATCACACCGCTGTACCTCACCTCTACCATCGGGCAACCGCTCATGGGAAGACTGGCCGACCTGTACAGCCCTAAAAAAGTAAACCAGCTGGGATTCCTGCTGGTGCTGCTGGCCGGTATTACCGGCACCGTAGCACCTACTTTTGACTGGCTCATCGTGTCCCGTGTGTTATTGGGCCTTGGCACCTCTGCCGCCTACCCTTCTGCCATTGCGCTGGTCAACCGGAGATATGCAGCGGCCGGCGAAGCGGTGCCCGGTGGCGTACTGGGCATCATTGCCGTGTCCGGCCTGGGCAGCATGGTACTGGGGCCGGCACTGGGAGGCCTGCTATCAGAGACATTCGGCTGGAAAGGCATTTTCTTCATCAACATTCCCTGGGTACTGGTATCACTCTGGCTGGCAAGGGCGTTGCCCGACACGCCGC
This sequence comes from Chitinophaga varians, assembly GCF_012641275.1. Lineage (NCBI taxonomy): Bacteria > Pseudomonadati > Bacteroidota > Chitinophagia > Chitinophagales > Chitinophagaceae > Chitinophaga > Chitinophaga varians. Next base: position 1,630,561 of record NZ_JABAIA010000002.1, on the reverse strand, counting down.
CGGCAGCACCGGTCAGTATCCGGGAACTGCCGCAGAAACTGGATATCGTCGGCATCCTGCTGTTCAGCGGTATGTTGCTCAACCTGCTGTTGCTGTTATTGCACCACTCCTTTTCACCCGGAGGCACGCTGCTATTAGGTATGTTGTTAACATTGCTCATCCTCTGGGAAAGAAAACAGGACAGCCCTTTCATAGATGTACGTTTATTTGTGCAACAGCCTTCGCTGCTGCTGGTATACCTGAGTGCGATGGCCACCAGCTACGTGATGTACCTGATGTTGTTTTCCCTGCCACAATGGATGGAGCATGTAAAACAGATTTCGCCCGCACGTACCGGCCTTTTGTTATTGCCGATGTCATTAGTGTCTGCTGTCGCAGGCTTACTCATCTCCCGGCATAACAGCCTGCTGGTGAAAAACGTGGCCGGCGTTGGTTGTATGATCGCCGCATGTGCGGCCCTGTTCTTCGTTCACGCAGACATACCGATATACCTGTTGACCGGCATCACCCTGCTGGTGGGCCTGTCTACCGGCATCAATCCTATTGCCAATCAGGCATGGCTACACGAAGAAGCGCCGGCAGGACGCACCGGTGTTTCGTTTGGGCTTTACCGTACTTTCGGTTATATCGGCGCGATTGTATCCGGGTCACAAATGAAAACATTGTACCAACAGGGAGTGACAGACAACAGTTTTCACACCGTAGTATGGTTCACCACGGCCAGCTGTGTGCTGATGGTCTTACTGCTGCTACCGTCCATCAGCCGGAAAAAGGAGCTGTCATTGCGGTAGTCATTTATTTTCTTTAGTTTGGCGGCATTCAATCATTATCCTGATAAGATGAAGCAAAACATTGCCCTGGTTGTTTGGTTACCCGCCATATGCCTGATGATAGTCACCGGCTGCCATAGCCGTCCGCAAAGTACCGGTACTAACGATACCGCACAAACGACATCCCCTGAAACAGCTGATACCGTGCCGGCAGCGCCACCACCAGATATCGCCGCCACGGACGGGCCGGTGCGTTACAACGTATTTATGTGCGCCGCCACCGGCGATCTCAACAAAGACAATATCAGCGATTCCGTGGTAGTGATGCACGACACCACTTCCGCCGAAAAACCCTACCGCCTCCAGGTATTATTTGGCCGGCCCGATGGCCAATACCAGCTGGCAGCGACTTCTGAAACGGCGATACTGCCGGACGGCGGCGCTGGCGCACACGACGCCATCAACCTGGATTCTGTCCTCGTCAGCAAGGGCGTGCTTACGGTGAGGATATCGCTGCTGCGCGGCATGGCGGAGTACCTTTACCGCTACCAAAACCAGCGGTTCGAATTGATCGGTTACAGCCGCAACGAATCCGATGGCCAGGGCATGCTCGTCAGCGAACAGTACAATCTCTCCACCGGCCGCTACATCCGCTCTACCGAGGCGTATGACGGGGAAGACAGGCCTACGGCACATACGGACACCATCATACCTATCCGGCCGCTGCCGGTCATGGACACGCTGGTGCCGTTTGAAACCTATCACGCAAAATATATCCTGTTCTAAGGTTTGACGGATTCACACCCTGTCAAAAATATTATTAACCTGTAAGTTTGTATCAGCACCCTCAAAACCATTACCATGAGAAAGCTGATATTGCAAATGCAGGTGAGCGTAGACGGCTTCGTGGCCGATACCGACGGAGATACCGGCTGGCTGGTCAGCGACTGGGACCAGCCCCTGAAAGATTATGTACTGGCCCTTACCGCCCCGGTAGATCTTATCCTGATAGGCCGCAAACTGGCCCACGAATTCATTCCTGCGTGGTCTGCCCGCGCCGGCGATCCCGATATCGCCGACGTATATACGCATCGCATGAATGACCTCGACAAAATGGTCTTCTCCCGCACACAAACGGAACATGGCTGGAAGAACACGGTGCTTGTGAACGAAGACCTGACCGAAGAAGTAGCCCGGCTAAAAAAATCCCCCGGAGGCGATATTATCACCTACGGGGGAAGCAGTTTCGCCGCCAGCCTTATACAGGCACATCTGATCGACGAGTTTCATTTATTCGTTAATCCGGTGGCCATTGGTAAAGGCCAGTCTATTTTTCATCTGCTGGACCAGCATTTGCCCGTAAAGCTGGTCAGCGCCACATCATTTTTGTGCGGTATCGTTGTCCTTTTTTATCAACCCCAGTACCGCAGGTAAGTCCTCTTCCCGGTTAGTGGTGACAATGTCCGGCTGTACGCCTGTCAGCTCCCAGCTGTGGTCCGTGCCCGGGAATACCGGCGCCGCTACAGACACCGACAGCAGAAAGCGGTCGTTCGCCGGATAAACTTCATTCATATGCGCACCGCCGGCAGAGCGCTGTCCTACGATCACCGCCCGTTTCAGGTGTTGCAGTTCAAAAGCGATGGCCTCTGCTGCAGATGCCGTATGATCATTGACCAGGATATACAACGGCTTCTCATAAGGTTTGATACCGCTCAGCGCCTGGGCTTTCATCAACTCATTTTTTCCATCCCGGCTTTTCACTTCCAGCAACGGGGTGCCGTCTTTTACAAAATACCCTTCCAGCACCAGGCCGACAGCGCTGCCGCCTCCCCCATTGTCGCGCAGGTCCAATACCAGCGCTTTTGTATGCTGCACGAATACCATCGCGGCTTTCAGTATGTCCACGCTGTTGGGCGACAGGTTAATTTCTGACAAGCGGATATACCCGACAGCGCCAGGCAATATCTTCGTCTCCGCAAAACCGAAATTCATATTGACCGCCCTTTCATCGTAATGAAACGGGTCTTTAGCGCTATCCCCCTTTGCCGGCGGCGCTTTCAGCTCTTTGATCATCTCCGGGTTGTAGCGCAGGAATACATGGCCGTCTTTCACGGTCTTCCGCAGGAGGCCGGTGACAGCCCTGGCAAAGACATGCACGCTATCTGTTCCCTGCGCCAGTTGTTTTTCCTGTTGCAGCAGCGCCGCTGCCAGTGTTTTGCCTTTATCGGGATACACATAATGCTGTTCCAGCAGTTGTGCCGCCTGCCTGATCACCGCCTGTTTTTCAGCGGGAGTTACCATTTGCCCATAGGCTGTTGACAGGCACAGGCCAAACGCCATCAGGGCATACCATTTTTTCATGTTGACATCGATTAGTACCACAAAGCTACTGTTCGGCTGAGGGCCAAAATTGCACAGAATTAGCGTGGGTGGAAAAAATTACAACTTACGGAAAGCACCAGGCAGGTAGCCCGTGTATTGTTTGAAATTGCGGATAAAATGGCTTTGGTCGAAGAACCCGCATTGCAGGGCGATAGCGGTAAGCGATTGTTTTTTATCCCGGACCAGTGCCAGTGATTTGCCCACTTTTATTTTCCGGAGATACTCGGCCATAGTGCCCTGAAAATACACCGGGAAATATTTGGAGAGCGTTACCGGATGTATCCCGATTTCTTCGGCCAGGAGGTTGAGCGAGAGCGGAGCATCCCAGCGGTCATGCAGTAATTGTTGCAACCGGGCCACCCATGAGGGCGTTCCCTTGCCAGCCCTGACCGGCGGGCCCCAGTGTTGCAGCAAGATCGTATGTGCCAGCGTATCATGTCCCGGCAGCAGCGTACATTCTTTATACAGGTTCAGCACGGCCAGTTGCAGCGCATGTTCAGGCAGGGTGTCCCAGCTGCTTTCCGGCAGCCCGTAGGTTCTCCAGAAAGCAGGTTCCACTTCGAGATTGAGATTTCGGGAAGGGTGCAGTGTTTGCAGGTTGCGGTGTTCTTCACCGGAGGCATAGCGGACCAGTTTGCCGGGTAGCACCTCCTGCTGGCTGAAGCGGCGGTGTTCAAGGTTACCGCCTTCCAGCACCAACGAACAATGAGGATTGGCGTGGTGGTGCCATTCTTCCGACACGGCGGCATGGTATACTGTTTCCGACAGGATGATGCCGGAAAGATGGTAATTGACTTTGTTTTTACCCAGAAAGGTGCCGCTGCCGAGTTGTTCCATCATACTGTAACGTTACTAACGTCTGCTGACTTCCACCGCCGCTTCTTTATTGTATTTCATGCGGTAGTCTGCCGGCAGCATGCCCGTTAGTTTTTTAAAGATAGCACGAAAAGCCTTACTGTCAGAATATCCCACTTCGTACATCACCTCATTGATGTTCATGCGGCTGGATTCCAGTTTCTTTTTAGCCGCTTCCATGCGTACCCGCTGGATATATTCCAGTGGCGTATTGTCCGTCGCCTTTTTAAAGCGGCGTACAAAGTGGCGGCGGCCGATGGCGAAGCGGTCGGACAGTTCCTCTACCGAAATACGCTGGTGGATATTGGCTTCAATATATTCCTGCGCCTGGCGGATGGGGGCGTCTTCATGTTTCTTTTGCCCGCTGAACATGGTAAAGGGCGACTGGCTGGTGCGGTCTATGTCCAGGGCGTATACTTTAGACGCCATGATAGCTGTTTCGCGGTCGGTGTATTTCTCCACCAGGTGCAGCAGCAGGTTCCAGTAGGAATTGGCGCCGCCGCTGGAGAAGAGGCCGTCCTGCTCCGTTACGATGCGGCCATTGACCAGCTCCACTTCCGGGAAGAGTTGTCGGAACAGGTTGGCCGAGGCCCAGTGACTGGAACATTCGAGGCCGTTGAGCAGGCCGGTGGCGGCCAGCATAAAAGCGCCGGAACAGAGGCTGGCCACATCTGCGCCATTTTCTTTATATTGGTGGATGATCCAGGGGATGAATTCCCTGTTTTTATATAAGGTAGCTTCAAAATCCCCGGCGATAGCCGGGATAATAACCAGGTCTGTACGTTTTACCTCTTTCAGCATTTTATCGGTGTGTACGCTGAACAGGCCATTATATTGTTTTACCATGGGCGTGAGGCCCAGCAGCTGCAGTTTAAAGGCGGGCGGCTTGCCCGCATCTTCGAGAAAGCCATTGACGCCGTTGAGCATCATGTGAGGATCTACAATACTGGCCATCACGGCGTCATTGAGCACTAGGATGGATACATGTTTCATATGACCGGTGGTTTATACTTAAAGTTAAGGATATAAAAAGTCGCAAACTACCCTACGAATGTCTCTATACCACCCCATCCTGTAGCGGGCAGCGGAGTAACTTTGGTTCAGAACATCACACAAAATGCAACAATTATGAAAAACGAGCAAAAAATTACGCCTTTTCTCTGGTTCAATGACAATGCAGAAGATGCTATCAATTTTTACAAAGGTATTTTCAAAAATGCGGAAGTGGGAGGTATCAACCGTTATCCCGCCGGCGCGCCGCTGCCTGAAGGCACCCTGATGACCGCCACTTTCCAGCTGGAGGACCTGTCGTTCGTGGCCCTGAATGGCGGACCTCATTTCACTTTTACTGAAGCGGTTTCTTTCGTGATTTCCACAGAAACGCAGGAAGAGACCGATCATTACTGGAACAGTCTTATTGCTGACGGCGGCCAAGAGGGGCAGTGCGGCTGGCTGAAAGATAAGTTTGGCCTGTCGTGGCAGGTGGTCCCTACCCTGTTGGCCCGTTTACTGGGGGCGGCAGACCGTCAGAAAGCAGGCCGTGCCATGCAGGCCATGATGGGCATGAAGAAGCTGGACATGCAGGGCTTACAGGACGCTTTTGACGGAAAATAACCCTTCTTTCAAGTTAAATACAGCTTATATGATACGCCTTATTGTAGCCATTATTACCGGTATGGTGGTGATCACGTTGTTATCAGTCGGCACCGACCATATTTTCCATGTCACCCATGTATACCCTCCTTACGGCGTCCCGATGTTTGACGCCGGACTGTTATTACTCGCCACCGCGTACCGGTTTGTTTACCAGGTGCTGGGTTCCTGGCTTGCCGCCGCCATTGCACGGTCGCGGGCCTCTGCCGCCACCTGGACCATGGGCATTGTCGGGGTGGTGATGTGGATCGTTGGCATGATTGCCATGAAGGGCGCCGGTCCTGCCTGGTACCCTTTGCTGGGCGCAGCGTTGTCTATACCCAGTTCATTGCTGGGGCGGCAGATTTATTATGCCCGTCACCGCCGGCAAAGTAAACATCTCAATGTAGTATGAGGAAAGTAATAGTATCGATGAACCTTTCGCTGGACGGGTTTATGTCCGGCCGGCAGCGGGAGCTGGACTGGCATCTGGCCAGCTGGGGCGCTGACATGAGCGAGCGGCTTACGCGGGACCTTACCGGGGCAGACACGCTGTTGCTGGGCAGGAACACCTATGAAGCCATGGCAGCCTATTGGCAGCGGGTGGAGATAGATTCCTTTTTTCCGCGGGAAGATATAGCCTATGCCGTGATGCTGAACACTACGCAGAAGGTGGTGTATTCGCGGACGCTGAGCGTGTTGCCGTGGAGCAACAGCCGGCAGGCGAAGGGTGATCTTCGGCGGGTGGTGGCCACGTTGAAGGAGCCGCGGCCTGGTCCGGAGAAGAACATTCTCGTATATGGGAGTGGGCAGCTGGTGGGCGCATTAGGTGATCTCGGGCTGGTGGACGAATACCATCTTTGGGTACATCCGGTAGTGTTAGGCCAGGGTATGCCGATGTTTTCCGGCGGGCCTGACAAGGTATCGATGACGCTGGAGCAGATGCAGACGTTCCGTTCCGGGGTGGTCTGGTTCAGGTATATTGTCAACAAAAATCCGTTTCTCCCCGTCACGCCATAAGATTCATTTCAGCTTAAACCAGCCACCATGGCTGGTTTAATTTTTTGTATCCCCGTTTCCGATACCCCAAACCATTCACCCATTTTTTTGAATTAACGTTTGCTTTACAACCGCCTCATTTTCGTACACGTTCCTTGGTTATAAGTGGCACCATTTAAATTTATTCAGCCACCCCAATCAGTTAATTGCATATGAGTTACCATGAATTAAGTGACAGTGATCTGGTTGCCGGTTATAACAAGGGCATCGTTGAATGTTTCACAGAGATTTACAACCGTTATTGGGCGATTCTGTACCGTCATGCGTTGCGGATGCTTCGTGATGAGTGTTCATCCCAGGACGTGGTACAGGAGACTTTCCATTCATTAATTCGTCATGGCAGTATCCAGGAAACGATACCATTGCGGTTGTTCCTGTATACTACGGTGCGTAACCGTATTATCAATAACTACCGCCGGGAGAAGGTGCGGGAGAAGTACCTGTCTTCGTTGAGGAACCATGTTTGCGCATCGGAGTGTACGGAGATACAGGTACGGGAGCGGGAGTTACAGCGGCAGATAGAGGTGGAGATCTCGCGTTTACCGGAGCGTATGCGGCTGACTTTTGAGCTGAGCCGCAAGCAGCATTGTGATTACAAGACCATTGCTGAGCGTACCAGTACATCTACCGAGACGGTGCGTAAGCAGATCCACAATGCCATCAGGATCTTGCGGACGAAGCTGAGTTACTTCTAAGCGATTTCTTAACGCCGTGTAAAAACAAAATGCATTATTCACAAAAAGTTAAAGATTTCATAATCTCACTCCAACTGACTTGTTAGCTCTGCGTATTATATATATGAAAGGTTAACAGATTGTCAGTATCCCTTTCCTTTTTGAGAAGTCAATGTGAATGTATTATCTAACCAGAATTTTGTATGAGCGACCAGGAAACCAAAGATTTATTGGACCGTGTGGAACGAGGTGATTGCACGCCGGAGGAGAAGGCACTGGTAGAAGACTGGTACCTTGCACTCTGCCGGCAGCAGGAACCGGTGGCGTATGATGTAGACTACGCCAGGATCAAACGGGAGATCTGGGCCAGGTTGAAGATAGGCAGGAGCGGATCACCCGGTGCATGGTACCTGATGGCCGCGGCGGTAGCTTTTATGTCTGTATTGTCTTACACCATGTATATGCAGACAAGCGACACCGGCCGGCAGCAGGACAGGATGATGGCCGCTATCCGTCCGGGCGGCAACAAAGCCATGCTCACATTATCAGACGGCACGCAGGTGCCGCTGGGCAATGCGCCGGACAGTATCCTGGCAGCGCCCGGAGTGGTCGCACAACAAAACAACACAGGAATTTTGAATTATTTCAATACCACCAGGCAACCATTAAAACTATCGGGAGACCGGCCTGTGTACAATACGATCACCACCCCCCGAGGTGGTCAGTACCAGGTGGTCCTTCCTGATGGCAGCAGGGTTTTCCTGAATGCGGAAAGTAGTATTACGTACCCTGTACCTTTTACAGGCGCTACGCGCCGGGTCCAATTAATTGGCGAAGCATATTTTGAAGTAGCAAAGAATCAACAGCAACCTTTTATTGTCTCCAGCCTGCAACAAACTATCAAGGTGACCGGCACGCATTTCAATGTATGCTGTTATCTCCACCAACCCGACATTACTACACTAGCAGAGGGCAGTGTGGAAATCACGCCCCTCTCCTCATCCACGACCCACCCACTAAAGCCTGGTCAGCAAGCTACCCTGATTGGTAACGACATTGAAGTAAAGGCAGTCAAAGCCGAAGACGTCACCGCCTGGAAAGATGGATTGTTTGTATTTAACGGTACCCCTTTAAAAGAAGTTCTTCAACAAATTGGAAGATGGTACGACGTTGAGTTCACCTACAGCAACACCCTCACGAACAGCAAACGATTTGACGCTGAAATCCCGAGGAGCTTAAACCTCCTGCAAGTCATCAAAATCATTGAAACGGGCAGTAAACTACAATTTAAGATAGACGGTAGGAAAATCAACGTTCAGTAAAACATCAACCAAACGTATTAACAACAGTCAAAAACGCTTACTAAAAAAGAAACCGGAAGTGGTTGCAACACTCCCGGCAGGATTGAATTTCGTAAAACACTTGCGCTAACAATTTTTTCACAATTTTCAACCAAACAAAGATATGGAATATAAAGTACCCACCAAGGTGGGATTGGATATTTCTTTTCGAAAAATCCCCTCCCGACAGAGCCGTCACGCTCTCAAAATCATAGTGGCCATGAAACTAATCGCATTACTGTTTTTATTCAACCTGCAGGTTACCGCCAGCGTTTATTCACAACGGATATCCCTTACCGCCTCCAACACACCACTGCGGGAAGTGCTCCAGGCCGTCCGGAAACAAAGCGGCTACTCCTTCTTCGTGGAGTCCGATAACCTCCGCGACTCTAAGCCGGTCAACCTACAGCTCATGGAGAACTCCGTCCCCGAAGCCCTGGACAAGATCTTCGAAAATCAGCCCTTCACCTATACTATAGAAAACAACGTTATTGTTGTTACGCGGAAACTGCGTACCAACCTTTCAGCAGCTGATTTTCTTACGTTCGATAACGGAGGCCCCGACTCCACCAAAGTAGTATATGTACAAGGCCGCGTACAGGATGATAAAGGCCAGCCGCTCGTAGGCGTGAGCATCCGCGTAAAAGGCGGTGGCACCGGTACGGTTACCAAACCTGATGGCACTTATACATTGAAGACAAATGCTGCGGCAACGCTGGTGTTTAGCTATATCGGGTATTTGTCCCGGGAAGTAAAAGCTTCGCAGGGATCAATAGACGTAGTGCTAAAGCAGTTGAACACGGCGCTGGACCAGGTGCAGGTTATTGCGTATGGGACGACGACGAAGAGGACGAGTACAAGTAACATAGCTACCGTGAATGCGGAAACCATAGAAAGGCAACCTGTATCAAATCCCCTACTTGCGTTGCAAGGAAGGGTACCGGGTCTATTTATCCAACAAACATCAGGAATTTCCGCAGGCAATGTAAATGTGACCGTACAAGGAATCAATAGCCTACGACAGGGGACAGAGCCATTCTATGTAGTCGATGGAGTGCCATATACTCCAAGAAATCTTAGTCCGACGCTGATGGGAGGAGCCATTCCGGGAATTGGAGGAAGTACACTAGCATACATTAATCCGAGTGACATCGAAAGTATCACTGTGCTAAAAGATGCAGACGCCACCGCCATATATGGATCCAGAGCAGCCAATGGAGCTATTCTAATTACTACTAAAAAAGGGAAAGCTGGCGTGACGAAAGTAAATCTAGACTTACAAACAGGATGGGGAAGAATCCCTAAAATGAATCTACTAAAAACAAAAGATTACCTTTCATTACGCCTAGAAGGGAAAAAGAACGATAACTCTTCAATTTCTTCATCCGATTATGACATAAATGGTGTGTGGGATTCAACCAGAAACACGGATTGGCAAAAAGAACTTGTGGGAGGTACCGCGAGATTTACTAACCTTCAAACCTCCATATCCGGAGGAGGTGACAATACTCAATTCTTAGCGGGCGGAGGATATTTAAAAGAAACCACAGTCTATCCTGGTGATTTTTCGGACGTAAAAGCCAATGTTCATTTTAACATTTTTCATAATTCAAATAATAGAAAATTCAAAATCAGCGTATCGGGAACCTATTTGCAAGATGATAACAACTTAGCGACAGGAGATTTAATGTCCCAAGCACTAACGCTCCCCCCAGACGCTCCTCCCCTTTACAATAGCGATGGTAGCTTGAACTGGGGTAAGATACCTGGAACTAACACCTACACCTTTAACAATCCTCTGGCGGCCTTATTGAGAACATACAAAGGCAGCACCAATAATATTATTGGAAATACAAACCTAAGTTATTTAATTTTACCTGGCCTCGAACTAAGCACTTCATTAGGTTATAATCGTATTCAGAGCAATGAAATAACTCTCACACCACAGGCAAGTTTTAGTCCAGCAACAACGGTTAATATAAGGAGCTCCTCAACAGCCAATAAGTCTATTACATCGTGGCTCATAGAACCTCAAATAAAATACAAAAGAGACTTCAAAATAGGAAATTTTGAGCTTCTGACAGGCAGTTCCTTTCAGCAAGTCAAAAATTCTGTTTTAGCAATAACCGGAAGCGGATACACTAACGATGCTCAACTACAAAACATTCAATCTGCACCAAATCTATCCATAAATAGCAATCTGCAATCCACGTATCGATATAATGGAATATTCGGTAGGCTAATTTACAATTATAATGATAAATATGTTGTAACTCTTGCCGGGAGAAGAGATGGAACGAGCCGCTTTGGTTCTTCTAATAGGTTTGCTAACTTCTATTCGGTTGCAACAGGATGGATTTTTAGTGAGGAACAATTCGTTAAAAACAACACCAGTATTCTCAGTTTTGGCAAATTACGACTCTCTTATGGAACAACTGGTAATGATCAAATACCCGATTATGCTTATCTAACTCTATACAATAACGTATTCACCACTGTCCCATATCAGCAAACAGTTGGCCTCCAACCATCTGGGCATTCCAACCCATATTTGCAGTGGGAGCTAACAAAAAAGTTGAATATAGGGATAGATCTAGGTATACTTAATAATGCCGTCTTATTTACTGGTAATTTCTTTGTGAACCGTTCATCTAACCAGCTAATTAATTACCCCTTAGGAAGTATTACCGGATTCGCATTTATCAATCAAAATATTGACGCCACAATTCAAAACAAAGGATTAGAATTACAAATAGATGCACATCCAATAAGAAATAAGCAAATTAACTGGGATATATCAGCTAACATCACAATTCCGGAGAATAAAATCGTGAGATTCGAAAACCTAGACAAGACAACCCTAGCGCAAACCTATGTGATTGGACGAGCGGTAAATATCGTAAAGGTGTATCCATACCTAGGTGTCAGTCCACAAAGTGGTCTCTACGAATTCCAAACCGCTAGTGGTAAAAGAACTTCCGATGTCAATTCACTGACAATAAAAGATCGAACTCAAATAGTAGATATCAATCCAAGATACTTTGGCGGCATTTCGAATACAGTTAGCGTTAAGAGATTCACTCTAGACTTCTTATTTCAATTCGTAAAACAAACGGGATTCAGTGACAGACTAACATTATTAGGCATGCCAGGATCTATGAGAAATATGCCAACATCTGTAAACGACAGATGGAAAAGTATAAATGACATTGCAACATACCAAAAATCGGGACTGAGCAATAACGCAGTAAATGCATACAATGCATTATTTACCGTCAGCGAATCACAATACGAAGATGCCTCGTTCATCAGATTAAGAAACATCAGCTTACAGTATAGCATGTCCGAAAACTGGCTTAAAAAAGCTAAAATAAAGTCCTCGAAGTTGTTTATTCAAGGGCAAAATCTACTAACGATAAGCAACTATTTTGGGACAGACCCTGAATCCCAACACATCGGATCTCTGCCCCCACTTCGCGTTGTTACAATAGGAATCAGCCTAATCCTCTAAAACATTAAAATATGAAACCAAAATCCACAATATATTATATCGCTATCTTAACCATTATCACATACACCAGTTGCAAGAAATTTCTGGAAATACCCGCCCCTGTTACAAGCATCAACACCGAGAACGTATATCAATATGACAATACTGCGGCGGCTGTTGTTACTGGAATATATGCGCAGATGATGTTTAATGATTTTAATTCTGGGGGCATTACCTCCATTTCATTTTTACAAGAACTAGCCGCCGACAATCTTGTTTTAGCGGATATCAACCAAGCTGAATTTCTAAATATATGGAGAAATGGCCTGGGACCAGACTATACGAGCTCAAGAAGCACCGGAAACTACATGACCAACCTATACCCTAGGATATATACAATAAATGCAGCTCTTGATGGAATAAATAAAAGTCAGTCATTAACCATGCAGGTAAAAAACAGATTACTTGGCGAGCTATACTTTCTACGCGCCTTCTACTACTTCTATCTCGTAAATATATTTGGTGATATTCCAATAGTATTAACAACAGATTACACGACAAACTCTGTTATTAGCAGATCTCCATCTTCAGCTGTCTATAAACAAATCCTAAGTGACCTACAATCATCGAAATCTCTTTTAGATGACAACTATGTCGATGGAACAATATTAACATCAACAACTGAGAGGATCAGGCCAAATCGCTCTGCTGCACTGGGAATGCTATCAAGAGTCCAACTATATATGAAGAATTTTTCGGAAGCAGAAGCAGCAGCTACTGAGGTTATAAATAAACAAAGCACATATAGTTTAATAGGGCTTGATTCCGTGTTCAAGAAAAACAGCAAGGAGACAATATGGGCTTTACAACCAACCAAAACTGGGTTCAACACAGACGAGGCTAATACTTTTATACTCACAAGCGCTCCAGGACCTGGAAGTTCCAGGATTGTCTACGCTTCACCCTCACTAGTAAACAGCTTCGAAAGGGACGACAAAAGACTTTCAAAATGGATGGGGAACATCGCATCTGGCACACAAAACTTTCCTTTTTTTGCAAAGTATAAGGCGCTTGCAAATAGCGGCAGCATCACAGAATACTGCATAGTTCTACGCCTTTCTGAATTATATCTAATTCGTTCTGAGGCTAGAATGGAACTTAACAATATCAGTGGATCGCTAGAAGACTTAAACATAATTCGCTCTAGGGCCGGCCTTCCGACATTCACTACCTCAACTAAACAGGCGCTCCGGACTGCAATTTTTCATGAACGGAGGGTTGAGCTATTTGAAGAGTGGGGACACAGATGGTTTGACCTAACACGCAGTGGAACCATGGATGAATCGATGCAAAATGCTGAGATGTATAAAGGAGGTGTATGGGCATCATATAAATCATTCTATCCAATACCTAATAGCGAAATACTTCGCGATAAAAACCTGACGCAGAACCCTGGATATCAGAATTAAAAACTAGACTATTAAAAGTAAAAAAATGAAAAAAATATTAATTCTACTTTTAACAACTATGCCTTTATTGGCTCCAGCACAGGAAACAAAAATAAATTTCACAGATGAACCCAGCTGGGACAAAATCCTAAGCATGGCAAAATCAGAAAAAAAATCGATACTCTTGGATGTGTATGCGACTTGGTGTATTCCATGCAAAAAAATGGAAAAAGAAGTATACACATTGGACTCGATAGGAGAATATATCAATCGGTATTTCATCTCACTAAAAATTCAGATCGACTCAAACAAGAACGATAATGAAAACATAAAAAAAAAGTACTATATATCAAAAAGTATAAAAGACAAATTTAAAGTCACTAGTGTCCCCTCAATCATATTTCTTGATTCAAATGGCATTCTTCTACATAGAAGCTTAGGATACATGAATGCCGATCAGTTTCTCTCAGTCTGTCGAGTGGCAACCAATCCACTGACCAACTATGCAGGCAAAAGGGATAAATTTATAAAGAATCTACTTTCGCCTTCTGAACTTATGGATTATGCCCTTGAGCTCAACCTTTACCACGAAGACTCATTGGCCCAAATAGTAACGCAATTCTACAAGAAAAATTATCTTAACCTCGGTAATCCCAATGATATACTCACACCCCAGTTTCCGAGACTGTTACTAAAGTATCCAACGTTACTATCAAGCCAAGACAAATTAGTAAGATATATATACCAGAATCCGGGAGAATCAGACAGACGAGTCGCTGTAAAAGGTTTTTCGCATCAACTTCTAGATTACTTAATAACTAGAGACGTCGTCAAACCAAAATTAGAGGGAAAAACTAGAAATAATAGACCGGCCACAAAATCTACCTGGCGTTCGATTAAAAAAGAGATCGAAAATACATGGGACATTCAGACTGCTGATAGAGTAATTGAAAAGAATAAAACTATATGGTATACTCAAAAAAAAGATTGGAAAAAACTTATTAAACTAAAAATGAAGACTTTTGACGATAGCAGCTTTATTACCGACTCTTGGAAAGCATACGAAGTGAATGAATTTGTATGGAACGTCGTCTTTAAACACAGTAAAAATGTAAACACGCTAAAAAAAGCATCTCAATACATGAAACAAATCACAAAACAGTATCCGGAAAACCATGCAGCGATTGACACTTATGCAAATGTACTATACAAACTCGGGAAAAAAGAGGAAGCCTTATCGACAGAAAAAAAAGCGCTATATATTGCAGAAAAGAGTATGCTTAATGAAGATGCAAATGTATATAAAGAGACAATAAAAAAAATAGAATTGAATATTCCAACATGGCAATAAGGTGACTGAAATGTAAAAATGTAGCGTGGTAAGTTGGAAATCTCGAGGGAAGGTCAATCATCAATACCGACATGTCGTTTCATCCATTCTGGCTTATTGTCATCTTTCAAAAAATAACCTAAAAAGGAATACATCTTTTTCTTATAGTCAATTATATTCATTTTTTTTGTTAATACATGGCCTTCCCCTTTGTAAGATAATAACCAAACAGGCTTTCTTAACTCTCTAAGTAAGATGAACAAACTCAGGCTTTGGCTAAAGTCAATCTGCGTATCATTTTCATTATGCATCAGCAAAATAGGTGTTCTGATGTCTTTGGCCACATAAAGAGGGGAGAGAGACAAATATAAATCAGGACGATCAGCAAATGATTCGCCTATCTTAAAGGGGCCAAGCTGAGAATAAGAAAATCTATCATCACCGTTTGCTGCCAATGAAAACGAATAAGAGACCATATCACTATTAGCTGCCGCAGAAATAGCGGCAGCAATATGACAACTGATATGGGAAATAACATAATTTGTCTCCCAACCACCAAAACTATGACCGGTCATCGCGATCCTATTAAAATCAATCCAGCCAAACTGCTTCAAATGAGAGAGCGCTGCTGTAATGGAGCGTATCAATCCCGATCCAGCCTCCCCCGGTCGGGAGCGAATATCAGGAATAAACACAAGATAGTTATTGCTCACGAGGTATGCTATATCTATATCAGCCCCATTTAAAACTACGGGTGGAAAGGAATTAATTTCATTACTTTTTATTTCGTAATAATTAAAGACAATTGGATACCGCATAGAAGATTTGAAATTTTCCGGCTTATATAAAATCCCTTGACACTCAAGTCCATCGCTATCAAAATACGTATGCAGCTCCGCAGTCAACCAATTCCTACCAACCTGTGGTTGAACATTTGAAAGACGAACAAAATTCTTCAGATCTTTGCTAAAAAAGTAATTGGGAGCATCGTCATATTTTTCAATCCTGAGTAAAAAACCTTTTTCCTTTTTTGACTCTACCAACCGGGCTTTATCTATTTTGTATTTGTACATCCCAGTGCCCACGGAGATTGGGCCCATTGACAACTTACAGAGGTTGAAACGACCATTTATACTAAGGTTATAAAAACCAAAATCTTTACTTTTATAACTAAATGCTTTTAAAATAATGTCATTAACATCCCGATGATAGTGCCCCCCGCCCACCTCAACATTTTCAACAATTGGCAAAAATACTACAGAATCTTTTCTTCCTCTCCCTGCAGTCAAATTCTTGGGTTCTCCTTCTCCATCAAGTGGTAAACTCCAAATATCATACGAATCGCTCACCAACACACGCTTTCTTCTCATATCCCATCCTACAATCTTTCCCGCATACTGTGCATAATTTGGATAACTCAACTTCCCAACGTCCAATAACTCACAGGACAGATCTTTACTAATCGAAGTTTTTCTTCCTTTTAAAAAATCAAATGAATAAAACTGTCTATCTTCAGCTTTATAATAGACCAAATATCTATCATCAGGAGAAAAAACAAACGTACTTATCAAAGGTATATTACTACTGTCAATAATAATCTTCTCCCCAGAACAACTATTACCAACTCCATAGTTATATCTGATACATTCTCCACCTTCGTCTATTTTCCTATCTCTCGTGAACACAAAATATTTACCTTTTGTATTGATAAAACTTATCGGTTCAAGTACTTCACTGTCTTCAACCAGCCGTAGTACTTTTTCGCCTTTTATAAGAACTGCAGAGAGATAAGTTCTTTTCCCAAAATTTGGAATATAGTCATTTGCCTTTCCTTTAAAAAAACTCAACAAGTACAAATCCTCAAAACTCCATATCTCAGGATTAGATAGATCCATTGAGGCTCTATGAAATTTTGTTTGCGAAAAAAAAAGCATTGTCCCGTCTCTACTAAATCCCCAATAATCATTGGGGGAAATATCTGTCTGGTCCACTAAGCCATTCGTCCTACTATTAACTAATTCTTTAGCAACAAACATGCTATCTGAAAAATACCATATACTCTTACCGACTCTATCTTGGCTAATAAATGCCAATTGCTTTCCAGATCGATCAAACGTAAAAAAATCCACGTCACCACCAATAAAAATGGTCTTACATGTCAATTTATCTAGTTCAACACAAAGTACTTTCATGTTGTTCTTATCATATCCACGCTTTTTTATAAAGAGTTTTTTTTTGTCAGGGCTAAGCTTAAATAGCACTACCGAATCATACTTTTCCAAGATATCGCCATCAGCTCCCATCAAGCGCAACATGTTTTCTTCCTGAGAAAAACATATAAGGTAATCCTTGTTAAATTGGGTAAAAAACGAATATTCATTTACACTAGCAATCTCAACAGTATTGCATTTTCTGTCTCTTAAATTTATCAGAACCAACGTATCTTTCCTTATACCAGCTAGCCAATTTCCTTTATCTGAAAAAAGAGGATTTCGAAGATTGCTAAACGAACGCCTTGTCGCTCCATCGGTGGAAACTATAATGAGCGATCCTTCATCATTAATATGATTTCTAACTTGATAACAGGCATACAAGCCATCATCACTGATTATACCATTATCAACATAATCCCACGTATCCCCCTCCTCCAATCCCAACGAAATCTTTTGGGAGAAGGCTTTACAAGAGAATATAATCGCTGTCAATAATATGATAACTACCTTAAACATCAGAGATATAGAGAACACCTAAATGCGAATTAAGTCTCTAAACCATTAATATCAGCTGCCACTCCTATCATAAACTATCTTGCTATTTCAATAACTTGTTTACACTCAAAATATTTGGTGATTTATTACACATCCAACTGGGAATTTTTTCACCTTTCAGATAATAGTTAAAAAACCCCATCATCTTTGCACTATAATCGAGAGCAGAATTACCATATACCGAGTGTCTTGCCCCTTCATACTGAAGCCAATATGAAATCTTTCCCAAACGTCTTAATCCTGTAAAAAACTCCACCCCTTGTGTTACAAGAACATCATCATCGCCGTTATTATGCATTATTAACATAGGTGTCGATACCTGATTTACCCGCATGACTGGGGAGTTTTCCAAATAAAGGTCCGGCCTTTCCCATAAGGTAGCCCCTATCCGATCGCGACTCAATTCAAACTGCCCCTGTCTAGAATATCCATTGCCAATAATTGACCCGTATGCACTCACGAAGTTAGTAAATCCAGCAGCAGAACATGCCGCTGCAAATCGTTGAGTATGCGTAACAATGTAATTCGTTTGAAATCCACCAAAACTGTGTCCTTGTAGTCCCATTTTTGTAGAGTCAACATAAGACAATTTGACAAGCTTATCAGCTGCTCCCATAATTGTGCTAAAAGAGCTTCTCCCAGGATATCCAATAGTAAAGTGAATATCAGGAACAAACACCAGATACCCATTGCTGACAAAATATGGGATATTAATCGGTCCCTCACAAGGGCCAGGCGTCCAATAAAAATGTAATGTTTCACTTATCTTTTCATAATAATAAAAAATCAAAGGATACTTCTTATTTGGATCGAAATTTTCGGGTTTAAACAATATGCCATCAGCATCTTTACCATCTAGTGTCTTGAAGCGAACTAACTCACTTGTAAGCCAATTATATTTCTTTTCAGGATAAACATTACTAATAGATTCAAAGTTAACAAAGTCCCGGGTTACATAGAAATTGGGGGAACTTGTAGCATTCATTTTCCTTACAAGATAGACCGAAGCACTATCAGCTTTAACTGGAAGTAACCTATCGACATACTTACTTTCCTCTGGCCCAGTAAAAATTGCCGCATCCATCACAAGTTTTTTTACTTCACCGCGCTTAGATTCTTCTATAGAATAAAAACCATCTTCTTTCGTCTTTCTGCTGAAGGCTGTCAAAATGACCTTCTTATTCTTCTGGTTGTTAGGAGGAAAGGCAAATCGAAAAACAATGTTGTTCCTCCGCCCGTATCCTCCTGTTAAACAAAATGGTTCATTATCTCCTTTAAGATCTACAACGAAAATATCATATTGGTCATATAAATATAGTTTACTCTCATCTGAACTAAATCCACCAATTCCGATATTATAATACTTTGCGGAAGGTATGTCATCATTATCGTATGAAGTCCACACAGCATCGACATTTCGGGTAAGCCGCCTTCTTTCTCCACTTCCGACATGATAACTAAAATAATCACTACTATCAGAATCGTAATACACGATCCATTTCCCCATAGGAGAGAGAATATATGATCTCGCGTCTAAATTAGGTCCATTAGTAATTTCGCTCCTAAGTCCATTCTTCAAATCCACCAAAACACAAGATGATCGGGCATTTCCGTTCCAATTCCACTCCCCTACATCACCACCTGAATATCGCAACAAAGCCATATTATTTTTCGCTTTAAAGTATAGCATCTCCCCTCTATTTTGTACTTTAAAAAAACGTTCATCCTTCAAATTCCATACAGCCAAATATTTATTTGCCCGACCACTATAGTCCGGCACACTCAGACGCGGGGATGCAAACGAATAAACAAGGGTCTTACTCTTGTTTGACTCATTCAGATTAGGTTTATCTTTCACCCATCCAAATACAAGATTCCCGTCTTCACTGAACTCATCTAATCCTCCAATATCATAGCCATCCAGCTTTAAATCCAAATCCTTTTTAACAGCTTTGGCAGAAATGGAATCACTATAATACCAGAGAGACTTTTCACCAGCACTAATGACAAGAAAAGCGATTTTGGATCCACTATTATCTAATGCCACACTAACCGGTTCATTTCCACGATACAAAATAAATGGATCCCTTCCATTCAAAACCATTTTTTTCAACTCGAAGTAGCCGGAATCAGACCTACTTTTGTAAAATATGTATCCTCTATCCTTTTGAACCCAGAAGTCGGATACATTATCTACCTTCCACATTAAATCGCCATCCAAATGGGCAACAACAAATTGCCCATCAGTACGTAGATAAAGAATATATTCCTTTCCCTCCGACTGCATTACAAAAAACTTCCTCACACTAGACACTTCATCTATTCTATCTTTACCCAATGAGACTATGGATATTCTGCCACCAACATGC
This sequence comes from Chitinophaga varians, assembly GCF_012641275.1. Classification (NCBI taxonomy): domain Bacteria; kingdom Pseudomonadati; phylum Bacteroidota; class Chitinophagia; order Chitinophagales; family Chitinophagaceae; genus Chitinophaga; species Chitinophaga varians. Next base: position 1,610,444 of record NZ_JABAIA010000002.1, on the reverse strand, counting down.
TGACATACTAAAAACTTGCTATCACTAGTAAACAGAAATCGTAATGGATTATTCAACTCCTTGTTCCAAGAACTCTGAACATTTTTAACCACTAAGTTAGTATCACCTTTATAAAATGCTGTATATTTCCCATTCGCTGAAAGGGTGCCACGTCGAACAGAAACCCAGCTCTCTAAATCATTAATATCTAATGTTTTTTTTTGCGCATATAAAAAAGAATACATAAGCAACAGATACAATATAAATATTGCACATATGATATTTTTTTTCACTGCCAAAAGTAGAGCCTTCATGAATTATTACATTTACGATAAAAAAAGATAGAATCAAACATGATTCTTGTCTAAACATAATAATAAACAAAATACCACTCAAAAAGTGGTATCAAAAACAGAAAAGTTCACTCGAGCCACCATTGACAATCATTTAATGTAAAATAGTTAAGGCCTCTCAAAACATCCTGGAATACTATTAGACATTCTAAATGAAAGGCAGAAAGAAGAAACCTTCTTTCTGCCACGCACTATTAGTTATTAGGTGCTCTGAAAACATTGATTTTTTCGCAAGGTCCTGCTACTGTAGAAGCATAGTCATTGAATGACAAATCAGTACCTACTGTAGAAACGTGATCAATAGTTGTTTCGCAAAGGCCAGGTGTAGCGATAGGAACATACAACTTAGCAGCAACGCGAGCTTTAGATGCAACAGCACCAGCAACGATAGCAACAACAGCAACAGCTGACAGCAAAACTTTTACTTTTTTCATGGTTTTAAGTTTTAAAGAGAAGAAATAGTGCTTACTCTATTGTTGGGTTTTCAGCTTTCCCCAATCGAATACTATGGTGAGGGTACCTACTCATCATTAAATATTCAATTATTACAAAAGAATTTATATAAATGACATGTGTAATATTTTCAATAAATTACTTGTAAAATCTTTTATAATCTGCTAAACAACCTAATTAACAGCCCCTCGCACAGAACACCCAATCATCCAAGATATGCACATCCAGGAAATTTGTCGGGAAGCTAGTACACCCATTAAAAAATATTACTCACCTGTATATAGCATTTTATAATCGCACTGTGCGCTCAATGTGGTAGATGCATATGTTGCAAACATAGGAGACCCATTTGGCTCAAGCGTATAGTATTGCAATGCCAAAGTGCACCCAGCATCTGTATGATTTATATCTACAATCCACACTCGATCGAGCGTTCTGGCTTTTACGGTGACAATAACACTAGAAAAAACAGATAAAAATAAACAAACCAGAAAAATCCTAATTTTAGTCTTATCCATAAGTACACATTTAAAGAATAAGCAATGAATATCTAAAGTTCTTTTACCTGATCAAGAATCTCTTCTGCACTAGTTTGAAATCTAAAGACATAGCTCAACTTATGATCCTTCGAGTAAATACTTGTATGGGGAATATTTTTAAGATTAAAGTATCTAAAGTATACCGCTCCTGTATCTTTCCCGATAATTACATTAGGGTATTTACTTATCTGGTAATTCCTGCTGAACATATTCAAATCTCCAATCGAATCAATAGACAAAAAGACAAGCTGAATAGCCTTGAACTTTTCAATATTTTTTAAAATACTCTCCGTTTCCTTTCTACAATACGGGCAATAAGGGCTAAAAAAAAACAGCACTACTGGTTTTCCTGGGCTAACACTTCTAATATTAAAATAGCGAGCACTATCTAAAAGTTGGAGGTTAAGATCCATCAATACATCTCCTCTTTTGTCGTAGCCAACATCAGAAACCTGACCACATTGACAAAACAGAACCAATCCGAAGATTACACATATCCATTTCATAAAAAAAAATTAAATAGATACCTCTTGATTATCACTCTTAATTGTCTCTTCGCGCTGATCACCGGAACCTTTTAAGACAAAATCCAACAGCACAAAATTAATTGCGGTGCATAGTACCAAGGGAAAAATCTGAAACCGTAATGCAATAGGGGAAGCAAACACACTAAAGACTATATTTGTCATCCAGAAAAGAAAATACATTATCCAAAGCAGAAAAATCTTCCTATCTAATCTTCTTCCTTTTAAGACAAAAAACGAGACACTCAGCATAATAAAAACTGCATTCATTATTCCGCAGATATTCGGATACCATTCGAGTATACTAACGTGATTGTCCTTAAACCTCGTTTTAGCTTTATTATGCTTATAATCAAACCATGCCATAGCGACAGGAGGAATTGAATCCACTCTATATCCATAGGAGGACAAAAATTCCACCGGAGGAACATAAAATTTAATCAGATTTGGCCATAGATACATCCTTACAAATACACCTGGATAGGTCTTCATAAGCTCAATTCCGTACTCGTTATATAACGGAGCAACTTCAGACCACTTTCTAAATTCTGAAAACGTTGTATCTCCAACATGCATCCTATTCATATAAATTCGTAGGGGTGATGTCGGTTTCCACATGTATATGGTACTGACCCATAACATTTCCTCTGGAAACTTATTTAAAAAGGGACGTGTTGTATCAAAATATGCGCGAACATCTTTATCAAGTCCATGAAATTTCAAGGGAAGTTCTTTGCGTTTTGCAGGATCGACAAATTTATATGCATACATTGCGTTGTTAGCCATTTGCCACCCAGAGAATGGAGAGAACTGAATTCTCCCGGTTAACTTCTTATATTGCAAAGATGTAAATACAACAAACATCCCAATTAAGCCAAACATAAGTACCAATCCCACAACTTTCAAAGAAATATTACGTCTATCCAGCACAACAACAACAAGGGAAATCAGTGGATAATATAGCGCATTATACCTTACTATAAAGGCCATACAAACAAAAATGGAGTGAAAAACCCACAACCTGTAAGACGGCCTATTCAATATCCATATAAGGGTTGTAAACCAGCATATACTCAACCCCAAAAATAGACTATCGCTTGAAATGTAATTAGCTAGGTATAAAAAAATAGGGCTAGTTACCATTACACCCAACAGTGTCATCTGAATAATTTTATTAGGATTATAAAAATAGAACACACTAAACATCAACCATAGAATACTAAATTGAGTAAAAAAATATTGAAATACCACCAGACTATCCCCACCTATAAAAAAGACGCTAAATAGTCTTAAAAACTTAGCATAACCAATTGGATAAGTATTAATTTTAAGATTATAAAAAGCACTTTTTAGGTATTCGTACGAGTCTCCATTTATAAATGAAGGATAAGGATAAAAGTATTTAAATACAAACAATTGAACTATCATTGCTAAAAAACAAACAGCAATAGCTATCCGATATATTTTAGTCTGCAAAACGAAGTCTCTGAACGAAATATCTCGTATATCAGATTTATTTTTGTTATCAATTGCTAATTTTTCTCTTGTAATCATACTGGAAATGTTTATCAAGACATAAAAACCGCTATAACAACATAGCAAAATATGTTACATCGGAACCAACGTCCCTAAACAAAATGCTTAAAAATTTGATTTTATAATCCTTAAAACAATGAGCACACAACTCACATTAAAAAGTACACAACAACACCCATCGATATTTATAAAATTTTTAAGAGATGGATCAACCGAGGCAAAAATGAGGTTTATGAATTAGAGAAATACAGGGTTTCATAAAATTACTCCAGAAAAAATGATATAAGTCCTAACTATCAATATCATTTCTTGAGAAGATCTTTGTCTAATTAATGGCTATTTTCTTTATGCAATTTACTCAACCCTTCCTTTCGTTCCAACAACAACACAAAAACAAAAACCGTAATCTCTTTACCTAAACCGTAACACCACTTCCACCTTATCTCTTCTACCGATCCTGTCACATGAAAACAATAACTTCACGATGGAATCCGCTCCAAAACAACAAATCCATTATTTAGTTTACCACCTTTGTTGTAATTACAAGATCACAAGGCCCCGGCACATTCGTCGCCAAAAATCCAAACGTGGTAGTATTCAATATCGCCTTTCCTGGCACAGGTATATCACACTGGCCATTCACCAGGTTACGCGTATATATAACATGGTTATTCCGTGCCTTCAATGCCAACGAAGCCGAACCAACAACCCCCACAACAAGCGAGACAAAAAATACAATTAACTTCTTCATACAATAGGTATTTAAAAAAGGAAAAAGACAGATCATACGCGCACGACAGTACACCACCGGCATAGCCATGCGACAATTCTTCAAAGCTCTTAAAAAGGAATCCTCACTGCCACTTCACCTCGCCCGGCGTCTCCTGGAACACACGATGAAACGCCCGTGCGAAGCTGCCTGAAGTACTATACCCTAAAGTAATAGCCACCTCTTTCACCTGGTGATCTTCCTGTAGTAGTTTTTTGGCATAGTTCATAGCGCGTTCAAGTTGATACTGATAAATCGTTACGTGGTAGAGCATTTTAAATCCTTTAGTCAGTTTGCTTTCACTAAGACCCGAGAAGTGGACCAGGTGCTGTATATCTATTCTTTTTGGGGGCTGTTCGTCGATGAATGCTTTGGTCTTAATAATAGCTTTCTCTTGGAACTTTGTCAGTTTCATCAATTGATGGTTATGAGGGTATTGGCAATACATCATGCGATATACGTTTTACTCTAAAGTTGCAATCGCAATTAAAAGTTAGGACTTTTTTGTCGGATTTTCAATAGGAAAGTCAAGTTTTTTAAGCAACCGAAACCGGCTGCATAATAGTCGCAGCAAGGGTTACAGGAGGAAAAGCAGGGAGAGAACTCCCCGCCTGTTGCTTGTTGAGTCGATAATAAGTCACCGGACTGTCCACGGTTTGTCGAAGCTCAGATACTGATCGTAGGAGATCAATTGCCAGTTGAGCAGTACGATGCCGCTGTCTTCGAGGAGACGTAGCGCGCTGACGGTAGTGAGTGGATGCTGGGAGGAGACGTCTTCCACGAAACGGCCGTCGCTACGTTGGTAGGTGAACCAGTAGTAATGCGTCGTGGAGTGGTCCGGGCATAGCTCTGCCAGGGGCATGGGCCGGTGGATACCGTTGATGCGCAGGGGTTGGTCCAGCAGCAACGAATAATAATGTTGCAGTTCGTGCAGCTCTTCCATCACCAGGGGTTCTGATTGGTCGTCATATACGTCTTCGACGTAGTAGCCGTTGCCCAGGCGCTGCAGCCGGAGACCGTTGCCGGCTCCGTACAGTCCTTTCTTACCGGCGATAGGTTTGAAGCCGGCGAGTTGCAGTACCCTTGGTGTAAGCGGCACACCTGTTACGTCTTTGAAATGTATCCAGACGGTGCGACCGCCTTCCGGTGCATCTGCCAGCAACAGTTCATCTTTTTCCGCGTTGATATCACGGACGAACATCACGCCGGCATCAACATGCAGCGGACAGTCCACTACGTCGCCGATACTAAATTGTTCTTTGTTCATAAGTACGATTTATGTGTACAAGCGCAAATATAGTGGTTGCATCCATATCTCCAAACACAAGACAGAAAAGCACCATCGGTTACGAATACCGGAATTGACACAAATAAAATCAGTATGATTTTTAAGATATTAAATTGATTAGGAAAACTTACAAAACAACACTTTTTGAACCAAGACAATAATGAAGATATAAGATTGATCGAAAAATTATCTTTCAACTTTTTGAAAAAAAATTTTGAGGAAGGAGGTCATCAAACAATAAAGGAGCGCCAAAAACTAAAACGCAATAAAAAACCCACTGGCATATGTCGTACCAGTGGGTTTGTATCCTAAGAAAAATTACTCAATAAGCATTATTCACCGTCAGCTCATACGTCGCTTTGGCTGAGGGTATCCCTCCCAGCACTTCCAGCTTCTTGGTCAGCGTCGTTGCAGGCAGGCTGATATGAAACTTGCCGTCTTTGTCTTTGGTAACGGTGGCCGTGGCGGCAGTACCGCCATAGGAGTACATCACAGCGCCGGTGTTCACAGCAGTGCCGACGGTGCAGTTGATAACGATGGTCCTGTTGGTGGCGTTGGCTGCCAGCATTTCTTCAGTACCGAGGGTATACTGCCCTTCGCCGAGGTTGCCGTGAAAAACGATGGTCAGCGAGCTGCCGGAGAAGGCGCCATAGTTACCGCCATTGCCGGCGGTGCTGACAGCGATAGACGTGATGTTGCCATCGGCGGAAGATGTCTGGACAGAGGAAGCTTTCACATAACTATATTCCCCCAGTTTCCAGGTGGCATCACCTTCAGGGGATACGTTGTTGTCACTTTTTTTACCGCAGGAGAACAAGACAGCTGAGAACAATACCAGCAGAAGAGGTGAGATTTTTTTCATGATATGATTTCGGGTTAAAAAGAAAAAAGCCCCGCTGTTTTGCAACAACAGAGCTTAAAGCTTGCGGAGAGTCAGGGATTCGAACCCCGGGACCTGTTACAGTCAACAGTTTTCAAGACTGCCGCAATCGACCGCTCTGCCAACTCTCCGTGAGACCGCAAATGTATAAAAGGGAATGAAGTAAAAAAAATTTTCAGCCGTTTTTTTTTGAAAAATTATATCCCGGAGCCACCGCCCCTGCTGCCGGACAGCGGCCAAAACACCGCCAGAACGGCCATGACGGACAGTTCCAGCACCGGTACATTTTTATCATTATATACCACCCTGAACAACAAGTAATTAGCCCCGCTGGCAAACATATTCCTTTTCCGTAATTTTAAAGATGGACAATATATTCTTTGAAGGCCCTGTCATGTGGTCACAAATAGACGCTAATATGCACCTGCGGCACTCCGCCTATGCCGATTTTGCCGCCCAGGCCCGCCTGGCCATGCTGGAGAAAGCGGGCATGGACGCCCGGCACTTCCAGGAGCTGCACATCGGCCCCATCCTCTTCCGGGAAGAAACCATCTACCTCCGGGAGGCAGGCCCCCACGACTCCCTGCGCGTTACCTGCGAGCTGACCAAATGCCGCCCCGACGGCTCCCGCTGGTCCGTACGCCATGAGATATACCGAAAAGACGGCATCAAATCAGCCGTGGTGAATGTGGACGGCGCCTGGATAGATACGAAGCTCCGGAAGCTGGCAGCCCTGTCAGGCGAACTGATGGAGAAATTCACCTCCCTTCCCCGTAGCGAGGACTTCACGGAAACCACCTCATAAATTGGCCAGTACAAAAGCCACCCTGCCGGTAACACTGGCAAAAGGCACCGCCAGCAGCTCATACCCGTAAGCGGTATAAGCCGCCTGCATGGCGTCATAGGTGGCCACGGCCGTGGCATAGTCCTGCTTGCGCTCCGTATCGCCCTGGTAAATCTCCTCCCAGGGCGGAAAGATAAAAACACGCGGATGGTACCGCAGGGTGGCGGCATATTCCTCCAGTACCGCCGGTACCGGCAGGTTTTCCAATACGGAATAGCCTATCAGGTCGGGAATGCCCCGGTCGAAGAATACCGGCTGCCCGTTACCTGGCTGCTGTTCAAAATCCTGCAGGGCTGCTGCCAGCATCCTGTCGCGGAATAATTCCTTATCGGCCCAGGGCAATGCCGTTCCTCCGCTGGCTACCTGCTCCTGGATAATCTGTCTGCCGGATTCCGGCACGACCGGAAACCCCTTTGCTGCTAAGGCAGTAATCACCGATGTTTTGCCCGCACCGGGGCCACCGGTAAATACATACCCGTTCTGTCTGATCATAGCAATAAATAAAATGGAAAATAAAAAGATGGCTGGAAGAAGGAGGCTACAAACATACAACATTATCACAACGTGACCCAGGGCTGAAGCCCTGGAAAAGGCAACAAACAATGGACGAAAGCCAATCATCCGTCAGATGATGTCTTTGGGGTACAATAATGGGAAAGGATGGGGGGAACAAATAACGGTGAGTTAAAAACAACAGATCACAAGTCCTTCTGCACTACATTCAGCGGTAAATATCCATCTTACCAGCGTGTCACCGGCTTAGCACTGGAAAATACCTGACGGTCTGACTCCAATGCTTTGATAAAAGGCAGATCGTTTTGAAGATATGCTCTGGAAGACTGTTCCAGGTAATTGTCCATCTGGAAGAATTTGGCAGCCCTGGTAGCACCCAACAGTTTGTTCATGCGCCGGAAATAACGCATCTGCAAACGGCCAAATTCAAGATCATTGTTGATCAGCTGCTTGGTCAGGCTGTTCATTTTCTTTTCATCCAGACAGGTAAACTCTTCATTGTACATCCGCAGTAAAGCGATGCGTTCCGCCAGCCATGGGCGTTTCTCATCTTCATACTCCAGAAATGCATCTGTAAAGGCCTTCTGTTCTACAGGGGAGATCTGTAGAAATTCATCGTATAAGGCCCCTCTATCCTTGCCAAAGATTTTCGTTACCAGATCCGGCTCATTGTACAAATTGGCGTCGGCAGATATGGTCGTGGCTTGGGAGAAAACTTCCAGTCCTGCCGTCAGCAGGACCATCAACAAACAAAGTGTTTTTTTCATGTTACCTGGGTTTTTAAAGTGTTATCGGCAATCACTGCCCGCCCGCCGCGAAACTTTCATTTCTCAGGTCCCTTTGTTGTAGCAAAAATGCACATCATCTTGACAAATATCCCTGTCCTCGTCTAGAGGCGACTTACTCCTTTCGCTGCGACAGCAGTAGTAATTTTTCTTTGGTAAAGGTTTTCTTGAAGATGTTCCGACTGGCCTGTCAGTACACCTGCCCTTGAGGATGGCAATCAGTTATGAAGTAGTGAGGCTATGGTTATGAAGTAACAAATAAAATATCTCAGGGTTACGAAGGTAAGTAGAATAACAATACAAAAACAAATTTATTTTTTAGGGAAAATAAAAAGGCGATAAGCCCGGTAATGCTGGACTTATCGCCTCTCTCCTACGGAGAAATGTCTAGTTGAGTGAGTGGCCGTTGGCCTTTAAAAACGCACTATGTGCCTCCTTTGTCCAAAGTTGGTAGTCATCCAAACTAATTCCCAGTTTCTCGTCTCTTACTACCTCTTTATCATCCCGGCAATCCCAGTATCCTTTGGCCAGTTCCTGTACGCTGATCAGTGTGTCCGGCGCGGTTGACTCATACTGGTCGGAATAACTCCTGTAATTTCCAATTGCCAGTTGCTGGATTTCATTCTTTACTGCTTGTACGGTTTGCTTAGCCATGGTTAAAATTTTTAGTTCGATGGCTAAAAAACAAAAATGAAGCCTCTCCTGGCCGGTAGCAGCGCTTTTAAGATTTCATTATCATAATATTTTGTTAAGGCGACATACGCAACAGCCCGCTAAAACTGGGCCGTTTTCATGTACACTTTACCCCAGTTTCCCCAGTCACTCAAGGCTTTGGACATATTCTCCATCAGCTCTTTACGGGTCACTTTCTTCCCTTTCGCCGGCTGCTTCAGGCTCTCCGGCTTCACGTCATCGACCAGCACTTTGGTGGCAAACCAGGTAATATGCTCGTGGGGCAAGGCCAGTCCCAGTATCATCCCCGGAAGCCCTGAAAAAGACTCCGGGCCGCCGGAAGTAACGATAGCATCGGTGTAAAATGCCACCACATACACGGAGTCCATGATAATGGCATTGGCCCTCCGGCAGTCAAAACCAGCGATCTTCCTGGTTTCATCCGTGATCTTCCAGCGTATGGCACGGGTGGAATCATCCTGTAGAAAAAGGCGGTCAAACACCTGCTTCTGGGCCACACTATGCTGCGCGGCCAAATCTGTATACACCACGTTCTTTTCTGCCGGCCACTCCCGCACCTGGTTGTTTTCCGGCAGCTGACGCCCGGGCTTATAATAGGTAATGTTACCACTGAACACCAGATCAAAATAAGAGGTCTTGAACTGAGGCTGCGACTTCTTCTCCAGCTCCTTCCAGCTTTGCCCCTCCCCGCTTCCCCACATTTCATCCAGCATGGCGTGTATGTTCTGTTTCTTCTCAAATTCAATACGCCCCTTGTCCAGGAAAACAGTATGCTGCGCCTGCGCACCATAGCAGCACAACGATAAAACGATATATAAAAAGATCTTTCTCATGGGATTATTTTTTTGCGATACTGCCACCGCCTACTTTGTTGAAATTCCATATCACACTGAGCATACCATAACGGCCGATCGTGGAATAGGTGTTCTGCGTAATGAAATTGCTGTTGACAGATCTGTTGAAACCGATGTTCTGGTTCAGGATATCCTTCACTGCTGCCCTGAGTTCCAGCGCTTCCTTCTTGCCAAACTTCTTCACAAGGGCGGCATTCCATTGTATCACGTTATTGTTATCGGTAAACACCGCTGTCTTCTGCCGGAAATTACACACCACATCTGATTCAATCGTGAACTGCCAGGGGAGGAAATATCTTTCCGCGGCGGTAACGTTATAGGTCCAGTAGTTGGTGCGGGTGGACTGCTGTATGGAAGAAAGACTGGTATTATATGTCGCTTCCAATGACAGGTAATGCTCATATTTCTTTTCCTTGGAGCTCATCAGATCAATACCGGTCGTACCGTTAAAAGTTTTTGTGGTGTTCAGCTGATCGTTGATATAGTTGGCATTACGATAATAACCACCTCTCAGCGTATACCCCAGGTTAACATTGAGCGGCTTGATTTTCCAGCCCATATTAAGGTTGAGGTTCGCATTCTCGTTGCCATTGATATTGATGAACTGTGTAGTTCGTTTTCCTTTATCATCGATAACAGACGACTCGCCGAAATCATTGCTGGTACCGGTATAATTCACGCTCAGCCAGAGAGAACGTTCAGAAAGCACTTTAAAATCAAAATAACTTGCGTGGAAGTTATTTCTGAACGAAGGTTTCAACGCCGCATTACCGATCTTGACATCCTGGTCGTCATCGTTGGTACGAACAGGTTGCAGCTGGTTGATGCTGGGCTGATTGGTATTCCCGTTATAGTTTATTCTCAAACGCCGCTGCTGACTAAAAGTATACGTGAAAGACGCAGCCGGGAACCAGTTCACGAAATTGCGGTCATGATTGGTATTCCGGTAAACGTCATCCTGCTGGAAAGTAGTAAACCCTACGTTGTTGGTAGCCTGTATCCGCACCTTTCTCCCGGTGTACACATACCCCAGCCCCGCCTTGTGCGTAAGCATGTTAAATACATAACTGTTACTGTAGGTACTGTCCATTACATCATATTTACCGGCATCTCCGGCATTAAAGGAGTTGCGGTACGATTTGCTGTTGGTGAGGACCAGGCCGTAATTGGCCACCAGGGAAGACAGCGTCGATATCGGTTCTGTATAGGTGATATTGCCCGACGCATTGATGTTCTCTGTTCTGAAAACCTTGCGTTGATCTGTGAGATAGGAAGAATCCACTCCACCGCTCTTTTTGAAATACTCTGTGAAGGAATGCAGCACACCGTCACCATCGCTGAGGGTATAGTTCTCCGCCACATTTACCGACAGCGTACGGCCTTTTTTCTTCAGTTTCTTACGCCACAACAGGTTGCTGTTCAGCTGACGGATATCGTCCGCAACTGAAAGCTGGCGGTTGTTGCGGTTGACCAGCGAACTGTCACCATCCAGGAATTCAGAGTAGAAGTTACTGTTCGTTTTTTTATGATCTATCCCACCGTTCATGTCCAGCCGGAGGGAGGAAGAAGAATCCAGCTGTATTTCATAACGGCCGTCTATGCGGTTACGCATCACGTTATTGTTGAAGTTCTCCCGCTGGTTTCTGTAACTGACGGTGTTATTCGGCAGGATGTTTTTGGTGGTGGTAGTACTATTGCCGTCCATGTAGAGTTTCATGAACTTATAGTTGCCACCGATATTCTGCTTGTCCTGGTTCCATTTATTATTGAAATGAAGCCCACCCGTTTGTACCAGTGGGTAACCTTTACCACTATACTGGCCGTCCCATCCTGAAAACTCGTCGTTATTCCCGCTGATGACAATAAAATCGCCCCCCTCCATATTGACATTGTCTGCCATGCTTTGCCCGTATTTGTCTGACTCCTGCCAGTTCAGGCCGGTTTTCCCGGTATTAGAAACGATGCCATAGGCGGCTACTTTCATTTTCTTTTTGAACACGTTCAGCATGACCTGGTTGTCATGAAACCCGTTGGTGCCGGCACCCAGTTCCACCTTCCCGAAATAGCCGTTTTTCTTGTCTTCTTTTAGTTTGAGGTTGAGCGTTTTGCTGGCCTGGCCATCATCCACACCGGTGAAAGCTGCCTGTTCGCTTTTTTTATCGTACAGCTGTACTTTGTCCACCATGTCCGCACGCAGGTTTTTTGTCACGAGGGTAGGGTCGTCACCGAAAAACTCCTCCCCGTCCACCAGCACCTTTTTGACCTTCTCTCCCTGGGCGGTGATCTGTCCTTTGTTGTCCACCTGGATACCGGGCAGTTTTTTCAGGAGATCTTCCACGCTGGCATTGGGTTGCGTCTGATAGCTGCCGGCATTAAATTCCGTCGTGTCGCCTTTCATTTTGATGGCGGCGACCTTTTGCTGTATCACGACTTCCTGCAGAAGGCGCGACCGCAGGGTCATCATAATATTATCATAACGGAGCACACTGGTATCAGATAACGTGACCGGCTCAACGTAATCCGCGAATGCCGGATAAGTGATCATCAACAGGTACTTGCCCGCCTGCAGGTTGTCGAACGCAAACCCGCCGCTTTCATTGGCACGGACATACTTGTAAAGGACAGAATCTTTGGCGTGCAGAAGCGCTACGACAGTGTTGGGAAGTTTAACATGGTTTAACGTATCAGAAACCTGACCACTGATTCTCGCATGCTGTGCGTGGCTGATACTGTAAACGGTCAAACAAAAGATGAATGACAATAGTTTTTTCATTTGTGGGCGACTACAGGGTTGTTTGGTAAGATGCTTAGGGAACCAAATTCCATAATAAATTTTGAATTAAATATCGGGGAGATGATAAACATCTGTTAAATATAAGTCTACTTATCATGTAGGAAAACGTGATTATATGTTAGCTGCCGATTTAAACACAAATCGCTGCTGCAAAGCTGCAGCAGCGGAAAACAAATTATCATGCTTCCCAGGGCTGAAGCCCTGGGCTACGTTTAGATCAGGCCTCCAGTGCTGACAGGCGCCTTATCAGGAAACATTACTGTGCAAAGCTGACAAGGCACCTTATACAAAAAAAACTACAGCACACAGCTGACAGACACCGTATACTAAGAAACATTGCAGCACATAAACGAAAACAAAACGTAGCCCAGGGCTTCAGCTCTGGGATCCCGGAAAAAAATTTGTATTTTAAGCAGCATGGAAGCATCAAAATTAAGAAGCAGCCAGTGGTTTGCCCGTGATGGCAAAGATGGCTTTATATACCGCGCCTGGCTAAAAAAACAGGGCATTCCGGCGCATGAGCTGGAAGGCAAGCCGGTGATCGGCATTTGCAACACCTGGTCGGAGCTGACGCCCTGCAACTCTCATTTCCGGGAGCTGGCCGAATCTGTCAAACGGGGGGTTATTGAAGCGGGGGGTTACCCGCTGGAATTTCCGGTGATGTCACTGGGAGAAACGCTGATCAAGCCGACGGCGATGCTGTACCGCAACCTGGTCAGCATGGACGTGGAGGAATCTGTCCGTGCCAATCCGCTGGATGGCGTGGTATTGCTTTGCGGCTGCGACAAAACCACGCCGGCGCTGGTTATGGGCGCCTGCAGCGTAGATCTGCCCACCATTGTGGTTTCCGGAGGGTCCATGCTCACGGGAAGGCATATGGGAAGAAGCATCGGCACCAGCGATATATGGCGGTTCAGCGAGGAGCTGCGCTCCGGTAAAATGACCAGTGAAGAGCTGGCGATGGCCGAAGCGGGCATGTGCCGCAGCGATGGCCACTGTGCTGTTATGGGCACCGCCTCTACGATGGCCTGTATGGTAGAAGCATTGGGCCTGTCGTTGCCACAGAATGCCGCCATTCCTGCCCCCGATGCGGCACGTAAGGTATTGGCCCATCTGTCGGGCATGGAGATCGTCAGGATGGTGCGGGAAGACCGCCGCCTGTCGCAGATACTTACCCGGGAGGCTTTTGAGAACGCTATTATGGTCAATGCGGCCATTGGCGGGTCCACCAATTTTGTGGTGCATCTGCTGGCCATTGCCGGACGTATAGGCGTAGACGTATCGCTGGCGGACATAGACACCTGGTCGGCTGATATACCGCTGCTGGCCAACCTGCAGCCGTCAGGGATGTATTTCATGGAGGACCTGTATTACGCCGGCGGCCTGCCGGCGGTGATGAACGCGCTCCTCTCCCGTCTGCACAAAGACTGCCTCACGGCCAACGGCAGAACGGTGGGCGACAACTACCGTCATGCCGCGGCTTACAACCCCGAAGTCATCACCACGCTGGAAGCGCCGTTCAATAATATATCCGGCATCGTGGTACTGAAAGGGAATATCTGTGAGGAAGGCGCGGTGATCAAACCTTCGGCGGCCACACCGCGGCTTATGCGGCATACCGGTCCGGCCATCGTGTTTGAAGACATCGACGACTATAAACGCCGTATCGACGATCCCGCGCTCGATGTGGACGAAAACAGTGTATTGGTGCTGAAAAACGTAGGCCCCAAAGGTTATCCGGGCATGCCGGAAGTAGGCAACATGGGATTGCCGGCCAAACTGCTGGCCAAAGGGATTACCGATATGGTCCGGATCTCCGACGGCCGTATGAGCGGCACCGGCTTCGGCACGGTGGTATTGCATGTATCTCCTGAAGCTGCTGCCGGCGGCACGCTGGCCATCCTACGCGATGGAGATGTCATCACGCTGGATGTGGCCAACCGGAGCCTTCATGCAGACCTGTCGCAGGAAGAGATTGCCCGGCGCAAGGCCGCATGGCAACCGGCGCATCCGGTGGCCAACAGAGGCTATGTACAGTTATACCAGCAACATGTGGAACAGGCGCACCTGGGCGCCGACCTCGATTTCCTAAAAGGCGGTTCCGGCAGTCAGGTGACCCGGGACTCGCACTAAAAAACATATTCCCGTTATGACAACACCATCCAAAGTAGCTATCGTGACCGGCGCCGGACAGGGCATCGGCTTCGAGATCTGCCGGCAGCTGGCGGCTAATGGCGTCGCCGTTATTCTCAACGACATGGACGCCTCGCTGGCCGCAGCAGCAGCCAATACCATCACTTCAGAAAACGGCCGGTGCATTGCCTTCCCCGGCGATGCCAGTGATATCAGCTTTATTCAGAAAATGGTACATGCCGCGGTGGTACAGTATGGCGGCCTCGATATCGTCATCGCCAATGCAGGCATCACGCTGTTCGGCGACTTCTTTACCTATACGCCGGAAGCCTTCAGCCGGGTGATGCAGGTGAACCTGGCCGGTACCTTCTTCCTGGCTCAGGCGGCGGCCAACCAGATGAAAAAACAACAACGAGGCGGCGCTATCCTCTTCACCTCATCAGTGACGGGCCACCAGGCGCACAAAGACCTCGCCGCCTATGGTATGAGCAAGGCCGCGCTGGAAATGCTTGCCAAAAACCTGGTGATTGAATTATCTCCCTATAAAATAACAGTAAATACCATAGCGCCAGGCGCTACGCTCACGGAAAGGACAATGTCAGAACCGGGCTACGCCGACACCTGGTCAAAACTTACGCCCATGGGCCGCGCCGCCTCCACAGCAGACATTGCGCAGGCTGCACTGTTCCTGGTATCAGAACAGGCACGGCATATCACCGGACAAAGCCTGGTGATCGACGGCGGCTGGACCAGTACCAGCCCACAACCCTGATTCAATTACGAATTACGAATGACGAATTACGAATTAAGGACTTCCTTATAGAGCGGTTACTGAGTAACCTTTCCATACAAGAACCCTTAATTCGTAATTCGTCATTCGTAATTCGTAATTAACTCCATCAGTTCCTCTGCTGAGAGACGGCCGGACTGGTCGCTGCCTTCCAGCAGGCGATCGGCGAGGTCACGTTTGCTGTTATGCAGCTCGATGATTTTTTCTTCGATGGTATGTTGCGCTACCAGCCGGTAGATAGTGACCGGCCTTGTTTGCCCGATGCGGTGTGCCCTGTCGGAAGCCTGTTCCTCGATGGCGGGGTTCCACCATGGGTCGAGGTGTACCACATAGTCTGCGGCGGTGAGGTTCAGCCCTACCCCGCCGGCTTTGAGGCTTATCAGAAACAGCTGTCCCTTGCCGGCCTGGAAATCACGCACCAGCTGCTCCCGCTGTGGTATGGGCGTAGACCCGTCGAGATACAGGCAGGTAATGCCCCGTTGTACCAGCGCGTCTTTTACCAGCTCCAGGTGACGCACAAACTGGCTGAACACCAGTGCGCGGTGATTGTTGGAAATAAGCTCCTGTGCTATCTCCAGGAAGACATTCAGTTTGGAAGAAGTGATACTGCTTTCGCCGTCCACCAGCTGCGGATGGCAGGCAGACATACGCAGGCGGCTGATCTCCGCAAGCGCCTTCATCTGCCGGCGGCCCAGGTTTTCTTCCGGCACGGCCAGGTTCTCTACCGCCTTGCGGCGTATCGCCTCGTAAAACGACATCTCTTCATAAGACAGCTCCACCAACCGGGTGATCTCCGTTTTAGGCGGCAGCTCTTCCAGTACGGCCGTTTTGGTGCGCCGCAGTAAAAAAGGCGCCAGCAACCGCTTCAGGTGCTGCTTTACCGTGCTCTCCGGATTACGCACGCTGGGGAACACAAACTGTTCATTGAAATGATCGAGCGTTCCCAGCAAACCGGGGTTCAGGAAATTAAAGAGGTTCCATATTTCGCCCATATGGTTTTGTATAGGCGTGCCTGTTAGCATCAGACGGAAATCCGCCTGCAATGCCATGGCTGCTTTAGATGTTTTGGTCTGATAGTTTTTGATGGTATGGGCTTCGTCCAGCACGGCGGTGCTCCAATGTACGCCGGCAAACAGCTGTGCTTCCTGCTGTAAGATGCCATAGGTGGCCACCACCACGTCGAAGGCGCCCACACCCTTCAGTTGCGCCGCACGCTTGCCCGGTTGCAGCTGGATGATATTCAGCGAAGGGGCGAAACGGGCCATTTCATTGACCCAGTTGGGCAATACGGAAGCGGGACAGATCACCAGCGCCGGTCCTTCCTCTGCACGGTGCAGCAATAACGCTATCGCCTGTACGGTTTTGCCAAGGCCCATATCATCTGCCAGACAGGCGCCTGCTCCCCATGCGGCCAGGTGGGCCATCCAGCGGAAACCCTCTTCCTGGTAGGGACGTAAGCTGGTCTGCAGGGTCACCGGCACCTCAGGGTGCAGGTCCATGGCCGAGTCACGTTTACGGATAAACGCCGCCCAGGCTTCGTCGACCTCCGCCTGACCGGCTTCCTGCAACCAGTCGTCCAACAAGGAAGCAGCGTAGCGGGGAATACCCAGCCCGTGCGGGCCGGATATGGCGATGCTCGCCAGTTCGTTGAGCCGTTTGCGTAAGTCGGCCGTCAGTGACAGGAATTCGCCGTTGTCCAACGCAAGGAAACGTTTCTTAATAATACGTTTGGTGTCCAGCAGCTCCCGGAAAGTCAATACGAGGTTTTCATCCACCCTTACTTCGGCATTGCAGAGGAACCAGTGCCCTTTTTCCTTCAGCGACAATGCGACGTGGGAGAAATTGACCTGGTCTTTTACCTGGTAACGTTCTCCTTCCGGCCATTCCGCACGCACCAGTTCGGGATGGGCGCGTATCAGGTCCAGCAGTTCGAGGCAGTCTGCCGGGTCTTCAAATACCAGCGTATCGGCCACCAGCTCCTGCGGCACAATCTGTTGTATCAGTTCCAGCAGCCGTGTTTCGTTGGTTTTCTCCAACTCCAGCTGGCGGTTGGCCTGCCAGCGTTCCCCGTTGCTGATGCCGATGATATGCGCCGCGCCGGCGCCAGGCTTGCAATAAGGCGGGTCCAGCGTGAACGGCTTCACAAACAGCCCCGCTTTGATACCGGCGCCGAAAGGCAGCAGCTGTATCACAATGCGGGCATCTCCGTCACGCTTGCGGATATTGATGGAGCCGTCGGCTAGTTCGGAATGCACCGTGAGGTGGGCACCGATGCTTTTCAGCACCTGCATCAGCTTCTCCCGCCCTTCTGCCGGCACTACCGGCACCTGCGACAGTGTTTGCAACACTTTACGCTGCTGCGGGGTAAGACGGATAACTTTTAACCGGACAGGCGTTTCTTTAACAAACACCAGCTCACTGGAATAATCATCGATATTGGCTGTAAACGTATAATCCTTACCGTTATAGTTTACCATCAGTTCCGGTATGCCTTTTACAATCTCCACGGGTATGGCCGGGTTTTCATCCAGGAAAAGCAGAGGGTGCCCTGCCAGTTCCTCCCATACACGGTTATCGAAAGAAAAGGCTTCTCCGTCGTGGTTATAGTAATGGTCCTTTTGAATGGTGGTGCTGATGCGCTGGTCCTGATCGGTCATGGCTTCCGCTTTGCCGTCTTTCAGTTTTTTCAGCGGCACGCTGCGGCCACTGCTCCAGGTGCCGTCGCCATTGGCTGTTTGCACCACAGGTTGCAGTTTATAGTGATTAAAATCCACCAGGTAGATCAACCGGTGTACCGGTGCGGGTTTGGACTTACCGGCAGCATCTTCCGGGACGAGCAGCGTGTTGAGCAACCGCTCCCAGTCGGCGGTGATCTTCATCTGCGACAATACCGGCCCGTACCGCACTACAGCGCCGGCGGCCGTAAAGGCAGGCGCATAACCGGCATAGCCTGCATCACGGAAGAGGTATAAATATTCGTAGGTGAGTAACCGGTAGTGATGCTCCATACCGCGGCGCAGCAATACGTCCGCCTGCACGCGGAAAGTGATCAGCAGCTTGCTGCGCGGATGCAGCAGCTGCAGCGCGATCACCGACAGGTAACTGAGCAGCGGCTGTTCGTTTCGCTCCAGTAACAAGAGCAGCAGGTTCTCTGCTTTTTCCTTTCTGCCGGTATGCAGGTACAGCAGGCAGATAGCGGGCGTAACGGCCGGGAAAATTTTCCGTTCATAGGCGGCCAGTAATTTCTGGACCACGGCGTTGCTCTTCTCTCCCGGCAGCAGCGTCAATGTCAGCGCATAATAAAATGCAAACAGCGGAGAAACCGGCAGCGTGTTCTTTTTGTCGTACTGCCGTTGCCGTTTGATGCCTTTATCGAAGGCCGTCAGCGCGGCGGCAGGCTGTCCCTGGTACAAGGTGACCAGGGCTTTGCCAAACAATTCATCGGCGGTGGTATCACCGAAGGCGGTATGCAGATCGCCCTGCAATAACTGCAGCTCCGGAAACTGGCTGCCACTGCGTTGTTGCAGGGCCAACAGCTCGTCCATTGGCGGCAGTTGCAGCAGATGAAATTTCACCGCGAAGGCGAAGATGCTGTCTGTCGCTGTTTCGGAGAACAGCTGCAACAGCCCTTCGTAGGCGGGAAAAAACAACAGGTAGGACAACCACGGCTGGTATTCAGAGAGCTCCAGTTCCATTCGCCGGATAGGCGGCGACAGCAGATAGCGGTCACCCGTGAACCATGCCACCAGCAACTGCTGCAGGTCCTGCAACCGGGCGTTGACAGAATAAAACGCATGAATGGCGCGGCCGGTACGGTCCACTACCGGCTGATATTCCGGCCGCACAATATTGGCAGGCAACAGCTGAAAACTCAATGCGGGCGGCAGGTTATAATGCCCGTTCACGTTCATCTGCAACAGCTCCTGCTCCCGCAGGTCGAGCAGCATGTCTTCCAGCTCCGGGCGGGAGAAAGGCATGAGCAGTTGCACCGCGTCAAACAGGGTATGTTTGTCTAACGGGTAAAGATATATGGAGAGCACGTCCATTACCAGCCTTACAGCGTCTGACTGGGATTGGTACCGTTGCAAATACCAGGCTTCATTGATCATACCGTCAAATGTAGCGCATTTCAGGAAATGACGGAGACGCCTTTGGCGTTGAGCTGTGCTGCTGTGGTGGCGGGCAGTTGCCGGTCGGTGATAAGATGATGGAAGAGGGTGAGCGGCGCGTATTTCAGGTAGCTGTCCTTCCCTATTTTGCCGGAATCGCACAACAGGTACACGGTGTCTGCCTGTGCTGCCATGGCTTTGCTGACAGACGCTTCTTTTTCACTGAAGGCCGTGAGCCCGTTTTTCAGCGACAGTCCGTCAGTGCCGATGAAGGCTTTGGCGGCATGATAGCTGTCGATATGCTGCAATGCCCGTTGGCCGTGCATGGCCTTCCGTTCTTTGTCGATCTCGCCACCGATGAGGTTCACCGTTACCTGGTCACAATCCATCAAAGCCGCCACCACCGGCAGGGAATTGGTGATCACCCGCAGCGGTCCTGTTTTGCGCAGGTGCTGGCACATGGCAAATACCGTGCTGCCGCAGTCGAGGAAAATGGTATCTCCCGGTTTCACCTGCGCGGCCGCCAGCTTACCGATATGCTGCTTACGCTCCTGTCCTACGCCGGCTTTGTCTGCAAAAGCGGTAAATGAATGCAGCGCCGGCGCTTTCATGGCGCCGCCGTGGGTGCGTACCAGCAGCCCTTCCTCTGACAGCTGCTGCAGGTCACGCCGGATAGTGATCGCTGAAATGCCCAGTGCGTCCGCTATTTCCTGTACATCCCGGTTATCATGCTGGTCCAGCAGTTTTAATATTTTTTGCTTTCGCTCAGGAAATCCCATTTTTTTATCTAATTTTGATCAAAATAATCAAATTCGATCAAATATAATCATTTTTATGACACCCAAAGCAAAAATCATTGACACAACAGTCCTGTCTGACAACTGGTACACGCTGAAAAAAGTCACCTATGAGTATCTGAAAAGAAACGGCGCTCTGGAAATACAGTCCCGCGAAGCGTACGACCGTGGCAATGGCGCGGTGATCTTATTGTACAACAAGGCACAGCAGACCGTCATCCTCACCCGCCAGTTCCGCATGCCCACTTTTATCAATGGCAACGCTGATGGTATGCTGATAGAAGCCTGCGCCGGCCTGCTGGACAAAAGCAATCCGGAAGAGTGTATCCGCCGGGAAGCGGAAGAAGAAACCGGCTACCGTATTACGGATGTTAAGAAGATATTTGAAGCTTATATGTCGCCGGGGTCTGTGACGGAGATACTGTATTTTTTTGTGGCAGCCTATGACAGCTCCATGAAGATAAACGATGGTGGTGGACTGGAACATGAACAGGAAGAAATTGAGGTATTGGAAATCCCCTTCCGTGAAGCGCTGCAAATGATGTCAGACGGCCGTATCCGCGATGGTAAAACGATCATGCTGTTGCAATATGCGCAATTACATCAGTTGCTCTGAGTTTTCTTATCTTTAGGATGCCGGCATCAAACGGCCCGTTCCATGCAATACCAGACCATCCCGCCCTCGGCCAGGTTTCGCGGCATAGTGCGATTTTATTGGGCACTGGAGAGTGATCAGCCTTACACGCATCATTCCCTGGCTGATATGTGCCCGGAACTGTTGTTCCACTATCATGGGGTATTTGATGAATTGCTGTCCAACGGCAAGCGGGACGCTTCATTCTCTGCCGGCGTCCACGGGCAAAGCCAATCTACCCGTAAATTCCATATTGACAGCGGATTTGGCATATTCGGCGTATATCTTTATCCGCAGGCTATTCCGCTGCTTTTTAACATCCCGACCAGTGAACTGACCAACCAGATGCCTGATCTCAGCACTTTGCTGGCCGGCACCGGCAGGCAACTGGAAGAAAAAATCGCGCTGGCGGTTAATCATCAACAACGGATTGATATCCTGGAAGACTTCCTGGAGCAAAGGCTCACCAAACAGGACAATGTGCAGCCGCCTGTATTCCAGGCTATCCGGACCATCATCGAAACACAGGGCATGCTGTCAGTCAAACAACTGGCGCAGGACCACTACCTGTCCACCCGCCAGTTCGAAAGACAGTTCCGGCAATATGCAGGCTTTACGCCGAAAATGTTTTCCCGTATCGCCCGCTTTCATGCGGCCATCCGGCTATATGGCCCCAATGCGCCGTCCCTCACGCAGATAGCGCTGGATTGCGGCTACTACGACCAGTCGCATTTCATTCATGATTTCAGGGAGTTCTCCGGAGAGCACCCGAAAGCCTTCTTTTCCGGCAGTTCCGGCGCCACCGCCTGGATGGATTAAAATGTCGCGTTTTTCCAATTTTCACAACACGGCTGAAACTAGCTTCGCAGTATTGTTTCACTGTTAATAACTACTGTTATGAAGATTCCGGCAGGGCATCAGAGCGTGATGCCATATCTTATGATCAAAGACGCCAACGGGTTCCTGGCCTTTACACAAGCGGTATTTCAGGCACAACTGAACCATCTCAGTCTGCATGACGACCAACAGGTGCGGCACGCAGAACTGGTGATCGGTGACAGCACCATCATGGTCGGTGGTTCACGGGACCAATGGAAACCAGCGCCGGGCCAGCTGTTCATCTACGTGGAAGATGCGGACGCCAGCTACCAGGCCGCACTCGACCACGGCGCCACCACCGTTATGGAGCTCAGCGACCAGTCCTATGGCAGGACCTGTGGCGTGAAAGATCCATATGACATTACCTGGTGGATCACCTCGATACAATAACGGTCTAGGCTAAACGCTTTCCGAGGGCGGTCACTTTTTGAAGACCTTTTTCCTTTCCACCGGGCTTCATGAATTTAATAGGGGCTATGTAAGTAGTCCCCTTTATTTTGATGCCACAGAAACGCAGTACCATGCTGCGGAAAGCGCGGATGCCGGTGGACTGGTAATACAACGTATGGAACCATACCGGCGTGTCCATGGTGCAGATGAGGCGGGACGTTTTACCTTTCAGTTTTTTGTTTATCAGCATACTGTTTTCACGATAGCTGAAAGCAAATCCTGGCAGGAAAAGACGGTCAAAGAACCCTTTCATCAGTGCGGGCAGAGATCCCCACCACACCGGAAAGATCCACACAATATGCTCCGCGGCTTCAATTTTTCCCCAGGCGTCCAGCAGGTCAGGTTCCAGCTCCATCCGTTTGCGGTAGCCATAGCGCAGGTTGGGGTCAAACTGCAACGAACCGAGATGAATTTCCGTCACGTCTGCGCCGGATTGCAGCGCGCCGGTTTTATAGGCTTCCTGTAGTTGGGTGTTGTAGCTTTCGCGGTCAGGGTGACCATTAACGATCAATATCTTTTTCATGCCTGCAAAACTACCTGTAGCGCAGCAGGCGGCACTGAACAAATGTTAATTTTTTCGCAGGCGGCTCAGGTGCTGTGGCGTAATGCCCAGGTAGGAAGCGAGGTATTGTAACGGCACCTGTTGTATCATGCGCGGATGCCGGCGCACCATTTCCTCATAACGTTCTTTGGCCGTGTATTGCTGAAAAGAACGGATACGCTGTTCCATCATCACAAATTCCTGTTCCCCGAAAGTGCGGCCGGTATTGGCCCAGCGGATATTGTGTTCGTACAGGCGGTACAGGTCGTCGCGATCCACCATCTGCAGTTCACAATCCGTGATGGCCTGTATGTTCTCAAAAGCCGGCTGGCCGGTAATGAGACTGGAATAGGCCGTCACCAGCTGTCCTTCGAACATGATACAGTCCGTAATTTCTTCTCCGTTGTCCTTTACATAAAAAGAGCGCAGGATGCCTTTGCTGAGAAAGGCCAGTTGCCGGCATACGTTTCCTTCCCGGATAAAATAATCCTGCTTTTCGAGTTGTGTGGTTTTCATGACCTGGTCAAGTTCGTCCAGATCGGCCTCTGTTAATTGTGAATGACGGAATATATTCAGCATGCGCAAAGTTCCGTCTTTTTTGGGTGATAAAGAAGGTCACTTCTCCAGGGCTGCTTTGCGCAGCTGTTGCAGGCATTTGTATTTCTGGTTGTCGGCCGTATGTTTATTTTTCCAGCCCATCTTTTGCGCCAGCAGCGTGATAGGCTGCTGATAAAAAAAGAGCGCTTTCAAAATTCGTTTGCAGTTGTCCGTTATACTTGCCAGCCATCCCTGTACCCTTGCGGTGGCGGGTGGCTCGGGGAAGAGGTCGGGCATGCCTGCTTCTTCCGGAAGCGCTGTTCCGGGAAGCAGCAGGCGGTCATCGCGCAGGCGTTTGCACCAGCAGTTACGGGCGATAGCGTAGAGGTATGTTTTGAGTGAGGCCGTGAGCAAGAAATCAGGGGCCTGTATTTTCTGTACCAGTACCAGCATCACTTCCTGAAAAATATCTTCGGCGTCAGCAGCGTGACCGTTGTGCTGTTGCACGTAGGCCGCTACCATGGGGAAATATTGCCGGTAGATGACCGCTGTTGCATGGCGGTCGCCTGATTTCAGTTGTATAATGAGTTCCTGATCTGTAAAGGTTGTCATAAAAACGATTTAATCAACCAGTTGATACCATAAAGCGGGATTGATCACCCGATATTTTCAACTTTTTTTTGATGGCGGCCCTCGTGCGCCAGCAGCCATTCTTTACGCCAGATACCGCCGCCGTAGCCTGTCAGGTCGCCATTGCCGGCCACGATGCGGTGACAGGGCACGATAATGGAGATGCGGTTCATGCCGTTGGCGTGCCCTACTGCGCGCACGGCGTGGGGGCGCTGCAGCAGCATGGCCTGCTGTTTATAGCTCCGTACATCGCCGTAAGGCACCTCCAGCAGCAGCTGCCATACCGCCTGTTGAAAATCTGTTCCCGGCATGTGCAGCGGTACGGAGAAATGATGCAGCTGCCCCGCGAAGTAGGCGTCCAGCTCCTGTTGCAGCAAAACAAAATGTGGATGGTCTTCTTCCGCCACCGTTGCCTTCAGCAGCCTGCGGAGGGAAGCCCATTGCGCATCCAGGATTTTACGTTCGGTGAATTCCAGCAGACAGACGCCTTCGGCCGTAGCGCCGGCAATCATGACGCCCAACGGTGTTTGCACCTGTGTTTTGTATATGATGTTATTACTTTCGGTCATAGTTGTTATATCGGTCAATTTACCGATAATTTGAGATATCGGGCATTTAGCCGATGTCTCAACGTACAAAAAGCCCTCCGCCTGTCGTGCAGCGGAGGGCGGGTCCACGATATGGATGTGCTATTCCGCTTTTATCGCATAGGCTTTACCGTAAGTCAGTTTTCGCCATATCCATTCTACCGGGCCAAAGCGGAAATGGTCCATCCACCAGGAACTGACGGCGAGTTGGCCTCCCAGTACCAGCAGCCAGATGAGCAGGTACACGGGAGGGCTGGCATATGCATACAGTCCGCCGCCAAAACTGTAATAGATCCAGATACAGGTAACAGATTGCAGGAGATAGTTAGTGGCCGCCATGCGCCCGGCGGCCTGGAAAGGCCGCAACCACCGCTGCCATTGAGCCCGTTGCAGCAGCCGGGTGAGGGTGGCGATATAAAATATACCAATAAGAGGGGCCGCGATGTAAGTGTTTATCATCATACTGTTGCCACCCAATGGCGTATTGGGACCAGCCTGTCCCAGCAGCGCGAAACAAGCTACCAGGGGCCAGCCAATCCATGCCGTCCAGGTCTGTACCTTCCGGATAAACACTTCATGTGCCTCCGGCTGCCGGAAGATGCCCCTTTTGCCGGCATAGGCGCCCAGCAGGAACATGGCCAGCATCATCGGCGTTTCCATCAGGTAACCCATTCGGGCCGTCAGCAGGTCGGCAGCATTCTGCTCCCATATCTGCCGGAGCGTGCCGGAACGGTATACCTCGATAGCCTTATAACCCGCATCACTATACGAAAGGCCGGCTTTGTAAAAATCCGGTCCGATAAGCGTGCCTGTCGCCACATATAATACCACCGGTACTATCAGCAGGCCCCCAGCCCATTTCAGCAAGGCAGGCGGGGGCATCTTCCTGAAGAAAAGCAACAGCACGCCCAGCACGCTGTAAAAACAGAGCACATCGCCGAACCAGATCAGGTGAGCGTGTATACAGCCGATCACCAGCAGTACCAGCAGGCGGCGCAGGAACAGCCGTACCGGCGGCAGCCCTTTCCTTTCCGCACTTTGCAGGAAAAGTATAAACCCGAGGCCAAACAGGAAAGAGAACATGGACACAAACTTGCCTTCACCGAAAAAGCTGATCAGCTGCACCACTATTTTGCCGGTGGTACCGGGCCACCAGTCAGAAGGAGCCATATAAAGGGCCGGGAAAGCGAAAAGGCCCATGTTCACCAGCAGGATGCCACCCAATGCCACGCCCCTGATAGCGTCCAGCGCGTCTATACGGCGGGTGGCAGGTAGCGGAAGGGTGGATACGGACGACTGCATAAATAAGCTTGTTTTATTTGATGCAGCAAAATTGGGGTACCGGTGCCAGTCGCCGTTTGATATATGTCAAATAATTATCCCTTTGCCCGGATGCGGCTCAGGGTCTCGAGGGTAATGCCCAGATAGGACGCAATATGGCTCAACTGCACCTTCCGCACTATTTCCGGGTAACGTTCCAATAATTGCCCGTAGCGTTCTTTGGCCGTAGCGAACTGCAAACTGGCCAGCCGTTCCTCCAGCCAGATGGCATAGGCTTCCATGCTCAGTGTCCATACTTTTTCCAGTACCGGGAACTGTGTCCGTAACAGCGTGAGCTTCTCTACAGACACCACTTCCACCAGGCTGTCTTCCAGCACTTCAAATGACTCCGGGCTGGGCGTCAGGCGGGTAGCGCTTTCCAGCGACATCACCACATCGTTGGCAAAACAAAATGAGGTGGTGACCTCCCGGCCGTCTTTCAGGTAGAACCCTCTGACAGCGCCGGACAACAGGGTATAACAATAACGGCAGATCTGCCCCTGTTCCAGCAGCAGGTCCCCTTTTCTGAACATTTTTTCCTGCGCCGCTTCATAGTAGGCATTGCGCAGGGCCTCGTCCTGAAAGGCGGTGGTCAACAGTTCTTCAATAACGGCTTCCTGGTATTTCATGGCGGCAAGGTACACAATGATCCAAAGATCCGTTCTGACAGGTGCATGATCAGACTGATAAAAAATTCCCAATTTTCATTTTCGCTTCATCTTGCCCTTCTACTTTTGATTCCAGACAATCATTCAAATACCTGAAAAACCGTTTATTATGAAATCAACAGTATTGTTCCTCGCAGCATTCACCTTTTCCGGAGCAGTTTTTGCGCAACAGGCCACCGTTAAGACCAGTGGGAGTATGACTACGGGGGTGCAACCCGGCAACGTACAAACGACGGCCGGCGGCAGCGCGAATGCGACCGTGTCCGGACCGGCAGTCAACAGCGCCGGTATGAGCAACAGCCAGGCGGCAACAGCAGAAGCGTCTGCCCGGCAGGCCATACAGGCCGGTGCCCATGTAACTGAAGCAACGGCCGGCGTACAAACGGCGGCACAGCAAACATTAAATGCAGGCAGCATCGGTGCGCAATCAGGCATACAAGCCGCAGGGCAACAAACACTGAAAGCCGGAAGCGGTGCTGTCAACGCCCAGGCCAATATACACGCGGCGGCCCGGCAGGCGGTAAAAGTGGTTGCACCGGTACGGATGAACACAAAAATATCCGGAGGCGCACGCCTGGGCATATTGTAATTTCAAAAGAAAAAGCAGAATTTTGCCGGCAACACAACGGCAAAATTCTGCCTTCATCCTGTTCATATGGTAAGACGGTTCATATTGGCATCCCTGCTCATGTCTGCGATGACATGGCTGCAGCCTCAAAAAGGCTATGGATATGGACATGTTAGTACCGCTGACCATATGGACCCTTTAACAGACAGTATTCCGCCGGCCCGTACGCCGGCAGATAAACCTGTCGAAAAACCAGCTGACGCATCGGTCCTTCCGGAAGTAAAGCTCCCGGAAATAAAAGAAGTGCCTAAATCCAGGCGCGGCATCAAACCGATGGCTATTCCTTCTCCATTGCCAGTCCAACCAATCAGGATCATTAAACCAAAAATCATTATCCGAAAGCTTATCTGACGGGTTAAAAATATTGATATTGTCATGAGATATGCACTAATACTGACCCTTCTGGCGGGGCTGTGCCATACGTCTGTGCAGGCGCAAACAGATACCGCACGCGTACCGGCAGATACGGCACAGACAGAAGCGCCGAAAAAAACAACGTTTACACTTGGGGCGCTCTACGCCAACAATGCCAACTACTACGGGCAAACGGCTGCCACTCCCCTGCCCTATGTGGCCGCCAGTGGTGTTTTGCAGTTTCCGTTCGGCCTCTACTTCAGCGGAACAGCCTACCGGTTGCTGCATGACTCAGCCAATACAGTATCTGCCACCAGCGCCACTGCCGGGTTCAACTTCCCGATAGGGAAGAAGTTAACCGCCACAATAGCCTACAGTCATACCTTTTACCCGGGGTCTTCCCAGTTTCTGCAGGCCGCAAACCCGGACAACGCTTCGGCTGAACTGAAATACCGGTATTGGATGACGACCGGCATCCAGGCAGATTACGCATTCGGTAAACAGGAAGACCTGTTTATAACGTTTAACACCGAAAAACAAATCACGCTGGGCAGCATCATGAAAAACAAAGACGTTATCACGTTGACGCCGGCACTGGACATAGTGGCCGGTACGCAACGCTTTTATCAGTCCTACGTACAGGAAAAATATCTCCAGCTCAGTAAAATGGGACTACCGCTCCCCCTGCTGCCCGGCGTACCGGTCGGCCGGCAAACAGTCACCGAAGAAGCTTCCCGGTTTGACCTGCTGTCCTACAACCTCAAAGTGCCGCTGGCCTACAACCGCGCGCACTACATGGTAGAAGTGGAATACCAGCTGTCCCTCCTGAGTGATAAAGCTCTCACAGGCGCCGGCGAAACTCACTCATTTGTGAATTGCAGTTTTTACTATCAGTTCTGATATGAAGGTGTTAATCATCGAAGACGAAAAATCCATCGCCACGGAAATGGAGGCCTTTCTGAAAAAGGCATATCACTGTGACCTTGTGGCATCCGCCAGCCAGGCACTTGTCCGGCTGGAAGACAATACCTACGATTTTGTATTGCTGGACCTCGGACTGCCGGACATGGACGGGCTACAGCTGCTGCAACGCGCACGAAAATTATGCCCGGAAGCAGCCTATATCATTCTCACTGCCCGCGGACAACTGGAAGACCGCATCAAAGGCCTGGACCTCGGGGCAGATGACTATCTCCCTAAACCTTTTTCCCTGCTGGAACTGCAATCCCGCATGCAGGCCATTTCCCGGAGAAAGTATGGGTTGCAGGACGTGCTGGTGCCGCTCGGCGACTTTAATGTGGACCTGCAAAAAAGAAATGTGTATTTCGAACAAACGGAGATCCCCCTCTCCCGTAAAGAATTTGACCTGCTGAGTTACATGCTGTTGCATAAAAACAGACCATTATCACGCATGCAGCTCAGTGACCATATATGGGGCGATCTCGCAGATGATGAATATGATTCTAACTATATTGATGTCCACATCAGGAACATCCGGCGGAAATTGTCGTCCTATGCAACAGTAGACTGGCTACAAACCATCCGGCATGTAGGCTATAAAATAAAAATCTGAGCGTGAAACTCTTTACCAAACTGACACTATTTATTACACTGTCAAAAATGGCGGTAGCATTGCTGTTCGTGCTGTTGCTGCCGGTATTGGTAGAAGATATCGCACATCAGTACAATGATTATTATCTGCGCGAACAGAAGAAAAAGGTGCTGCAGGTAATACAACAAAACGGCATCGACGCCTACCTCCAGGGGGAAGATACCTACGGCAGTTATACCATGCTCAAGGAAGAGTACATCTCTCTGGAACCTGCCGGCAAAACCATCCTGCCAGACACCATCGCCACCCTGCAACGGGTAGTGGAAGGGGACACCCTGAGCTATCGCGTCCTTAGCCACATCCTGCAAGCCAATCACCGGGCCTTTCTTTTGGAAGTAGGCAGAAAAACCACCACCATCAACCAATATAACCGCCCACTACAACGGATGGCGCTCTACGTGCTCGGTGGGCTCATTATCATCACCATCCTCATCGACCTTGTATTTACACGGCTGTTACTAAAACCACTGGGAGGCATTATCCAGACACGGCTGCTTCACCGGCGCTTCCCGTTCAAGGCACAGGCGCCACCCGTAAAGACGTCTACAGCAGACTTTCAGTATCTCGACAACTCCCTCGTGGAACTGATGAACAAAATCAATGAAGCCTTTGAAAAAGAACGGGAGTTTACTTCCAACGCATCTCATGAACTGATGACGCCCATCAGCATCCTGCAAAGCAAAATGGAAAACCTCCTGGTAGAAAGGGAATCAGACGAAGCACTGCTGCATACCATACAGGGCATGATGAAAACCCTGAAGCGCCTGAAGAAAATTGTTCATTCCCTGCTGCTGATTTCACGCATAGAAAACGATCAGTTTCCTAAAAACGAGGCTTTCTCTCCCTGCCTGCTGGTAACAGAGGTCATGGAGGAGCTGGTCCATCGCCTGGAAGAGAAAAACCTCCGTTTTTCCATGCACCTCTCTTCACAAACCGTCCTGCACCATCTCAATCACGACCTGATCTTTCAGTTAGTGTACAACCTGTTGCAGAATGCCATCAAGTACAACCGGGAAAACGGCAGCATCACGGTAACGGAAGAAATCCACCCCGACCATTATCTGCTGATCATCAGTGATACAGGTATTGGTATTTCCTCCCCGGAAGTAGATACCATCTTCCATCGTTTCCGGAAAGTACAACGGGACACGACAGAAGGCTATGGGCTCGGCCTGGCGATCGCTCATACCATTGCGCAGTACCACCATATACAGATTAGCGTGGACACCGCTGTAGGCCAGGGAAGTACCTTTACCCTGCGCTTTCCGCTGTGACCGGACCCGTATAGCAACTATCGCCCGATAAGATTATTATCCATAGCGTAAAAATCATTTTTATCTCCTGGAAAATATATTTTGGTTTGTAACACAAACTATATTTATATTTGATTTAAAGTTGATGACTAAATGGAAACGACCGACAATCACCTGGAGCCGCTGCAAGGGCTGAAAATCATCACAGAAGCCATTTCCCAAACCAGGGAAAATGCGCGGGAGCACAGTTTTTTGTTCCTGCTATGGGGCTGGCTCATAGCAGCGAGTTGTATCCTGTTTTTTATTTTGAAAACGTTCACTTCATTTAAGCTGTTTTTCCTCCCTTTTCCGGTACTGGTAGCTACAGGCATTTTTCTTTCCTTCCGGCATTATCAGTCGCGGCCGGGAGCGGTACAGACCTATCTTGGTTTTTATCTGAAGAACCTCTGGCTTGTACTGGGTATCAGTTTTATGGTGTCTGTGCTGATCAATGTGCTGCAACATAACCAGCCTTTTACCAGTAATATGCTGATTGGTGGCGCAGGTACGCTGGTAACAGGACTGGTATTACGTTTCCGGCCACTGATCAGCGGAGGTGTATTGTTTTTTATTTTGGCAGTGACCAGTATCTTTGTGCCTGAACAGTATGCCCCTTTGCTGCTGGGCGTGGCCGTACTGACCGGCTATCTGGCACCAGGGTATCTGCTTAAAAAGTCAACAGTATAAACAAATACGGATGTTCAATGATTTAGATCCTGTTTTAAATACACCGGTACGATTGGCCATCGTGTCCGTACTGATCAAATTAAAACAGGCCGATTTTGCCTATTTGATGGAAACCACCAATACTACGCAGGGCAACCTGAGCCATCAGATCAAAAAACTGAGTGAAGCAGCATATATCGAAGTGATTAAAACCTATAAGGGCAACTATCCGCATACCATCTGTAAACTTACCGCCAAAGGCCGTAAAGCTTTTGAGCAGTATGTGGACGATATTAAAAAATACCTGCATCTGTAAGGGTGCAGTCAACCGGTACGATGGCCGGCTTTTTTTAAACCATTTTAGTTTGCAATACAAACTACATTAATAATACGATCACCATGAAAGGTAAAACCATATTGATCACCGGCGGTACTTCTGGGCTGGGTGCCGCCGCCGCCCGAGCCTTCGCCGCCATGGAGGCGCGGGTAATTTTTTGTGGCCGCCGCCTTGCTGAAGGATTACAATTGGAAACCAACATCCGTCCGGACGGTGGCGAAGCCACCTTCGTACAAGCCGATGTTACGAACGAGCAGGAAGTGGAACACCTCCTCAACGAAACATGCAGGCGGTACGGCCCGCCGGATGTTGCTTTTAACAATGCCGGCGCCAACCTATATACCGGTCCGCTGGAACAGATGACCAGCCGCCAGTTCTCCGATACGCTGGCAGTGAACCTCACAGGCATCTTCCATTCCCTCAAATATGAGATACTGGCCATGAAAGCCCACGGTGGCAGCATCATCAACACCGCCAGCACAGCGGGCGTGAAAGGCGTAGGTCAGGGCATCGCGGCGTACGTGGCCGCCAAACACGGCGTCATCGGCCTTACCAAAGCGGCAGCGCTGGAACAGGCACGTCACAACATCCGTGTCAACGCGCTGGTGGTGAGCGCCATCCAGACGGAACAATGGCTGCAACGCATGGCCGCTAAACCCGGCATGCAGGAAAAAATAGCCGCCGGCATGCCCATCGGCAGGATATCTACGGTGGAAGACATCATCCCCCTTATCCTGTTTCTCGCATCAGAACAGTCCACATACATCACCGGCGCTGCTATCCCTGTCGATGGCGGCATCACCGCCGGATAAACGCTTAAATCAACACTATGCATCTTCTTTCATTATGGACGGCCACCATCGCCGCCGCTGTCGTTTTCCTGGCAGGCTCCTGGGAGCGCATTTTCCGCATGCCACACTG
This sequence comes from Chitinophaga varians, assembly GCF_012641275.1. Taxonomy (NCBI): domain Bacteria; kingdom Pseudomonadati; phylum Bacteroidota; class Chitinophagia; order Chitinophagales; family Chitinophagaceae; genus Chitinophaga; species Chitinophaga varians. The sequence goes on along the minus strand of NZ_JABAIA010000002.1, from coordinate 1,577,755 downwards.
GTTTGCCGATCCCCCACGCTCCTTTGCCCTGATCACACCACAAACCAAACATTCCGCACGTTTCTGGATACCCGTGCAGCTGCTGTTCCTTGTTTCATTCATCACCGCACTGGCCACCAACTGGTTGCGGCCTGCAGTAAGGCCTTATCTGCTGACGGCGCTGGTTTGTTTCCTCGCTGTGACCATTCCTACGGCCACCTATTTCGTGAAAGAAATCCTCGCTTTCTCTAAAATGAATAACGACGCGCCACGTACACCGGAACTGCTGAAAAGAAGCCGGCAATGGATAAAATGGACCACCTCGCGGAACATCCTGCAGCTTATTTCGTTTATCCTGCTCGTGTGGGCATTGTACAACGAATACCATTAAACAGCAGACATGAAACGACTATGCATTTTCTTACTGACGCTACTTGCCTTACCAGCTAACGCCCAAACTAGCCATCGCATGGATATTCAACAAATAAGACAACAGTTCGACCAGCTGGGAGACATCTACCCTACCGATGAAACCGTAAAAATTGAAAGCACGACCATAGCAGGTGTGCGCTGTCACTGGTTTATACCAGTCAACGCTACCGTCGGTGAACTCATCATACTGCTGCACGGCGGCTCCTATGCACTAGGCTCGTTGCATTCACACCGGGCCATGACCAGCCACTTCGCCTCCACGCTCCGCCGCAAAATACTGCTGGTGGAATATGCGCTGGCGCCTGAACATCCGTTCCCCGCAGGCTGCAACGATGCCGAGAAAGTATACCGTCATATCGCTGCCGCCTATCCAGCCACCAGCATATTCCTGTTGGGCGACAGCGCCGGCGGCGGCATACTCGTCTCCGTCATCCACCAGTTATCCGGTACGCCCGTCAAACAGCCCGCCGGTGTGGTGCTCATCTCGCCCTGGCTGGACCTCCGCTGCGAGAACGAATCATATGAGACACGCCGTGCCAACGACCCTATCCTCAGCAAAGAAGAGATGAAACGGTTTGCGGATTACTACGCACAAGGCAGGATTGAAGCCGCCAGCGCAGGATTGCGCACCTTCGGCACCTTCCCTCCGGTACTGATACTGACAGGCTCACGGGAAGTACTATACGACGACAGCAAACATTTCTATGATCGCATCCGGACTGTCGCTCCCTTCGCCGATATGATCACCTTTGAAGGGCAGACACATGTATGGCCGCTGACAGCCATACAGTCGCCAGCCACCATCAGCACACTGGAGAAAATCAGCGCCTTCATGGATGTTCATGGATAAATATTAGTTATCTTACAAATCATCAATTTGTACCTCATGGAAAACCAGACTGCGCTTCTCTCCGCCTCTACATTGGTAAAAGCGCCCATCGAAAAAATATGGGACTACTGGACAGGGCCGGAACACATCATGCAATGGAACAATCCATCCACTGAATGGAAAACCACCTCCGTAGAAAATGACGTCCGCTCCGGCGGCAAATTCAGCTTCGTCATGGAAACAGCCAATGGCAGTGGTTTCACCTTCGCAGGCACCTATGACGAAGTGATACTCCATGAAAAACTCAGCTACGTCCTGTCCGACGGCAGAAGGACCATCGACCTGTTCAGCATTACCCCGGAAGGCGTATCCATCACCGAGCTGTTTGATCCGGAAAAAGGTACGCCCGAAACTGAGCAACAGGCTTTCTGCGCAGGCGTGCTCGAACACTTCCGCCGGTATGCAGAAAATCATTGAGTTCCACCCAACAAGCAATAACAAAGGACGGCCCTATGGCCGTCCAGTTTGTTTTATATTCCCTATCTTCGCCGCAATGATCTGAAATTGTGCGTTAACGACATGAAATACAATATCAAGGGTAGAACATATACCTATATTGCCGGCATCAAAGACAATAACCCCGTCAGACTTAGTTTTGATCAGCTTTCCGTCCAAACGTTCCGCCTCAGCTTTGAGCCGTGGCACCAAAACGGCTATTGGGACCATACCTGCGTGCCGCATGTGCTCATGGACGGCGATACCGTTATTGCCAATGCCACCGTCAACGTCCTGCAGGTACGCTGGCAGGAAAAAGAGCAGACCTGGCTGCAGCTGGGCACTGTCATGACACACCCTGACTACCGCCACCAGGGCCTTTCCCGGTGGCTGATGGATAAAATCTTCGAAGAGTGGAAAGGACAGTACGATGTGATGTTCCTTTTCGCCAATGAAAAAGTGCTTGACTTTTACCCGAAGTTCGGATTTGTGCCGGCAGGCGAATACCAGTATCATACCCGGCAGCTGGCACCACAACCAGGAAAAGTACGTCAGCTGGATATGGACAACGCGGCCGACCGCGCGCTGCTGCTCCAAAAATATGCGCAGTCCAACCCGTTTGCCGCGCTCACCGTCACCAGTCCCGCCGGCCTGTTGATGTTCTACTGCACACAGTCGATGCAGTCATGCATCTATCACCTGGAGGATGTAGATATGGTAGCTGTGGTGGAACACGAAGATGGTGTGATGACCTGTCATGATATTTTCGGTGAGACCCATCAATCGTTGAGTGATATTTTGCCGGTGCTGATGAAAAAAGACACCCAACAAATAACGCTGGGCTTTACACCGAAAGATAATAGCGGCTTTACCATGCTGCCGTTGAAGACAGAAGACCTCACGCTGTTTGTACTGGAGAAAAACCTGCGTCTTTTCTCCGGTAATCAGCTGATGATACCAACCTTAGCACATACATAACATAACATAACATAATATCATATCCCACCGTAAAGAATCTGTTTTTATGAAGAAGCTGTTATTTTTTTTATTTGTTTGTATCTCCCATCAACTGTTTGCGCAGGATTTCCGGGACATGCGCAGCTGGTCGCTGTACATGAACGGTAGCGACACCGTGGACCGGTACGTTTTTGCCGACACCGCCTATGTCCGGGCATCCCCCGATACCAAACAAACGCCTGTGGACACGCTGCTGGCTGGTGATAATATCACCCTCACCGGCGTTGCCTCCCAAAGCCTGACCATCCGCGGCATCCAGGGACCGTGGCTGAAAATCGCCTACACCAAAAATGGCGAATACCGCAAAGGTTACATCTGGCAGGGGCTTGTAAGCTGCTCACCGATGCGCCGCGGCGATCTCAAATTTGTATATGGCATCGAACGCAGGGCCGACAGCATCGCGGTATCCGGCAACAAAAGAGATACCTTCCCCAAATACCTCGTACGCCTGAAAGTAGTGCAAAATGGGGTGCTGCTGGCGAAAGCCGCACAAGTGATCGGCGACGATGAATCCGCCAATTTCAGTTATGGCAAAGTAATGAGCGGCATGGGCCTTACCAATGTGCAGCACATCGCCGTGCTCTCCTTCTCCGGTGAAGCCTGTGGTATCCCGACAGACGATTACTATTTCGCCTGGACCAAAGACGGCCAGCTGGTACAACTGCCCTCCAAAACCAATATCGGCGATGCCGATGTTTACTATCACAGCGAAGAGTTCACCTTCCCTAATGAAAAAAACGGGCAGCCCGATATGATCGTGTGGAATATGGAAGAAGCCGAAGCCACCGACAAAGTGGACAAGGATGGCGCACATGTCATGAAAGTGACCGACAAAAAAAGCAAACGTTATATCTGGGACCCGGAAAACAAAAAAGTCACCGCGATAAAATAGTATCCATGGCCGAACACAAACCCGCACCCGATTTGTATGCGCCTTTTGCCGTATACGACAAAGCCGCATACTTTGCCAATATCCACCCCGTGGAATGGCGCGCCCAGCTTCAGTCTTCCACCGGCGGCCGGCTGTTCAACATCAAATATTATGGTGAGCTGTACCGCTGGGAAGTAAAACAAACGCCACGCCATATCGAACATCACGAAAAACACTACGGAAAAAACTTCAATGGCCTCATCACCAATACAGATGAAGCGCCGGAGCTGATCTATGCCGTAGATATTCTTACCGGCGAAGAAATCCTGTTGTTCGACGGCGCCCGCCAGGGCCATGATAATTACTTTTGTAACGAATGGACTCCGGAACAGCTGAACAACAGGGCTGCAACGCAAACATATACCGATGCAGCCGGCAACAGCGTGTTTGAGATTGTATTACACGCTTTCTTTAACATCGATTACGAAGATGAACTGGACACCTTCCTGAATGAAGAAGGTGAGCTCCGGCTGATCACCGGAGAAAAAACCGATCTTGCCTACCTGCAACGCAACGGCTTCGACGCTTTCGCCATCGACGCCTATAACGAACAGGGAGAATTTGTATCCATCCACAGCGCCGAACTGGCCTGACACCTTAACCTGAAAAACAAAAATCATGTCCGACAAAAAAATTTTCTTCGCAGAAGGAGAAAGCCCCGAAATGCTCGACGCTTATGCAAAAGCCCAGGCCACTTTTAAATATTTCTGGCGGGAACTTTCCTGGGAACATCGCCGTATTGTTCCCGGCCTGAACGTGGCCTGCGTAAAAGTGGCGTTCTCCCAACAGTTCCCCGGTGCTGACAGACCAACAGTAGAACACATGTGGATCAACGATATTAATTTTGATGGCGATACCATCTACGGTATCCTGATCAACGATCCGAACGAACTGACCAACGTGAACAATGGCGATGAAATCAGTGTACCGGTAAGCCAGATCAGCGACTGGCTGTTTGCCATCAACGACCGTACCTACGGCGGCTTCACCATGCAGGCTATGCGCGCGGGTATGACCGAAGAGGAACGGCAGGAACATGATGAAGCCTGGGGCCTCGAATTCGGTGACTACAACCATGTGCTCATCGTCAACAAGCAGGAAGAAAATCCGGAGAACCTCATCGAACATCCGATGAGCAAAAACATGAAGCCCAGCTTTGTAGACTTCCTGAAACAGAACCCCGGAGAGCTGAACGCAACAGACGATGCCGGTTTTACATTACTGCATAAAGAATCCATTGCCGGCAATCTCAGCATCGTGGAAGTGTTGCTGGAACATGGCGCCGATACCTCCAAACAAACTAACGCCGGGAAAACAGCCCTGGACTATGCCAAACAACTGAACTGGGAACACCTGATTCCTGTATTGGAGGGAAAATAAATCTACAACGGCAGCAGTGTTACTGCTGCCGTTGTTTTATATGAACATTGCTTTATAATCCTGCACAAACTGCTCAAAGCTAATTGCCGCCTGACCGGTCACCTCCGGCACCGCCTGGCTCACAATCACCGCTTCGTTCCTTGCATAATGCGCATAGTCCTCAATTAAGCCACCTACCTGCCATTCAGGGAATCCGGCAGCCCTCACCGCACCTTCCATCTGTTCTGGGCTTACGTCAATAAACTTCACCGGTTTCCCCAACACTTTGGTCAGTATGTCCGCCATCTGACCATGTGTGAGCGCTTCTCCGCCAGTGATATCGTAGATCTTGTTTTCGTGCCCTGCTGTAGTGAGCGCACAGGCCGCCACCGCTGCGATATCGCGTACGTCCACCGCGCTGATGGCAGCACCTCCCACGGCGGCATAAAACTGTCCGTCTTTTTTGATGTAGTCCGCAAAGGCCAGGAGTCCCTGCATATACAGGTTGGGCCGGAGGAAGGTATAAGCCATGCCCAGTTCTTTGATCTTGTTCTCCACGCGGGCATGGTAACGCAGGAAGCGGACAGGCGACTGTTCCGCCGCTGCAAACTGCGACAACTTAACGATGTGTTGCACCCCTGCAGCCTGTGCGGCGGTCACAAAATTTAGTTGCAACGCCTCTGCCTGTTCAGATGAATTTGTGAGCAGAAAGGCTTTATCTACGCCCTGCAGGGTTTCACTGACGGCCTCGGCGTCAGCCAGGTCAGCCTGGATGATCTCAGCCAGGGGAAGGCTTTTCAGGTAAGTGCTATTATCCCCGTTGCGAACGATCGCTTTAAAAGGTACCTCGGCGGCAGCCAGTTTCTTTACCAGTTGTGTCCCTACATTTCCGGTCGCGCCGGTGATCAGTATGGTAGCTTGTGTCATAAACTTATTTTTTTTGTTTGATGACACAAAGATGCTTCGCCGCCACGGCCTGGAATTGTAAGAAAACGAAAACGCGAAAGCCAAAATTTTCGCCTGTCAACAAAAAAATAATTTGCGAAACCAATTAGTTGCACATATATTTGCAACCAAACGGTTGCCATATTAAAATCCTGCACATGAGAAGAGATATATTTCAGGCAGTAGCAGATCCTACAAGACGGGCCATCATGGTGCTTATCGCCATGCAGGCGCTGACACCCAACGCCATAGCGGCCCATTTTGACACCACCCGGCAGGCGGTATCGAAACACCTGAAAATCCTGGCGGAATGTGAACTGGTCAGCCAGGAGCACCGGGGCCGGGAGATCTATTACCAACTGGAACTGAAGAAAATGAAAGAGATAGACATCTGGCTGGAACAATTCCGCCGTATGTGGGAAGATCGTTTCAATCAACTTGACACTCTATTATCCAATTTAAATAAGCAACCATGAGCATCCACCTGCAATTTGATTTCCTGGTAGACAAGGACAAAAACACAATGACCATCCGCCGGGAGTTCCGGGCCAAACGCCAACTGGTATGGGACGCCTATACGAAAAGTGAACTGCTGGACAAGTGGTTTGCCCCCAAACCATTCACCACAAAGACCAAACACATGGACTTCCGGGAAGGTGGTTACTGGCTGTATGCCATGGTAGACCCTGAAGGCAAAGAATACTGGGGACGTACAGACTACCAGAAAATCCATCCGATTGACTATTACACCGCGCTGGACGCTTTCTGTGATGATAACGGCGATATCAACCCTGCACTGCCGCGCGCCAAATGGGACGTGCGTTTCCAGGACAAAGGCGAAAATGCGCTCGTGGAAACGGTCGTTTCCTATGCATCGCTCAACGACCTCGAAACCGTGATTAAGATGGGTATGGAAGAGGGCATGAAATTAACGCTTGAAAAACTGGATGAACTGCTGGAGTCCCAGGGCTAAAGCCCTGGGCTACGTTCAGCTTACATTTTAATTCAAGAAGCCCGGGCTACATTCAGCTTACATTATAGCTCAAAAGCCCGGGTGCATTTGTAACTTATAAATTGATAGTATATGACCAAAATTAGCGTTCAAACGATTGTGGCTTCAGACGCCCGGAAAGCCTGGCAGTATTACACCCAGCCGGAACATATCACCAAATGGAATTTTGCATCGGACGACTGGCATTGCCCCAGCGCCAGCAACGACTTAAGGGTTGGCGGCAAATACAACGCACGCATGGAAGCCAAAGACGGCAGCTGGGGATTTGACTTTGAAGCCATCTACAACAACATCGACAACGGCAAAAGTTTTACCTATGTGATGGGCGACGGCCGTGCTGCGGAAGTTGTGTTTGAAGGCCAGGGAAACAATACAGCCGTTACCGTTACCTTCGACGCGGAAGATGAGAACCCGGCCGAGATGCAACAAGCCGGATGGCAGGCTATCCTGGACAATTACAAAAAATATACGGAAGCCAATTAACGGTTGTCATTCTTTTACCACGGACTTTCCTCTCCATCCCTGTCATTGCTGTAATACTTACCAGTCGGGCCATCCGCATCGAGTGTAGCGAAGCGGACTATTATTGCCGCGGCATCTTCCACGGTGCCGGTGCCTCTGTGTTCATTAAAATCCGTAGCGGTATATCCGGGGTCCACCACATTCACTTTAAAAGCAGTGTCGCGCAGTTCATAAGCCAGTGCGAGCGTCCAGGCATTGAGCGCTGTTTTAGACGGGCCATAGGCAGCGCCTTTGATGGGATAGTACATCCATGACGGGTCACTGTGCAATGTAAGTGAAGCAAGGCCGGAAGTAACATTCACGATCCTGGGATGGGGAGCTTTCCGCAACAGGTCCATAAAGGTTTGGGTAACCTCAATGGCGCCGAAAAAATTGGTTTCAAAAACACTTCGTATAGTCGATACCGGTGCAGATGTGGGGAGTTGGGGAAAATCGCCCCTGATACCTGCATTATTAATCAGCACATCGAGTTTGTCTGTGGTACGTCCTATCAGCTGGCGGGCCGCATGGATGGAGCCGGCATCTGTTACGTCCAGCGGCACAACAGCGGTATTTTCCGATCCCAGCTGCGCAGCAGCCTCCTCTCCCCTTGCCACATCGCGGCTGCCGATGTATACAAAATAGCCTGCGTCCAGTAGTTGCCTGGCGGTTTCAAAGCCGATGCTTTTATTTGCTCCTGTAATGAGTGCTGTCTTCATGGATGACCTATTTACATGTTAGACCGCAAAATTACCGGTATGCCTGTCGCCGCAACGGTACACTTTGCGGGATCAATGGTACATTTCCCGGGCGGCTGTCCGGAAGGCCAGCGGCGTCTGCTGACAGCCCCGTTTAAAGAAACGGTTAAAATAAGAGGCGTCTTCAAATCCCAGCGCAAACGCAATCTCCTTGATAGAACTGTCAGTATGGAAAAGCATGCGCCGGGCTTCCAGCAGCAGGCGGGCATGGATGTGCTCAATAGCCGACCGGCCGCTCTGCTCACGGACAACATCCCCCAGATGGCCGGCAGTAATATTCAATAACCCGGCATAAGCCGCCACTTCGTGATGTTGTGTGTAGTTTGATTCTATCAGGCCCAGGAATTTCTTCAGCAACTGACGTCCGGGGCGTTTTTCACTGGTGGTAAACTGTCGGGTATACAAACGGCTGAGATAAATCAGCAACACGTGCAGATAAGCCTGTAACATGGTACTGTGCCAGTCAGGCCGCTGTTCATATTCCTCCGCCATACGCAGCATGATATCGCGGACATACGCCACATCTTCCTTCTCCAACGGCATCTCATGGCCATTGTCCGGGTTCTGGATGACAGGCAGCTGCCTGATCTGCTGGTTAGCAGCCGCGTCCAGGAAGCCTTCGGTAAAATAAAGCACCATACCTTTCATCGGTTCCTGTTCTTCTTTCACATGCACCTGGTGCGGCGTTGTGAAATAAAACGTGTCCGCCTTCAGCGTATAAGGGTGCATGTCCACCCAATGGCGGCTGCTACCCTCCTCTACCAGCACCAGCATGTAAAAATCCTTACGGTGCGGCGACAGCAAAATGGACGGCATCTCCCTGGAATCCGTGCCTATCCGGCGAATGTCAAAAAGATTGTTCCGTCCACCGGACTGCTCCAGAGAGTATTTGGGAATAGAAGAAGCTCCTGAAATCATATCTTAAAAATAAGCGAATATTGGTTAAAAGAGATCTTCTACCGTTAACCTGATTTCTGCTCTTTTTATGTTTACTGTGGTACAACAGGAGTTATAAATTTTTATATCGCTGCAACGCTTCCAGAAAATAATAATCTGCATATACCAGCGGCACATCGATCTCATTATTATGCGGGATGCTGCCTACGCTGTGCATGAGGATAAAATTGCCATTGGCTCCTTCAGGCGCACGATAAGCCGGACTGCCCAGTACATGCAACATGTCAATGGCAGCCTGACGGTATTTTGCGCCCCTGGCAACATCTACATAACCACTCAGCTCAAACAGCGCTGAAGCCACAATGGCTGCGGCAGACACGTCGCGGTATTTTGTTTTTACGTTGACTGCATTAGACCGCATCCCTGGGGCGTATCCTTTTTCCTGTGCGTTAAAATCCCAATAGGGCACTTTGTCTTTCGGCAGGTTTTTGCTGTTGAGGAACCAGTCGGCCATACCTGTGGCTGTTTTCAGGAAGCGCGGATCTTTTGTTTCCCGGTAGATCATGGTAAAACCATAAATGCCCCAGGCCTGGCCACGCGCCCAGGTGGAATTATCTGCATATCCCTGTGCCGTTTCCCGCGCCAGCACTTTGCCATTGGTAGTATCGTAACATACTACGTGATACGAACTATAGTCCGGCCGTATCTGGTTATGCATGGCCGTCTCTGCGTGACTGACAGCGATGTGCCGGAAGCTGGTATCACCGGTTACTTTGGATGCGAAGAACAGCAATTCCAGGTTCATGAGGTTATCGATGATCACCGGATAGCGGTACATCTGTTCTCCATGCCAGGATTTAAAGGCATTCCAGGATTTAATGCTTTTGGTGACGGGGTTGTAGCGGGTGCTGAGCGAACGTGCGCCCTGCACAAGGATGTCGCGGTAAGCTGGGTTGCCGGTCAACCGATAGGCGTTGCCGTAGCTGCAATACATCATAAACCCCAGGTCGTGGTGCTGCGTAAAATGTTGCAGCGGCGCCAGTTTTTCTGTCCAGCGGACCGCCTGCTGCCGCAGCACCGGATCTTTTGTCAACTCATATGCATACCAGAGCGAGCCGGGGAAAAAGCCGGGCGTCCAGTCGTACATGGAGGTAGTGGTCATCTTCCCGGCTTTATCGGTGGTGCGGGGAAAAGCCAGGCTGTCGCGGGTTTCCGTTTCGTGCAACATATGCGTCAACTGCTGCCGCGCAAAGCCGGTATTACTGTTGATAAAATCCTTTTCTGTAAAAGAGGTGTAAGCCGTCAGTCCTGCGGCTACCGCCAAACAAAGCCATGGTTTCATAATTCTTATGGTGTCACTTTAATGATAAATTCACGGATAGTGCTTTTTTCCTCGTCCACTGTATGGTTGTAGGCGATGAAAGTAGCCCGGTATACTCCCGGGGCCGGATATACGTAAACATACTCCGTTTTGTCTGGTTCGTTGATGCTTTTTACGCCGGTGCTGACATCGGGCGCTATGCGGCCCACGTATAGCGGCCTGGTGATGATCCAGCTGGTATTAGTAGCGGCGGACGCATTGCCGCCGGTGATTTTAAGATCGGTGGCGGAGGGCGTCCAGCGGCCATTGGCGGGGTCCCATACGTTACCGTAACGTGTCCAGTACGCCACATCAGCCGCCACGGTGCTGAGTGCTATGTTCCGGTCTGCCAGTACATTGTTTACGGAGAAATCAGTGATGGTCCAGGTACGTTGGGTCGTACCCGTTACACCGCTGTATTTGAACGCGATAAACAGCGAGTCATTGGCGTTGCCCACCAGGTCTGTAAGATCGGCTGTGCCAAAGGGCACCACGGTAGCGCTGGTGGCCAGTTTACCGCGGGAACTGATATCTTTCCAGGCAGCATTCACCACGGAAGCGGAATCAAAACCGGGCAGGTTATTGGTGGCCAGCACCTGCAACGTGTTGGTTTGTGCGCCAAACTCCGATTTGGAAGAGAAGCTCAGCGTCACTTTGCCGAGTTGATAAGTGGTTGAACGGCTGTCGTACCGTTTGCCTGTTTCACCGGAATAGAAGGCGATGTTGCCTACGGAGCCGTTGAATTGAAACCGGGTGGAGTCACCGAGGCGGTACACAAAAGTATCGGCCACCCGGCGGGCCGGGTCCAGGGACACGCCGAAGTCCGGCCTGTCTACCTGCATTTTCCTGGAACAGGCCACGGCAGCCAATGCGAAGAGTATGATGAGTGATTTTTTCATGTGTGTTGATTTTTGAATTACCAGCCTTCGTTCTGTACCAGTAAACGGTTAAGGTTAAGTTCATAGGTCGGTTTGGGCAGCAGCACATGACGCTGGCTTACGTTACGGATGCCCTGCAGCCCGTTGGGATTGCCGGTGGCCGTTACGCCGGCGCCGTTGCTGGTGGCCCAGGCGGCGAACTCCTGCATATCTGCCACAAAATGCCCCCAGCGTATCAGGTCTGCCTTGCGCAATGCTTCAAAACACAGCTCCCGCATCCTTTCATCGCGGATGGCCAGCTGGAACGCTTCTTTGCTTAGGCCGGGCGTCAGGTCGGATTCAGTACCGGTAGTAATGGTGGCAGTGGCGGTAGCCGCTGCGCCGGCATAAGTGAACACCGCTCCGGTCACCGCAGCGCTGGAAGCGCCGCTGGTATGCGTGGGCGCCGTGTTGGTAGAAGTGCCTGCTGTAGTAACGGTGTACAGATTAGCGCCATTGGTGACCTGCATACCGGCGGTATAGCTGACACCTGGCGTCCAGAAAGTGCCCACTACCACTACCGGCGCGGAAGAATAATAAGCGCCAGGCGTTAATGCACCGGGACTGGTAAGATAGATGCCCGTTACTTTACCGCTGGTGAGGATGGCGGTGGCTGTAGCGCCGTTACCCCCGCCGCCGGTGATGGTGACAACCGGCGGTACGGTATACCCCGAACCGGCATTCACAATGGAAACAGACTTCACCACGTTGCCGTTCAGCAGGCCGTAACCTCTTTTACGCACCTGGTTGATATACGTATAGGCGTTAGCGGGGCCATTCACATAGTTCTCTGCTTCGGCGCGCATCAGCAATACATCGGAGTAACGGATCATCGGCCAGTTGATATTATACGTACCTGCGGCACCGTTAGTATTGCGGATAGACTGCGGCACATATTCCCTTCTGAACTTACCGGCGCACATCTGCCAGATATTAGGCCTGGCGGCTTTTACGCGGGGATTGGTGCCGTTGTAAATATAATTGGCGCAGTTCCAGTCACGACGGATATCCAACGAAGCCTTGTTAGGCGTGGCAGTGCTGTTAGGATCAACTTCGTAGGCGTCAAACAGTTTTTTAGTCACCCATACCCAGGCGGCGGCATTATAGGAGGTGGAATCTGCGGCAGTAAGGGCCGACTGTATGCCTACGAAGTTGCCGATATCATTGCCGGATTTATTGACCACGCCCGCGGCAGCGCCCAGTGAGCCCAGCTCCCAGATATTCTCTTTTACATCGTACAGGTCTTTGGCCAGGTTGATAAATATCTGGCGGTAGTCGGGGTTCAATGCATGAAGACCGGAATTGATCACTTTATCGGTATAGGTAATGACGTCCTGGTATTTGGCGGTATTGTTCTGCGGATAACCGGCCCAGTAGATATATACCCTTGCCAGCATGGCCTGTACGGCGGTCAGCGTCACCACGTCATTAAATTTCGCCTGTACTACGGTATAATCTTTCAGCAGCGCCTCTGCGTCTTTCATATCTTTCTCTACCTGCGCATACACGTCTGCCTGTTTGGCCGCGGCCATGTTTACTTCATTGATAGCGAGCGGGCGCAGTACCAGTGGCACATCACCATAATTACTGGTAAGAATAAAATAGAAAAAGCCTCTGAGAAACAGCGCCTGTCCTTTGAGGATATTACGCTTGCCCTGGTCCATCACCGGTTTGTCGATGTTCTGCAACAACACATTGATGTTGTTGATGCCCACATAGGCATACTTCCAGATATTGGCCACATGCACCAGCGACGCGTCATAGTTGTAACGCAGGCCGCGGGCATCGCCATCGGCGGTGCGGTTGGCCATCACTTCGTCGGTGGTGGACACGAAGTTGAAGCCCATCACCTGCGCATACAGCTCCGGGCGCATCAGGTCACTGTATACGCCGTTCAGCGCCTGTTGCAGCTGAACTTCATTCTGGTAATAGTTGTCGGGCGTATAAAAATCCGTCGGTTTGGTATCGAGGAATTTATTGCAGGCGGTAAGTCCTGCTATGGCGATACATGCGAAAATGCAGATACGTTTCATGTTCATCGTTTTAGAAGGTTACGTTTAAGCCGGTCACATAAGACAGTGAATGCGGATAGGCGGCGTAATCAAATCCGGGCGTGAGGTTGCCGGGCCTGGCGCTTACTTCGGGGTCCATACCGGAGTATTTGGTCCAGGTGTATATGTTCTGTGCGGAACCGTAAATACGTATGCCCTTTATTTTAGCACGTTTCAGCCAGGCACCGGGGAAATTATATCCGAGCGATACGGTCCTCAGCTTCAGATAAGATCCATCTTCCACCACACGGGACGAGTAAGCGGCATTGCCCATGCCACCGGCGCGGAACAGCGTATTACTGGGATTGGTCGGTGTCCAGCGGTCTTTGTAGGTGGCAAACTGGTTCAGGTTGGGATTGTTGACGATACCACCCTCAAACACGTAGCGGTTGGCGTTGATGATATCATTGCCGTAAGACCATTGCAGCAGGATATTCAGGTCAAAATTGCGGTAACGGAAATCGTTGCTGAAACCGCCTGTATGTTTGGGGAGACCGCTGCCAATGATCGTATAGTCCTGGTTGTTCACCTGCAAGTCGCCGTTCAGGTCTTTGTATTTGATATCACCCGGACGGATCGCGTTCCGCGCGGCGCCGTTGGTGGGCACCTCCGGCTTCAACAGATAGGTACCGTTGGGCATCACATCAAAATCGGCGTACTGGTATACACCATCGAACACCAGGCCGTACATTTCACCAAGCGGCCTTCCGATCACAGAGATATAAGGGAACAGCCCGGAGTAAGTGGTATTGAAGAAAGTACCGGAGCCGGACAGGATAGACTGCTGCCCTTCTGCCAGTGATAATATTTTGTTTTGATTGAAGCTGATGTTAAAGTTGCTGTTCCAGGAGAAGTCTTTTTTATCGACCACGGTACCGGCCAGCGTGATTTCGAGGCCCCTGTTCTGTAATTTGCCGACGTTTTTAAAACCCTGTGCGCTCTCAATGCCATGTGCATAGGGCAATGCAGCCAACAGCAGCAGGTCTTTGGTGGTCCGCTGATAGACGTCTACCGTGAGGCTAAGCCTGTTTTTCAGGAAAGCCAGGTCCAGGCCGATATTGGTCTGTTCATTGGTTTCCCAGCGCAGATTGGGATTGGCGGCAGTAGACATCACCGCGCCGATGCCTAACGGACCGTTGCCCGTGGAATACCAGTACTGCATATTGGTCAGTGACAACTGTGACAGGTAGGCAAAATCGGTCACGCGGTTGTTACCGGAAGCGCCATATCCCAGCCTGATTTTAGCATCCGAAATAAAGCGGAGGTCTTTCATGAACGCTTCGCTGCTGAAACGCCAGGCGGCCGATACGGCGGGGAAATAACCCCATCTGTTGCCTGGTGCAAATTTGGAGGAGCCGTCCGCGCGAACAGAAGCGGCAAAGAGGTATTTGGAGTTGTAATCGTAGTTGACCCGCAGCGCTCCGGAGGCCATGGTCCACCGGGAACTCAGCGATATCAGCGAGGTATTGGCCGGTGCGGCCAGGTCCAGCGCGTCCATGCCGAGGTCTTCGTTGGGTACCTGGTTGGCAGAGAACTTACGCCGCGACATTTTGTAGCCCTGCGCTTCAAATACGCCCAACACCGTCAGGTTATGCACTTTGTTCCAGCGCTTACGATACGTAAGCGCATTCTCGGAACGCCACAATGAAGTAGGTATGTACTCTACGCTGCCGTTGACACCATTGGAATTCCACTTGCTGCCTGACTGTGTTTTGGAATTATTGAAGATATCGGTCCCGTTATTCACGGTGTTGATGCCGCCAGCGATACGCAGGGTAAGGTCTTTGGTGATGGCATATTCCGCATATGCATTAGCGATAAGGTTGTTGACCCTCGTCACGGTATACTGGTTCTGTATATTCTGTAAGGGGTTCACCCGATAGTCCTGGTTATTGGCGATCTCATTGCCCGGATCATAAAAATCATCGATCAGGTTCGCTGCACTGTCTCTCCCCGCAATACTGTTGGTAGGCCGGAAACCCCATACGGAATAGAGCGTGGTGGCGGAAGCGTAAAAGTTGGTGGCGGAAACAGGGATACCATAACTTTCGTTATAGGCATAGTTGGCGTTGATGCCTACTTTCAGCTTGCTGCTCACGGTCTGGTCCAGCGAGAAACGGCCCTGGTAACGCTTAAACCCGCTGTTGATGATGATGCCCCGCTGGTTGTTGAAATTGCCCGATATCGAATACCGGGTTTTATCGTTGCCGCCACGGACGGCGATATCGTGGTTCTGGTTCTGTCCAACCCGATAAATATAATCCTGCATGTCGATGGCTTCTTTGTTGCGGTAGTCTTCCAGTTTCACGCCGCCGGCGAGATAAATGGAATCATACATCGACGGATTGATATCGCCTACATACCGGACAAACTCATAAGCGTTCAGCAGCGGTATTTTCTTAGGGATCTGCTGCCAGCCATAGTAGCCGTTGTAGGTCACCTGTGGCGCGCCCGATTTGCCTTTTTTGGTGGTGATAAGAATTACGCCGTTGGAACCACGGGCGCCGTAAATGGCCGTGGCAGAGGCATCTTTTAATACATCGATGGATTCGATGTCAGCAGGACTGATGGCGTTGGCGTTGGAGCTTTCCGTAGGAAAACCATCGATCACGTACAGCGGCGAGTTGTCTTGCGTGATGGAGCCGGCGCCACGGATCACGATATTGGCAACGGAGCCGGGTTGCCCGTCGTTGCTGGCTACCGCCACACCGGCCACACGGCCGGCCAGCGCTTCATCGAATGACTTCACCGGCGCTTTCTCAAACTCCTTCATGTTCACACTGCCCACAGAGCCGGTCAGGTCTTTACGTTGCACAGACGCATATCCTACTACCACCACATCGTTAAGCGTACCTACCCGGTCCTTTAGCCGGACATTGTACTCGGTCCGGTTATCCACCGGCTGCTCTGTTTTTTCAAACCCGATAAAAGTAAATACCAGCGTGGCGCCCGGCGCGGCGGCAATCACAAAACGGCCCGCATCATTGGTACTGGTGCCCGTTTTGTCATTCTTCACCATCACGGTCACGCCTACCAGCGGATTACCGTCTTTGTCCTTCACTATACCGGACACGGTCTTTTTTTGTTGCGCGAACAGGGAAAGCGGCACTATCAATACCCACATGATCCCCACTAGAAAACTACTGAAGGCGAAGCGGGATAGTCTTCCCTTACAGGATGATTGGCATCTCATATTCATAAGAGTGGAATTGAAAGGAATTCTGGTTGACGCACAAATATGTTGTAACGCGGTCAGATTGCAGGGGGACAATCCTAAATGAATGGGGTGAATTTTATAAATCCTCCCCCAACCTACTGATTATCAAAATAATAAAAACATCTTCCGGGATAAAAAAATCCCACGGGGGTGTATACAATGCTTATATTAGAGCATGATTTGGCGGTGTTTCCTGTTCTTATGCCTGTTGGTCCCGGCTGTATTTTTTCAAAGCAGCGGGCAGGACATCACATTTTCACATCTTACGGTAGAAGACGGGCTGTCACACAACGCAGGGCTGTCTATTATGCAGGACCAGCAGGGTTTCCTCTGGGTAGGCACCCATTATGGCCTCAACCGGTACGACGGTTTCCGTTTCAAAATATACCGCTACCATGCGGAAGACAGCACTTCCCTGCCGGACAATCAGATCATGACCATGTACCGCGACCGCCACAATACCCTGTGGATAGGCACTACCGGCGGACTGGCCAAATACGACCCGGTACATGACCGCTTTGAACGCATAACACTGGAACCCCCTCCCCGCCGTACCAATATCAACTGTATTTATGAAGACAGTAAAGGCCGTCGCTGGATAGGCGCCAACAACGGGCTTTTCCTCCAGGATGGTAAACGGCTGGTACAGTTCACACCGGGAAAAATCGCCGGCTACGTAGTGAAATGCGTGTACGAAGACCGCCACGGCAACATCTGGATAGGCACCAATAAAGGCCTTACTAAAATGACCGGTGACAAAACAGAGACCTTCCGGCATGAAGACGGGCAAACCTCAGGTCTCGCGATGAACTTCATCACCGCCATCACAGAAGATAAATTCGGCCGGTTGTGGATTGCCACCCAAACCGGCGGTATTAATATATATGATCCGGCCACCGGTCGTTTTTCGTTACTGGCCCAGCCCGTGATCATTAATAATATAGTCAGGCGCATAGTCCCCGACAAAGCCGGTAACATGTGGATCGGTACACAGGAAGGCCTCAGCATTATAGATCCCGTCACCATGAGCGGCCGCCACTACCAGCAGGAGCCGCACAACAACAACAGCCTTAGCCAGAATTCCATCCACAGTATTTATGAAGATAACAATGGCACCATCTGGATAGGTACCTACTTCGGCGGTGTGAACATGGTGCGCCCCGATGGCGGCTCGTTTACCGCCTGGCAGCAACATCCTCCCCTGGATGGCATCAGCAACAACGTGATCAGCAGCATACACGAAGATGCCCGCCACAATTACTGGATAGGCACTGAAGGCGGCGGCCTCAATTATTATGACCGTGCCACCGGCCGCTTCACCTATTATAAACATGAGGTCAACAATGCCGCCAGCCTCGGTTCCAACCTGGTGAAGGTAGTGTATGAAGACAAAGACCACCATATCTGGACCGGCACCCACGGCGGTGGGCTGAACCTGTTGCAGAACGGCGGTTTCAGACGTTATCTCTACAACCCTAAAGACCCTGCCACCTTTTCAGGGGAGGTGACCTCCGTGCTGGAAGACAGCCGGGGCCGGTTCTGGGTAGGCACCAACGTGCAGCTGTATTTGTTCCACCGCAAAGGCATTGAACTGGAGCAGCAGGCAGACACCGTGATCATGGGCATCGCCAGGCGGCAGTCTATCCGTTATATCCTGGAAGATACCCGTCACCGCATCCTGGTAGGCACCATCAGCGGCCTGTATGTGCTGGAAGGGGATTCCGCGCGGGTATTACAACAGGGATATATCAATTCCATCCAGGAAGATTCAAAACACAATATCTGGGTAAGCCTGTATTTCGGAGGGCTGGTCAGATACAACGCCGACCTGCAACAAACAACACATTACAGGGAGAAAGACGGCCTGCCGAATGACAATGTGCTGGGGCTATTGGAAGATGACCAGCATTATCTGTGGATCAGCACCCATAACGGGCTGGCCCGGCTGGACCCCGCCCGTAACAAGTTCCAGACGTATACCGTCAGCGATGGCATTGCCGGCAACGTGTTCAACTACAACTCTTTCCTGCGCGACAGTCGGGGTGAATTCCTCTTTGGCGGGTATAACGGCATCACCAGTTTCTATCCGGAAAAAATCATCACTAACACCCACCCCTCGCCGATCCGCTTTACCGGCCTGCGTTTGTTCAACAACCCGGTGGGCATCGGTCAAAAAGACAACCTGCTGGAAAAGGATATCAGTCATACCCGGGCGCTGCGCTTCCAATACAACCAGGATGTGTTCACCCTGGAATTTGCGTTGCTCAATTATATCAAAAGCAACAAAAACCGCTACGCCTACCGGCTGGAGGGCGGTGACGGCAACTGGATAGAGACCGCCAACCCTGCCGTCACTTACACCAATTTATCGTCCGGCCATTATACATTCTGGGTGAAAGGCGCCAACAATGATGGCATATGGAGCGAACCTGCCAAAATGGAGATCACCATCCTTCCCCCTTTCTGGCGCACCTGGTGGGCCTATGCCATTTATGCAATGGGGGTCATTTTACTGATATTCCTCGTCACCCGTTTCTTTTTCCTCTGGGCCCTGCTGCACAAAGAAGAAGAATTGCACCAGGTGAAACTGAACTTCTTCACCCATGTGTCTCATGAAATCAGGACACACCTTACCTTATTGCTGGTGCCAGTGGAGAAAATGATAGACACCCTGAAGAAGGACGACCCGTTACAGGCCACGCTGTCGCAGCTCCGCAACAACGCCGACCGGCTGCTGAAGCTGGTAAATGAGCTGATGGATTTCCGGAAGGCGGAGACCAACCATCTGACGCTGCATGTGCAGGAACAAGACCTGATACCCTTCCTCGATCAGATCTACAGCAGTTTCCGGGAGCTGTCGCTGGACCGTAATATCAGCATCGCTTTCCGGCATGATGTGGAACATGCGCTGGTTTACTTCGACCGGGAACAGCTGGAGAAAGTGTTCTTCAACCTGCTGACCAACGCCTTTAAATTCACGCCCGACGGCGGCCGTATACAACTGCATGTGTCCCAGGTAAAACAAAACATGGTGATCACCGTCACCGATAACGGTCGCGGTATCGCTCCCGAATACCTGGACAAGCTGTTCACCAATTTTTTCCAGGTACAGGACCATGGCCTGCAAAACACCGGTTACGGTATCGGGCTGGCGTTGTCCAAAAATATTGTGGAGCAACACAAAGGCACACTGACAGTAGAAAGTGAACCCTCTGTCGCAGCGCAAGAAGGCCGTACCTGCTTTACCGTTAGTCTTCCTTTAGGCTTCCGGCATTTCGGGGGCACGCAGCACACCGTTGGCGGAGAGCCCGCGCTGCCGGCCGCACCGCTGAAAATGCCATTGTCCGCAGAAGCAGCAGATACCGTTGCTACCGATACCCCGCAGCCTTTTACCGTTCTCATTGTGGAAGATAATCCGGAGCTGCGCGCCCTTATCCGTCAAACCTTCCAGGAACAATACAAGGTACTGGAAAGTGAAAACGGGGCCGCCGGCCTGGCTGCCGCCACCACACAGATCCCCGACATTATTATCAGCGATGTGATGATGCCGGAAATGGACGGGCTGCAATTCTGCACAGCCCTTAAAACCGACGAACGCACCAGTCACATTCCGGTAGTGCTGCTCACCGCCAAAAGTTCACAGGCCGATCATGTGAGCGGCCTCGAAACCGGCGCCGACCTGTATCTCACCAAACCATTCAGTACCAGGGTGCTGGCACTGAATATCCGTAACCTGATCGCCTCCCGTGAAAAGATGCGCGAACGTTACAGCCGGCAGCTGCAAACGGAAGCAGTCGTCCCCGACCCGTTGCCCAACAGCCTGGACAATGCTTTCCTGGAAAAAGTCATAGCCCTCGTGGAAGAACATATGGATGATCCGGACTTCGGCGTGGAGATGCTGGCCCGCAAGGTGGCCATGAGCCAGCCAGTGCTGTATAAGAAACTGAAGGCCGTCACCAATATGTCGGTGAATGACTTTGTGAAATCGCTGCGCCTCAAAAAGGCCGCGGCGTTGATCCGTACCCGTCAGCATACCGTCTACCAGGTTGCCTATATGGTGGGGTACAACGACCGTAAATATTTCTCCCGGGAGTTCAAAAAACAGTTCGGGAAAACGCCTTCTGAGTTCGCCGAAACGCCGGAATTGTGAAAATTCCCCCTATTCTCTCTGAAAAACCACCCCGCTGCCAGCGCCGGTATCCGTAGATTTGTTACAAATCCCACTGTTATGAAGATGAAAATTCTACTCCTGGCCGGGCTGCTGTTCCATACCATCGGCGCAACGGCCCAAACGGAATATACCACCATCATGGACCGTATCCGGGAGGAACTGCTTGCGCAGGCCTCCAATACCACCACGCTGGACAACAACGTCACCGCCACGCTGGCCACCTTGCAGGCCAACGGCTCCTGGCCCGATGTGAGTTACGCCTACAGCTCCACCACCTACACAGCAGACACACATATCAACCGGGTGAAAGCCTTCGCGCAAGCCTATACGAAACCGGCCAGCTCCTACTATCACAGCGCTACGCTGTTTACCGCGATGGCCAATGCACTGACCTACTGGAACACCACCGATCCTAAAAGCTGGAACTGGTACCATAACGATATCTCCAATCCACAACGCATCGGCGAAATACTGATTATGCTGGAGACGGCGCCTCAAAGCCTGGGCAGCCTGCGCAACGCGCTGCTCACCCAGATGAGCCGTGGTAACCCCACCAAACAAACCGGGGCCAACAAGCTGGACGAAGCCACCCACTTCATGTACCGTTCCTGCCTTACCGCCAATGATTCATTGATGCAGTATAGCGTGAACGAAGCCTTTTATCCGCTGGTGCTCACCACCGCGGAAGGCATACAGCACGATTACTCCTACCAGCAACACGGACCACAACTGTACATCTATGGTTATGGCTCCGTGTTCGTTGACGGCGAGATAAAAGTAGCCTACTACCTGCGAGGCACCTCCTATGCGCTCTCCGGCAGCAAACTGGCCATCTTCAGCGGCTTTGTACGCAATGGTTTCCTCAAAGCCATGCGCTCCAAATACATCGACTTCGGCACCAACGGCCGCAGTATCAGCCGGGAGAACAATCTCCAGGTAGGCGTTACCAGCCTGCTGCAAAAACTTAAAGTGCTGGACACCGCCAACGTGGCCGAGTACGACGATAACATTGCACGGCTCAACGGTACCCAGCCGCCGGGGTATCAGCTACCGGCGCTGCATACGCATTTCTGGCGCTCCGACTATACGCTGCATCATCGTACCGGCTACCTGTTCGGGCTACACCTCACTTCTACCCGCACCGCCAAACAGGAAAACGGCAACGGTGAAAACCTGAAAGGTTACTACCTCTCAGACGGGTCCACCCATATTGCCGCCAACGGCAATGATTACTATAATATTCCCCCGGTATGGGATTGGAGCCATATCCCCGGAACAACGGTGCCATATATCACCACTTTCCCGGTACGGTCCCCATGGGGCGTCAATTTCGGTACGACGGCCTTTGCAGGCGGCGTGTCTGACTCGCTGTACGGCGTGTCTGCCCTGCAGTTCTCCGACTACAGCACGCAAGCACGCAAAGCCTGGTTCTTCTTTGATAAAGAAGTGGTTTGCCTGGGCGCCGGCATCACCTCTACGGCAGCACAACCCATTAACACTACGGTGAACCAGTGCCTGCTCAACGGCACCGTTTCCGCGAAAATCAACGGCGCCGTCAGCACCATCAGCAACGGCACATACAGTTACAACAATACCCTCAAATGGATCACGCATAACGGCATCAGTTATTATTTCCCTGCCGGCGGACAGCTGCAACTGAGCATGCAATCGCAGTCAGGCACCTGGAGAAGTATCAACAACGGCGGCAGTACTACCATACAGAACATGAACGTGTTCCAGCTATGGCTGGACCATGGCACCGCACCGGCGAACGGCAGCTACGCTTACTACGTGCTTCCCGGGCAGGACATGAACACCTACGATACCACCGCCGTACGGATAGAACAGAACACCGCCGATATACAGGCCGTATACCACGCGGGGCTCAACATCCGGCAACTGGTGTTTTACCAGGCAGGCACCTTTCATAAAGATTCCGTGACCATTACGGTTGACCGGCCTTGTGCCCTGCTGCTGCGCGGTATCGGATCTACAGATGTGACAGTGTCTGTGGCAGATCCGGCGCAGTCTTCCGCACCGGTCAATATTTACCTGACCTTGCCAGGCATTGCACAAACGCGGCAACTGGCAGCCAGCCTGCCTTCCGGCCCGTATGCCGGTTCCACAGCGGTGTATCATGTCAATAATAACACACCAGTGTATTCCGCGTCCACCGTTACTGCCATAGCAGACGCTTATGTCAGAGGCGGCACCTATAACAATACCAACTATGGCACCGGCAGCCTTGTACTGAAACAGGACGCAGGCACCAGTTACAACCGGGAAATATTTCTGAAGTTCAACGTTAGCGGTCTGCCGGCAGGCACCAACCAGGTGAAGCTGCGCATGTATGTGAACTATGCCAATACCGGCATCGCCACCGTGCCCTGGATCGCCCAGTACGTGAGCAACGACAGCTGGACGGAATCCGGCATCACCGACAGCAACAAACCCGCTGTCATCAAAGCGGTAGATACCATCACCGGACGCGGTGCAGGCAATTTCGCAGAATGGGACGTGACAGATATCGCGCTCACAGAGAAGGCGGCAGATGGCATCCTGACACTGAAACTGGTGTCCGGGCTTGCAGGGTCCACAACAGACGCTATCTTCACCTCCCGCGAAGGCAGCGACTCCACACAGCGGCCGGTACTCGTCTGCAGCAACAGCAACACCACCTTTCAGGCCATGATGGCAGGGCATGAGGCCTCCACCAGTAACGTGACGCTTTCCCCCAACCCTGCAAACGATTACATACGGGTACAAACGGCAACGCCCTGGCAACAGGCAGAGCTGCGGGATGCAGCAGGTAAAGTGCTACGGACAGAAAAACTGAATGGACGGCAACAGTTTGAAGTACCGCTGGCCAATGTACGGCCTGGCATGTATTGGCTGGTACTGAGCGGCCAGGGGAAACAGATCGTTAAGAAGGTAGTGAAGCTGTGATCAACTTTCTTTGGGCGGGTATTCAATGCCCGCCTCCTTAATTAAATCATAGCCATATTTCATGATCGTCTCTATGAGAGGAATGGTTTTCTTTCCTTTCTCCGTCAGGCTGTACTCCACTTTTGGCGGCACTACCGGATGAACCATTCTGCTGATCAGGTCTTTGTTTTCCAGCTCTCTCAACTGGCTGGTCAGCATTTTATCTGTAATATGCGGGATGTCTTTTTTCAGTTCACTGAACCGTAGCGGCTTCTCCTGCAAACGCCATAGTATAGGCATTTTCCACGTTCCGCCGATATGGCCCAACGCAAATTCGATCGGCGTGTAATACAACCTCTTATCGTGAAAAAATTCAGGCATACGGCTATTTCCCGCTAAAGTACAAAACCTCTCCTGAAAAGGGATACTTACCAAATGGAAAGTGCCTCACTAAATCGTCAGTATACAGTTTTAAGACAGTCACGCTGCAATTTTGCCGGAAAAATTTTTCTATGCGTACTGAAAAAGATCTTTGGTTGCTGGCGTTGGGTGTCTTTGGTATTACGACTACGGAATTTGGAGTAATAGGTGTGTTGCCGGACATTGCAATGGCCTTTCATGTCACCATCGACAAAGCCGGATGGCTGCTCAGCGCTTTCGCGCTGATCGTGGCATTCTTCGGGCCTTTTATGATGATGCTCTTTTCAAAAATCAACCGGAAGACGTTATTGCTTTTTTCACTGTTGATTTTTGCGGTGGCGAATGTGCTCTCTGCTTTCGCCACCAGTTTCTATCATCTGCTGATCATCAGGATGCTGCCCGCCTTTTTTCATCCGGTTTATTGGTCGATAGCATTGTCGGTAGCTATCAATACCGGTGATAAGCAAAACACCTCCAAAGCGGTCAGTATTATTTTCTCCGGCCTTACCATCGCCACCGTATTGGGCGTGCCTTTGGCCACGTTCATTTCCGCGATGCTCAACTGGCAGGGGGCCTTTCTGATAACGGCTTTTATTAATGTGCTGGCCCTCATCGGCATAAAGATATGGCTACCGCCGGTGACAGCAGGCAGTCCCAAGGTAACCGGGCCACAGACAAACATCTTCCGTAACAGTCTCCTGTGGACCAATTTACCGCTGGCCTTTTTTATCATCACCGCGATGTATTCCACCTACGGATACATGGCGGATTTTCTAAAGCAGGTATCCCACATGCAAGGCGGCACTATCAGTATCATGTTGTTGTTATTCGGACTGGTGGGCATTGGTGGTAATTATCTCGCAGGAAGATATATGAGCAGGCAACCTTACCTCACCACGCTGTTGTTCCTGTTGTTACTGTCAGGAGTGCACCTGCTGTTATATTGGCTGGGTGGCAGTTTCATGCCAATGGTATTGCTGGTTGTTATATGGGGGCTTGTCCATGCCGGCGGCTTTCTGATCAGCAATATACAGGTCACCTCTTCGGCGCCGCAGGCATCAGAACTCATCAACAGTGTTTTTACTTCTTGCGGAAATCTTGCCGTTACGGCCGGCGCCCTGTTAGGCGGGCATTGGATTGCAGGATATGGTATCGCCAATGTCGTCTGGTCCACCGTGGGATGTCTGACAATAGCGATACTCATACTGCTGTTTAAACGTATCAAATATCAACGCCCGGGGCTTTAGCCCCCGGGAGTTATTATGGTTTCGCCCAGAAAACGTCCGGGTTGTTGGTGATCAAAGTTTTGTAGGAGTTCCATTTCAGATTTTCTGATTTGGTGTTTTGCTGGTTCAATCCGTCCAGCGGCACCAGCTGTACGTAGGTCAGCCATTTACCTGCCTGCTGTGTTTCCTGGTCATATCCACTGGCAGCGGAAGATTCCAGACGGTAGAGGTTCTTGGCCATATAGTTGTCGAGATATTGTTCTTTAACGGCAGAATTTTTCCGGTTCCAGTTAGCATCGGGGTTCACGATGAGGGTCTGCCCGTTGATCAGCCGTTCGCGTACTTCCTGCGGTCCCAGCACTTCGCCTTTTTCATTCATCACATAGGCGTTGAAGGTAGGGTCCATCCACACCCATTTTTGTTTTTCGGTTGAATATACCATGTTGATCACATGGCAGTCGTCGAATTTCAGTTCTTTGGGCATGCAGGTCAGAAAGCGGGATTTGAAACCCATAGCGAGGTAACATTCATTCAATACAGTGGCCATCATACGGCAGTTGACGCCCCGTTTTTCCTTGTTGCACACATCGATAATACCGATGGCATTTCTTACAGCAGGATTGTTACTGCTGCCATCATGCCGGATAATATCATGTACCCAGTGCATCAGGTTGATCATTTGGGAGATTTCATTACCGCTGCCCGCAATGGAATCCAGTTTAAGTTCCCGGCGAATACGTTTCAGCGCCTCATCATCGGGAGACAGGTAAGTAAATGCCGGCAGTTCCCTTTTATCAGCATAGTTGTATTTTTTAGCCTTTTTCAACATCTCCAGCCGGGAAGGCTGAAATTCCACCCTCGTCAAAGCAGAGTCTTTACCATTCAGGAGGATATAAAAATCCTGCTGTTGGCCGGGCTTCACATGAACGGAAATAGAATCCACATCCGTATAAAAAACCACTTTCTTCGCTGAAGTGCGATAAATGTCCGGTTTTGTTTCCGGCTCGATGGTCCAGGTGTTCTTCATAAAAGTAGGCCCATCTTTTATGCTGACGGTTTTAGAGGTAGCCCGGATGACGGGTACCTGTTGGGCGAATGCAGTGATGCTCCATCCTGCGAGGAGAAGGAATACAGATAATGATTTCATGGTCTAGATAGATTTATAACAAACATATGTTGCACCATAAAGACGACTGGAAACAGAAAAAGTTGCAGTCGTTTACATCATTGTCAAAAAATATCCTCAGGAGCCTCCTGGACTATTTCAATAACGGAACAATTTCTTTCCCTATCAGCTCAATGGAGTTCATGAGCTTATCATGTGGCAGGTTGGCGTTGTCCATCTGGAAGGTGAACCGGCTGATGCCACCCAGCGCCTCACTATGACGCCTGATTTTGTCGGCCACCTCCTGCGGGCTGCCTACCAGCAAAGCTCCTGTAGGACCGTTCTGCGCGTCAAACTGGGCGCGTGTCACAGGTCCCCAGCCTCTCTCCTTCCCGATGCGGGTAAACACTTCCGCGTACCCCGGGAAAAACTCGTCCCTCGCCTGCTGCGATGTTTGCGCAATATATCCCAGCGAATGCAATCCCACCTGCAACTGCTCTTCGGGATGACCCGCCTTGGCACCAGCTTCGCGGTAGAGGTCCACTAAGGGCCTGAACCGGTGCGTTTCCCCACCGATCACCGCCACCATCAAAGGAAGTCCCAGCATGCCTGCCCGTACAAATGACTGTGGCGTACCGCCTACGCCCACCCATATGGGCAACGGCTGCTGCACCGGCCGCGGATAAATAGGCGCATTTTGCAACGGCGCCCTGAACTTCCCGCTCCAGTCCACCCGCTCATGGTCTCTTATCTTTAACAACAGGTCCAGCTTTTCAGTGAACAAGGCGTCATAATCATCCAGGTTGTACCCGAAAAGCGGAAAGGCCTCAATAAAAGACCCACGGCCTACCACCATCTCCGCTCTTCCTTTGGAAATAATGTCCAGCGTGGCAAAACTCTGAAATACCCGCACCGGATCAGCAGCACTCAATACCGTTACCGCGCTGGTGAGTTTAATGTTTTTTGTACGGGCAGCAGCAGCAGCCAGTATCAGCACTGAGGCCGAATCCAGGAACTCCCGGCGGTGATGCTCCCCCAGCCCGAACACGGCCAGGCCAGCCTGGTCCGCCAGGATGATCCGCTCCAGCAGATTGTCCATTTCCTGCATATCAGCTGCCGCATTGTGGCCGCTGCTTTGTGATTTGGTGGCAGCAAAGCTGTCAATACCTATTTCCATGTGGTTTGTTTTAAAGTCAATAAATGCTGGTTGCATCTTTGGGCAGCTGCTGTACATGCTGCATATAAGCCCTTACATTCGCGTCCCAGTCCTCAGGGTAGGTGTAACCCAGCTGCGCAGCTACCAGCCGTGCCATGTCCCTGAAAAGGTCCATGGTAGTGTAAACAGACTGCCATATGCTTTGCAGGTCGCCTTCACTATAGGTGGCCATAAACTTATCATACACTTCCGGCTCCAGGTAACGCCGGTAATATTTCCCAAACTTGCCCGGATTTACCGCAAACCGGTAACGGCAACCAATATACCAGTTCATCATCTGCATCAGCGCGCCACGTACCACCTGGTTGATCAGCTCTTTGGCCAATACCACTTCTTCACGCCACAGTCCTTTCGCCAGACCGGCATTCGTGTACCAGAATTCATTGCAGCAGTCTGTATACGAACGTGCTGAAGGTTTTTCCACGATGTAACCGGCGTCACTGGCGGGTGGAAGTGGTTTGTCCACAAACAGGCCGGCCTTGTCCCAGAGTACTTTACATAAGCTGTCTGCGGTAAAAGCATCGAGTTTGTCCGGTGGCACCATCACCAGATCTATACGGTTACCATCTTTAAACTGCAACAGATAAGAGAACGCGCCCTCCAGCTCCGGCGCCGGCGGATACAGCTCCATGTCCTCCGGCATCTGCATGATCATTCTCTCCCCGAAAACATCCACCCAGCTATGGTCCTGCAGGAATGGCGTAAGATCATCCACCACATAGATAATATCGAAGTCCTGGAAAATATCCGGTGTCACATTGGGGTTGGAGCGTGATCCGTCCTGTAAGACGGCCAATATCCGCGGGTCTTTTGCGGCTACGCTAAGGATCAGGTCCATCATGGCTGTTTCGCTTCTGCTGGTCATATTATCATCTGTTTGCTCTAATTTAAGGATATCTCATTGAAAGTTGTCCAACAGGTCTCTGCGATAGGTCGTGCCGATGGGCAATATCGTTCCGTCGTCAAGTTCCACCTGGCCGCCGGTTATCTTGCTGATGCGGCTCATGGCCACGATATAGGATTTGTGAATTCTCCTGAACCGGACTTTGTCCAGCTTTTGTTCTATTTCTGTAGTGGTGATTGGGCTGAGGTAAGTAGACTGTTTCGTTACGACTTTCACATAGTTGCCCCAGCTGCGGACATAGGTGATCTGATCGTACATCACCTTCACAATTTCCCCTTCCACTTTCAGCATTACAAAAGCGGAGGGCGCAGAATTGGGTTCGTTCGTGGCGGTGATTTTTGGTCGCAGCCGCGAATATACTGTATCTATGGCCGCCATAAACCGCTGAAAATTGAATGGCTTCACCAGGTAATCCACTACCCGGTATTTATACCCTTCCAATGCATATTCCCGATAGGCGGTCGTTAGTATTACCAACGGAGGATCAGACATTGTTTCCAACAGCTCCAGCCCGCTCAGTCCCGGCATATTGATATCCAGGAAAATCAAATCCACCCGGTTGTTGTATATATAACCCATGGCTTCCACCGCGGTAAAAAACGATCCGGCCAGCTCCAGGTTATGCAGGTTTTTGATATACTGCTTCAATACAAGGTGAGCGCCTTCTTCGTCGTCTACAATAATGCATTTTAAAGTGTTATCCATGTGCTGTCGTATTTATCCTTAAAGTCAGAGTGGTCCGGTATTCCTGCCCATCAATAGTGCTGACAAGACTATACCGGTGTTTATACAGCATCTCCAGCCGTTCTTTAATGTTGATCAAACCAATACCGGTGGAGCCGCTTTTTAAGGCTTCATCCGGCAACGAATTACGTACATCCACCACCAGGTCGTCTTCATACCGGTAAACACTGATGTTAACATACCATGTATGGCTGATAGTGACACTGTGCTTAAACGCATTTTCCACTAACGTGATCAGGATCAGCGGAGCAATCCTGTATTGGTGCAGGACGGTATCATCCGCCGGGAAATCATAACTGATAAGGCATCGTTTTCCGATACGTTCCCGCTCCATGGCAATATAGTTGTCGATGAACTGCAATTCCTCGCGTATGGTCACCGTCGGTTTGTTGCCGTTTTCCAGCTGGTACCGCATCAGGTCGGCCAGCTTCAGAATGAGGTCCGGCGTACGTTCCGGCTCCGTAAGGCTTACGCCGTACAGGTTATTGAACATATTAAAGAAGAAATGCGGGTTCAGTTGTGCATGGAGAAATTTGATGTTCATTTCGCTCAGCTTCAACTGCACCTCGCTCCTCTTCTGCAATTCCCTCGAATACTGACGTACCAGGAAGAGGGAAAGGATGGTCACCGTACTGATGATACAAAGCACAAAGTTATAGGCGATGTTCATTGGAAGAGAAACATCAGGCTCCTGGTAGAACTGCGGGGATATCCAGAAATAGTCAAGACCAAACAATAACAGGGCGCCAACCAATGTGGATAAGATAAAGGTTAAAAAGTACAAAGCATACCTTTTAGCCATCAACAACGGAAATATCAGGTAGAGGTTAAACTGCGCCTGTCCGTACAGTAGGATAAAAAACACCAGCGCCTGCAGGACCGCCTTCAGAGAGTCCAGTTTTATCCACTCATGCAATATCGTCAGGACAAACATCGCAACAAACACGACCACTTCCTGTAGAAACCTGCTCCGAAGCCAATTTGCCTTATTCTCCATTACCAGCGCTTTAAGTAAAACAAAGCTCACTCATTTTAATACAACCTGCAAAACATCATGACGAACTGCATTGGTCATTATATTCCGGGCCTTGCTCATTCATTTTTTTATGTGGAAACCAAAGTTTCTTGTTTTGCAGATATTTCAATTATAAACCATGCATTCGGTTATCAAATTACTGTTTTTATCCGTTTTATGTATGTTGGCCGCTGAGAGGTCACATGCACAACAACTCTCGTCCCAGCAACCTGACAGCAATACCGTCACCAGCATGAAAAACCTGAACGCCATTACTATCAGCGGCAAAAAGAAGCTGGTGGTAAGTAAAGGCGATAAGCTGATATACAATGCTACCGCAGATATCAGCAACAAGGCCGGCTCCGCCAGCGATGTGCTGCGGAAAGTACCGCTGCTGACCGTAGGCCCCGACGGAGAGGTGAAAATGCGGGGCGACCCGAATATAAAAGTGCTGCTGAACGGGCTGCCGTCGGGCATCTTCGCCAAAAACCTGAAAGAGGCGCTGAAAATGATCCCTGCCAGCAGCATCGCTGCTATTGAAGTGATCACGTCCCCTTCGGCCAAATACGAGGCAGAAGGAGCGGCGGGCGTTATCAATATCATCACCAAAAAGAAAATAAAAGGCACCAGCATAGAAACCACCGTCAGCGCCGGCAACCTGGAACAGTCTGCCAGTGCGGCACTGAGCACCGTAAAAGGCAATATGGAACTAAGCCTGAGCCTCAATGCCAGCAATCAACGGGAACGAAGAACATCCACCCTTAACAGGACTTCTTTGTTCAATGGCCAACCGGCAGGAGAACTGCTGCAAGAGACGGAAATCATCCAGCATGAACGGGGCCTCTATGGCAACGCCGGCCTTACCTGGCATGCCGACTCCCTGCAAAAAATCAGCACCACCCTTACTTTCTGGAACGGTTCCTGGCCTTCCCGCAGCACGCTGTACAACCGCTACCAGGACAGCAAAAGCACTACTGAATACAATCAGAACAACCGCCAGACCAACAGTTCCGGATATTATGAACTCTCTGCCACCTATCAGAAGCGGTTCCGCCGAAAGGTGCAGGAGTTGCAGGTACTGGGCATGGTCAGCAACATCTCCGATCGTTCTGAATATAACACCAACCAATATACGCTATCGGGGGTGAACTATTTTCGTGAATCCGGGCCTAACAACAGCAAATCATGGGACTTCAGCCTGCAGGCAGATTATACCCATCCGCTGAACAAAACCGGCAGAAATGTCCTTGAAACAGGTGTTAAGTTCAGCAGGACCAGCGCCAATACCACTTACAGCGCCAGGAACAACGAGCACAATCCCGGCAGCACCGACCTGGTTGAAATATCTTCCCGCTCCGACCAGATGAAATATTTTCAAAATATTTACGCAGGTTACGTCAGCCTGAAGTTTGAAACTGCAAATAAATGGATGTTCCGCACAGGCCTTCGTTTTGAAGGCACCAGCCTGGGGAGTGAGTTCCGGCGGGCGCCATCATCCTTTGATGCTTCGTTCAACAACCTGGTGCCGGGTCTACTGGTAGCCAAAACCCTAAATGATCAGCATGATGTGAAATTCAGCTATACAGAACGCATCCGCAGGCCATGGATATGGGACCTCAATCCCTTCGTAAACGCCAGCGACCCGCGTAACCTCACTTCCGGCAACCCGCTGCTGCGGCCCGAAACAACCAGGACACTCGAAGCCGGCTACAACTACAACGCCCCTTCCGGGTTCACTTTAAACAACAGCGTGTATTTCAGCGCCAACAGCAACGCTATCGAAATGCTGACCACCGTAGACAGCCTGGGCATCTCCAGGACCAGTCCACGTAACGTGGCCGCCAACAAGCGGTTAGGCGCCAATATCAACGCCGCCATGGAACTCAGCAGCAGCCTGAGCGTCAACGGCGGCGTGGAACTGTACCAGGTATGGTTCAAAAGCGACGCCCTTCAGGTGAAAAATGAAGCAGGCTTCTATTCCTTCAATCTGAATGTATCATGGTCCCTCCCCAAAGACTTTACCCTCCAGGCGTCCGGCGACTATAGCAACGGCTACGTGACGCTTCAGGGAAGGAATTCAGCGTCCTGGTCTTACAGTTTCTCCGCTCAAAAGGAATTCCTGGATAAAAAAGCCAGTGTGATGATTGGCGTTACAAATCCTTTTCAGAACAGCATGCTGCAACGCAGTACGGCCACAGCTCCCAGCTTCCGCAGCACGGAAGTCAACAACTTCTTTAACCGTGGCTTTCATGTCGCTTTCAACTGGAAATTTGGATCGCTGAAATCCGGTAACAATAGTGAAGAGAAGAAAATGCCGCCGATGGGACGGCATTAGTTGTATTGTTGACCCTGGCACCGTACCGCGCCTGCAGGAGCGGTACGGTTTTGTTATGAGTGGTTAATGATGCCATCTTAAGTGATATCTTTGCGATGGACATCACAGCCAAAAGGACGAACATGCACGAACAACTAATAAGCCTCATTTCCCAAAGCGCAAAGCTAAGCGAGCGCGACGAAGCCCTGTACAGACAGTACTTTGAGCCGGTACTTCAGCCCCGGAACCGCGTTATTGAAGAAGAAGGGAAAATCCCGAAATACCTGTATTTCATCGTTTCCGGGTTTGTCAGGCTGTTCCACTACAATGAAAAAGGCGATGAGGTGACCACGCATATCAATTGCCCTCCCGGCTTCATCACTTCTTACTTTAACTTTATCAATCAGACAGTGTCCGACGAAAACCTGGAATGTATAACTGACTGTGAATTGCTACGGATTACCAAAAACAACCTGGAAGCCCTCACCCGGGAAAGCGCAGCGTTCAAAGACTTCAGTATCCTGGTTTTTCAGCAGTCGCTTGCCTATAATGAAAAACGTTCCAAGGAACTGGCCGCGCTCAGCGCAGAGCAACGGTATAAAAACCTGATGGATGAACATCCCGAAATTCTCCATAATGTCCCCTTGCAATACATCGCCTCATTCCTGGGCATGAACCCTAAAAGCCTGAGCAGGATCCGCAAACAGATCATTAGGTAACATTTGCGAAGCGGTGTTAACGGAGCAAGATTGACCTTTGTCCTGTCAATTAAAAACACAGGATATGGAGCAAAAAAAATTAGCCCTCGTTTCCGGCGCAAACGGACATTTAGGCAACAACTTAGTAAGACTTCTTCTCAGCAAAGGAATTCCGGTGAGGGCTTCCGTACGCAGCTTAAAAAACAAAGAGCCTTTTGCAGGCCTGCACTGCGAAGTAGTACAGGCTGATATTACCGACAAAGCATCATTTGTAAGAGCCTTAAAGGGCGTAGATACTTTTTACGCGGTAGGAGCTTCCTTTAAACTCTGGGCCAAAGACCCCCAAAAGGAAATTTACGATGTAAACATCGCAGGCACCCGCAATACCATAGAAGCAGCTGTGGAAGCCGGTGTAAAAAGAATTGTATATGTCAGCTCGATAGCGGCGTTGGATTATACGCATCTTCCCACAAAAGAAAGCAACGGTTACAATCCGGACCGCAGAGACATGTATTATAATTCGAAGAACGATGGGGAAAAGCTGGCTTTCGAACTGGCTAAAAAGCATGGTATTGAACTGGTGGCCGTACTTCCAGCCGCTATGATAGGCCCTGTTGCCTTTGCACCATTGAACGTATCGTACAACATTATCCGGTTGATCCTGCAAAAACAGATCCCGGTTGAAACAAATATCACCTTAAACTGGATCGATGTAAGAGACGTGGCTGAAGGCTGTTATCTTGCTGCCACCAAAGGGAAAAACGGAGAGAGATATATCCTGGCCAGTGAAAAATGTACCTCCATCAAAGAAACCACAAAAATTGCGCAGCAGTTATTCCCGGAACTGAAGTTGAAACTGCCGGTGGCCGTTCCCAGGCCGATATTATACGCCGTAGCCTGGTTAATGGAAACAGGCAGTAAAATAAGCGGCAAAGCGCCCGTACTGACAATGAAGGATATTGCCATGTTCTCAGGGCTACAGCAGAACTTCGACATATCCAAAGCGCGTACAGAACTGGGGTTTAATCCTAAAAACAGTAGAGACGCCGTAAAAGAAGCGATGCATTACCTCCGTGAAAATGCACATCGGTTAAGCTGACTTTCACCGAAAAACGGGCTGCCTCATACGAGGCGGCCCGTTCAACGATGCTGATTACGCACAAATCTGATTACCACATACAGTATTGCAAACTGTATAGTTGATGGTCAGCCACAATGTGTTAGGCCGTGAGATAACAATGGCAGAGCATTTCAAAGACTATCTGACCTCCACCCGGAACCCATTAATGATAAATCATTATTAAAACAACACTGGAAAGGTGGAATATATTTTATCTTTAGCAAAAAATAAACGCATACCTATGTTCAAAAAATTATTTCTCTTTCTTTCGTTGTTTTTTGCCTGCCTGAGTGCATTTTGCCAAGATCCCAGCACATTCCTCTTTCGCGGAGTCGCTGACAATGGGTTACGCGATACGTGCCTTCAAAACGGCGTATATAACATTACCTATCCCGGTCAGCATGTTTCAACACTACTACAGTACTATGGTCCCGGTTCTTCCACGGGGAACTTTCAGCTGGAAACATCCTATTGGGGCGAGTTGAAATATCGAAACAAAATTGACGGCAGAGTATGGACCAGATGGAACCGGATATGGACTGGCACAACGGACTCCTGGAATACCGATTACGCCGGAAAAGACCGGCTATTTCTCCAGGAAAACGGATCTACGCTGATAAAAGGATACGGCGACAAACCTTTTGGCGTATTGGACGGTGCCGGCAACCCCGTCTTTAATATAGGAAACAATGGATTTGTGGGAATAGGTTCAGAGGCAGTACCCGGTTACAGGCTGGCAGTTGCCGGCACTATCCTGGCCGAAAGAATTAAAGTAAAAGCCAGCAGCACCTGGCCTGACTATGTTTTCGAAGATGGCTATCAATTGCCATCCCTGCAAAGCGTGGAACAATACATAAAAGCCAACAAACATTTGCCGGACGTGCCATCAGCGGCGGACATCGCAAAAAACGACATCGACGTGGCAGAGATGAATGTCATCCTGTTGAAGAAAGTAGAGGAACTGACCCGTTATCTGATTGACCAGCAAAAGAAGTACGATACAGAGATCAATGAACTGAAAAACCAGGTCAAAATCCTGGCAGGAAAGAAATAAGCTATTTTCAGCAACTGCGTTTAAGGGTTAAACGCAGTTGCTTTACTGACAAAATTGTTTCATCATCCGCACCTGCTCCGGCAGGGCCTTTGTCTTATCATAAGCCAGGTACAGCGTGTTGTCCATCGGTATTTTTCCACGCCAGATTACTTTCAGGTCGTCATCCAACAGGTAATCCGCTGCTATGGTCAATGCTGCACAGCGTTTCAGCGATTTCAGGATCAGGTGCATATTCGGTATGACGCAATAGGGTTTGATAGCCGGCCGTTTGTTAAAATTCTTTTTCCAGAACCTGCGTATAATAGCCAGATCAGTAGTATACGCCACCCAGGGCCGCGACAATAACCAGGATTCACTGCCTTCCCAGTCTTCTTTTTTCACATACCTGTCAAACTCAGTGGTATCCATCGTTTTACTGCCTATGATGACGTAGGTTTCCTGCCGAACAGGCTCAAAAACAATTTCCTTATACCGCGCCGACTTCGTTGCCACCACAAAATCCAATGCTCCTTTATGTAACCTGTCCAACAACTCTCCGGTATGCCCGAAAGACACAACCAGGTTGGCATCCATCGTCATTATATGCTCTGATAATACAGCCTGGAAATATTCCTGTACAACCCCTAACCGGATAATCGGTGTTTGTTTTTTCAGGCTGGCTGCATTAAACCCCTCCTCCACTTTTTCCAGCATTTCCAGCGGGGCCACTACCTGTGTATAAAACAACCTGCCATAGTCAGTAGGAGCGATCCTTGGTTTTCGTTCAAACAATGTCTTCCCTACATGTGCCTCCAGCAAGGCCAGATGCTGGCTCACATTAGGCTGAGATATAAATAAAATCTTCGACGCGGCTGTCAGCGACCCCGTCTGATAAACTGCCTTAAAAGTCCTGTACCATTCCAAATTTACCATAGCCTAAAGTTATAATTGTTTTTATGACCGCCCATAAATTAAGCTATTTTACTAATATCTCCCTTCTGCGGACATTTGCCCTAAATAATACTACAATGGAAATTTTACCACAGGTACAGGAAGTACTGACTTACATCGATTCAGTTGAGGTGACGCATATAACAGATAAGATAACAGCTTCAAGGGAATCCTATGAACGGCTGAATCCACTTGCCGGAGAGCAGGAAGCAGTATTTTCTGTAGAGAACAAAACGCTCGTTTTCACCGACCGGGAAATTAATATCCGTATTTACAGGCCTTCTTCACAAACAGCATTGCCCGCAATGGTATACTTTCATGGCGGCGGCTTCTCTAAGGGAAGCCTGGAAACGCACGACCGTCCGCTACGCCAGCTGGCCAACCATTCAGGCATAGTGATTATTGCAGTTGATTACCGGCTTGCACCCGAATATCAGTTCCCCCATGGCCTCAATGATTGTATCGATGCAACGCAATGGGTCATGCATCATGCAGCTGAACTGGGTATCGACGGCCATCGTATAGCCGTGGGCGGAGACAGCGCAGGCGGCACGCTGGCCGCCGGGGTGGCCGGAAAGCTGGATAACATTACATGTCAGGTGCTCATATATCCTGCTACGGACTCTTCGCTCCAAACGCCCTCCTGGTCAGAGTTTGCGAATGGCCCTGTTATCACCAGGGAAGGCCTCATCGAAGTATGGAAAAATTATACGGCCGATAAAATCAAGGCTGCTCCCATATACAACAAAGACCTGTCAGGGATGCCCGATACCTTTATCATAACGGCAGAATATGATCCGCTGCGCGATGAAGGAATGGCTTATGCCGGCAAACTTCGCCAGGCGAATGTGGAAGTGACCGAAAAGATGTATCCCCGGATGATACATGGCTTCTGGCAATTTGGCGGGGTAATAGACCAGGGCAGAGAGGCAATAGCAGATGTAGCCGGGTATATCAGGCGGAAACTGGGGAAATAAAAAATAAAGCCTTTGGAGGCCCGTCATCCAAAGGCTTTATTTTCCGGTTATGCTCCGGGTTCATAGGTAAGCTGCACCACACCGGATTTAAAAACCTGCGTATCTGTCAACTTTAACCCTATCCGTTCTTTTATATCTTCAAACAATGGCTTACCGGTCCCTAACACTACCGGATGCACCGATACTTTATACACATCAATAAGACCTTCCTTTATAAATGTCTTGATAAGGCTTGCACCGCCATACAACCAAATGTCTTTACCACCCTGCTGCTTTATGGCTGCCACCTGGCTAACGATATCGGTACTAATGAATGTGGCATTGTCATCCTGCCGCCTTTGATGCGAAAAAACATATTTCTTCTTGGAATGTATGCCTTGCCACATTTCGCTTTCTGCAGGGCTGGTAGCTTCATCCGGTTGAAAATTCCCCCAGGCGTCATAACTTACTCTGCCGTAAAATATCGTATCGACACTTGCAATAAATCCACCAAAGTCCATATCATCATCCATAATACACCAATCCACCTCCCCGTTTGGTCCTTCAATAAATCCGTCTAAAGTAACGGCCAGGTTCAAAATGATTTTCTTCATACTAAAAGCTTTTCACAAAAATAAATACCAGGTGCGCTTACTTTTTTGGAAAAACACGACAAAATCAGAATCGTGCAGGAGTAAGCCCTGTATAACGCTTCATTTCGTTTGTCAGATGCGACTGGTCATAATACCCCCCTTCAAAAGCGATATCTGACAAGCTCACCTCCGGGTCATCCATCAGGGAAAGAACAGACTGGAAGCGTACAATCTTCACATATTCCTTTGGCGTTAGTCCGATATGCGTTTTAAACATCCGTTCCAATTGCCGGACAGTGGTATAATTCCGTTTAGCGATATCACAGATGCGTATATCTCCTTTAGTCACATGTATGTCCTTCAGCACAGCCTGCAGCAGCGGATTTACATTGTTTCTCCTGTCTAAAAAATACCGGTTGAAATAAGCGTAAGGGTCTTTATGGACCTTCCCGATATCAAAAGAATAGGAAGAATCAAATTCTACCGTATGATCAGTCAGTTCATGCTGGGAAACATACTTATAAAAAGAAGAGAACGCGGCCGGTTTCAAACATACGCCTAACAGATGTGTGTCCATGTTCATAAAACTGTCCTTAAAAGTGGTCATGGCACCTACCACGTATGTTTTACCATGCTCCATGGTGGTCAGGCCACTATCCGTTTTACACGATGCTCCCAGGTTCACCACGATGCCGGCACATCCGTCAGGGAATATACGTTCCCATTGATTGTCGTTGTCGTCACCTTTCAGTTCCCAGAAAGAATGGATATGGGAGGCTAATGCCGGGCACGGTTTAGCTATCTGATGTTTCATTGCCAGCACTGAATTGGTTAACTGTAAAGATACAAAAAGAATGGGCTACCTTAATACAGCACAAAGTTATCATCTTTGGCATCAGCCTAACGCCATGGCAGCATTTAATTTTTCAATAATTCTTGCCTCCTCATTATGCCCATCGGTTGACAACCTAAGTAATGGAAGGCCTATTATTTCCAGAATATGATTTTTCTTTTTATCCCTTTCCCACTGTAACAGGTCGTCATGAGCCGACACTCCGTCTACCTCGATAGCCAGGACAGGGGTTTTATCAATCTTGTTATACAACAGAAAATCAATCCTTGAATTATGCCTTATAAAGCGGATTTCATCCTCCGAAAATGCCTTAAAATCCCGAATAAGATCTATCAGCTTATATTCCCGCACCATATCAATAGATGAGAATTGGGCATTGTTTAATAATATATTATCCTTAAGTAATTTATGAATAATAATCTCTGCGGGAGATCCTTTGATGTGCTTATTAGACGAAAGAAACGAATCAAAGGCCTGGTTATACTCCTTATACAAAAGATCAAAGACGGAACGTATACGACCCTGGATAGTGGTTTCAGCCGGATCAGTATGATAACATATGTAGCGTATCATATCACCGATGTTTGTCCCGTGAGGAAGCTCCATAGACGCTGGTTTCACAACAATAAACTCTTTCGCAGCTCTTGATACCGCCACATTTATCAGCCTGGGATCATCTATAAATTCTCCTATTTTGTCATCTACCGTATTAAATACAATCACCTCTTTCTCTCGTCCCTGAAACTTATGGATAGTGTCGGCCTCTATTCCGGATGGCAGTTGCTTTTGCAGCCGGGTTGCATGATTTCTGTAGGGTGCAACCACGCCAACTTTTTTATAGTCTTCAGTATAACGCTCACGAATATACAAGTCCGTTTCATCGATCTGTCTTTGGTTGTAATGCTTTCTCCCTCCTGATATGTTGGTCTCAATAATCCTAAACGGATGATTCTCCCCGGAAGTCATAATAACCAACTGGTTTCCATAGTACTTCTTGTTGCAAAATCCAATAATAACAGGGTGGCATCTGTAATGTTCCTTCAGCATCACCGACTTAATGTTATTTTCATACAGGCTTTTCAGTGAGTTTAGAATACTCTTTTCAACATAGTCGTAAGCAGGAGAAATATTGTATTCCGCTTGCAGTTTCGATACAGCCGCTCTAATCTGTTTGTCTACAATATGGGTCAATTGCATACTATCGCCCACTACAATCGCATTTCGGCAACAGGAAAAACACACGCCAGACTTAATGATATCCACCTGCGAGGCTTCATCAATAATCAGATAATCAAAAAGGTGCCCTTTCGGAATGCTCGTGTGCAATGAAAGTGTGGAACTCAGTATTACAGGATAACGTGCAGTGAAGGCATCAAACTGTCGGCGATAATTCTCAACTGTAAACGCAACTTTGTCTAACTGGCTGTATTTTTTAAACAACGCAGCATCGAATAGCTCTTTAGATACCTTAACAAAATTATTAAGATTAGTCTCTTCGTTGTTTGATCTCAACCATTTTTCAAGATACAGGATTTCTTTTTTTGTTTTTGCGATATATAGCTCGTAAAACTTATGATTAACATAAACCGGCAGTGCTTCCCTGTACCGGTTTATGCTCTTCAGGTCAAAGAAGCCGTATTGCAGCACAAGCTTTAGCTTATTAATGATAGACAACCTGTTTTCTACGCCAATGATTGATAGAAAATCTTTTAACTTTAAGATCCTTCCTGAAGTCGATTTACGGCGAAATTTCTTATCGAGTATAGCTTTGATGTGCTGATCGAGTGGTTGTTCTGCTTTTATATGGCTAAATTCCATTTCAGCATCTGACAATGTTGTTTTCAAGGAAGCTAGTTGATTCCGGTACTGAAAACACGTAGTGAGCACGGAATCCAGATGGCGAGCTTCATCCGCCAGGCTCTTTAACCGCTCCTCCGACACCTCAAAATCCTGGCGGACTGTTTGTTCTTCGAGATGGTCAAAGAATGAGGCTTTGTTAGCCTTACTCCCAAGCGGAGCCACCAACATTCCATACCCCAACGCTGACAGCTTCTGCTGTACATTAAATACTGCAGCATTATTATTCGAAACAATGGCAACAGTTTTATGCTGCACGATAAGATTAGCTATGATATTCAGGATCGTTTGCGTTTTTCCGGTGCCCGGAGGCCCTTCTATAATGCTTATACTATTGCTAAGCGCGGTCTCCACCGCCTCTTTTTGGCTTCCATTGCAGCCGAAAGGATAAATCAGCAGTTCACCGGAAGTGCTTTGCAGCGGCCTGGACCCATCTGCGTATGCAGACAGCACAGACCTCGATTCCCACAGATCTATCCCTTCAATAGCTTCTAGTAATATTTCATTGCTTACTTGATTTGAGCTTTTAGTATCCCTCTCTTCAGATGGAATCTCCAGGGATATGTTATGACTTCCTTCCAGTATTTTTTTAAAGTAGTTGATTACCGATACTGTCTTATCAATATTCTTTTTTATATCACAAATTTCAATATGACCATTGTTTTCAACCGGATAAGAACAATTATCTCCATTTCTAAAAATCAAATAACGTCCGTAATCATCCACCGCATTATATCGCCGGTTTAATTTGCCATGCTCATATATGCGCACTTCTGCGCGGCTTGATAAACGGGGATAATATAGAACTTTGTCAGCTCCATAATTATAGCTTCTTCCGTTGATAAATGTAATACGGTATCCCTTGTCAGTAGTTTCTACAGTAGCAACATCTTCTTTGTACTCAAATTTGAGGGATGTTTTATTTTTTAGGTACACAATGAACGAATGATCCATGGAATTTATTTATTACATGCAGGATAGTCTTTCTAAGTTACTAATTTATACCCAAAACCGATCGTTACGCATACGCATAACCAAAAGCCTTCGGAAGGTATCCGAAGACTTTTGGCATTTATTGAGAAATATTGTAAAGCCTCTAAGGTTAAGTAAAAGCAAATAAACAGCGGGATGCCAGAAAGCACTGCTTTATTTTTGCAACGAGGGGACCCCATCAGACATCCATGCGACTTTCTGTTCCGACTGATGCTCTTGTCCAATAATGTCACGATAAAGTTCGGGGCGACGAGCCTTAATATAACGATATCCTCCGGCCATCTGTAGTTTTTCACGAGTGAGTGTGGCTGTAACAAATTGATCGCCAAGCTCGGTACATTCTGCTAAAATATCTCCAAAAGGATCGATTACCATAGACCGGCCGTTCCTGAGTTGGTCGTCATCTATACCGATGGGGTTGGAAAAGATACAATAAACAGCATTATCATAGGCTCTTGCCGGCAGCCATTTCATTAACCAGTCCCGCCCTTTCATTCCTTCAAATTCCAGGCGCAAGGAAGTAGGGTCATTCTCTTTGTTTTCCCACAGGCGAAGATCCACAAAACCAGCGCCTGGACGAGGTGATGGGGTACACATGGTGGCATGCGGCATAAAGATGATTTCGGCGCCCAACAACCGCGTTGCCCTTACGTGCTCAATTATATTATTATCGTAACAGATCAAAATGCCGCATTTCCAGCCAAAGAGGTCGAAAACACAATACTCACTCCCGGGAGTGATATGGGGATTGATAAAGGGGTGTAGTTTTCTGAATTTGGCAACAAGCCCATTTTTATCTACGCATACATAGGCTTTATAGATGCGCTGTTGTTCATCTTTTTCAAAGAGACCGGCAAGAATCACAACGCCATAAGTTTCAGAAATGGCCGCCAGCCTCCTTATGGAAGGCCCTTCCGGGATCGGTTCCGCCAGGTCCAGCATTTGCTCTTTGGAAAGCTTGCTTGCAAATGTATATCCCGTGATGGAACATTCATGGAAGGCGATGACTTTTGCGCCTTGTGCGGCTGCACTTGCGGTCATGCGTTCAATAGTGTCAAGATTGTAGGACTTGTCCCCGCTACGATGCTCAAATTGAGCGGTCGCCATAATAAGTTTTTCCATAGCGTAAAATTGTACAAAGTCATTCGGAAAAAATTGTACAAACGCGACAGCTCTTTTTTCCGGATCACAGCCGAAGGAAATTGACTGCCAATGGTTCGGAATGCTTAAAATACTGAGATGGTGTGAGTCCTGTAATCTTCCTGAATTCCCGGATAAGGTGAGCCTGATCATAGTATCCGCTATCGTAGGCCCCGTGGGTGAGGCTGGGTTTGGGCGCAGCGTTTTGCAACGATTTGACGAAGCTGAGGGTCCGCACAATGTTACAG
Organism: Chitinophaga varians; assembly: GCF_012641275.1. Taxonomy (NCBI): domain Bacteria; kingdom Pseudomonadati; phylum Bacteroidota; class Chitinophagia; order Chitinophagales; family Chitinophagaceae; genus Chitinophaga; species Chitinophaga varians. Next base: position 1,534,573 of record NZ_JABAIA010000002.1, on the reverse strand, counting down.
AAATGTTTGGGACTTAGTCCAATGGCAGTTTTGAATTTACGCTCAAGCTGTCGGGAGTGGCAACCGATACCGCCGGTAAGCTGCTGAACGGTAAGTACTCCTCTATGCTTGTGGATCAAATTCAGAGCGGTATTGACTAAAGGGTCACCCATGAAACAATGGGTATTGAGGATCTTCCGAAAGTAAAACTCAATACGATCTACTGTTGCACTTAGGCTATCCGCAGCATCTACAGCGCTTTCCAAAGCCAGGCCAACGTCGGGGAAAAGATCGGAGAGAGAGATGATCTTGTCATTTAACTCGCTGGCTGGAACGTTGAGGAGACGGTTGAGGCCATGAGGATGAAAGACAATAATAATTAACCGGGCATCACCCTGACAGCATATCTCTTTGTATTCAGTTATCTGTCCGTAACAAAAGGCCGCAGGAAGGGGCAAGGAATCAAGGGAAAGAGATTGACAGGGGTTAAGTACGATTCCACTGCTGCCGTCCGAAAACAAACGGAGCTTTCGGCTATAATCTTCTGCTATGTCCAGGAAAAGATAATGCCTGATAAATCCGGATAGGTCTATGGAAGGAGGTACCTGCATTCGTAAACACTCGGGAAATCATTGTCCCCGCAACTTAAAGGTATGGTATTTTCTTAGGTTTATTAAACCATAGCGTAAAGGAGGAGCAATTAAGAAAAATTCTTTAAACTAAAAAAGCCTTCAAATCCTAAGACTTGAAGGCTTCTTGCGGAGAGTCAGGGATTCGAACCCCGGGACCTGTTACAGTCAACAGTTTTCAAGACTGCCGCAATCGACCGCTCTGCCAACTCTCCAGTGGAGCGCAAAGGTATATAAGTCTTTTAAAATAACAAAAAAAATCTCCGGAAAAATACCGGCCAGCCGGAAATGCTGCATGTGGGCCTGCTGCCGCCGGCTGGCGCTGGTATCCGTCCAAAAACTAAGCTAACCGCCGCACCGTCTCCTGCACGGCCTGTGCATGGCTGATGGGCGTATAATTAAATCGCTGGTTGAACTTGCTGCTGTCAAAAAAATAGTCCCGGTCATATTGGTACAACATCTCGAAGAGCTCGTGCATGATCTGGTTGTCTACACCCAGCTCTTTCACTAACGCTGCCGGCAGTACGTCGAAGGCGTCATTTTTGTCCAGGGCCTGCGCAAACAGCTGTATCCACTCTTTCCCCGTAATACGCTGCTGATCTACGGGCAGGTTCCATATCTGGTTGTAGGCGTCAGCGGTATTGCCCAGCATGACGGTGCCTTTGGCCAGTTCCGGCGTATAGCCGATACTGTGAACAAGGTCGGCATTGCACAGCCAGACGGCCTTCTCTCCTCTCACCAGGTTGTCATATACCAGGTGCATCAATATACTGTTGACTTTAATATCTCCGAAAATATCCGGTGCTCTGGCGATGAGTGCCTGTAAGTGATGCTTCGCGATGCTCTGCAGGAGCATCTCATCGACTTCCGCCCTGACCTGCCCTTTCTGGCTGGACGGCCGGAAAGGGGTATCTTCTGTAATATGGTTCACATGGTTGCCGCCGATGGCGTAGGCGTTATCGAAGAACACCAGTTTAGCCTGATGTTCGAGGCAGGCATCGATGACGTTGCGTATCAGTGCGGGCCATTGTGTTTTCCATACCCTGGTGCTGTATTCGAACCCGAGTGTGAGGTAAACGATACCGCTACCGGCTACTGCGTGGAAGACCTGGTCCCGGTTGGTGAGATCTGCTTTAAATACCTCATCGGAGGCATTGACTTTTTTGGGGTTCCTGCCAACAAGGCGGATGTCATGTGTGTAGGCCGTGAGCGCCCTGGCCACTTCTATGCCTACAGCGCCGCCGGCGCCTAAAATCGTCTGTTTCATCTTGCTGTTTTTACTGTAACAAAACTGCCCTCAGTGGTAAATCCAAAAGAAAAACCCCGTCCGGAATACAACCGAACGGGGCTCCCTCTTTCTATCTTGGCTTACTTTTTTGCTGTTGAGCTTTGTTCTGCTGTTGATTCTTAAATTCTTTCTTCGCGTCTTTTATTCACTATCGCCATGCTATCTTCATTAATTTCCTTTCTGTTGATGATAGCCTGTCTGTTATTATTTTAGGTCGATGTTATTTCCATCCGCCACCGAGTGACCGGTACAGGTCTACCATAGCGCTCAGGCGCTGACGGTCAACATCTGCCTGTCCCAGTTCTGCCTGAAGGGCGCGTGACTGGGCGGTGATCACTTCGAGATAAGTGGCCATACCGCTGCGGAACAGCATCTGTGCCTGTTGTACGGCCAGCTGGGTGGTGGCTACCTGCTCCCCTGCTATCTGCTGCTGTGTTTTCAGCTTGTCCAGCTTGATTAATGCGTCGCTTACTTCGCCTACGGCGTTAAGCGTAGCCTGGCGGAAGGAGATCACTGATTGTTCCCGCTCTATTTTGGCCACTTCCAGTTGTGTTTTCAGGGCACGGCGCTGGAAGATGGGCTGGGTAATACTGCCCGCCACAGTACCAAACAAAGAGGCAGGAAGGGTGAACCAGTTGCTGGCTTTGAAAGCGTTCACACCACCGTTGGCGGTAATGTTCAGCGAAGGGTACATATTGCCCTGGGCGGCGCCTACGCGGGCGTTGGCGGCTACCAGTCCTAATTCGGCAGCCCTCACGTCCGGACGGCGGCTTACCATGCCGGCAGGGATACCGGTAGGCAGGGAATCCGCTACCTTGAAGTCATGCAGCTGACTGGTCCTGCTGATGGGTGCAGGCAGTTCGCCGGTCAGGATGCGGATAGCGTTTTCCTGGATGCCAATGCCTTGCTCCAGTTGCGGCACCAGCAAAGCTGCGGTCTGCTTCTGGGAGATAGCCTGTTGCACGGCCAGTTCAGTTACTTCACCGGCTGTTTTCTGCAGGCGGATCATCTGTACAATGGTATCGCTCAGGTCTACGTTGCGTTTGGCGATGGCCAGCTGGTTGTCCAGCATCAGCAGGTTGAAATAACTGCTGGCGATAGCGGCTACCAGTCCGGTTTGCACGGCACGCTGTCCTTCGTATGACTGTAACAGGGTGGCCTGTGCGGCTTCACGCTGACGACGGATTTTACCCCATACGTCAATCTCCCAGGACATGCCTACGCCCAGGTTATAGTCCTCGATATGATCGCCGAAGTTAAAATTACTCAGGTTCATACCGGTAAAACTGTTCTTGGACGGGAAGTTGGTATTAGCAGTGGCAGTGGCATTGAATGCCGGCAGCCACGCGGCTTTGGCTTGTTTCAAATAAGCCTGGGAAGCTTCTACCCTTTTCACGGCCAGTTGCAGATCGTAGTTGCCGGTAAGGGCTTTGTCGATCAACTGCTGCAGGGTGGCGTCGCTGAAAAATCTTTTCCATTCCATTTCAGCAATACTGCTGTCGGAAGGCGCTACGTTGCCAAATTGAGTGGGCAGCGCCACCGGGGGCCGCTCGTAATTGCGGCCTACCCGGCAAGCTGCTAACCCTACAACTAAGGACAACAACAAAATTATGAATGTGCTATATCTGGTATTCATCTGTCTTTTTTCTGTTTCTGGTAATAGATCTGTTGACTGTTAGTGTACCAGTTCGGCTATCTCTGCTTTTTTCTCTTCTTCAGTCACAATAGGTTTGCGGCTGATTTTCTCCTGCAGGAACTGGAATATCACATACAATACCGGGATGGCAAATACGCCCAACACTACACCGGTAAGCATACCGCCGGCAGCACCGGTACTGATGGAACGGTTACCCAGCGCGGAAGAGCCGGTAGCCCGCATCAGTGGCAACAAACCTGCGATAAAGGCGAACGAGGTCATTAAAATAGGGCGCAGACGCAGGCGGGCCGCACGGATACCGGATGCTACCAGTCCCATGCCACTGCGTCTTCTCTGTACCGCGTATTCCACGATCAGAATGGCGTTCTTCGCCAGCAGCCCTATCAACATGATTAAACCTACCTGTACATATATATTGTTATCGATACCAAACAGGTTGATGAACGCAAACACACCGAAGATACCCAGCGGTATGGACAGGATCACCGCCAGTGGCAGGATATAACTTTCGTATTGTGCCGCCAGCAGGAAGTACACGAATATCAGACACAGGGTGAAGATGATGGTAGACTGGTTGCCGGCGCTGATCTCTTCTTTGGTCATGCCCACCCATTCGTAGGTGTAACCTCTCGGCAGATACTGCGCAGCCACTTCCTCTACAGCTCTGATGGCATCACCACTACCATAACCTGGTTTCGCCTGACCGTTGATGGTAACGGCGTTGAACAGGTTGTTGCGGGTAACTGTCTCCGGTCCGTATACCCGTTTCAGTGATACTACGGTGTTGATAGGCACCTGTTCACCAAACTGGTTTTTTACGTATACCCCGTCCAGTGAGGAAGGATCTTTACGCAGTTCGGCATCGGCCTGTACGATCACACGGTAATACTTGCCAAAGCGGTTGAAGTCAGACGCGAACATACTACCATAATACACCTGCATGGTCTGCAGAATGTCGCTCACCGGAATACCCAGCTGTTTGGCTTTACGGTCGTCGATCTCTATTTCATATTGCGGGTGGCCGTTGTTGAAAGTGGTGAACGCAAAAGCAATCTCTTTACGTTTCATCAGCTCACCAATAAATCCATAAGCGGTACCGCCCAGTTTCTCCAGAGATCCGCTACCAGTGCGGTCCTGCAATACCATTTCGAAACCGGCCACGTTACTGAAGCCCGGTACGGTAGGCATGTTGATCGCAAAGATGTTCGCTTCGGGGATAGCGGCGAACTTACCCTGCAACATACCCATGATGGCGTTCATATCCTTGATCTTGCCACGCTCGGCATGTGGTTTCAGTTTGATAAAGCCCACGCCGGAAGTAGCACTGCTGGAGTTGCTGAGGAAGTTGAAGCCGGACACGCTCAGGTAGGCGTGTGTAGACTCCAGGTCTTTTACAACATGCTCCACCTTGTCCACTACCTGACGGGTACGCTCCAGTGATGAGCCCGGAGGCATATTCACCACAAACACGGCAAAACCCTGGTCTTCTGTAGGAATAAAGCCGGTAGGCGTTTTACGCATCATCCAGAAGGTCACTCCACCGATGATCAGCAATCCTGCAATGGTCAGCCACTTACGTTTAATCAGGAACTGAAGGCTGCGGGCATACTTTTCCGTCATGGCATTGAAGCCGGTATTGAAAGCGGCAAAGAAACGTTTGCCAAAACTCTGCTGTTGTTTTGCATGACCGTTCAGTTTACCATGTTCTTCTCCATGACCGCCGCCGTGATTGTTTTTCAGGATCAGGGCGCAGAGCGCAGGACTGAGCGTCAACGCGTTCAATGCAGAGATCAGGATGGCGATGGCCAGCGTAAAGGCAAACTGCCGGTAGAAAACGCCCGCTGGCCCTTCCATGAAACCTACCGGGATAAACACGGCAGACATCACCAGCGTAATGGAAATGATCGCACCGGATATCTCCTGCATGGACGATAGCGTGGCGATACGGGGATTAGCCCCTTTCTCCATCTTCGCATGCACCGCCTCCACCACCACAATGGCGTCATCCACCACGATACCGATCGCGAGGATCAGCGCGAACAACGTCAGCAGGTTGATAGAGAACCCGAAGAGCTTCATAAAGAAGAAGGTACCGATAATGGCCACCGGTACGGCAATCGCCGGGATCAGGGTGGAACGGAAATCCTGCAGGAAGATGAACACCACGATAAACACGAGGATAAAAGCCTCTACAAGCGTATGTTTCACCTGATCGATAGACTCGTCCAGGTACTCTTTGGTGCTGTAAATATTAAAATACTCGATACCGGTAGGAAATGATTTCTCCGCTTTTTTCATCAGCTTGTTGATCGTTTCCTGTATCTCATTCGCATTGGAACCAGCTGTCTGGTTAATCGCGATACCGATACCGTATTTACCGTTCACCCGGGTATCACTACCATAGGTAAATGAACCAAATTCAACACGGGCCACATCTTTCAGGCGCAGCACGGAACCATCGGCGTTCGCACGCAGGATGATGTCTTCATATTGCTGGTCCTTGTTGAGTTTACCTTTGTATTTGATGATATACTCGAAAGATTCCTGGCTGCCTTCACCGAAACGGCCGGGGGCTGCTTCCAGGTTCTGGTCGCGGATAGCGCCCAATACTTCCTGTGGGGACATGTTGTAAGCGGTCAGCCTGTCAGGGCGCAACCAGATACGCATAGAGTAATCTTTCGCGCCAAACACCATCGCCTGACCAACCCCTTTTACACGCTGTATTTCCGGGATGATATTGATCTTCGCATAGTTCTGCAGGAAGGTCTCATTATACTCTGGTCTGTCGCTCTGCAGATTCACCACCATGATCATACTGTTCTGTACTTTCTGGGTGCTGATACCTGCCTGTATCACTTCCGCCGGCAGCTGGCTGGTGGCTTTGGCCACGCGGTTCTGCACGTTCACCGCAGCGAGGTCCGGATCGGTGCCCAAACGAAAATAAACGTTGAGCGTCATGGAACCATCGTTGTTGGATTGGGAAGTCATGTAAGTCATGTTCTCCACCCCGTTCACCGCCTCTTCAATAGGCGTGGCCACGGAACGGGCCACCACTTCGGAGTTGGCTCCGGGATAGGAGGCCGTTACGGCTACGCTGGGCGGCGCAATGTCCGGGAACTGGCTCATCGGAAGGGTGAGCAGCCCCAGTATCCCCAGCAGAACCAGGAGGATGGATATAACGGTAGCCAATACTGGCCGTTCTATGAATTTTCTAAACATAATGTCAATAGTATTTAAGCATCATCCGAAAATGGACGACGGGAATGAGGGTTATCCGCAAAGCGCAACGCCATTAATGGCTGGCACTCCGCTTTACGGATGCATCATGAAACATTAGAGCGGTCTTACTTTCAGTAAGCTGTCAAGTGACATCTGTTGCGGAGCGATCACAGTGCCGTCATGCAGACGGTCCAGGCCGGAGTAAACGATCCGTTGACCGGACTTCACACCTTTCTCCACAAAATAGTAGTTACCGCTTTTACCGGATATAGTAATGGGAACACCTGTCACTTTGTTGCTGTCAGCGACTACAAACACCATCACTTTGTCCTGCAGCTCATAAGTAGCTTCTGTAGGAATCACCACGGCATCGGAGAATTGTTCAGGGATGCGGATCTTACCGGTGTTGCCGGTACGCAGCAGTCCTGCTCCGTTAGGGAAAGTGGCGCGGAAGCTGATAGCGCCCATGGTCTTGTCAAACTGACCTTCCATGGTTTCTATTTTTCCTTTTTCACTGTAGATGGAATTATCAGCCAGTTTCAGCTCTACCTGCGGCAGTTGTTTTACCTTGTCAGCAAGGCTGCCGCCGGCGGTTTCGTTTTTAAATTTCAGGAAGTCGCCTTCGCTCATGGAAAAGTAAGCGTACATCTGGTTTACGTCAGACAGTACTGTCAGCGGCTGCGGTTCTGCACGGCCTACCAGCGCGCCCACTTTATAAGGGATTCTGCCGATATAACCGCTAACAGGCGCTGTGATCAGCGTGTAGCCTACGTTGATGCCTGCACTGCCCAGCTGGGCCTGTGCCTGCGCTACCGATGCTTTGGCCGCCTGATAGTTGGCCTGCGCAGTTTTCAGCTGCACTTCGCCTACGACATTGTTTTTTACCAGCGGCGTGAGACGGTCCACTTCCAGCTGTGCTTTTTCCAGGTTAGCTTTGGCGGCCAGCAGTGTGGCGTTCGCATTGCTTTGTACTTCCGTGTACACGCGGTCATTGATTTTAAATAACGGCTGACCGGCTTTCACGAAAGCGCCTTCGTCTACATAAATCTTATCAAGTATACCTTCCACCTGCGGACGAATGTCCACATTGGTACGGCCTTCCAGCGTTGCGCTGTATTCGCGGTAAGTAGTGGCAGGTACTGCGTTCAGTTTTAATACCGGTAAAGCTGCCGCCTGCTGTCCTTCCATGTGCGCCTCTGAAGCGCCGCAGCCAGACAACAGGGAAAGAATTACGACACTATAGAGTAAGCCTGCCGGCAAGTTTGCAAAAACGGATCTTTTTGGTTTCATACTTGTTTTTTTAATCATACGACAATTTTTTTCCTCTCCGCTACGAAGACAATACAACTCACATTGCTTCACAGCAGCAGTTTTAGCAAACAGCATTCAAGAGGAAAGTACAGGCAGTCAACGTTGCGGCTTCGGGCCACGCATAACGTCACAGCTGGTTATACGTAAGCACGCAACAAAATGTTACTTCTGTAAATAAAAAATAAAAAGAAAGGGCATTGCAGTTGAACTGCTAATGAATATCCATGGTTTTCAAATTTTTTAAATGATGCACGGGCAACATCATTTCTTATTGACAACGATGCAAAAGTAGTATAATAATGTTAACGGACGTTTAAATTATTACGGGTTTAATTGTACTTTTCACGGGTCGTCTTCTGGAACGAGGCCGGCGTAAGTCCCGTATGTTTTTTGAAAAAGCGGTTAAAGTAGGCGTCATCCTCGAAATTCAGGCGGGCCGCAATCTGTTTTACGGAGTGTTCTCCCCAGTACAATAACCGTTTGGCCTCCATCGTCCTCTTCTCATCGATCACATATTTGGCATTTCTGCCCAGCAGGCTTTTCACTGTGTCATTTAAATGTCCGGGCGTTACAAACAACATCTCGGCATAATCAGACACCTGTGTCTTCTCATGGAAATGCTGGTCTACCAGTACTTTAAACTGGCGCGCCATGTTGTATTGGGAGTTTTCTCCGTTCAGCCATGCATTGGAGGGCTCGGAAATACGGCCAATGGTGATCACCATCGCATTCAGCAGGTTGCGGAGCACCGCTTCCTTACGTGCCTTGTCGCTTTCATATTCCTTCTTCAGCAACCGGGCATACACCATCAGCTCCTCCAGCTGCTCCTGCGTCAGCGGCACCATACCGGAATTAAAGATACAATGCCAGCAGCTGATCACACCCTGCATTTCCGGAACAAGAAAATCCGGTGTAAAAGATATATTAATCAACTCCACATCATCCCCCATCGCATGCTGATGGACCTGATCAGGTTCCATCAGCATGATGGCGGGTGCAGTCACCTCGTATTGTTTAAAGTCAATTGCCTGCCGGATAGTTCCTTTCAGCAGTATATCGATACTGAAACCGTTGTGACGGTGCGGCGTGCCCCAATGCTCCACCTCCTCTTCATCACAGCCATCTATCTTGCCGATAAAAAACGGCATGCCGTTCACACAGTCTTCAAGACGGTACATGGGTATATCTGCTATCTTTCCTGCTTTTGTAACTTCCATTTTGATACGGTTTTTGAAGTGATCAGTCAACGGGCTCCTTCGGCTTTTCCTGTACTACCACCAGGTCGCTCAACTTGACGTTGATCGGAATATTCCCCAGCTGTACAATACCGCGTTTGTCCCGGATTTCTATCAGGCGGCCCACCTGGCGGTTAGTCAGGATTTTCACCTGGTCACCCACCTGTACGTCGCGGCCTACCTCTTCAAATTTGTCCTGCACTTTTTTGTTGTGCTTTTCATTGATCTGTTTTTCCCTGCGACGGAACAGCAGTATCTCTGCCTGTTTCATCACTTTCTCTTTATCGTTGCTGTCGCCGGCACGCTTCCATTCCACCACGATCTGCTTCAGCTTGCGTTCCATGTCTTTCAGGTAAGCCAGGTCCGTTTCCTTGATCTGGTTTTGCAGCTTCAGGAAGGTGATCTGCTGATGCTTTCGCTCTTTATCTGACAGGGCTTCGTATTCACGCTTCAGCTTTTCATTTTCTTTGACCAGCTTCTGCAACTCCTTTTCTTTGCTTTCTACTTTCTGAAGGTCCTGTTCTGCTTTGTTCAGCAGTTTATCCAACTGGAAATGACCTTCATCCACCAGTTTTTTGGCGCGGGCAATCAGTGCCGGGTTCAGGCCAATCCTCTCAGCGATTGAGAAAGTATAAGAACTGCCGGGCTTACCGACCATCAGTTTATACATGGGCATCAGGGTCTGTTCATTGAATCCCATCGCCCCGTTGATGATGCCTTTTACTTTGTTGGCCATCACTTTCAGGTTGAGGTAGTGGGTGGTCACCACGCCAAAAGCGTGTTTCTTGGCCAGTTCCTCCATGATCACCTCAGCAAAGGCACCGCCCAGGTTAGGGTCAGAGCCGCTACCCAGCTCGTCGATGAAGAACAGGGTCCTGCCGTTGGCAGTCTCCATAAAATACTTCATGTTCTTCAGGTGGGAGCTGTAGGTACTCAGTTCAAATTCCAGCGACTGGGTATCCCCGATATGGATCATCAACTGCTTGAAAATGCCCAGCTGGGAAGACGGATGCACCGGTACCAACAGGCCGGACTGCAGCATGAGCTGTATCAGGCCAATGGTTTTAAGCGTCACCGTTTTACCGCCGGCATTGGGACCGCTGATCACCAGTATGTGCGCGTCTTTATCCAGACTGATGCTTACCGGCACAGTAGGCTTGCTGTTTTTGCGGTTATATAACAATAACAGCGGATGGTAAGCCTGTACCAGGTGCAGTTGCGCATGCGGCACCAGCGACGGGTAATTTCCGTCCATGTCCAGCGCCAGTTTCGCTTTCGCCCGGATAAAGTCGTAGGTGCCCAGTATCTGGTGATAGCCGTTCAGCAGCTCACTATAACCGCTCAGGGAGCCGGTCAGCGCCTTCAGGATGCGGTATACTTCCCTGCCTTCCTCTCTTTCGAGCGACTGGATATCATTATTCAGTTCGATCGTTTCTTCCGGCTCGAGGAAAGCGGTTTTACGGGTATCAGATTCGCCATGGATGATACCTTTGATCATCCGTTTGTTTTCGGCGTAGATGGCCACCACCCTTCTGCCGTTGAGGAACGCCTCTTCCTGGTCGGCCAGGTAGTTCAACTTCTGCAGCTTCTGGAGGATGCGCTCAAATACGCGGCGCAGTTCTGTTCTCTTACGGAACAGGGAGATACGGATCTTGGCCAGTTCAGGGGAAGCGTTATCGCGTACCTGCCCGGTTTCGTCCAACACTTCATCAATGAGTGCCGTGATCTTTTTCTCATAATAAGTGTCCTTGATCACATCATACAGACCTCCATACTGGATACGGCGGTCGTGGTCAAAAAACCGGACGATGCTATGCATGCTTTCCGCCAGTTTACGGATGGACATGGCCTGATCACCGGTAAGTACGGCGCCCTGGATGGACAGCAACCGCAACTCGGTATGCAGGTTCAGGACGTGATCATTGGGGAAATGCTCCTGCAACAGGATCAGTTGTTTATATTCATGTGCCTGTTGCAGAGCGGCTTTTACGTAGTCTATATGCGTGTGCAAACGAAGATCAATAGCCATTTGCGTACCCAGTTCCGTTTTACAGTGGTCCTGGAGCAAAGCCTGTATTTTATCGAATTCCAACTGCACCAACGCAGACTCAGGAAAATATTTCAAGTGATAATATATTTAGTTGAACGGCATAAACTTACAACAACAGAAGTATGCTGCCGGTTAAAATGAAATGCGCTGCGGCTTTACGCCGGAGCCAGTAAATAAACATATATGCTGCTACACTAAGCGCTGTAGCTGCCTGGGAAGAAGTATGCTGGGAAAATAATTAATTCTTTCTCATCGGCTTTGTCATTGTACTATCAATAGTATCCGGTTACCCGGTGTTTCTATCTATATTGCTGCTGCTGCTGACTACTTTTTTGAGGGCTTTCAGGCCCTTGCCGGGTTCCTTCTGGCTAAAAAAGAATGTTAAAGTTACTAACTTGTCGCCTAACCTGCATCATTTTTTACGTAAATTATTATTGACACAGGGGATGCAAAAATAATAAAACACCCTGAAATACCGCTACAGTGCTGTATTTTACATATATTAAAAAGACAGCATTTTTAAATAAATATTTTATGCGAAAATACTCAATATTCATCTTTTTCGTAACATTGGCCTTATTCGCCTGCGCGCAGAACAAAAAAGAAAAAGTTCCCGGAGATATGGAAATACCCAATAACACACATGTAGAAAAAGCCACATTCGGAGGCGGTTGCTTTTGGTGTACAGAAGCCCAGTTTCAATACCTCGACGGGGTACTGAAAGTGGAATCCGGCTATGCCGGCGGCACAGTAGCCAATCCCACCTACGAACAGGTCTGTGAAGGCAATACCGGCCACGCTGAAGTTATCCAGGTCACCTACGACCCGGCCAAAATCAGCTACGATGAACTGCTTCAGGCCTTTTGGGAAAGCCACGATCCCACCCAGCTTAACCGCCAGGGCAACGATGTAGGCACCCAATACCGCTCCGTTATCTTCTATCATACGCCCGAACAAAAGGAAAAAGCTGAGTTCTATAAGAAAAAGCTACAGGACGCCGGCGCATATGATAAACCTATCGTGACAGAAATCGCCCCGCTGACCACTTTCTATAAAGCGGAAGATTATCACCAGGATTATTATAACCAGAACGGACGACAGCCCTACTGCACGTTCGTGATCAAACCTAAACTGGAGAAATTCAAAAAGGTGTTTAAAGACCATTTGAAAAAGCAATAGTCCGTAAAATGCCAGATGTCCCAGGGCTGAAGCCCTGGGCTACGTTCTGAATCAAGTCCTTTCTCATTAACAAGCCTATTGTTTATGGGTTACCGACCCAGGTCAGGACTTCAGGAAAATGAACTGTGGGCAGGTGAAGATTCCAGGGCATTCCCCATGCAAATGAAAATCGTCCGCCAAACCAAGGACTGGAATGCCTATGGCGTAACCGGCAAAATACTTCATTAAAAGAACCTGAATCTGATCGTAGCCCAGGGCTTCAGCCCTGGGATTTCTGCGTCACATACCCTATAATTCGTATTTTTTGTTTATTTTAAGGGAATCCTAAAAACTATTAATGACAGCAATTCCACCAACTATCTGCCCCTACTGCGGCAGCAAAGAGCTGATTCGCACTGTTCCCGAAAAAGATCCATTTAACGTAATGGTCATCTGCCACAGCTGCCAGCGGGTGATTACACCTGAACATGACAAGCCCCACGGTAAAACCACCACTGCCGTACGCACCATCGCCGAAAAAGCAATCCAGATAAGCCTTAACAGCGGAAAGCTTCATGGCATCAAATACTATTATACCGAGGTCAACAAATTACCGGACACCAAAACCACCCTTCAACAGGCTAAAGATACCATGGAGTCTCTCCTGCAGGCCCGCGGACTAACCAGCGCCGTGAAAAAGCCCAGCCGCAACGGATGTGTTATTGCCTTGATTATCATTCTGTTGATTATCGCCAGCATCATCTATTTCTATACCCACCGCTAGCCCATCAGGATAAATTTTTCCGTTCCCGGCGTTTGGCGTACCTTTGTACTGTAATAAATAGAATTACAGAATGAATAATGCCCGCTTTCCGATATCGTTACATATACTGACGCTCCTGGCGAAGGAAAACGGGACATTATTGTCGTCCGATTACATTGCCGGGAGTATCAATATCAATCCGGTGTTGGTCAGAAAGGAAATCAGCAACCTGCGTAACCATGGCATGATAGAAAGCAAGGAAGGCAAAAACGGGGGCGCCACACTCGCCAAACCGGCTACTGCCATCCTGCTCTCAGATGTGTACCATGCTGTACAGCAAACTTCCCTGCTGGGCAACAGCCGTAACCATCCTAATCCCGATTGCGCAGTGGGCAAACAGATCAATCAGCATCTGGATGATTTGTATAAAGACATAGAAGGCGCCCTGCTACGGAAACTGGAGAACATGACGTTGGCTGACTTCGCCGATAAATTTTGATATTTAATTTTATCTGGCGTCCGTAGACTAACACGGCTGACTAAAAGCATCTACTAAATAACCCAATAACTAAATAACCAAATGGATTTACAGGGTTTTCATCATATTACCAGCGACCTGAAAACCGCTGAGAAAGCAATGCCGGTAATGTTTATCGGTCACGGTAACCCGATGAACGGCATCAGCGACAATGCTTTTACCCGCGCGCTCACACAGATGGGCCAACAAATACCGGACAAGCCCCGCGCTATCCTGGTCATCTCCGCGCATTGGCTGACCAAAGGCACACACGTGCTGGTGGCGCCGCAACCAGAAACCATCCATGATTTCGGCGGCTTCCCCGAAGCACTCTACCAGGTGCAATATCCTGCGCCCGGCGCCCCCACCCTGGCCCGCGAAACAAAAGACCTGATCACTTCCGCCAAAGTGATGGAAGATGACCACTGGGGCCTCGATCACGGCGCATGGACAGTGCTCAGACACATGTACCCCCTGGCAGACGTTCCGGTATACCAGCTGAGCATCGACTATCACCAGCCACCGGAATATCACTTTAAGCTGGCAGCTGAACTGCAAGCGCTCCGCCATAAAGGGGTGCTTATCATGGGCAGCGGCAATATCGTTCACAACCTGCGCCAGGTGGTGTTCTCCAACAATGCCAAACCATTTGACTGGGCCATCTCCTTTGATCATCTCGTGAAAGAAAAACTGGAACAAAAGGCATTCACCGACCTGGTCAACTATCACACACTGGGAACAGCCGCACAGCTGTCTATACCCACAAATGACCACTACCTGCCGATGCTGTACACCCTCGGGCTGGTCAATAAAAACGAAGAAATTCAATTTACCTACGAAGAAATTCAGAACGGCAGTATCAGCATGCGCTGCTTCCGGACGGCGTAATCAGTCGGCCCGCAAGCTCTTCACCGGATTGGCCATCGCTGCACGCAGGGCATGATAACTGACAGCCAGCAACGCTATTACGGTAACGCCTACACTCGTCAGCACAAACACCCATATGCTGATACCGGTACGATAGGCAAAGCTCTGCAACCACCGGTCCATGATCCACCAGGATAACGGGAACGCCAGTACGGCCGCTATCAACACCAGCCGAAGGAAATCCTGCGACAGCATCTTTACAATACTGCCGGCAGAAGCGCCCAGTGTTTTGCGCACACCAATTTCACGCGTGCGCTGCACCGCCATAAACGCGGCCAGCCCAAACAAACCAAGACAGGCAATAAACAGCGCCAGCACGGTAAACAGCAGAAATATCTGCTCCTGTTGCTGCTCTCCGGCATACTGCTTCGCAAAGTTATCATCGAGGAACTGGTAGCTGAACGGATGCGCCGCATCGAAACGCTGGTACACTTTTTCTATGTAGGCCAGGGCTGCCGGGATGTTCTGCGGACTAACGCGCACGTACATATTATCTTCCATTTCCGGGAAAGGCGCCATCTGCATCACCAGCGGCGCTATCTTGTGCTGCAGCGAATAGGTATGAAAATCCCTTACCACACCGGTGATCACACGTCCCGCCCGGGTGCCCTTGTTATCTATTTTGAACTGTATCCGCTTGCCTAACGGGTCTTTCAACTGAAAATTCTTCACCAGCGTCTCATTTACCAGCACAGCATGATAACGGTCGGCATTGCCGGTATCGGAGAAATTGCGGCCCTGCTGCAAGGTGATGCCCATCGTCTTCAAAAAACCAGCGTCCACCATGAGGCCCTGCGCTAATATGGATGATTCCGAAATACTGCCATCCTGTTCTACAAAGTAGCCACTCGTGCCCAGGTCATTGCGCCCGATAGGATTGCTGACCGCCGATACTTCCCGTACCAGCGGATTACTCAACAGCTGCTGTTTCATGGCAGGAATATTCTTCCGTGCCTGCACATCACTGATATGGAAAGAAAGCAACTGCTCCCTGTTGAAACCCAGGTTGGTGTGCATCACATATTGCAGCTGGTCATACGCTACCAGCGTGCTGGCGGTAAGCACAATGGCGATCATAAACTGAAAAGTGACCAGCCCTTTCCGGAAGCCGGCATGGCTGCTGCCGCTCAACCGCCCTTTCAGCGCGCTGATGACCCGGAAACCAGACATAAACACCGCCGGATAAATACCGGCCATTAATCCCGTGAAAGCCACCAGTAACAATATAGCGCCGATGGTACGCGCTACGCCAAACTGCCATAACACTAACTGGCGATGCGCAAATTCATTGAAATACGGTAACGCCACTACGACCAGACCGAAGGCTACCACGGCGGATATCAGGGTCAGCAGAAATGATTCGGCCAGGAACATGCGCGCAATTTCCTCCCTGCCAGATCCCATCGTTTTACGCACACCTATTTCCTTCACGCGGCCCGTAGCACGGGCGGTGGCGAGGTTCATATAGTTAATACAGGCAATGACCAAAATCAGCAATCCTACAAACAGGAACACATATACGTAAAGCACATTGCCATTCGACCCTATTTCATATGCCAGGTGGGAATGCAGGTGAATGGAAGTCAATGGCTGTAGTGTCATCTGATACTGCACCTCTCCCATATGAGGTTTTACATATCGGTCGCCAAACTGCGGCAGCTTGGCTTCCAGCGCTTTGGCAGCCGCGCCTTTACGCAGTAACAGGTACGTATATACGTCGAAATTCTGCCAGCCGTCCGCATTGTAATTAGCCGGCAGTACCCGTAAGGCGCTGAATGAAAAATGTGTATTGGAAGGCACATCTTCCAGGATGCCGGTCACCTGGAACACAGCGGCACTGTCTTCCGTGTGCACTATTTTTCCCATGGCCGATGCCGGGTCGCCGAATATTTTCTTCGCCAGAGAGCGGGTAAGCAACAGACCATTGGGCTGAGTGAGACAGGTAGCCGCATCGCCCTCCAGCAGCGGAAAAGGCAGCACTTTCAAAAAGGTGCTGTCCACAAAATAGATGTCTTCCACCTGCATTTTTTTCCCGTTATATTCCAACAGGCTGCCGCCATCGGTCAATACCCGCGTGATCTCTTCTATTTCCGGATAGTCTCTTTTTAACAGTGGCGCAAAAGGAGCCGATGTGGTGGCAACATTGAGCCGGCCGCCGGCCCAGGAGGCATCGTTCACAGTACGATATACACGGTCCTTATTGGGGAAAAAGTTTTCATAGCTGGTTTCTCCCAGTACATATAAGAGCAACAGCCAGCAGGTAGCCATACCAATGGCCAGCCCGGCAATATTGATCAGCGTGTAATACTTGTACCTGGACAGATTACGCCACGCTATCAGCAGATAATTCCTGAACATGTGGTTACAGTTTAGGGTGAACATCTCCCGCTACTCCGGCTTCACACGGCCAAGGCTCTCAAAAACATGCCACGCAGTCCTGCCTATAAAAAGAAAGGACATATGTATAATGGAAAATATACACATGTCCGATTCTGATACACTCGTTGTTCGTTTATGCTTTGAGCAGATCGCCTTCCAGCTGCACCACGTTATTGGCGATGCCGGCATCAATCGCCTTGAGGATTTCCTCTTTCATCTCTTCTGTTACACGGCTGTAGCCAAACATTTTAGCGATAAAAGGCACTGCATCTTCCCGCTGGATGGCAATGGCGTCTTTCACCACTTTTTCCAGCGCTACGCCCATTTCCTCCACCGAAATATAGTTGATCTTACGGGCGGCAGCCGGCAACAGGCTGCGGTTGCGCACTACCGGTTCGGGCAGGGCGGTATGCCACAGGAATTGCCCTTTTATCTTGATGCGTTTACTGGCGTCGGAATGTCTTACGGCATGACGGAGTATCTCCCGGATGCGCGGGCCTACCCTCGTAATACCGGCTGCCTCCACCATGCGGCGGGCCAGCTCATCGAAGTGTACAGGGCTTTCTATGTTTACCACCTGCTCTATCCAGTTACACAGGCTGCCAATAGGCGTGGCATGAAACTCCTGGTCCCGGATTTCTTCCGGCAGCGTGGCTATTTCATACATCTGCGTTTCGTCGGTATCTTCTTCCACCACTTCCCTTTTCAGTTCAGGAGCAGCTGCGGCAGGTGTTGCCTCCTGCGCGTCCTCATCGTCCATGGAGAGTGCTGTTTTAGCAGCTTCTATCGCCGCCACCAGCCTGTCCAGTTCTTTCCCCGGATTACGGAACCAGTCGGTGCTCCAGATGCGGTACATCTTCCATCCGATGGCCTCCAGCATCTGCTGGCGCAAACGGTCGCGGTCACGGGCGGAACGGGCAGAATGATAGGCAGCGCCATCACATTCAATACCCAGGATATAACGGCCGGGATTGTCCGGATCCACGATAGCCAGGTCGATATAGAAACCGCGGGAGCCTACCTGCTTCCTGACGATATACCCTTTCTCTTCCAGCCTGGCTGCCACATTTTCCTCAAAAGGACTGTCTGCCGGCAGACCGGTTTCCACCGTCATATTGAGCCGTCCGTGCTGCGCGTAGTACAGGAAGTTCTTCAACGCCGCGATACCCGCGCTTTGCGTCCGGTTGAGGTCCAAATCATCTGCGGTAAGGTTGGTAAACACCTCACAGCGTGATTTGGCACGGGTGATCAGTACGTTGAGCCTGCGTTCACCGCCTTCGTTGTTGAGCGGGCCGAAGGACATGGCCACATAACCTTCCTCCGTACGGCCGTAACCGATAGAGATGAAAATCACATCACGCTCATCGCCCTGCACATTCTCCAGGTTCTTCACAAAGAAAGGCTCGTCGGCATGTTGACGGAAAAAGGATTCCAGCTCTGGATTATTGCGGCGCCGTGTTTCCAATGCTACGGTGATTGCTTCCCGCTGAGATGTACTGAACGCCACTACGCCAAGGCTCAGTCCCGGATGACGGCGGGCATGTTCCATCACAGCGTCGGCCACTGCTTCTGCTTCCTTAGGATTGGAACGCGTTTTACCACGGTCATAAGCGGTATCAGGAAGATGATGGAACACCAGGCCACGGCTGTCTTTGGAGCCGGGGCTGGGGAATATCACCAGCTTGTTTTCATAAAATTCATGGTTCGATAAAGTGATCAGCGATTCATGACGGCTGCGGTAATGCCAGCGCAGCATGCGTTGTGGCGCGCCCTGGGCATCGCACAAACCGAGAATGCTCTGCATGTCCGCCGTGATGTTCTCTTCGTCTTCCACTTCTTTGGTCAGCGTATCAAAGAAACTGGTAGGCGGCAGCTGTTTGGTATCACCTACCACGACCAGCTGTTTGCCGCGCAGAATAGCGCCGAGCGCCTCCACAGGCCTTACCTGGCTGGCTTCGTCAAATATCACCAGGTCAAATTCCAGTGTGGCCGGCGGCAGGAAGTTGGCGATGGACAAGGGACTCATCATGAACACCGGTTTGATGGCCTGTATTGCCAGGCCGGCTTCTTTCATGAGCTTGCGCACCGGCATATGCCGGGCTTTTTTATTGAATTCTGTTCTGATGATGTTCACCTGGCCGCCCGCTTCCATGCGCGGCATCTGCTCCCAGTGACTGAGGGCGGCACGGGCACGGTTATACTGCAGGTTCATCGCGTCGAGGCGGCGGAACTGCTGTACCAGCTCTTCGTGTCCCGCCCTGTCGAAGCGGCGTAGCGCAGGATGTGCTTTCACAGCGGTTTCCAGCAGGTATTCGTACCATGTCTTTTGTAAGACGGTCTTCAGCAAACGGGCCGCTTCCGGCCAGTCTGTTGACGGTGTGATCAGGCAGGATAAATTTTCCTGTGTGGCCGTTTCCGTGATATTATTCCAGGCAATGGTATGGTGGATTTCCGGCAACCTGTCTTTCCATGTGCCCAGCTGTTGCGCAGCAGCGGCGAAGGCAGCAGGCCATTGGTAGTCCCGCATTTCCAGTTGTTGTAATACGGCTGCCTGCAAACCGGCGGTTTTATCGCTTGCCTGCTGCAGGGCATCGCGGTCGGCCGCAGCCACGGCAGGGTCTATGTTTTTATGCAGACAGTCCAGCACAGCCTCCGGACAGGTGCCGGCGGAAATACGTTTATGCATGTCCGTTATATAGGCAGTGGCAGTGTCCAGCGCGTCCCAGTCGGTCTGGTGTTTCTGCCAGCGTGTGCCGAACAGGTCGCGTGCCAGGGCGGCATGCTCCTGTAACAGCGCATCGTGCCGGCGGTATTCCATAATACTGTCTACATATTGCAGCTTCTCGGTATTGTCTTTGGGCAATGCGCCTTTGCACAATGCCGCCAGTTGTTTGTTGCTGCGGTTATAGGCGCCGATGAGGAACTTATACCACTTGGTGCCGTGGGCGAGCAGATTTTGTCGCACTTCCATCAGGTCCTGTGAAAATGCTTCCGGTATCAGGATGTCCTGGTATGCCTGATGGATGGCTGTGAGGCGGCGGCCCGCTTCCAGCCAGGAGATGATATCCTGCTGCTGCTGCAACCACGCTTTGTTGCCGGCGTTCAGGCCGCTCAGGTCCGGTTTGCGCGACAACAGGTCACAGACATGTATCAGCTGTTTCATGGCAGTTACGTCTTCCGGCGCCTGCAACCCCATCTTCCCGGCTACGCCGGTAAGGGACTGTTGCAGGTCCTGTAAAGCGGTGGCAGTGTCCTGCAACTGCCGTTGCAGCGCCTCCTGCTGGTGCGGCAATAGCACGTTCAACCGGCTGCCCAGGAACAGCAGCTGCGATGGCATGCCGGCTTCACTTAAACAGGCTTGTATTCGTTGAGCCATGGCCGTGGCCTTGTTCATGGCCGCAGCGTCCCAGGAGGCCATGTCCGGCGGCGTAATAACCGGAAGCTGCCTGCCGGCGATATCTTCGTTTATACGTAACAGATAGCCGGTGATCTGATGTACGGAAAGGCCGCTCTGCCCTACCGGCTCATTCACCGCCTGGCAGTATTCGTTCAGCTCCTGCCGGTGCGTGTTGAGCAACAATACCTCTTCGCGCAGCTTTTGCACGGAAGGCCGTCCCAGTTCCAGCACCCGGCGCAGCTCCTGGTGTAATTCTTTTTTATTGGCTTTATGGCTGTGCAGCTCCAGGCAGGCTTCTCCCAGCTGGATATTATCAAGACGGCGCTTCACCACTTCCAGCGCGGCCATCTTTTCTGCTACAAACAATACCTTTTTCCCTCTGCCTACGGCATCGGCGATAATATTGGTGATGGTCTGTGATTTACCCGTGCCAGGAGGGCCCTGTATCACGAGGTGTTTGCCTTCCTGTACGGCCAGCATCGCATGAATCTGCGAACTATCGGCATCTACCACCTGGAACAGCTCATCGGCACGTGGTTCGTTATCGATAAAAGCATCTTCCGGAATACCAGGCTGATTATCTGAAAAACCACCGCCAAACAGGCTGTTGATCACCGGATGGGTGAGCGGGCCGCTATCGCCCGGCCAGTTGGCGGCATCCAGGTCGTTGTAGATCATGAATTTCCCGAAAGAGAAAAAGCCCAGCTCAATGGCGTCAGCTTCCACTTTCCAGTTAGGCATGCCATCTACGGCCGCGGCCACGGCATTGAAATATTCGGTGATATTAAAATCTTCCGTTTCCGGCAAGGCAGGGATGCTGATATTAAAATCCGTTTTCATCTTCGCTTCCAGCGAGATGTTGCCCTCCACTTCTTCCAGCGTATATTTCAAACGGAAACGTTCACGGACGTCCGAACGGTCCAGTTGCACCGGCACCAGCACCAGTGGCGCCAGTCGCGGCTCAGTACTGCCCGCTTCACACCATTGCAGCATGCCGAGCGACAGGTACAGGATATTGAACCCCTGCTCTTCCAGGCTCATTCTGGCGGCGTAATAGGTGTTCAGCAAACGGGTGTGCAGGTTTACCTGCGACTCATTGGTTTGCAGCCGGGTGTCATGCACGGTGTCTTTTCCGCCGGCAGCCGGCTGTTCCTGGTACATCAGGTCAGGCTGCCCGGCTTTTTTGTCCGGACGGTCGAGGAACGTCAGCGTTTTATTTTCTGCTACCAGCAACGCATAAACGGCGGCCGATACTTCATCAACAATATGTAGCCCTTTGCTGGCAGATAACTTGTAGTTTAAAAGGGGATTCTTCATTCCAAGGTCCAGGAGCTCTTTTCGGGACGACTCCAGCCTGGTCAATATGGATGCAATCATAATAGCCTGGCAAATAAAAACGTTGCAAATATACTCCTATTAACGGTGCGCGGCGGGAATTATTTGATTCCCGCAAAACATGGTACCGGCGCCCTTTCGAACAAAGATCCTGCCTATCTGTTTTTAAAAGAAATCACCGGAAGTTTTTTTCACAACGATCTCAAAAATAATCCATGAAAAAATCCTTGATCACCCTGCAGGCCCGTCCTGCCACTATTATAGAATTTCCGCTCTACGATGCGCCCCCGCGGACCATCTTCACGATCACCGATGGTATTCCTGATGGTGTCTGGCTGGATAAAGCCAACGGGCTGCTATATTGGACCAATATGGGAAACCTGACAGACCAGAAAGAGGAATTTGCCGCGAAAGATGGCTCCATTCAATGTTGTGACCTCAACGGGGAACAACACCGGATACTAGTCGGCAACGGCGCCGTCACCACGCCGAAACAGCTGACAGGAGACCCGGAACACGGATTCCTTTACTGGTGCGATCGCGAAGGAATGGCGGTGATGCGCTGCCGGATGGACGGCACTGGTCTGGAAACGCTGGTCAGACGGGGCCGGAACGAACAGGACCGGCTGGAGGTGGAAAGACATTGTGTAGGCATCGCCCTGGACACATCGCGCCAACATATCTACTGGACGCAGAAAGGTCCCGCCAAAGGCGGGAAAGGACGCATATTCCGGGCTGGTATCAATATTCCTGAAGGACAAACGGCCGATAACAGAACAGATATCACGCTGCTGCTCGATCAGCTGCCGGAACCCATTGACCTGGAATTTGGAGCGGTAAGCGGCCGGTTGTACTGGACAGACCGTGGCGCGCCACCCAACGGCAACTCGCTCAACAGCGCTACCATCGCAGGAGACGGCCGGCTCATCAATCACCACGTACTGGTTACCGGCTTGCAGGAAGGCATCGGCCTGACAGTGGATGAAAAAGACAACAAAGCCTATGTGACAGACCTCGGCGGATATATCCGGGAAGTCAATCTGGCCACAGACCGGCAGTCTGTTCTCCGCCAGCAGGGCCCCACTACGGGCATTACCCTGTTGACGGACGCCTAAAATCATTTGCCCGCTTTTGTGCATTAACCTTTTTATTATATTTTGCTGTCCCAAAACACCCCGCCAACAATAATGGACCATAGAAGAATATTGGAAGAAGTTACCCGGACCAGCATAGAACTATTGATGCAGGAGCCTTTCTATTCCCATTTTTTTGCTGCCATCAATAAGGAAGTCACCAGTCCCGATTCCGACATTCAGACCATGGCCGTAGGCC
Source organism: Chitinophaga varians (assembly GCF_012641275.1). Lineage (NCBI taxonomy): Bacteria > Pseudomonadati > Bacteroidota > Chitinophagia > Chitinophagales > Chitinophagaceae > Chitinophaga > Chitinophaga varians. The sequence goes on along the minus strand of NZ_JABAIA010000002.1, from coordinate 1,511,397 downwards.
TGCGCGAGCGGGGCCACACCCTCTATATCAACCCGACATTCTGGGACCACTTTTTTACGGATAAACGTCACCGTTATGGTGTGGTAAAACACGAAGTATTGCACATCGTTTTTAAGCATACGCTGGTGCATGAACCAACGGCCGACCGCCTGCTGGTCAACATCGCGATGGACATTGTGGTCAACCAGTACATCGACCGTGCGCACCTGCCGGTGGAATCGGTGTTCATGGAGGGTTTTCCGGAATTGCAGTTTGAAAAAGACCAGACCTGGCGCTACTACTACGAGAAACTGGTACACCTGCGCGACAATATAGACACCATCTACAAAGACACCGAATGCGCGCGCATGTTGTGCGCTATCTCCGAAGCGTCGCATGGTATGGACCGGCACCGCCAGTGGAGAGAGATCTTTGAACGCAGCCAGCTTGAAAAAGAACTGACCAGCCTGGAAATAGACAACCTGATTGGCATCGCGCGCAACAGGACCAACCAAAAAGGATATGGCAAATTACCGGCCTCACTGAGGTCTTACCTGGATACTATATTACTGAAAAGCAAACCATTGGTAGACTGGCGCCGGGTGATCAAAATCTTTTCTGAAAGCAGCAGCAAAACGAAAGTACGCAGCACGCTCAAACGCCCGTCCAAACGCTTTGGCACCAATCCCGGCATCAAAATACGAAAACAGAAAAAACTGCTGATAGCGGTAGATACTTCCGGCAGTATTGACAGGGAAGAGCTTTCTACCTTCTTTAATGAAGTGCATCATATCTGGCGGCAGGGCGCTGAAATACAGGTGCTCGAGTGCGACGCTACCGTACAGCGCGTGTATGCCTACAAGGGCGTGCCACCGGAATTTATCATGGGCCGCGGTGGCACCGATTTTAATCCGCCGATCGAATACGGCAATGATAATTTCCGTCCCGACGGATTGATCTACTTTACCGATGGCGTTGCCCCCGCACCCACTGTCACGGCCCGTTTCCCGCTGTTGTGGGTGATCAGCCACGGTGGCATCGCAGGCGATTCTGAAGAATTCCGGGCACTCCCGGGCAGAAAAGCCAAATTAATATCATCCTGAAAAAAAATATATACCGAGAACTGCGAACAAATTATGGCAACAACAAAAACACCGCAATTCAACTACATCACCTACGGAACAAAAGTCAATGCCCAACAGGTGGAGAGAATGCTCGAACATGTGACCCATCAGCATTTTGATAACCCCCAACATGCCGGCAAACGCAGGCCTACTCCCATTTGTATCTGGGGCCTGCACGGTATCGGCAAAACAGAAATGGTACGCGACTTCGCCCAGCGCAAAGGTTACCAGTTCACCTATATTGCCCCCGCACAATTTGAGGAAATGGGCGACCTGCTGGGGATGCCTAAAATATCTCACCACCTCGATAATGCCGCTACCCAGTTTGTGGCGCCCGACTGGGTACCCAAACAAGCCGGTCCCGGCATATTCCTGATAGACGACGTAAACCGCGCCGACGACCGCATTCTGCGGGGCATCATGCAACTGCTGCAGAACTATGAGCTGGTCAGCTGGCGTTTCCCCGAAGGATGGATCATTATACTCACCGCCAATCCTGATGGCGGCGACTATTCCGTTTCCACCATGGACGACGCCATGCTTACCCGTATGATGCACGTCACCATGGAGTTTGACGTAAAAACATGGGCGCGCTGGGCAGAAAATGCCGGCATCGATCCGCGTGGTATCGACTTCATTCTCGCCTATCCGGAAGTAGTTACCGGCACCCGTACCACGCCGCGCTCACTGGTACAGTTTTTCCAGTCGCTCGAAACTATTACCGACCTGCGTGCAGACCTCGACCTTGTGAAAATGCTGGGCGACGGCTGTCTGGACGAAGCCACCACCACCGCGTTCATCACCTTCGTGAACATGGACCTCGATAAACTTATCGCGCCGGAGGATATTCTGAACGCGCCTAATTTCCAGATATTGGAAGGACAGATCAAAGCATTGGTAGACGGCCAGACCAAACGCATGGACATCCTCTCCGTAATAATGACCAGGCTGACCAACCACCTGCTCAATACCAAAGAAGAACTCAGCGACAAAGCCTTCGCCAACCTCAAAGCCTTTATCTTACTGGGCTTTATCCCCAACGACCTGCGGCTGGCCATGGCGCAGGACCTGGTAAATGCCACCAACAAAAGCCTGAAAAAACTGTACAGTATACCCGAAGTAGCCAAACTGCTGCTCGCCAAAATGTAATGTGATGATGCAAGACCTAAGTAAATATATCCGCTACGGAAACGATAAAAATCTGGATATATGGGATACGAACGGAGAAATAGACCAGCTCCCGGACGATATTTTCCTGGAATATCCCAACACTGAACATGTAGCGCTGCATGTTAAAAACATGACCACGCTGCCTGGCTCCATTTATTCCCTGAAACAGCTGAAAACACTGAATATTTCAGGTACCAAAATAAAGGCGTTGCCGGAGGAATTCATTCAATTACAACAGCTGCAAAGCGTCCGTCTCAGCAACGGCAATATGGACCTTAATAAAGGACTGTCGCTGCTGGCACAGCTGCCAGACCTTCGTATCCTGGACCTGGACAACTGGCGCGGCAATGCCTTTCCGGACAACCTGTTTCAGCTAAAACAGCTGACACAACTGACGCTGTCCAATGACAAAATGAAAGGAAATATTCCGGAAGTGATGGCCCTTGTAGCAGCGTTGCCCAACCTGCGTGAACTGCACATCACTGTCACCGGAGATGATTACTACCAGTTATTGTCCCCGGAAAATATGCCGCTGCTGGACAAACTGCAAAAGATAGACATCAGCTACAATGGTCTCTGGCGCTCGGAGCCTTATAAAACACCTTTATGTGTGGCCACCACCCATAAAGTACAGATACACTACGCTTTCCGGGAGAGTTTACCTGCCTTTCGCCTGAAGGTGAAAGACAAAACCTATAATGCGCTTCAGTTACAGCTGCTATTTGGTATATACCTGAAAGTGATACCTGCCGTAAATGCACTGCTGCCCAATCAACTGGCCGATGCTATCGCCGCCCAACAGCATCCTAATCTTCATTTGCTGGCCAAGCCCAAAGGAGAAAGCCAGAAATCCATCAATGAAAAGCTGGAGCAATATGGTATTGCTGTCAACAATAAACAGGCAGACAACAACACTATCGTGGTTATTGGCACAGACACCACCATGGAAGATTTGATGCCTTTGCTGGACGCCGGTTGCCTTGTTATCACCACCGACCAGCTCAATGAAGTGCTGATCAGCAAAGATGACCACTGGCTGCTGCAGGACGATAATGAAGCCGCCAATACGCAGCTGCTGCGCCTCTTCGCCTCCAACGACCCAGACAACTACCAGCTGGCATTTGAGATCATCGAAGCAGGTGGCGCCAACAAAATCATCCAGACATTGCTGGCCGTAGTGATGCTGGCCCATCCCGATAAAACGATCCATAAAAAAGCAGAGAAGCTGTATGACAAATACGGTTCACAGGCTTTCCGGCAACAGGTAAAAAACAATAAAATTTCTTTGCGTGTAGGCGGTAACGTGAGTGCCAAATTACAGCGGGTAGTGGCCAGCCAGGATGTAGACGAAGTGATGTTTCGTCTGATGTACCAGCTGGTGGCCGGTTCCAACAACAATATCAGCAAAGTGCGTGTAAGCTCTTTCAGCATGAAAGGCGTTGCCAACATTACGCTGCCGCCGGAAATAGCTTTCTTTACACAGATCACCGACTGGGATTTTGAAAGCTGTGAAGGCTTTAATATCGATGCGGCCATTTCCATCTTTGCGGAGATGCCCAATGTCAAGCACCTGCGGCTCAATAGCTGCCACATCACCATCCCGGGCTCCATCGGTACGCTGACACAGCTGGAAACCCTGGAGATAGCCCACAATACGCTGGCGGTGGAAGATTCGCTGCAATCACTGGTACACCTGAAATCACTGGACGCTACCGGCATAAAGCTGAAAAACTGGGATTGGTTAAAGTCGCTGAAAGGCCTCTTAGGGCTTAAGCTAAGCAACAATCAGCTGCCAGCCATTCCGGAAGCGGTGTTTGACATGCAGCAACTGGCCCTGCTGGAAGCCCGCAACAACAAGCTGACAGCCGTTCCCCAGGCTTTGATGCGTTTACCGAAGCTGGACCAGCTGGATTTCAGTAACAACCAGATCACCGACTTCCCTTATTTCCTCGGCAACCGCAAGTTGTCCTGGCTACTGTTACGTTCCAATAAAATATCAGTGGTTGATATGGCTCAATTGTCAATTGCAGCGAAAGGAGAACCGATATCATGGGGCCAGCTGAACCTGTCCCGCAACCAACTGACCTCCTTTGACATGACAGGCTGCAGGTTTGCCATGCGTTCACTGGATATCTCTCATAATAAGCTAACAGAACTACATCCGTCTATATTTGTAACGGCGCTGACCGATTTTTATGCTCATCACAACCAGATTAGCGAACTGCCGCCAATAGCCGCTAATACCCGTTTTGATGATTTCTGGGTGCAGAATAATCAGCTGACTGAACTGCCGGCACATATGGCACACATCTTCATCCATAATGCTGATTTCAGTAACAACCAGATCAGCCACATTCACCCTGACTTTAACCAACATGGCGCTGACAACTATGGCCGGTTATTCTGGAAAATAAAAAACAATCCGCTTCCTAAAGGCAAGATGGGCGGTATGTACATCTAAATAAAAAAGAGCGGGCAATGTGCCCGCTCTTTTCATATATGCCATACAGTTAGTACCCTATACAGGCCAGTTTCCCGTCCATGGTGCTTACCAGCACTTTCCGGTTGCCTATCGGCAGTACCGCGTTTACCAGGCAGTTGGACAGCTTATGTTTCCACAGTAACGTATAGTCTTTACGGTTAACCGCGTACACCACGCCCGAATGCGTAGGCGTGAAGATGACGCCATCGCGCTCTATTGCTGCCGCAGGGTCCAGTTCATAGCCCATCTCGATCGGTGATTTCCACAGCAGCTGCATGGTATCGGCGGTGGCAGACACCCCGTAGAGGTTGCCGTCCATCGTTTTGATGAAAGTCTGGCTGCTGTCTGCCGCCAGCCCGATGGATTCACGCATTCTTACACCTGGCACTGTTTTACGCCAGATAACGCTGCCGGTCTGACTGTCAAATGCCGTCATGTAGCGGTCCGGCGCCACGATGAATACTTTGCCCTGTGCGCCCACCGGGTAGCAGGCTGCAGGGGAAAACATGCGGTTGGAGGCGCCGTTGTTCCATTTCCACTTCAGTGCGCCGGTAGCAGCGTCGAGAGCATAAAAATCGTTGCCCCAGCTGCCGAAGTACACGTTACCCTGGTATACCAGTGGTTTGTCTTCCACGAAGCCGTTCACGCCGGAAAATTCCCACACCAGTTTGCCCGTTGCCACGTTGATGGCCCTGAAATGCCCGTCGGACGCGCCCACATAGGCGATACCGTTAGCCACCTCAGCACTGGCCACTACTGGTTTGCCGGTTTCAAAACGCCACCGTTGTTTACCGTTGGAAGCCTGGATACAATAGATATAATGGTCGGAAGAAGCCACCACGATGTTGTCTCCGGTTACTACCGGCGTGGCATATACTTTACCGCCGGTTTTGAACGTCCATTTCTTTTTTCCGTTGGCAGCCTGCAGCGCATAAACTTCGCCTGCCGTATTGGTAGAGATCACCAGGTCTTTCACCACGGCCATACCGGAGCCGATATCGCTGTTGTCCTGGAAAGTCCAGAGGGCTTTTACGCCGGGGAATGAGTCGTTCATCGCGAAGGACGGGCGTTCAAACGGGGCCGTGTCGTAGCGGGCGTGATGGCTTTTCAGCGGTTGGACCGTCCATTGCCGGTTTTTACCGATCAGTGGCGTCCTTTCTTCGAAAGTAGCCTGGTTGTTGGCCACGGTGATGATATTATAACCACCAATACTGTCTTTAGCGCGCAGGTTGGAGCGGCACATTACGCCGGGGATATTTTCGAAGTCGTATGTTTTGTTGGTATGGCCGTGGCCACAGAGGACCAGCTGAACGTTGTGCTGCTTCAGCCGGTCGAGGGCTTCGTACCAGTTGTTGAGGTCAGCGTTTTGCGGGTAGTGGTTGATATAAATAATGGGCGTGGTGGTATCTTTTGTTTTCAGCAAGTTATCGAGCCACACCACATTTTCGCGGGGCACCTGTCCGGGGCCCATGCGCATATTGGGACCGCAGTTGGTACCGATGAACCAATAGCCGCCATGCTTAAACGAAAACGTTTCGTTGCCGAATACGCGGCGGAAGGTATTGCCGCCGCTTTCAGACCATTTGGTATCATGGTTGCCGGGAATGATGTACCAGGGCTTGTTGAGGCTGTCCAGCAGCCGTTTGGCCAGTTTTAGTTCTTCATCAGCGCCAAATTCGGTAATGTCTCCGGAGATGATCACAAAAGCGATGGAAGGGTTTTGATTGATGTCGGCCACGCTGCGCTGTACGTCTTCAGCAGCATGATCGCTGCCCACGTGGATGTCTGTCATCAGCGCAAATTTGAACGCGTTTTGGGCCATTGTCACTGTCCGGCATAGTGTCAACACTGTCAGGGTGCTCAGCAGGAAAAATTGTTTCATTACTTATTCTTTAGGTGCATAGTATTTCGTTTTTTCCAGCCAGGAATTAAAGACAGTATAGAACACCGCCAGGATAATGGCGCCTTTGAACATGCCGGTAAATCCCCACGCGATCATACCACCGATAACTCCGAGGAAAAGCACAAGAAACGGAAGTTTTCCGCTTTTTGCAATGAGCACCGGTTTTAATACGCCGTCCAGCAGCAGTACGCCGGCGCCGTAAATCGCCAGGAAGATGGCCCATCCTGTGTTTCCCTGCATGGCCATCCAGATAACAAGGGGTATCCACACCCATAACGGTCCTACCTGTATCAGCACCAGGAAATACACGATGGCCGCCAGCGCCAGGGCGAACGGGATACCAGCTATAGTGAAGCCTATCCATGATACCACGGCAGCGGCCAGCGCGGTGCCCATCACTCCGATGGAAACACCTTTCACCGCCTGTGCGGTGGCTGCCAGCAGGGCATAACCGTCTTTGTCGCCAAACATATGGGTCATAGTAGCGCGTACCGGCCGCATCAGCCGGTCGCCGCTGACCAGGAAAATAGCGGAGACCACAATCCCCAGCACCACCTGCAAGGCCATTCCCAATATACCCACTCCCGTGGTCACTACATGATGAATGCTATGCATGATCTGCCGTTCGTAGATACTGGCCGTCTCCCGCGGCCGCAGTTGCAATTCATGCCAGAACTGCGCCGCCTCCTTTCCTACCAGCGGCAGATTGGTGATCCACACCGGGAGGTCCGGAATACCTTCGTCCCTGGCTGTTTCCAGCCAGTAGCCGATTTCTTTCAGATGATCATTGACCGTGGAGACCGCATAGGCGAAAGGCAACGCCACCACAGCCACCAGCAGCAGCGAATATATAACGGCCACCAGCTTACGCCGGCCACCCAGCCACACAACGCCTTTTTCGTAGAGGTTGAACAGCGATACCGAGAATATAATGGCAAAGGTAAAGACACCGAAAAACACTTTCAGCACATCATACAAGGCATACATGAGCCCCAGCAGTAGCAGCAGCACAATGATCGTTTCTATGATCCTCCGGGAGGTGGATGGAATACGGGTGCTCATAACGGAAAGCCGGATTTATTTCGGACACAATCAATTTACTAAAAGATTGGCGAATAAGCAATGATTCCCGTTAGCGGTACCTTCGCGAATATTTATCCAGTACCGGTAAATATCAATCCACCGGCCATCGGTATGCTTTTTTTTACCATATTGCTGTCATCAGAAAACAAAAATGAAAAAACTCCTGAAATACGTCCTCATTCTTCTCGGCATCTTCCTGGTGATGGTACTGTTCGTGGCCGGATGCTTCTGGATAAGCTCGGAACAAAAAATCCGGCAGGCGAAAGAAGATGGTGAAAAGTACAGTAAAATATGCGATACCGTCAGTATCATTACCGAACAACCGAAAATTCAGTTTTCAGGGTTCAGGCAGAAAGAAATCCGGCAATTACACTTTAAAATCCTGAGAAACGGGGAATTTATCAGGGATACCCTTGTCAAAACCCAATTCTCCTATATCTCAGATGACAGTACTTATTTTTCGACCCATATTCCCTACCCCGTCTTTCTAAAAAAAGACACCATCGTGGTGAGCACCGTAGGAGGCCTGTACTATTACATCTCAGGCTACCATCATTATGCCTACCTGCATTATGGCATGATGGGCTATTTAGGTGGTCATGACTGCCGTTTTTCAGAAGACTGTATAGTCAACAATGCGCCATCAGTTGGCACGCTCCTGAAAAACGACGGCTGGCTGCATCCGGAAAAAGACAGGTTCAAACAGATGATTGCTCCCCAAACGCCGGCATTTGACAGTATCTCCAAAGCAGCTGCCATCTCCTATGAAAAAGCACAGGAAATATTTGATCAAAACAGGGCCAACAAACATCTCTTTTCGCGGAGCACCTACCGGATTGAAATTGGAGAAGAAGGCAGTTTCTATGTTTTTGGAGAAGAGAATGAGAACAATAGAAACCAGGTTGATCTTATTAAAATAAATACACAAACGGGGGAATATAAAAGAGAGAAACGATAAAGCCCTACAACGCTGAGTTGTAAGGCTTTATCCTGGCTGTATTTACAAATGTTATTTCTTTTCGCTGATAAGCCGGAGCACGTAAGCGACCTGGCTATCCTTCTGTTTCATATAATCCTCATAGTTCTGCCATACCTCATAATCAGGCATGATCCCTCTTCCTTCCGGCTGGTTGGGTTTTACGGGCGCATCCTGCTCCACATACATGATGGAAAACTTCGTCTTGATTTTAGAGTGCGGCAGTTCATATACCAAACCTGCATGTCCGTTGTGGCAGTAGTAACCGCCTACGGTTTCCACGCCTACAATGGTGGTATTTCTGGCATATGCCCTCACCAATGAAGCCAGGTGGGACGCAGCAGAAGCGGTGTTTTCATCAATCAGCAGGTACAAATGTCCTTTATAGGCCGGTTGTTTAGGATAATAAACCGGGTTGTGGACACTGTCCTGATAGCTTTTTCCGTCTTTGTAGGGCAGCAGATATCCTTTCAGGAACTTTCTGCCCTCTTTTATTTGTTCCGGTCCCCATTTGGTATCAGTGCCTACCCCCCAGAAATACTGCATATAGGGAATGGTGTCCCGGTCAAAATTAGCATAGGCCGATTTGTTTTCTTTGAAGGGATGGTCTGTCAGGTACATCATGGGCTGCTCGAAGGTGGGATCGCTGCCACCTGGATTGCTCCGGATATCCAGGATCAGGTTCGGTACGGCGTTTTTATCCAGCGCCTGGAACACACTGTCAATAAAACGTACGTATCCCGGGAACCTCGGGTCATCGGCTCCGTCAGCCATGCTGAAAATGCGGAAGCTGAGCAGTCCGGTGCCCTGGTCTATCATCCGGAAACTGTACTTGGGCTGTGTGTTATAGTCGATAAGACTGTCAACACCGGCGCTGTAGCGGTTCTTCTGGTTTTCCTTCCGGGCGTCCAATGTTACCGCCGGCAGGGTGACTGTCTTCACTTCTTTGCTGTAGGGTGGATTAAACGTAACGGTGAACTTGTCCTTCACGCCATACTCGATCATATAGCGGTAATTGAAAGACCGGTGCACGCTTCCGCTCCATTTCTGTGTGGTGTTAAACCCATCAGCAGAAAAATACTTGTAGAAAGACTGCATCAGGGAGGTGTCAGGCACGCCGTTAATGCTCAATACACGCGAACCTGCCGGGATCTCTTTTGTCTGATTGTTGAAGATGATCTTTCCCTCAATATATTTCAGATCATAAGGGAAATACCCGCGTTGGCGGGCGTAAAAGTCCATCAGGTCTTTTCCCACTTCCGTGTAGTTATGGCAGCTGCCCTCAAAATCGGTCAGGCGCAGTATTATCTTGAAGTATTCAGTGGTGCTCAGCGGCTTCCTGATCTCTTTGAAAGCCACGTTGTAAATACTGTCCACCTGCTTTTTAGTACGGTAGCGGTATAACCCGGAATTGGCCTTTTCGCGGATATCGCGGAAAAGCAGCAAGTCCTCTTTCATCTCTTTGGTACTAAGTACTTTGTTGTAGATTTTCAGGCTGTCGCCCGTCGGTTGCGGCCCTGCGGGCATGGCCAATATAACCGGGGTCACCGATTGTGACAGCAAAAACAATAAAAACAATTTTCTCATAAGTTATTCTCCAGTGGCAATGATGGTTGATATAATCACTGCAATAATAAAACTAATTATGCTCAGTTATCCCCATGGTATTTTTTCTTGTCTTCTGCCGTATAAAAACAATAAATCAGCCCTTCCATATTATCATCCCCGATCTCATTGCTGATCCATTCCCTTAACTCTTCCAGGTCGGATGTCTGTTTGATGTCTGCTGCGTTTAGCGGTACACGGGGAAAAAGGACCAGTATCCCGTTTTCCTGCTGAAGCAGCGACAGGGCCTGTTCATCGACCGGGCAGTGGAAATAGGTTGTATCGCAGTCACATGCTGCTAATACCTTTTGGCCGTCCACTTCCTGTATTTCAAACCAGGCATCGGTGCCCATAATATACCAGAAAGGGTCGCCGGCATCCATGGCGTAATCCGATAATTCATCGAGTTCATTTCCAAATACTACCACTGCTACATTCTGATTATCAACAACAGTGCAATAAGGCTTTTGATTAGACAGGTCAGTCATTTATGGCGAAATTAAAGTTAACCGGAGATATCATGCTACCGCATGAAGATACGCCACCGCCCACACATTTGAAAATCGGCTGCCATAATTTGCCGGGAAATAGCTAAATTATTCCGATAAAACCGATATCATGATACAGACTATCAAAGAAGGTTTGTGGAAACAATTTGGCGGCAGCATTGACATGGTGACCAACGCCGTTTCCGCTTATCCTGAAAGTCTTTGGAACACAGAGAAAAAGTTTTTCTACATGTCTTATCATGTAGCCATCTTCCTGGATTATTACCTGACCATTCCGGCAGGCCCACTCTCGTCCCCGCTTCCATTCACACTCAGTGAAACCATTCCCGCCGACGGCATTGATGATATCGTGCCCGACAGGATTTACAGTCAAAAAGAAATACTGGATTATTTACAGGCAAGCAGAAAAAAATGTCATGACCATATTTTGGGCATGACAGAGGCAGATTTTGCACAACAATGGGTAGAAGTGGAAGGCAACAAAGTGATGACCGTGTTTGAACTGTTTTTGTATAACATGCGGCATGTGCAGCATCATGCGGCACAGCTGAATATGATGTTGAGGAAAGATACAGGCGATGCGCCGCGGTGGGTAAGGGCGGCGAGGTGATTGGCAATAAAAAAAAACTACAGGCTGCCTACCTCAGTTGCTCCAATCGTGTCAACCATTTATTAAAATGCAAACATTCTTTTCTTAAATTATTCAATCCAATTTCTTTCAATATCAGTATACCATCATCTATTTTATCATAAGTATCACAAAAGCTCAGAATTCTCTTGGAAGGAGCAGTATTGGGCCCCTCATTAATGAGTTCCGGATTATTATCAGGAACAGAGGACCTAATCTCCTCAAAACAGTTATCTGGCAAGCGATTATAAAGACCCAGCCAATTTTGCATAACTGATGTATCGGCAAACATTAAAGCCTCATATTCATGCAATTGAATATATGGTATAAATGTATAATGATTGATATCTGCTTCCAGAAGCCGCTCCATTTCTTCTATTCTGTGATAAGCCGGGAGATTTTTTGTTGAGGTGTAACCAGGGAAGTCAGTAGAAAGCCCATATAAATCTATCAACGTGGTGTGGTAGACAGCAGGACTTTCTTTGATCCATTGGGTCACATCGTTTCTAAATTTGTGATACCCAACGATACCTCCTCGTTTTCTAAGTTTTCTGTTCGTAAGAACTTTTCTGACATCGGTATATATGTCAAAGTTCAATAAGTGTGGGCGTAACATATCGGACACGAAACGTTCCTCAGAAAATCCTTCCGCTGTAATATTTAACCTTATCATGGATTCCCTCCTATCACGTTTTTATCCCACAAATCCCCTAAAGAATATTGATCTAGCCAAGACTCTAGTTTCTCTGGGTCTAACCTATGAAAGACTGTTGCACCTTTATTTCGATCAACTACCAAAATATTTTCCGCATCAAATTCATTGACTAAACTTACTGATTGAGTTGATACAATTACCTGGGTTCTCTTTGATGCCTTTTTTAACAAGCCGGCGAGGATTGTAATCGCTGTAGGGTGCAAACCCAATTCCGGCTCATCTAGAAGAATTAATTTTGGGAGTTTCTTTTGTAACAGCAAAGTAGCCATACAAATAAACCTTAAAGAGCCATCAGATAGTTCATTGGCAGTAAATATTTTGTCTGAATATAGATCCTGCCATTCCAATCTAATGTTTTCATTATTTAATGGATTAGGTTCTAAAACGAAGTCTTTAAAGAATGGAATTACCAGTTGAATGGTTTTTACAATGCGCTCATAGTATGGCTCCTGTGAGTGCTTTAAAATATAAAGATATGCTGCGAGATTAGATGCATCCTCAAGCAGAAACTTACTGTTTGCAATTGCACCATATTTTTTCATTCCGGCTGTTTCACTGGTGTCATGAAAATGGTAAACACGCCAATCCTGCAAAACATTATATACGTATTCTGCAACTCTACTGTTTCTTGCAGCTTTTGACAAGGAGCTTTCTTCTTCCGACCGTGTAATTAATTCCCAATATGGTTCCCCATGGAAATCGTTCCCTCTGAAACCACAATATTCATTTAAGACTAATAGGCTATCTCCCCTCGTAGGTTGCAGTGAAATTTCGTAGTAATTAGGGTCGAAATCCAATGTAATTTTGATTTCTTCGGTTGTCTTACTACCATAAAACAACAAACTTTCAGCACCATTGGTAAGCGAGGTATTTTTGAGTCTTTCCTGAATTATATTCCTTAAAAAACGAAACAAAGAAATAAAGTTTGTCTTGCCTGCTCCATTCTGTCCTATTAATACATTTATATCCAGAAGACCAACGTTTTGATCTTCTATGGATTTATATCCCTTGATGTGAATATTATTTAGCTTGTGGTAATCTGCCATTTTTTCAATAAATCTTTATAACAATACACCAATTGAGATACCTTACTTATGTAAGATAATATCTTTTATGCATTGTTGAGCGGACTTGATATTTGTGGCATGGTACCATTATTGCTAACGCTCTGCTTGTAAGGGTATAATCATAGTTGAGTATAACAGATAGGGAATTTCCCGAGCTCATCGCATTTTGCGCAATACCACAAATCAAAAGAGGAAAATCACTTTCGTAATTTCCCTCTTCGTTTTGTATCCCGGATTGGATTCGAACCAATGACCTACTGCTTAGAAGGCAGTTGCTCTATCCAGCTGAGCTACCGAGACTTATATTTTGTTTTTCCTCTTAATGTGAAATAAATTCCTATATTTATCTCTCATTTTGGGAGTGCAAATTTATGGAAATATTTTCCAATAAATCAAATTTAATTTAATTTTTCTAAAATATTGATTTAAAAACTATGGACGTACAGATCGAAGACAGCTGGAAAGAAGTACTCAAAGATGAGTTCAACAAAACCTATTTCGCGGAGATTGTCATGCACCTGAAACATGAGAAAGCCCTCGGAAAAACCATCTACCCGGCAGGTAACAACATCTTCAACGCCTTCCAGCAAACGCCTTTCGACAAGGTAAAAGTAGTCATTTTAGGGCAAGATCCCTATCATGGCGCCGGACAAGCCCATGGCCTCAGTTTCTCCGTACCGGACGGCATCAAACCACCGCCATCCCTCGGTAACATATACAAGGAAATGCAAACCGATCTCGGCCTCGAAATACCTACCAGCGGCAACCTGACCAAATGGGCAGAACATGGCGTGCTCCTGCTCAACGCCTTCCTGACGGTAAGAGCCAGCGAACCCGCGTCCCATAGTAAAATAGGCTGGGAAAACTTTACCGACGCAGTAATCCGCAAAATATCCGACATGAAAAACAATGTGGTATTTCTGCTGTGGGGCCGCTTCGCACAGGACAAACAAATCCTCATCGACGCTACCCGCCATCATATCCTGAAAGCGGCGCATCCCTCCCCTTTCAGCGCGAACAACGGTTTCTTCGGTTGCAAACACTTTTCCAAAACAAATGAACTTTTACTCAAAGCAGGCATTGAACCGGTGGACTGGCGCCTTTAATCATTTACATACTATCAGTACCTTTACCATAAGCTGTCAGTTATGTTAAAAAATATACTGGGAAGAATCTACGCACTGTACGCATTGTTGTTGTTCGCAACTACCATGCTGATAGTCTTTATTCCCATCTGGATCGCCTCCTTCTGGCCCGAGCCTACCCCTTCCGCCTTTTTTGTGGCCCTCGGCCGCCGGTGGATGAACATCTACCTGCCGCTGATCGGTTGCCCGGCCAGACTGAAAGGACAGGAACATTTCGCCCCCGGCCAAACCTATGTAATAGTATGCAACCACAATGCATTGATGGACATCCCTGTTACCACCGGTTATGTGCCCGGCGCCAACAAAACACTGGCAAAGGCCTCCATGGCTAAAATACCGCTGTTCAGCGTGCTGTACAAAATCGGCAGCATCCTGGTAGACCGCAGCAGTGAGGCCAGCCGCAAACAAAGCGTCGTGGACATGAAACATGCGCTCAGCCTGGGCATCCACATGCTACTGTACCCGGAAGGCACCCGCAACCGTACGCCCGAACCGCTGAAAGCATTCTATGACGGCGCTTTCGCCCTCGCCATAGATACTCAGACACCGCTGATGCCATCCCTGCTGTTTAACACCAGGAAAATACAACCGCCCGGTAAAACATTCTTTGCCTGGCCACATCCTATCCATTATCACATACTTCCTCCCATCCCTACCACCGGCATGACACGCGATGACCTGCCGGCACTGAAAGAGAAAGTATTTAAGATCATGTGGGACTATTATACCACTAACCAGGATAAACTGTAAGCAGAAAAGATAAAAACAAAGAACCCGTTTGATGATTCAAACGGGTTCTTTCATATTGGTATAGGACAATATCAATAAAGCGGGTTCTGTGTCATCTTCGGGTTCGCTAACAATTCATTCAACGGAATAGGATAACGGAAATCACGCTGCACATTACAGGAACGTGTTTCCACCAGCACCGGCTGACCGGTGGCCGGGTCCACAGCGCCATACACCTGCCCGTTCATCACGTCTCCGAGCATGTCCCAGCGCCGGATATCATAAAAGCGGGCGCCTTCGAACGCCAGCTCGGCAGTACGCTCCCTGCGTATCAGCTGACGCAGCTTTTCCTGCGTATTGTATTTGGTAACATCTACTACGGGCATGCCTGCACGTGTACGGATATCATTCAGATGTTTGATGACATCAGCATTCTGCCAGTCACCCAGCTCCACCAGCGCTTCTACATAATTCAGCAGTACCTCTGCGTAACGGATGATCATATAATCCAGCGAAGGACTGGCACCATTACGGTCTTTGGGATCAAGGTATTTTTTTACCCAGAAACCGGTGGCCGTACTGTTGAGGATACCGATACGGTCACTGCCCTCGCTGGAAAACGGCCGGAGCGTGTCTTTCTCATATATCTGTCCCGGTACCAGCACAGACGCCACCAAACGCGGGTCGCGGTTGTTTTTATAGAAGGGGTCTTTCTGATAGATCGCCAGCGAATCCGGCCCCAGCTCCTGCAATGTTTTACCCTGCAGCGTTTCAAAACTGTTGACAACTTTCATCGTGGGGGATACTACTGTCTGCCCGCCTACGCCGTACGGCGCAAAAGTTTTCCATGCATTGGAACAACCATTATCACGGAAAAATACCCGCTCTTTGTTCAACTCACCAGCGTAGGTAAACAACTCCGCAAAACTGTTGACTTTTGTATTGGTACTGCGGTACAACGCATACACATTCTGATCTATTACCTTTTTGGCAGCCATCTTGGCGGTCTCATATTCCTTGTAAAACATAGCCAGCTTGGCAATCAGCGCCCAGCATACACCGGAAGAAATACGCCACGCTTCGTTGTTGTTGTACACATCCGGCAAATGAGGCGCACATTCCGTCAGTTCATTCACTACAAAATCATACACCTCTTTTTCGGAATTACGGGTGGTGTTGCTGTTGGCAGGCTCCAGTGATTTAGTAACGATCGGGATACCACCAAAAAACAACATCATCTCCATATGATAGTATGCGCGCATCGCGCGTGCTTCATACTTGTAACGGTCTTTCAGCGAAGAGTCCATGTAACAACGGTCCACATTTTCCAGGAAGCGGCAGGCACGACGTACGTCCTTGTAATCATCGCGCCACAGGTTCAGCGCCACGTCCCAGTTACTGTTCTGTAACCCTTTGGCAAACGCTTCATAGGCGCCACGGGTATCCTGACGGGCCACGGCTTCATCACTCAAAGCAGAGAGGAACATCAGCTGCCGCCCGCTGGAACCGCCCGGCAGACCGGCATATACGGAGCCCAGCGCACCGGTGGCATTGGCTTCTGTCTTCCACCAGTTATCATCGGTCACACTCACGGGGTCATCATGAGTGAGGAACTTTTCGCAACTGCTGCATGTCAGCATTATGGCTGAAAAAATGACTGCATATATTCTTTTCATACGACCATTATTAAAGTTGAACATTAATACCGGCAATAAATGCCTTCATGATACCATAGGTCCACTGATCACCCTGGCTTTCGGGATCGGTAAGTTTCAGTTTACTGAAGGTGAGCGGGTTCTGCGCATTCATATACACCCGCAAACCACGGATGCCAACACGTTTCAGCCAGTCGGCCTGTGTATTGTATCCCAGCTGGATATACTTCACTCGCAGGTAAGCGCCATTCTGGAACCAGAAATCAGAGGATAATTTATTATTGGTGGGCAACGTGTTCAACCGCGGGAACATCGCGTTGGTACGTTGAGGTGTCCAGTAGTTGTCTGCATAGAAACGGGTAGGCACGCCACCGTCTTTACTGTTGTCCATCGGCAATGCCAGCATGCCCGCCAGTACTACGTCTGACTTACCGGTACCCTGCAACAGAAATTCGAGGTCGAAGTTTTTATACGCTACCCGGAAATTAGCGAAGTAGTTCAGCCTCGCGATAGGGTTGCCAATCAATGTCTGATCAGACCCATCGATGATTTTATTGCCGCTGATGTCTAAATACTTGATATCACCGGGTTTGGCGCCTGGCAATACCGGTATCAACGGCTTTCCGTCTTTGTCAAAATCACTTTCCTGTAACAGTCCGGCGGTTTTGTAACCGAAGATGCCACCATATGGACCGCCCTCCTGCTGGATCGTTGTAGCGCTTACATAAGGCCCGCTCAACAGCGATACGATCTCATTTTTATTGTAGGTCACGCCCGGACGGAAAGACACGGAAATGTTCTTGCCGATATTGCCATTGTAATTCACCGAAGCTTCCCAGCCGGTGTTGCGCAGTTTGCCGGCATTGACAGGCACCTTGTCTTCAAAGCCACCGGTATAGGATAACGGCGGACGCAGAATAATATCCCTGGTGAGTTTGTTATAATAATCCACCACGATTTCCAGTTTGTTGTTAAACAAACCGATGTCCAATCCTACATCGGCCATGTTCACGGTTTCCCAGCTCAGGTCCGGGTTACCATAGGTCGTCTCCAGCCCTGTTCCTGAATTGATCGTGGTCTGGTACTGGTACAGGTCCACGTCCGACTCGTTGCCCAGCTGCCCGTAGGAAGCACGCAGTTTCATATTGCTGACCGCTTTCACGGACGACATGAATTTCTCTTTGCTGATATTCCAGCCCAACGCAACTGACGGGAAGAAACCATACTTATGTCCCTTCGCAAATTTGGAAGAGGCGTCCATACGGCCGGTCAGTTCCAGCAGGTAACGGTCCTGGTAAGAGTAATTCAGTTTGGCATAGGAAGACAACAGGGAGTTGATGTACAGATAAGTACCGGCAGTGCTGGAACTCGTATTTTTTTCTTCCTGCGAATAACCCGCCATCAGGAAGAAGTGATGGTCTTTCAGGTCGAGCGTGTAATCTGCATTGGCGGCGATGTAGTAATAGGTCGTCCTGGCTTGTGTATAGCTCCGTTGCTGCGTCCATGTTTGCAGCAGTTGCCCTGTATAATAGTCGAAGAAGTTATAGTTATCGCGCAGACTTCCCATCAGGTCGCTGTTGAGCCGGTAACTGAACTGCCCGCGGAGGTTCAGTCCTGGTATCACCTCCCATTTGGGCTGCAGGTTAATGCTGGACTGTCCGTATTCATTGACGAACCGGCCGCCTTTTTCGGCATAGGCCAGCGGGTTCACGATATCCACATAACGGCCATAGATATCTGTTGTGCTGCCGTCTTTCCACGGATACTTAGGCAGAATGGTGGGCGGCACGCGGAAAACGTCTTCCAGCAAACGGGTGCCGTCATGCCCCAGCGTCCTGTTAGGCAGCAGGATATTGCGTTTAATGGCCAACAGGTCCATATTGATCTGAAAGTTTTTGGCCAGCGACACGGAGGTATTGGCGCGGATATTATACTTTCTGCTGCTGGTCAGTGGCGTCATACCGTCCTGGTACTGGTAATTGGCGTTCAGCGCAAAGCGGGCAAGGCTGTTACCACCGCTCACGCCAACAGAATGACTCGTTATAGGCGCTTGTTTGTTGACAATGACTTTCTGCCAATCGGTATTGGGATATTTCACCGGGTCAGTGCCGGCAATGGTTTGTTGAATATCGTCTTCGGAATACAGGGGAGTTTTACCGGAATTGGCCAGTGCTTCATTGTACATGCGCATGTATTGGGGAGCGTCTACCAGGGATGGCATATTGGTGGGCGACTGTACGCCGTAATAACCGTCATACGTCACGGCCACGCGGCCGGGCGTACCTCTTTTGGTGGTGACAAGGATAACACCGCTGGCGGCCCTGGCGCCGTAGATGGAGGCTGCCGCCGCGTCTTTCAGCACCGTCACACTTTCTACCGTAAGCGGGTCTATGAAGTTCATGTCCATGGGGATACCATCTACCAGCACCAGCGGATTGGAACCGTTGAGCGACGTGATGCCGCGTATCTTAATGGTAGCAGCATCCCCACCGGGCAGTCCGGAGGACTGGCTCACCTGCAGGCCGGTCACGCCGCCCTGCAGTGATTGTGAAATGGTAGTGATGGGCTTACCGCTCATAGCAGATTTTACATTGAGGGAAGCTACGGAACTGGCAATGTGTTTGCGCTGTTGCTCTGTGATCCCCACCACTACTACTTCATCAAGGGCCGACACTTTTTCGTTCAAGGCAATGGAAAGGCCGGTATTGCTGCGCAACACGTTGTATTCTGTGGCGATATATCCCACCAGACTAAATACCAGCGTGGCATTTTTGGGCGCCTGTATGGTGAAGTAACCGTCGGCATCGCTGGTGGTGCCACGGGACGTGCCTTTCACGGCAATAGTAACGCCAGGCAGCGCTACCGGCGGTTCGTGCGTGTCGTACACACGGCCTTTGACAGTCAGCAGACTGTCTTCCCGCGCCAGTTTCAGCGGACGTACCGGTTGCTCTTCTTTTGGAACGATAGCCACCTGCGTACCTACAATCGTATAGCCGAGACTGGTACCATCGAGTGCTTTGTCCAGCACCTCTACCAGCCTTTTGCCGCGCAGGTGCAGCGTGATGTTTTTCTCACCGCGCACCAGCTCGTCCTTGTAGAAAATACGCCAGTTGCTCTGCGCCTGTATCTGGCGGAAAAGCTCCGGCAGCGGAGCATTGTTCACCCGCACGTTCAGCGGGGCATTCTGTGAGTAGGTTTTACCGTAGGCGCTGACCAGCCCTACGCATAACAGGATCATGATGAGCCGCATAACATGCCATAATTTGGCTGGCACTATGCCCACAGGCAGGTAGCGCCAACAAACGTAAAATTTTTGCATACATTTGTTTGGTTTAATTAATGAAATAGTTAGCCGGGCCGCCTGTTACCGCAGGCAGTCTTCACCGGATGATGTTACCGCATCTTCCGGTTTTTTTTTGGCTTTTCGCTGATGCTTATCTGGTTTTAAAAATGATTGTGTTCCCCTGCTTTTCGTACTTCAGTGAAGTGGTAGCAGCTATTATGTCAAGTACATCGTTCAGTGTTTTCTGCAGGTCAAGGTTACCCGAAAATGTTTCATTGCCCGACCGCGTGTCTGTTGTTATTGGTTGATTGTAATACCTGGATAGTTTTTTTAGTATTTCATATAAAGAGGTATGTTCTGCGACCATCAGACCGTCTTTCCAGGAGATATACCCGGCGATGTCCACTTTGTCCACTGTCATGTTGCCGTTATGGCCTGTGTATAGCGCCCTGTTACCCGGCGACAACTGTACCGGCGCGCCTTTTTTTCCCGGCCCTCTGAAGGCTTCCAGCTGAACGCTGCCGCTGGCCAGCACTACCTGTGAGCTGGCATCTTCCCGGTAGGCGGATATATTAAATGCGGTGCCCAGCACGGCTACTTTCATATCGTTGGCGTATACACTAAAAGGACGCTGCGCGTCTGTGGCCACTTCAAAATAAGCTTCCCCTTCCAGGAACACTTCCCGGCGCTGCTGCCCGAATGCGGCCGGATATACCAGGCGGGAACCGGCGTTGAGCCATACCCGGGTGCCATCTTCCAGTTGCAGGGAGGCTACGTTGCCATAGGGCACTAGTAGGGTGTTAAAGACCTGTTTACCGGTGGCCAGCTCCTGCTTTATCTCCTGTGAGTCTATCCGCACCTGCGTGCCTTTGGCCTGGTAGGCGATGGCTGCGTGGTTATTGCGGATGGCCAGTTGCTGCTGGTTGCCCAGTATCATGCGGGTCACGGTGGTATCGCCGCGGGAATAGGTCTGATCGCTGGCGAAGGCCACCAGTGCAGGCAGCGGCTCCTGCGTCCGATGCCACTGCCACCACCCCAGTCCGGCAGACAACAACAGGGTGATAACGGCGGCCACTTTCCACCCCGGCTGCCACCAGATTTTTACCGGCGGCTGTGCGATATCGGCGGCTATACGCTCCCACAACAGGGCCTTTTCAGCTACGGACAACTGCTCATTACCAGACGCACGCACCAGGGAGATCATTTTCTCCTTGTCCCCGCCGGCGTCGTCCGGTGCGTCTTCCATACTGTATGATGGGTTGTTGATGTCCATAGCTAATATTTGCCCCTATATAACAGAGCAGCCTGTTTCACTTTTATAGACTTCTTTCAGAAAGAAATTTTAAAAATTTTTCAGACAGGTGAGTAACAGCAGGCTAAAAGCCGGGATAGTGGTCACTGGCATCTCTTGTCTCAACTGGCGTATGGCCCTGTAGGCAAGGGTCCGACAGGTAGGCACGGAAATCTGCATCAAACGGGCCACCTCTTCATAGGAAAGCTCACAATTATATTTCAGATAAAGTATCTCTTTCTGACGGGCCGGCAGTTTATTCATCTCTGTGGCCAGCCGCTGCATGACGCCTTGTTGTTCTTCCTGTGCAATGATCAGGCTTTGCACATCATTGGCTTCAAAAGTGAGCTGGAAATAGTTGTCTGCGTTCGCCATGTCCCCGGGCAGGGAGAAACGGGCGCTTTTTTTCAGGGAAGTATTCAGCTTACGCCGGAACGAAACCAGCAGATAAAAACGGATGTTGACCTGCTGCGCCAGGTTCGCGCGTTGCATGTACAGGTCGGTAAACAGGTCATGTATACAGTCCATGATCATCTCCTTATCCGGAAAATACCGCAATGCGTACGCATACAGCATATCAGCCGAGGCCTCGTACAGTACCCTGAAAGCCTGCTGATCGCCTGCTATGACGCCATTCCATAACGTTTCCTCATTGACTCCGGTTAGCTTCATCAGATCATTGGATTATTGCAGATCGATATCTGACTTTAAATTACACAACAGGATATAAAATTAAAAATACATAGACGGGTTTAATATTATGAAATCATTATCAAGCACAGAACCTTCAAAAAGAAGAGAAAATAACATTGGAATTTGGACATCTGGCCATTCTATTATTTAAACAATAAAAAAAATGCAGCGGAGGTCCGCTGCATTTCCAATATCAAAATAGCTAAAAGTCGTAAAACTGTCGCGATCGGTTGATCCTCAAATCCCGCAGCAGGCTCGCTTTCGGGTTGATGGTGATGCTGAACTGCCGGAATGTGCCAAACGGTATCAGGTTGATCGACATCTGCCAACAGTGCAGGTCCCTGGATATGTACATGTTCGTATAGGCGATCTGCATATTGGTAAAATCAAAACCACTGTTCAGCCCCACTTTCCATTTTGGTGTCAGGCTGAAGTCGCCATTGAAACTAACGTACTGGGTTATACGTTTCACTACGCCGCCGGAATCAGGGATAACGGTATTCGTATAAGACAAGCTGTAAGACAGGTCCACACGCCAGGGGATGTCAAAATCCACATATTCACCGGGGTTGTTACGCATCATCTGCAACTGCCGCTGCTGGGCCGCCATGGCTGCGTCGGCATTGGTGATATTTTCCAGGGAGTCTATCTTTTTCTGTTTGTCCTGGCCCTTCTTGTCTTTCGACTGGAAAGAAGTGCTCAGGGAGATGCTGGCGTTGGTCAATCTGCCGAGGCTGATCTTCCCCGCCTGCCATACATATTTGTCCAGCCGGTGGCCGCGGGCGTCCACCTGATAGGGGTCGATGTTTCCGCTGGCAGAGATATTCACTTTATCAAACAGGTTGGTACGGGCGTAGATACTGAACGTGGAGAGCTTGAAGGAATCAGCCACCAGGTTGTAGCTGCCGTTGATACCGAAGCCGTCCAGCAGTTTCACTTTCTTCTCATGGTTGCCGGAGGTGTCCTTGCGGGAAAAAACCTTCATCTCCAGGTTATTGTCCAGGCCGAAGTTAATACCACCGAAGGCGCCGGGCGAAGGCACGCCGATAACAGATCCGTCGAAGTAAGACACCCTTGCAGAGTCGCCGACATTGGAGTATTTGTATTTATAGTAATAGTTGCTGGACAGGTCTGGACGATAGCTGGCGCTGATGGTGGGGCGCACTACGTGACGGATGGCCTTCACCTTTGAATGTTTGCTGAAGCCATACATGCCATATACGGCAGTAGACAGCGACACGCTGGCGCTGAGATCACGGGCCGCGAAGAAACCAGCCTGGTAAGAGGTGTCCACACCGCCGATCCCATTGGGATTGGTCGGACCTGGGGTCACTATCTTATTGGGGTTCCATGCCTTGGTGATCTTCTTCGTATACCAGTACTCGCTATAGTTGATACCGGGTGACAGGGTCAGCGTTTTCAGGATCGGGATAGAGAAAGACACCGGGATGGTATGCTGCATGCCGGTCTGCAGGGCGTCAAACATCGCCTGTTTACCAAAGGCAGAGTCTTTGAAGCTGGCCTGGTTACGTAATACGGCGTTATAGGAGATACCGATTTTTTCGTACCATTTGGGCGTGCCCACCATTTCTTTCGGCTGGAACGGATAGATGGTGTTCACCGTAAAAGTACCGTCAGGGAAAGAGATAGACACGTCGCGGGTGGCCAGGTTCTGAGAGTGGTTCAGGCCCAGGGTAAGGTTATAAGGCTTGCCCTGCCATGTTTTGGAAAAGGTGATGGAAGACCCGATGTTGTTGTTGACACGGGTGCTATAGTCAAATACGTTGAATCTGTTATAGGAAGAGCTACCGAAGTTCACGCTGGCGCCGAAGTTCACCCCCGGGCGGGCCTTGCTGTCCATACTGTGGTTCCAGGTGATACGGAAGTCGCGGGACTTTGTAAACTCGGACGGTACCGCCGGATCACCATAACGGGTGTTGGCAAAGCTCAGGTTCAGACCACCGTTGTATTTGTACCGTTTCCGGTACGTGGGGCTGGCCGTGAGGCTCCAGGAGCCATAGGAATAGACGTCGCCCCGCAGGGTAAGGTCCATATTTTCCCCCAGTCCGAAGTAGTAACCGCCGTTTTCGAGGCCCATCCCTTTCTGCTGGTTCACCACATACTGCGGTGGCAGGATACCGGACCGCTGGCCCTGGGTGATCGGGAAAATGGCGAACGGAATGTACAACGGGGTGGGTATTCCCATAATTTCCAGGTTGGCGGGCCCGGAAATTACCAGTTTGTCAGGGATAACCTTTATTTTACGGGCCCTAAAGCTAAAGTGCGGCGTATCGAGGTTACAGGTAGTGTACCCGTTTTTAAAGCCGAAAATGGTATTATCCGACTCTTTTTTGGTAAGTTCACTATGGATATAACCTTCGCCGTACTGGGACCGGGTATTGTAGATCTTTGCTTTCTGAGAGGTAAAATTATACCGGAGCGTGTCTGACTCGAAGCTCTGGCCTCCGTCGTTCATGACCGGGCGGCCGATGATCTTCCCTGCGGTATCTTTGGCATTGGTGGCCTCCAATACGCCGGTGTTCTGGTCGAAATTCATTTTTTCGGCAGAAAGATCAATCGATTTATATTTGGTACTGGCAGTACCATACAGATAAAAGCGTTTGTCAGGCACCATCAGGATAATGGAGTCCTTCGCCTTATAGGTTACCGGCGCGTCCAGCGTATCTTTGGACACCTTGGGAACAAAAACGGTATCCACGGTCACCTCTTTGGAGGTATCCTGGTCTTTTGACACGATATTGGTGTCTGCACCGGGTTTTGCAGTCACTTTTAGCCCTTTCGGCTTTACGGTGTCTTTCCGGGCAGGAACGGTATCTGCCAAAGTTTTGTTAAAAGTCAGCGATGCGTGTGGCCTTGCGACCCCTGATGCATCTATAATAAAGGGAACGGCGATAACCATACCTGCAAAAGCCAGGTATGTCTGCCGTAAAAACTTTTTATAATTATTTTTGTAGCTAGAGCTCATGTGTTAAGGCGGGCACAAACCTACAAGAAATTATACAATTTATTACAAAAGGCAGCTTGTAAAGTTTGATGTCCGGCAAGAGGAAACATACTGTAAACACGCATGGAGCAAAGGAATTACTAATTTAACAGATAAACTTATTTTTTTATTTTTTGTGATAACAGCACCCATTAAAATGAGAATCATGCGCTGGAACCGATTTTGGATTTTAGGACTGGGAACTCTTTTCACCTGTACCTTTTTTATTCAGGCAAAAAACAATCCAGTTTCAAAGAAACAGGAAAACCCTATCCGTACTATTGTAATTGATGCCGGTCACGGCGGTGAAGACCCCGGGGCCAGAGGAAGCTACTCAACAGAAAAGCAGGTAACACTGGCTGTGGCCCTGAAACTGGGCAAAATCCTCGAAGACAACCTACCGGATGTAAAGGTAGTGTATACACGAAAAACAGACCGCTTTGACGATCCCCGCAAAAAAGCACAGATCGCCAACGATGCCAAAGGTGACCTTTTCGTGTCTATCCACTGTAACTCCACCGGCAAAATCAGGAAAGTGGTCGACTATAAAACCGTCTACCGCAAAAAAGGGAAAAAGAAGATAGCCATAAAACAGCCTATCTACGCCTACTATCCCAGCAATGCGAAAGGCACGGAAACGTATATATGGGCCACCAGTAAGAACAACGCCAAAATGGAGTCCCTCAAACAAAACTCCGTGATCGTACTGGACGCCGATTCTGAAGAGACCAAACAGCTCGCAGACGAGAACCCGGAAACGTTCATCCTGCTCAATACCCTGCGTAACGCCTACTTCGACCAAAGCCTCCGGTTGTCTACCCTCATCGAGGACGAGTTCACCAAAGCCGGTCGTATCAGCAGAGGCGCCCGTCAGCGTAATGAAAAAGGCATCTGGGTGCTCTCCGCTACGGCCATGCCCAGCGTGCTCGTGGAACTGGGCTTCATCAGCAACCCGGAAGAAGAGGAATACCTCAACTCTGCCGGCGGCCAACAGGAACTGGCCATGGGCATCTTCAAAGCCATCAAAAGATACCGCGATGAGCTGGAACGCTTCACCAACCGCGGCTCTTCCAACACCGATGAATCCACTGCCAGCCGCCCGCAGGCCTTCAACCATGTCCGCAAACCGGCCGGTAAAGGCAAAAACACCGTTCCCCAACCGGACGATGCTTACTGCGTTCAACTGATGACCACTGATAAATTATATACACCGGGAGCTTCCATTTTCAGGAAGCTCCACGGTCCTATCAGTCACGAACAGATCGTTCTGAATAAAAAAAAAATGCACCGATATACCTGGGGACACTTTAAAACAGACCGCCAGGCCTCCACGGCTGTACGAAAAGCCCGCAAACTCGGATTCAGAGATGCTTTCGTAACTTCCTGCTGATCCCCCGCTTCACCCCTCCCCAATACCCCCGCCGCCCCTCCCCCTTTTTTTATTGCCAACATTTTCTGCTACCTACGCCCCGTGCATGCTTTTTGATTATTTTTGCGGTGAACGTATACGAATCTCATGCTCAAATTATCTAATGAAACCAAGGTAGGCATACTTACCGTGCTGGGTATCACCTTACTCGTACTGGGCTTTAATTTATTGAAGGGAAAGAGCCTGTTTTCACACAACAAAACCATCTACGCTGTCTACAAACAGGTAAATGGACTGCAGCCGTCCAACGCCGTACAGGTGAACGGCCTGGTGGTAGGAAGCGTTTCTGAGCTGAATGTAAAAGACAACGATCCATCCAGAATACTGGTCACCCTCACCATCACCAAAAAAGTAAACATCCCCCGCAATTCAGTGGCACGTATCAGCAGCGACCTGCTAGGCACCAAGACGGTACAGATGGACCTCGGCAACGCTACCGAATACCTTCAAAATGGCGACACCATCTACGCCTCCGTGGACGGCTCCATGACAGACGCCATCAAGGAACAAATCACCCCGCTGGTGAAAAAACTCGAAGGCACCTTGTCTAATATAGACACCGTATTGCTGGCCGTTAGCAGTATCCTCGACACCACCGCCAAAGGTAACCTGCAGGAAACCATGCGCAACCTGAACACCACCATGCGCAATTTCTCCAATACCTCCGCCTCCCTCAATAACATGATGGACCCGCAGCGAGGTAACGTACAAGCCACTATGAACAACCTGGCCTCTGTAACCGGCAACCTGAAAGCCAACAATGAAAAAATCAGTGGTATCCTCGACAACGCTAAAAAAGCCACCGACGCACTGGCTAACGGCAACATCGACAAAACACTGCAACAACTGCAGCAAACTACCGCCAGCCTGAACAGCACCATGGCCAAACTCAATACCACCGACGGTACGGCCGGCCTCCTGCTGAACGATAAAAAGGTATATAACAACCTCCAGGCATCACTGGGCAGCCTGAACAAACTGCTGGAAGACCTCCGCGTCAACCCTAAACGTTATGTGCATTTCTCCCTGTTCGGTAAAAAAGATAAAACGAAACCACTGCCTTCCGATACCGCAGCGGTACAATAACAGACATACATGAATCATTATATCAGATCAGTCCTTTTACTGGCAGTGATGTGCCTGGCGGCTATTTTGCCCGCCCATGCCCAGATCCCGGCCCAGCCTGCGCCTAAAAAAGGGACCGTGATCGAAATCCTGGGTGCAGACACCCTGCAACTCATCGAAAAAGACACGATCAATGTCACCCGCTTTATCGGCCATGCCCGCTTCAAACAGGGATCTACCCTGTTCTTTTGCGACAGCGCCGTTAAAAACAACAAGACCAATATCGTGGACGCATACGGCAACGTACATATTAACCAGGCCGACAGCGTCCATATTTATGGCAATTACCTCAACTACGACGGTAATACCCGTATCGCCATCCTCCGGGAAAACGCCCGCCTCACAGACGGCAAAGTCACCATCACCGGCCCGGAACTGCAATACGATATGAACGCCAAAATAGGCAGCTATGTGAAAACAGGCCGCCTCGTAAACGGTAAAAGCGTACTGACCAGCGATGAAGGATACTACTATACCGAAACCAAGGAAATGCACTTCCAGCGCAACGTAGTGCTGGTAGATCCTGACTATACGCTGTCCACAGACGCCCTGCTGTACAATACCGAAACAAAAATTGCCAATATCATTGCGCCTACCACCATCAACGAAGGGAAACGCATCATGTACGCCACCAGCGGTTATTATGATACCGACAAAGGCTATGGCAACTTCGGTAACCGGCCCACCATCGAAGACAGCACCGGTACCCTCACCGCAGACAACATCGAAATGGACAAACTCACCGGCATGGCCTACGCCACTGGTAACATGGTATATAAAGATACCGTCCGCAAAATGTCACTGCTGGCCAACCACGGTACGGTCAACCAGATCGCAAAAACGATCCTGGCCACCCAGAAACCGCTGCTCATCATGGAGAAAAATAAAGATACCATGTACCTCGCAGCAGATACGCTCTTCTCCGGGATCATCAGACCAGGCGACAGCCTCTCCATCCCGTCTGTGGCAGGACTGAAAAAAGAACCGGTGAAAGAACCGCTGCGGGCTGTAAGGACCATCCGGCCGCCCAAAGAACATATCCCGGTCACCCTGATCAACCAGGGCGACTCCCTCGCCAAAAAACAACTGGACAGCGTGCCCGGCAACGTGATGATGTTTGTGGCCGATAGTGTACTGGCCAAAACAAAAGACAAGCTGGACTCCAACCGGGTGAAAATGGTGAAAATGGCACAACCGCCACCGGTCGTCATGAAAGACTCTTTACCAGGCATCAAACACCATGCAGACAGCATCGCGCTGTCTGCCCCGCCGGCGAAAGACACTGCCGACCAACGGTACATCCTCGCCTATCACCATGTGCGCATGTTCTCCGATTCCCTCCAGGGCGTGGCCGACAGCGTATATTATTCTACCAAAGACTCCATCTTCCGCTTCTTCCGCGATCCGGTGCTTTGGTCCAATAATACCACCCAGCTTAGTGCAGACACCATGCTGATGTTTACCAAAAACCAGGCGGCCGATAAAGTGCTGATGATCAAAAATGCATTTATCATCAACAATGCCGGCCCCGACATGTTCAACCAGGTGAAAGGCAATACCATCACCGGGTATGTGGCCGGTGAATCGCTCGACTGGATGCATGTGGAGGGTAATGCCGAAACAATCAACTACGTAAAAGACCAGAGTGGCGCCTATATGAGCGTCAACAAGGCACAATGCGGTATTATTAATATCTTCTTCAAAAAGGGAGACGTGGATAAAGTGGTGATGATCAAAGACCCCGAAGGCACCGTTTATCCCTTCACACAAAGGCCCAAAGAACAGCTCCAGCTGGAGAATTTCAAATGGGACATCAAGCGCAAGCCTAAGACGAAGTATGAACTTATGCAGTAATTAGCTGTTATTTTAGTTATTTTGCCATTTGGTCATTTAAAGAAAACAACACGATCTTTAAATAACCAAATGGCAAAACATTAAAATGACAACATGATTAGAAGCGCATTCAAAACCCTCCTGTCCCCGATCTACACTTTCCTAAAAGACAGTCGTGCCGTAGGCATCATCCTGATACTCTGCACCGTGGTGTCTATGGTCCTGGCCAATTCATCCTGGCAGGAAGGTTATGTGAACTTCTGGAATGCGCTCTTTGACCCCACCACCGGCCATCATTATCAATATCGTGCCCTGCATTTGCCCAACTCCTACCTGTTATGGATAAACGACGGCATGATGGTGCTTTTCTTTTTTCTGGTAGGCATGGAAATAAAAAGAGAACTGACCGTAGGTGAACTTTCTTCCCTGCGCAAGTCCATCCTGCCTGTGCTGGCCGCTGTCGGCGGCATGTTGTTTCCGGCGCTGATCTTCAGCCTGTTCAACAGCGGTACGGAATACGCCCATGGCTGGGGCATCCCCATGGCCACAGACATCGCTTTTTCGCTGGGTATCCTCTCGCTGCTGGGCAACAGGGTGCCCGTAAGCCTGAAAATTTTCCTGATGGCCCTGGCCATTATCGACGACCTTGGCGCTATTCTGACCATCGCTATATTTTATACGCCACATCTTAACCTTCAATACCTGCTCATGGCCGGTGGCGTATTGCTGATACCCATCGCGCTGAACCTGCTGAAAGTACAACGATTGATATTGTATTTCATTCCGGGCATCCTGTTGTGGTACTTTCTTTTCAATTCCGGCGTACATGCCACCATCGCAGGGGTGTTGCTCGCATTCTGTATTCCGCAGGATAAAATCGCGGACCTGGTGCATGGCCTCCATGACCCGGTCAACTTTATCATCATGCCCGTTTTCGCGTTGGCCAATACGGCGATACAACTGCCTTCAGATATATTGGGCGCACTGCACAATGATATCAGTTACGGCATCATTGCGGGGCTGGTGCTGGGCAAACCGATAGGTATCTTTGTCTTGTCCTTTGCGGCGGTGAAACTGAAACTGGCGAGCCTTCCTTCCAAATCCGGCTGGTTACAGCTGGTAGGCGTGGGGCTGATTGCCGGTATTGGTTTTACGATGTCTATCTTTATCTCCTCGCTGGCTTACGCGGAAAGGGAATATCAGATCATCTCCATTATATCCGTGATAGCGGCCTCCCTGCTGGCCGGTATAGCCGGATTTATCTTCCTTCGTTTATTGAAGCCCGTTATCCCCATCAAGAAAAGCAAATGATGGATTGGCACTGTTATTGTGAGGCTATCGCGAATTTTATTCAACCAGTGCATACTTTAGAGTAAATAGCCAACGTTAATAGTCGCATACATTTTTTGTATTAATAAATAAGCAACATCTATGAAAAAAGTCGTGTTATTTTTCAGTTTGTTTGCCTTGCTGGCAGTACAGGCTAACGCGCAGAAAAAGAAAAGCTACGGTAGCAGCAGTGTTGAAAACTACAACACCGCACTGGGTATCCGCCTGAACCCCTGGGTGGTGGGCTTTACCATTAAACACTTCATCCAGGGCCCTCACGCCATTGAAGGACTGGTAACTACCAACCACGAACATAGAGCCAACGTTACATTTACCGCGCTGTATGAATACCATTGGAATATCGGCAGACCTGAACTGAATATGTATGCAGGTGGCGGTGCGCACGTAGGTTTCTATGACCGTCGTGACTATGACTGGGACCGTTATGTGGACAAAGGCAAAGGCACCTATGTATCTCCCGGTCTGGATGGCATCATCGGTGTTGAATGGACTTTCAAGAAGATACCGTTGAACCTGAGCGCCGACCTGAAACCTTACGTTCAGTTTGTTGGACCGACCAACTTCATCGGAGAAGAAATTGGCGGTGTATCTGCAAGATATACCTTCTAACATAGCGGAAACGCTAATAACCCGTAAACGGATCATGAGGCAAGCATGATCCGTTTTTTTATGTTCCTTATTTTTGCGCTACATTTATTGTTCAACAGCAGGATATGAAAATCTTCACCGCTGCACAGATCCGGGAGGCGGATGCCTTCACAATCGCACATGAGCCTGTGAGCAGTACCGACCTGATGGCACGGGCTGCCGGCAAATGCGCCGACTGGCTGCTGGACCGCTTTGCCCCTGTTCATCCTTTTTTTATTTTCTGTGGTAAAGGCAATAATGGCGGCGACGGGCTGGTGATTGCCCACCGGTTGCTGGAAGAAGGCTATCAGGTGACCGCCTGCCTGCTGGAGTATGGCAATAAGGCCAGTGAAGACTATATATATTACTATCGGCGGTTGCAGCAGCAATATGCCGGCCGTATCCGCGAAATAGCCGATGTTACCGGTTTTCCTGAACTGCCCGCTTCCGCAGTAATTGTAGACGCTATCTTTGGTACCGGGCTGAACAAACCCATCGAGGGCTGGCTGGCCGGTATCATACACAAAATCAATGATCAGCATGGCCGTCATACCATTGTGGCCATTGATATGCCCTCCGGGCTGATGGCAGACGCCAGTTGCCGCAATACGCCCGTCATACAGGCACATTACACCCTCAGCTTTGAATTCCATAAGCTGGCTTTCCTGCTGCCCGAAAACGCTGCCCTCGTGGGCGAGGTGCAGATACTGCCTATCGGGCTGTCGCCGGACTATATAACGCATACGCCTGTACGCTATCATCTGGCTGACAAAGAGATGATGCATACTATTTACATGCCACGCCCTGCCTTTGCGCATAAAGGCACCTTTGGCCATGCATTGCTGGTTGCCGGCAGCTATGGCAAGATGGGGGCTGCCGTGCTTAGCGCCAAAGCCTGTCTCCGTGCGGGCGTAGGGCTGCTGACCTGTCATATCCCCCGGTGTGGGTATGATATTATGCAGATCAGCGAGCCTGCCGCCATGAGCGTAGCCGACGAGGTACACGAGCACAGCGCGCATTTTCATGAACAGGCCGATGCCCGTTACAAAACCATCGGCATCGGGCCGGGGCTGGGCACCGCCACCGCTACTGCCCGTTCCTTTGAAAAACTGCTTACCTGCTACAAACGCCCCATGGTGATTGACGCGGACGCGCTGAACATCCTTTCCGTATATCCGTCACTGTTATACCAGGTACCGGCAGGCTCCATTCTTACGCCGCACCCCAAAGAATTTGAGCGGCTCTTCGGCCCTTCTGCCAATGACTTCGAGCGGATGGAGCTGTTGTCCAAACAGGCGGTACGGCTGCAGCTATATATCCTCCTGAAAGGACGTTATACCGCTATTGCCTGTCCTGACGGCGCCGTATATTTTAACGCCACCGGCAATCCCGGTATGGCCACCGGTGGTAGCGGCGATGTGCTCACCGGTATCCTTACAGGGTTGCTGGCCCAGGATTATGCTCCCAAGGCCGCCGTATTGCTGGGCGCCTGGCTGCATGGTTATGCCGGCGACCTGGCCGCAGCAAAATTGTCGCAGGAAGCTATGACTGCCGGAGATATCATCTCCCATCTGGGCGCGGCTTTCCTGGAATGTTTCTATTAAAATCCTGTTCCGCTGCGCCTGTGCGTTGTGTGGCGGCCATGGCCGCCGGAGCTTCCCCTTTACGGGCTGCCGACCCTGACATTTCCCTGAAAACCAGCTTCCATAAGGGCTTTCCTGTTAATTCTTTTCCGCCTGCGGTATTTCCTTACCTGTAATGCTTAATTCAAAATTTTATTATCTATATTTATTGGATAACATTTAGTTAATACGCTATTTTTTCAACCGAGCAATTTAAATACGCTTCTATGAGTATCGTTTTCCTCGTTCCCTGTTTTGGATTACTGGCCTTGTTATTTACTGCAGTCCGCAGCTCCTGGGTTACCCGCCAGGATGCGGGCAATGAAAAGATGAAAGAAATAGCGCAGCATATTGCGGAAGGCGCTATGGCATTTTTAAAAGCGGAGTATAAAGTACTGATATACTTTGTTATCATAGCTGCGCTGTTATTGGGTTACATGGGTGCTTCCCATCATACCTCCCACTGGTCGATAGGCCTCGCCTTTATCATAGGCGCTGCATTCTCCGCCACAGCCGGATTTATCGGAATGAAAATAGCGACCAAAGCCAATGTCCGTACTGCACAAGCTGCCCGTACCAGTCTCGCCAAGGCGCTGGGCGTATCCTTCACCGGCGGCTCAGTAATGGGTATGGGCGTTGCCGGCCTGGCCGTACTGGGTCTCGGCTCCCTGTTCATTATCCTCAAATCCTATTTCGGTGCGGCTGCCAATACCGCCGAAATGATCAGGACCATCGAAGTATTGACGGGCTTTTCCCTTGGCGCTGAGAGCATCGCCCTCTTTGCCCGTGTAGGCGGCGGTATCTATACCAAAGCGGCCGACGTAGGTGCTGACCTGGTAGGTAAGGTAGAAGCAGGCATCCCTGAGGATGACCCGCGCAACCCCGCCACCATCGCGGACAACGTGGGTGACAACGTAGGCGACGTAGCCGGTATGGGCGCCGACCTTTTCGGTTCCTATGTGGCCACTGTGCTGGCAACCATGGTACTGGGCTCTGAAACAGCTTCCCAGGACATGTTCGGAGGCCTCGCTCCCATCCTGCTCCCTATGATGATTGCCGGTACCGGTATCATCTTCTCTATCATCGGAACATTCTTCGTAAGAATCAGCGATAGCGCCGGTCTCAATACCGGCGTGGTACAGAAAGCGCTCAACATGGGCAACTGGGGCTCCATCATCCTCACAGCCATCGCTTCCTGGTTCCTCGTTAACTGGATACTGCCCGACGGCCCTATGGTGCTGCGCGGCCATGAGTTCACCAAAAGCCAGGTGTTCGGCTCTATCGTGGTAGGCCTCGTGGTAGGTACCCTGATGAGCATCATCACAGAATATTATACCGCTATGGGCAAACGCCCGGTGCGTTCTATTATCCGTCAATCCGCTACCGGCGCTGCCACTAACATCATCGGCGGTTTGTCTGTAGGGATGGAATCCACCGCATTGCCTATCCTGGTATTGGCATTAGGCATCTATGGCTCCTATGCATTTGCAGGCCTCTATGGCGTGGCAATCGCCGCTGCCGGTATGATGGCCACCACCGCCATGCAGCTGGCCATCGACGCCTTCGGCCCTATTGCCGACAACGCCGGTGGTATTGCTGAAATGAGCGAACTGCCTAAAGACGTGCGTGAAAAAACAGATATCCTCGATGCGGTAGGTAACACCACCGCCGCTACCGGTAAAGGTTTTGCCATCGCCTCTGCGGCCCTGACGGCGCTGGCGCTGTTTGCCGCGTTTGTAGGCGTAGCGGGCATTAAAGGCATCGACATCTATAAAGCCGACGTGCTCGCGGGCCTCTTTGTAGGTGGCATGATCCCCTTCATCTTCTCCTCACTGGCCATTGCAGCGGTAGGACGTGCAGCCATGGCCATGGTGGAAGAAGTACGCCGCCAGTTCCGCGAAATACCCGGCATCATGGAAGGTACCGGCAAACCGGAATACGATAAATGCGTGGCCATCTCCACGCAGGCCTCTATCCGCGAAATGATCCTGCCAGGTGCTATCGCGCTGATATCCCCGCTGCTGATCGGTTTTATCGCCGGTCCTGAAGTACTGGGCGGTTTCCTCGCCGGCGCTACTGTCAGCGGCGTGCTGATGGGCATCTTCCAGAACAACGCCGGCGGCGCCTGGGACAACGCAAAGAAATCATTCGAAAAAGGCGTGGAAATCAACGGCGAAACTTTCTACAAAAAATCAGAACCACATAAAGCCTCTGTTACCGGCGACACCGTTGGTGATCCGTTCAAAGACACCTCCGGCCCTTCCATGAACATCCTCATCAAACTGATGTCTATCGTGTCGCTGGTCATTGCGCCCACCCTGTCTGAAAAATTCCATACCAAGGAAGAAGTGCCGGTGACCAAGGTGAAAACCGTCACACCGCCAGCTGCCAAAACCCAACAAGTGTATGTGATGAAATAATATCATTCCAGGTAGCGGACGATTCCCCGGATAAGACCGCTATTGATCATTAACTTTTTGATTAATAGCACTTTATCATCTTACCGGCTGATTCGTCCGCTATTTTTTTATGATTTACTGTAATTTTTTTTGTTACAGTAAAAAACTACTGTACCTTTGTTTCACGAAACTGTAATAAAAAACAAAACAGTTAAACAATCGGTCCGTTGTGACTGTAATTATATCACTACAAAAACACATTAAACATGAAAGTAGCAATCATCGGTGCATCAGGATTCATTGGCAGCGCCCTTTTAAACGAGGCATTGAACAGAGGTCATGAGGTGACCGCCATTGTACGCAACCCGGAAAAAATACAGGTTAAAGACGACCACCTGACCGTTAAAAAAGGCGACGTGACCAACGAAGCGGAAGTAGCTTCCCTCGTAGCCGGCAATGATGCTGTCATCAGCGCCTACAGCGCCCACGATACCCCTACTTATGTGCAGGCTGTCCGGGCTATTATCGGTGGACTGAAACAAGCCGGTATCAAAAGACTGATTGCCGTAAGTGGTGCAGGCAGCCTGGAAGTGGCCCCTGGCGTACAACTGCTGGACACACCCGAATTTCCGGCAGCATGGAAAGAAGGCGCCAGCGCTACCCGCGAAGCCTATAAAGTGATTAAACAGGATAAAGACCTGCAATGGACCGTATTAAGTCCTGCTGCCATGATCGCACCCGGCGAACGCACCGGCAAATTCCGCCTCGGCGGCGACCAGCTTCTCACAGACGCTAACAACGAAAGCAAAATATCCACCGCTGATTATGCCGTTGCCCTCATTGATGAACTGGAAAAACCGGCACATATTCAACAACGGTTCACCGTGGCTTACTAAACCGAACAAAACCGGCGCACTAAGTCAACTAAGTTTACATACAAAAATATAAAAGGACAGCCCACCGGAAATCGGTGGGCTGTCCTTTTATATCATTTCTACCAATCTTCGCAAATCAGCCATCATCATGGCCATCACAATTCCAACTTTGACGGCGCTACGCCATACTTCTTTTTAAACGCATTGCTGAAATGCTGCGGAGAAGAATATCCTGCTTCATCGGCTATATCGGCAAGAGATGTACCGCCGGCCAGGATCATCTCCCGGGCCATCTGGAGGCGGTGATCATTAAAATAACCAAAGACGGTATTATCAAACACGGTTTTGAAACCGGATTTAAGTTTAAACTCATTCAGGCCTGACAGGCGGGAAAGCTCTGCCAGCGAAGGCGGTTCCTGCAAATCCCGCAACAACAGGTAGCGGGCATGCTGCAATTGCTCCAGCTCTCTTTTGCTGATATTGTGACGCTCCGTCCGTGCCCTGCCAAAGTCGTTTTCCACCTGGTCGCACTGTAGTGCTAACAACTCCATGACCTTTGACTGAAGGAATAATTTTTTCAGTCCGCCCTTGAACTGGCACTGGCGTATTTCCCCCAGCACCGTTTTCATGCGGGGCGTAATATGCGGGTTTATCTTATCGGCCAGGATCACTCCCCTTTTTTTGGCAACGGCGTTCGCCATCTTGCCCAACACCTGACCATTGCTATCGGCCAGTGCAATAAATCGTTCCGGTGAAAAATTCATTCCCAGCACCTGGATACCCTTCTGCTTTCTCAGCTCTGCGGTCTCTTCCCGGTGGGGAGAATACATAATATTATGTTCCAGGGAAGAAAAACGGAACTTATCCGCTATCCCTTCCACAGAGGCCCTTACATCGCCCTTTTCCATAAACAGCATAGACACATGAGGCATGATATCCTCCGAGGCCACCGTCAGGTTCTCATAAATCTCCGCTGTGCACATAATGAGGTGTATCCCGTCAAACTTGCATTCCTGTATGTTATAGGCGCCAAAATCAAGCTGCTGTTCTTTGTTCTCCTCAATAATGGCCCCCGAAGGCACCAGGTCCTCCGGCGAAAAAGGAAAACCTTCCTGCAGCAATACTTCGTTCAGTTCATTTTTGATTACTACAGCCATAAAATAATCCGTTTCGTATAAGTTTTAATCCTTTTCATGTAACAGCTATACGGATAAACAGTAGCAAATTTGCACAAATATATTCCGCAAAATTCAAATCCAAACGCCATGATTGGAATATTCCGTACAAATATTAACACTGTTAAGGATAAAGACGATGTAATTGATGCCATTTCTTCCAGTTTTAGCGTAAATGCCTGTAGCGTGGACATTGAAGACTGTGATAAGGTTTTACGGGTGATCAGCCCCCAGCAGCTCGCCGAAAGAACGATTATCGAGTTTGTGAACCACCTTGGGTTCCATTGCGACATCCTTGATTAATACCCCTCAAAACCAGTCCTATGCCGAATATTGAGCTTGAAGCATAACCCCGGGCTTCAATCTCAATATTCTTTCTCATTTTTCCGCTATATCTTCGTTTTCTATTATTAACCAAAAAAATAATCTGACTACCGATAGGGGTACAGATATCCCACCACGTCTTATTAGCAACGTCACAAAACAGGAAAAGTCATTTAAAATCGAGATTTACCTATTATGAAAACTTTGGTCACCACGTTGATGGCCTTGCTGGTATTAATACTGGCAATGGGTCCAGCACGCGCACAACAGCAACGATTTACCGTTAGCGGTTATGTAAAAGACAAACAAAACGGGGAAAGCCTGGTGGGAATTTCCATCGGCAAACCTGGCACCAGCGTTGGTACTGTCACCAACCAATACGGTTTCTATTCGCTAACACTTCCCGCCGGGGAACACGAGCTTCAGTTTTCGTATATGGGATATGCCCCCGTTAAAACAACGGTTAGTTTACATAGCAACAAAACACTCGACATCCGCCTGGAAAGCAGCAGCAGCCAATTAAGCGAAGTCACTGTCAGCGGTCAAAAGCAGGAAAAAGCGGTCAATACGCTCAATACCAGCATCAACCGCCTGGACATCGCGCAGATGAAAAAGCTGCCTACCTTCATGGGCGAAGTAGATGTGATCCGTTCCATTCAGACGCTCCCGGGCGTCACCACCGTAGGAGAAGGTTCTTCCGGCTTCAACGTCCGCGGCGGCAACAGCGATGAAAATCTTATCCTGCTCGACGAAGCACCCGTATACAATTCCAGCCACATGCTCGGCTTCTTCTCCGTATTCAATCCGGACGCAGTAAAAAGCCTCAACCTGATCAAAGGTGGGTTCCCTGCTGAATACGGCGGCCGTACCTCTTCTGTGCTCGATATCCGCATGAAAGACGGTAACAACCAAAACTTCAATGTGAACGGCGGTATCGGCAATATCTTCAGCCGCCTGTCTGTGGAAGGTCCGCTGGTAAAGGATAAGTCCTCCTTCATCGTAGCTGCCAGAAGATCTTACATTGATATCCTCATGAAACCTTTTGTGAAAGGCGATATGAAGGACACCAAACTGAACTTCTACGACCTGACGGCAAAAGCCAACTACAAGTTTGATAAAAACAACACCCTCTTTATCAGCGGCTACTTCGGCCGTGATAAATTCGGACTGGGCAAAGACGTGGACATGAACTGGGGCAATACCACCGCCACCCTTCGCTGGAACCACGTATTCACCAACCGCCTGTTCCTCAACCTGACCACCTACTACTCTAAATACGATTATAGCCTCAACTTCAGCAACGGCTCCAAAAAACAGGAGGATGAGCTGCTGCAGGGTTATAAATGGACTTCCAATATCATCAACTACGGCCTGAAACCGTCATTCACCTACTACCTGAACACCAATAACATCCTGCATTTCGGCGTACAGGGCATCTACTATACTTTCCGCCCGGGCACCGGCACCGGTACCGAAGGCGACAAAGTACGGCTGAAAGAACTGACCGACAAACATGCACTGGAATCTGCTGTATACCTGGACCATGAGTGGAAACCCACTAAAAAATTCGGTATCCAGTATGGCGGCCGCCTCTCTGCGTATCAACTGTTGGGCAAAGGAACCGCCTACTACTTCAACGATACCACACCGGGCATCCGCAAAACGCTCACCGGCAGCAAAGACTACGGCGCCAATGAACTGATCAAAGGCTATTATTACTTTGAACCTCGTATCAGCGCCCGCTATGCCATCAACGACGAACATGCCGTGAAAGTGGCTTACAGCCGTACCACTCAGTTCATGCACCAGCTCTCCAATACAGCGTCTCCTACCCCGCTCGATATCTGGACACCCAGTACCAACAACATCGAGCCTAGTTTATCAGACCAGTACACCGTTGGTTACTTCTACAATTCTCCCAACGATTCTTACGAGTTCTCTGCCGAGGCTTTCTATAAAACCACTGATCATCAGCTGGATTATATTGACAATGCCAACCTGCAGCTGAACCAGCTGATAGAGGCAGACCTCCTGCCTTCACAGACCCGTGCTTATGGTCTGGAACTGTATGCTAAAAAGAACATCGGCAAAACCACCGGCTGGATCAGCTATACACTGTCCCGCTCAGAAAGAAAAACACCGGGCATCAGCCTCGATGAATGGTTCCTGAACCGCTATGACCGCACGCACAATTTCAACCTGGTGCTCACACATGAATTCACGAAGAGAACTTCCCTGTCTGCCAACTGGGTGTATGCTTCCGGTACGCCAGGCACCTATGCTGACAACAGGTTACAGTTCCAGGACTGGGATATTCCCTACAACAGCACCGAAAAAAGGAACAACTACCGCCTCCCGGCATTCCACCGGCTGGACCTGTCCTTTACCCTTAAAGGCAAACAGCTGAAACGCTGGAAAGGAGAATGGGTGTTCTCCCTGTATAACGTATATGCCCGCAGAAATGCCTACAGTATTTACTTCAAGCAGAATGAGGATGATCCCAACAAACGGGAAGCTGTTCGCCTGTCTATCATCGGCTCTATCATCCCGGGGATCACTTACAACTTCAAATTTTAATCTGTCTTAAAAAAGAAAGTAATGAAAAAACTGTCATTATTCATCATATCAGCGTTAGCGGCGCTCACTGCCTGCGAGGATAAAATAGATCTGGATATCGCCCCGGGCAAATCATTCCCGGTGCTCGATGCCTGGATTACCAATGAGGCCGGTCCGCAAACGATCAAATTCACCATGTCCGTACCGTTTACGGACAACAACCCGGCGCCCATTATCAACGATGCTGCTATTACACTCTTCGATCTGACCAACGGCAAGTCTTATCCGTTTGCATTTAAGGAAAATGCATACACCTATGACGCTACCGCCAACCCGATAGGCGTTGTTGGCCATGCCTACAAACTGCATGTGGAATACAAAGGAGAAATCTTTGAAGCGTATGATACCTTAAAACGGGTACCGCCGATCGATTCCATCACCCTGAAATTCAAGAAAAAAGAAGAGGCGATGTCAGGTAAGGAAGGATACTATGCCACCATGCACGCCAAAGACATTGAAGGCGGCGCCACCGACTATTACTGGATCCGTTCTTACCGCTCCGATACCACCCGCCGCCTGCGCGATGCCTTCTCCATTGATGGCTCCTACGACGAAGGTGTCTCCGACGGCGCTATTTTCATCCTGCCCATCGCTGAAAGCATCACGGATTTCAGCAAACCGTTCCAGCTTGATGAAAAAGTGATCGTGAAACTGAGATCTGTCACCAAGCGCAGCCACGAGTTCCTGACACAGGTAGACCAGCAGGTGAACGCCGGTGGACTGTTTGCCAAAGTGCTGGAGAATGTAAAATCAAATGTTGACAACACAACACCTTCCGGGAAAACCAAAATCCTGGGCTGGTTTGGCACCTCTGCTGTCAGCAGGGCGGAAAAACTGGTGAAATAACAAGATAATTTTTGGCTATTCCGGTAGCTGGTGATTTACAGACGATCAAAAAATCGTAAATTAAATAACCAAATACCTGGATAGCCAAATTTCTTTTTATGCCTCCTAACCTGATTATGTATGCCATTCCCGGCTTTGTGCTGTTGATACTGCTGGAGATCACTATTACCACGATAGACCACCGGAACCTCTACGAGCCCAAAGACGCCCTCAGCAGCATTGCCATGGGGTTGGGCAATGTTTTCATCGGCCTGTTTACCAAAGGCGTTATCCTCGGCATTTATCTCTTTATTTACCAATACCGGTTCTTTACCCTGGGGTTCACCTGGTGGGCCTGGGTATTGTGTTTTTTTGCAGATGATTTCAGCTACTACTGGTTCCATCGTAGCAGTCACACTGTCCGCTTTTTCTGGGCCTCCCATGTTATTCATCACTCCTCCCAAAAATACACGCTGGCCACAGCGCTACGCCAGAACTGGACCGGCAACCTTACCGGCACTTTCCTTTTCTGGTTATGGATGCCACTGGTGGGCTTCCATCCCATCATGGTATTAAGCATGCAGGCCATTAGCCTGATCTACCAGTTCTGGATACATACAGAGGTGATCAACAAACTGCCGCGCCCAATAGAGTTTATTTTCAATACGCCTTCCCATCACCGGGTACATCATGGATCGGACCTTGACTATCTGGACCGTAACCACGGCGGGATGCTCATTATCTGGGACCGTATGTTCGGCACTTTTACGCCGGAAAAGCAGCGGCCCATGTATGGCCTTACCAAAAATATCCATACCTACAATCCTTTCCGTATCGCCACCCATGAATGGATAGATATCTGGCGCGACCTTCGGCGGGCACGATCGCTGCGCGAAGCGTGGCACTACCTGCTGGACGCGCCGGGCTGGAGCCCCGATGGCAGCCGGCAAACCACCAAACAGCTAAGAGGCCGATAAACTCCTGCCTGGATTCATACGGGCTGCTTTGATGCTCTGGAAACTCACCGTCAGCAAAGCAACTGTTAGCGCCATGCCACCTGCCAGCAGGAATATCCACCAGGCGAGGCTGGTACGGTAGGCATATTGCTGCAACCAGTAGTGCATACCGTAGTACCCCAATGGCACCGCTATCAGCACCGACAATACCATCAGGCGTACAAAATCCGCTGTCAGCAGCGTCCAGAGGTTCAGTTCAGAAGCGCCCAATACCTTACGGATACCAATTTCTTTGGTGCGTTGAGACACCACAAAAGCCGATAAGCCGAATAAGCCGAGACATGAAATAAATATCGCCAACACGGCAAATACCGCAGCCAGACGGCCCAGGCGCTGTTCATCGGAGAACTTGCGGGCATATACCTCATCTACAAATTTGTATTCAAAAGGCGCTGCCGGATTGTATCGCCGAAATACTTTGCCGATCCTGTCCAGCGCTGCTACCACTGGCATTTCCGGCTTAATGCGGACGGTTATGAAGTTGTACCATTTGTAATCCAGTCGGAAAATCATCGGCGCCACTCGCTGGTATGGCGATTCCATGATCATATCAGCAGCCACGCCGATCACGCGGCAAGGCGCATCGCCATAAGTCACGATCTCTCCTACCGGATCGCGAAACCCCATCAGGCGTACAGCCGCTTCGTTGAGAATCAACGTGCCGGTGTCGGCCGGATAGTCCCGTGAAAAATCACGCCCCTGCCTGATCTTCCATCCGATCGTATGTCCGTAATCGTGAGAGACGCCCACTATTTTCAGTTGCGGAACAATATTGGGATCTTTTCCCTTCCAGCTGAAGCTTTTGTCACTTTCCGGCGCCTCCGTGGTGGCAGCGGCGGAATAGGCCATATCAGCCACAGCGCCCGTTTCCATAAGATCGCGGCGCAGTGTGTTATAATCAGCCTGGTATAATTGAGGCGTATTGACACCAAGCGTGATAAGCCCTTCCCTGGCGTAACCGGCCGGCCGGTTGCGTGCATGTTGCAGCTGACGGAAAACCACCAGCGTGCCAATGATCAATGTAACAGACACAGTAAACTGCAGCACTATCAGCGTCTGGCGTGGCAACCATGCGGCTTTGCCGGCGGCGATGGTCCCTTTCAGTACCTTTACCGGCTCAAAACGGGAAAGGTAAAACGCCGGATAACTTCCCGCCAGCAGGCCCACGAACAAGGTGAATAATACTATCGCCAGCCAGAAAGACATGTTGTCCCAGGGCAGCACCATCTGTTTATCAGCCAGGCTGTTAAAGAAAAACAAGGAACACTGTACCATCAGCAAACTCAATATCATGGCCATAAATGCTACCACTATGGACTCTGTCAGGAATTGCCCTATCAGCTGGCTCCTGTAGGAACCGATTGCCTTTCGCAGCCCCACCTCTTTGGCCCGCTGTTCGCTGCGCGCTGTAGCAAGGTTCATAAAATTAATGACGGCCAGCAGCAAGACAAACAGACCGATAGTGGCCATTAGCTTCACGGTGCCAATGCGGCCACCTGTATTGACGCCATTCCGGAATTCATTGTACAAATGCCATTGATTCATCGGCTGCAGGAAGATGGTCTCCTTTCCTGCGTTAATATGCGCTTGTACGAGGTCCTTGATTTTGCCTGATACCACAGCAGACTTCGCATGATCGTTCAACTCCACAATCAGCTCCCAGTGATGGGTAGTCCAGTCTGTCGTGGCTTCCTGCAGCCAAACGAGTTCCCGCAGCGCTTTTCCCCACGGCAGCAGTATTTGGGTATCATGAAAAGTAGTGTTCTCAGGAAGGTCTTCATATACGCCGGCCACTTTCAGGTCCATGCGGTTGTCCATGCGCAGCAGCTGGTTAACAGGATCAGCCGGCCCGAACAGTGCCCGTGCCACCGACCGGGACAGCAATACAGCCGAAGGGTCATCCAACGCGTCCTGCCGGCCTGCGACCATACGCAATGATAACATGGCCGGCAGATCAGGCTGCGCCCACCTTCCAACGGCGGAAACTTTCGTTTCACCATTGGCCAGCACATGACTGTAAGTGGGAAAAACGACGGCCACCTTTTTAAAGTCCGCACCATATTTGTTCCGCAATTCGTCCGCCAGCGGAATACATACACCGTTGCTGGTCACCAGTGCCCCGTTGTCCAATTGCGTGCTCATCACCCTGGCGAGGCGGTCGTGATGGATATG
Organism: Chitinophaga varians; assembly: GCF_012641275.1. NCBI lineage: Bacteria > Pseudomonadati > Bacteroidota > Chitinophagia > Chitinophagales > Chitinophagaceae > Chitinophaga > Chitinophaga varians. The sequence goes on along the minus strand of NZ_JABAIA010000002.1, from coordinate 1,466,968 downwards.
ATAGTGGTCAAAAGACCATTCATCCCATACCCATAGTCCAATTGTCAACGCTACAGCCATTCCGGTGGCCAGGCCAATAATATTAAGCCCGGCATATAGTTTATGCTGTGTAAAATGGCGGATAGCAATTTTCAGGTAGTTACGGATCATGCTGTGGTAATTTGCGTAGCTGCAGTGCCACGAAGAAAATGCCAATATATCTTCATTATATTTCTCACATATTTACATATTAAAAATAATACACTTTGTCCGTTATCAGACTATTTTTTGTCCGCTTTCAATGGCAGCGCGTATCTCTGTGGTTATCCCAACATGCCGGCTGGAAGCAATCTATAGCAGCACTGACTTGTGCAGCAAGGCTAAAGACAGGGGTATGTCCTTTTTCCTGGTGCTTTCCGCTCATCCGCTTTTTATTACCCTGATCACTTTCCCGGATAAATTATTTTGCATTTACGAAAACAATCGTACATTAGCTACGAAGATATTCGTACAACAATAATCATCCTTGATAAAACATCATGACTGTGAAACAAATAAAGCCGACGGAAAGTGAACTGGAGATACTCAGCATTCTTTGGGAGAAGGGCCCCTGCACCGTACGGGAGGTGCATGACATCCTCTCTGCCACTAAAGATGCCGGCTATACCACTACGCTGAAGCTGATGCAGATCATGCATGACAAGGACCTGCTGGAACGAGATACCAGTAGTAAGACCCATGTGTATAAAGCGGCTGTTTCCCAGGAAAAAACGCGGCAACAGCTGTTGAATAAAATGATAGACACCGTCTTTGGCGGATCGGCCACCAGCCTGGTCATGCAGGCATTGGGCCAGCACCGTTCCTCTGACGCTGAACTGGAAAAAATCAGGGAATATTTAGCGGAAATAGAAAAACAACAAAAGCGATAACAGGTAAAAACGGATACTACTATGAACTTATTACCTATTACCGGCGATCTGGTGCGCGCGCTTGGCTGGAGCATACTACATGCCCTGTGGCAGTCCTTTTTCGTATATGCCTGCCTGAGGGTAGTGCTGAAACTATGGCCCATGGCCAGCGCCCGGATTAAATACAACCTGTCGTTTTTTGCGCTTTCCGGTATATTCACCTGGTTCCTCATCACTTTTTACCAGCAATGGCATACTATTTCAGCGGCACGGCAACTGCTGGTACAATACCATCCTGCCGGCGCAGCGGATATGGCCGTACCTGCTCTACAACCGGTGGCCGCTTACGCGGGCCAGCAGGAGATGGTAGCGCTGTTTCCCAGCCTGGAACTCTGTTTCCCTATACTTGTCACCTTGTACCTGGCCGGCATGCTGCTCATGACGATCAAATTCACATCCGACCTTGTACAATTGCATCACATTCGTACCACGATGGTAGAGCCCATGGGCGAAGCCTGGGAAAAACACCTGCGCCGGCTGATGGGCCAACTGAAATTATCCCGCCCGGTAAAGCTGCTGGTGTCGCGTTATGTGCAGGTACCAGTGATGCTGGGGTTCCTGAAACCCGTGGTACTATTGCCCATCGCGATGGTCAATAATCTGTCGGAAGAGCAGCTGGAAGCCATTTTGCTGCATGAACTGGCACACGTCAAACGCAATGATTATCTGTTGAATATCTTCCAATCCATTGTAGAGACGATCCTCTTCTTCAATCCTTTCGTATGGCTGATTTCCCGTATCATCCGCCAGGAAAGGGAACACTGTTGCGACGATCTCGTGATCGCGGGCACCGTCCAACCACTGCATTATGCCAAAGCCCTGATGGCGCTGGAAACGTACCGGTTAACTTCCAACCCGATGGCCATGGCTGCTGCAGATGACAAACAACATCTGTTTCACCGCATCAAAAGAATTATGGAGATGAAAACAAAACATCTTAACTATAGTCAAAAATTATTAGCAGTCCTCATCATTGCTACCGCCCTGGTGTCTATCGCATGGCTCAACCCTGCCAAAGGGAAAGATGCAAGTGACAAACACCTGAAAAGCGCTACCACTACGGATACCATTCCCGAGCAGCCAATGCCACCTACTCCGCCATCACCAGCGGCCCCGGAGCCGGTAGTGGTACCAGATGCTCCGGCAGCAACGGTAATCCCAGATGCTCCTACACCACCCACACCACCGGATGCCCCGGAGACGCCCATCCCCGCCAACATACAAACACCTAAAAATGTTATTGTAATGAATAGCAAAGGACGGGTATCATACTCCCCTTCAACACCGGTACCTCCATTGCCTCCGATGCCACCAATGGCTCCGATGGCTCCGATGGCTCCTATGGGCCCACTGTCCGATTCCACACCGGAACGTTATTCACGCAGAGCGGAAGCCGCCAGGAAAAAATTGGATGAAGCACAACAATCTGTCGAAAAAGCAATGCAGCGCCTGAAAGAAGTAGATATCAAAAAAATCCAGGCAGAAGCACAGGCCGCAACAGACAAAATCGACTGGAAAGCCATCGCAGAAGAATCACAGGCTGCTCAGGAAGCCGCCAGAGAAGCGCTGAAAAACATCGACTGGTCACAGATGCAGCAGGACATAAAAAACAGTATGAATTTCAAATTCGATTTCAATAACGAAGAATGGAAATCGAACAGTAAGGAATTCAGAAAACAAAGCGAAAAATTCCGCAAGGAATGGGAAAGCAACCGCAAAAAAATGGAAGCTGACAGAGCACATCAACTGAAGGAAATGCACTATACACGTGAAAAAGCGCTCGCAGCTAACAAGCAGCGAATGCAGGTAATGCGCGACTCTTCTTTAGTGTTCAAACAAATGCAGGTGATGCGCGACTCTTCTGTTTCCAGACAAATGCAGATGCGCAAACACATGGACGAACAACGGGACATGATGTTCCGTGAAGCGGACAAAGCCCGGCAGCAGGCCGACAGAGCCCGTGAAAGAGCTGACGTTGCCCGCGAAAAGGCCAATACTTCCTCTAAAAAATATCACGAACTGATCAGCAAAATGGCGGATGATAAACTGATTGACAGCCAGCATTCCTTCACCATCGAAAAAAATGGAAACGGCCTGTATATCAACGGTACCAAACAACCCGACAATGTTGCTGAAAAATATGGTCAATACCTGCAAAACAAACGGACCTATATCCGGCAGGCCGAACCCGGCAATCTTAATATCAGCGTCGAAGATTAATCGTCCCATATAAGGAAAACAATCGTTCTTCATCATCATGAAAAAGCGCAAAGAATGATACGGCTGGAGTTGCGTCAGCGGCCCGTCGTATTCTTTGCGCTTTTCTTTATTTCAGGACTACCGCCCAATAGGGTAAAGCGGTAGTCCAGGCATAGGAAAGGAACACCAGAACCTGTTATTTAACCAGGTATATATAGAAGGATAGTAACCCCAATACGAATTACGAATTACGAATTACGAATTACGAATTACGAATTACGAATTACGAATTACAAATTGTGAATTGCGAATTGCGATTGAGTGAATAACGACTACTACATTAGTGGAGAATAGTAAACCCGGAAACATGCTGTACAGGCCCCACACTGATCTCCATTTCTGTTACTTTAGCCATGGCCGGCCCTTTACGGCACCAGGACAGAAATTGCTCCATTACCGGTTCTTCTGCTTCTGCTAAAATCCATACAGCTTTATCGGGCATGTTTCTGATCTGCCCCTGCACTCCCAGCAAGTCCGCCATATGTTTCGCATTAGCCCGGTAACCCACGCCCTGCACCCGGCCTTTCACGATGATCTCTTTGTGTACGATTGATTTGGTTGTCATAACGTCAATGGTTATCTCAAAAATGTCTGAATCAGGATGAATACGGAACAGTATGATCCATTGGCCATATAGGTTGTATGGTCGAACGAATGTAACGATTAATCCCGGGGCGCTGAAATAGATTTGTCCGGCAGCAGGACATCCAATTCTCCAAAGCAGATTCGATGATGTTCACCCTTCACCGGTGCCTCCGGAACATGCCATGACAGCAGCCACACATTTAAGGAAAGACTGAGAATGGTTAACTTGAGGGAAACAAACTACAGATGAAAATTGAAGAAACAGGGGTCACAAAATAATAGGCTGAAAGCCTTACCGTTATGGGTATTCATGATACAGTCCGTTCAATTTTCATCCAATGCATCTCCAATCCGGCTCTTCCCGATTCAGACAATGATATATAAAAAGTCCAATCTGCTAAGCAGCATAATTGAACAAAGATCCTGTCATATGCTCAATGTCCCCAAACACAATATCTCTCACACGCTGGTATTTACCACCGGTTACCGGCCGTTTCAACAGGGTAAAACAATGGCAGTTAAAACTCCGCACAAACAACCGCTGCGTTAAAGCCGGCAGTACTTTGCCAATGGCAGTTTCATCCAGCCCGCGCGCGATCGTCATGCCCGGCTTGAATGCCTGCGGCTTCAGATCAAAACACTGCATAATGCTTTTGTGCAGCTCTACCAACGGTTTGGGATTGGCAACGTTCACACAGATGCTCTGCCGCCCGTCTGCATGCCTTACCGCCTCCAGTCGCGACGTATAGATCGCAAAACCTGACTGACGCTTGGCCACTTCTTCCACCATGTCAATAAAGTCATTTTCAAAACGCGCCGGAAACTCGGACCTGAATAAAGGGATGTATACCGGAGACGTAATGCTCGCAGCATCCTCCAGAGAAGTGGCGATAAATTGCCGTATACGGTTTACATCTTTTGATACCACAACATCCGGATTCACTACCAGCAAATAATCAAATAACGCTTCCGAAGTTTCATAATTCGTATTCATAACCTGATATTTTAACACTGACTGTTAGAATGACAATACAAATATACTATCTTTTTTCTGAAATACTAATTTTTTTAGCATTTTATACTAAAAAAATACGCAGCCAGATCTTCCAATACCACCAAACAAAGCAGGGATAAGCCTCTCGGCCTATCCCTGCTCCATTTTTATTTTGCTAAAAAATACTAACCCAGGTGTTGGATGATGGCGGCGAAATCACTTGCCACCAGGGAAGCGCCGCCAATCAGGCCGCCGTCCACATCAGGATTGGCAAAGAGTTCAGCTGCATTGCCAGGTTTGGCACTGCCGCCATACAGAATGGTTAAATGAAGCGCTGCTTCACGGCCAAATTTATTGGCAATCTGGGAACGGATGAAGGCATGCATGTCCTGCGCCTGCGCAGCGCTGGCAGTCAGCCCCGTGCCAATGGCCCAAATCGGCTCATAGGCGATCACTACGTTTTTGAGTTGCTCTCCTGTCAGGTGGAAGAGACTTTCTTCCAGTTGTTTGGCTACAAATGCATTCTGCGTTTCAGCCTGACGGATCTCCAACGGCTCACCGCAGCAGAAAATCGGCTTGATGCCGGCAGCCAGCGCCTGGTCTACTTTCTTAGCCAGTATCGCATTGCTTTCCTGGAAGTATTCCCTTCTTTCGGAGTGACCGATGATCACGTAATCCACGCCTACCGACTGCAACATTTCCGCGGAAACTTCGCCGGTATAAGCGCCGGATTTCTCGCTGGCGCAGTTTTGTGCCGCTACAAAAAAGCCGGGGTAGTTCTTCAACAGGGACTTGGCCTTGGTCAGGTACGGGAAAGGCGTAGCCACTACCACTTCCTGCCCTTCTGCCAGTTTCAGGCCGGTCTGCAGAATGTCATTGATCAATTGCTCACCCTGCGCCAGTGTAAGGTTCATCTTCCAGTTACCTGCAACAATTTTTTTTCTCATGTACTGTGATATTAAGTTTTATGGTCGTTGTGTGTTTGTTTCCCTGAAAACGGCCTCCAGTATCCTGCGGTCCGCCTCTTCCAACTGCCTGCCCTTGAACCCCATCCAGGCGGCGGCATCCCGCAACGCTTCGGGCAAACGGTAGCCGGTCATCCCCACCTGATGCCCCCAGCTAAAGGAAGGCAGGAAAGTTGGCGGAAACCCGGCGCCGAAAATATTACAGGACACCCCTACCACGGTACCGGTGTTCAACATGGTATTAATACCGGTACGGCTGTAGTCGCCCATCATCACGCCGCATTTCTGCCCTGCCGGCTCTGTCCCCTGCTTTGCTTCTACCCATACTTTCACTACGCCTGCATTGTTTTTGACATTGGAACAGGTAGTATTACCGCCGAGGTTACACCACTCACCAATCACCGCGTCTCCTACGTAACCATCATGTGATTTATTGGAATAGCCGAAAAATACGCTGTTTTTAATTTCCCCGCCACCGATACTATAAGGCCCCAGTGTGGTGGCCCCATATACTTTGGCTCCCATCTTTAAGACAGCCCCTTCTCCCATCGCCAGCGGCCCCCTGATAGCACAGCCCTCCATAATCAACGCATTCCGGCCGATATAAATGGGACCGGTAGCAGCGTTAAGGATACTGCAATACACAGCGGCCCCCGGCTCCAGGAACACATTTTCAGGATGTGATACCTGGCAGCCTTCTGGTAGCGGCGCGGAAGTACGCCCTTTGGTCAACAGCACAAAATCCTCCCGGATGGCACGGTCGTTCTGCAAAAAAATATCCCAGGGCCTGAAAATACCCACCACCGGACCTGTATAGTTTTTACGGTTGGCAGCCGGCAGCAGGTGGACTTCCCTGCCCTGTATTACCTTCGCCACCAGGTGATTATCCTTGTATAACTCCTCGTCCGGCCCCAAAGCCGTTATCGCCGCTACCAGCTCCTCATCAGGCATTAGGTGCCCGTTGATCAGCACGTTCATCATGACTTCATCTCCACGATGCAGCGGAAACTTCTCCTGCAAATGAGGTACGGTAAAATGACTGACACCAGTACCCAGCCAATGCTCCCACTTCTCCTGTATGGTAAGAATTCCTACTCTGCAGGCTGCAATGGGTCTCGTATGCGTAAAGGGGTATAACAGTTCGCGTTCGGGCGTGTCGAAAAGAATGTATTGACGCTCCATAGTGGTTAAAAATAAAAAATCCCATCGATAAGCCGATGGGATTCTTTATAAAAATATTGTTGTAAACAACTATGCTTTTTTAGCGTAGCGTTTGTTGAATTTGTCGATACGTCCTGCGGTATCCACCAACACATTCTTACCAGTATAGAAAGGGTGAGAAGTATTGGAAATTTCCAACTTAATCAACGGATACTCATTGCCATCTTCCCACTTTACAGTTTCTTTGGAAGGAGCAGTGGAACGGCTTAAAAAGCTGTGTCCGTTTGACATATCTTTAAATACCACAAATCTGTAATTTTCCGGATGGATTCCCTGTTTCATATCAAATATTATTGTAAATACAGGGTGCAAAGGTAACTAAATTTCTTTAACACCCAAAGTTTATTGTAAAAAAATCAGGATTTCATATTAATATACTGCAACGGTATGCCCAGATTGGCTTCCCTGCATGCCTGTATAACATCCTGTAAATCATCTATTTTTTTGCCGGTTACCCGTACAATATCGTCCATAATGGCGGCCTGTACCTTTAATCCGGAATCTTTGATCATTTTCACGATCTTTTTGGCGTCTTCCTGTTTGATACCATTCCGGATGGGCACTTCTTTCTTATATACCTTTCCGCTCTGATAAGGTTCCTTGCTCTGGTCGTAAATGGTGGCTTCCAGCCCCTGACGCATGGAACGTGAAATCAGCACGTCCAGCACCTGCCCCAGCTTCATATCACTGTCTACTTCTATATTCAGCACCAGGTCTTTTTTGTTCAGTTCAATTACCACATGTGACCCTTTGAAATCAAACCGGTTGGTGATCTCCTTCTTCACAGTGTTAACCGCATTATCCAGTGTCTGTAAATCTACTTTGCTAACAATATCAAAGGACGGCATAATTCAATTTTTTTTATCTTGGAACGACAAATATAGAAAAGAAAAAGCAGGTAGTGAACTACCTGCCCGACATATATAAATCTAAATCTAAAAAAAATTATATTTGGCGCACGTTGCCCATACCGGAAACGGTCTGGTTAACGGTCGGATTTCCTTTATATCTTACCTTGCCCACACCGGACACACTGATGTTCAGTTTTTTCTCCACGGCTACTTTCGCTTCGCCGCTGCCAGAGATGCCTACCGCTGCTTCCTGGGTCTGAAAATCAAGCGCATCAATATTGGCTGCTCCGGAAGCTTTGTATTCCACCTTGTCACAACTGCCTTTTAAATCAACACGGCTTGCTCCGGACATGCCCACTTCGAGGTCTTTCGCATTCAGGTTCAGGTCAGCATGGGTGGCACCGCTGAATTCCAGCTTCAGGTTGTCTGATTTAATAACGCCTTTACCGGTATAGCTGCAGGCGCCGCTGGCGGACAGCCTTTTTACCTGCTGTATCGTTACATACACGGTAATCTTTTTGCTCGGGTCAATATTTATACCTCTGCGGGTGGTCACTTCCAGCTCTCCGCCGGAAATGTTGGTTTCAATGTAGGGCAACAGGTTCGCTTCTGCTTCTACCTGGATGCTGTTGGTGCTGCCTTGCTGCAGTTCTATATTATAAACACCGCCAGTGGAAATTTTATCAAAATTACCGGCGGGCCGGCTTTCAGTTTTCATTTGGCCATTGCCTCTGATGCGCTCATTACGGACATTGGTGAAAGAAGCCAGTGACACAACGAGTGCTACTAAAAAGGTGGCTGGTACTACATACTTAAAGAATGTTTTCATTGTGGTTTTTTTAGAGATGATTTATAATCAGGTTTTAGAATGGGCTTTGTTGCGAATACATATGTAAAGATGAAGATCAATAGGCGTTCAGGCTAGCGTCCGAGTTAGTGCCTTTTATCTTGATGACCGGCGATCCCTCGCTGCCACCACCTGACTGTGCTCTGTAAATCAGGGTGCTGGACGTTTTATTGGAATTGACATTTTTCAGTTCCAGACCACCGGTGCTCAGATCGCCATTTACAATCACTACATCCAGCTGCAGCGGTAATCTGCGTGGCAGGTTTAATTTCAGGTCGGAGAACGTCAGTATCAGATCGGCACCTTTAAAGCCGGGCACTATCTTCTTGATGTTCAGGTCTCCGTAGGTGACCTTCATGGAGATATCAGTCACCAGGTCACCGATGTTGGTATCTGAAAAGGCCACATGGCCGTTGACTTTTTCCACCCGTTGAATCTTATAATCATCATAATTGGCGGCCAGCTTCAGTGTTCCCAGGTTGGTAACGGTATAGTTGCTGTAGTTGGAATTCACGTCCAACAGGTCCAGCTGCTCCGCCTTCAGGTTGGAATAGTTGCCTTTCAGCACTACTTTATTGGCTTTACCGATACGGCCCCTGTCACAGTAATTAAGTCTCAGCTGCAGGTCTGCCGCATCACGGATATCATAAGAACAATAATTAAGTTGCAGTTCTGCCGGGAAATTGAATTTATCGGCCACCACATCTCCGAAGCTGTTCTCTACCCTGAGCCTGGCAAGGCTTTCAGGGATAAACACATCGTAGTCTATATTGACGTAGTCTTTGGAATCTTTTTTACTGCCCCAGGAAAACCAGGACCCGCCTGATTTGGATGGGTTATAGGAAGTATTGATAGATACGTTGTTGCCGTTTTGATTGGCATCAATATTTACGCTTTCGGTGATTCCCTGTGCTTCCTGGTCATTTTTACCAAAGCCGGTAATGGTAATGGCCGCTTTGATTTCATTCTTCCCCCAGATGTGGAATACCACCTTCCCATATTTGTTGCTCAGGCTGAAAGCCGTGCCGGCGCTAACGGTAAATTCTTTGCGGATGGTTTTTTTATACGTTACGTCACCATTGGTGGCAAAAGTGAACAGCGGCAATACAAGGCATAACAGCAAACTAAATTTCAGCTTCATATTGTTTTTTTGTGTGAGTAGTGGGAGCTGCATGTTTTTCATGCAACTCTTCGAGGATTTTGTCAAGCAGCTCCAGTTTGAGCTGGTAATAACGGATCATGGCGCCCCGGATTCTTTGGTTGCCCGGATTGTTTTTCAGCTCATTCTCCAGTGTTTTATAGGTATCGTTACGTAACTGCAGTTCTTGTCTGGCGGCGCTGTCCAGCCCCAGCTCACTGGCCGGATAGGCGTTGATGAGCTCCAGCTTTTCATTGATACGGTTGGAATAATACACTTTGGCATCCTGCATTTCCGGTATCACGACAGCGAGGTCCTGCTGTTGCTGTTGTTTATGCCTGGCGATATAAAACAGTACGGCGGCGTTCACCAGCAATACTGCGATAACGGCGGCTTTGAACCAGTTTTTGCCCAGCAGCGAAACTACTCTGCCTTTACGGCCTCCCTCCAACTCTCTTTCCAATGCGTCCCACACTCTGGGTGAGGGCCCGGGCTCCTCAAACGCGTCCCGGTGCTGTTGGATAAAACTTTCAAAATTTTCCGGCATTAACGAATAAGATTTTGCTGTTTTACAATTTGCCTTACTTTCTCTTTGGCCCGCATGTACTGGGTTTTCACGGTAGATTCCGTAATCCCCATCATGTCGGCGATCTCACGGTGAGAGTAGTCTTCAAACAGATACAGATTCAGTACGGTGCGGTATCCCTGCGGCAACCCGTGAATGGCTGATTTGACAGCGGACACGGTCCACGTGAAGGAATCCTCGTCTATACCCACTTCTTCTGCTACTTCCACTTCTTCCACTTCTTCAAAGTACACTTTTTTCTTTCTCAGATTATTCAGGCAGTGGTTGACCACTATCCTTTTAATCCATGCTGTCACACTCGCTTCGCGCTCCAGCTTGCCGATGTTACGGTGTACCTGTATGAAGGCCTCCTGTAAGGTGTCTTCCGCATCACTGACATTACCCGTCATACGCAAACAGATGTTGTACATGGCAGCCGCATAAGCATTATACAGTTCGCGAAATGCGCGAACATCCCCTCTTTTGCAGCGGTCTATTACATTCCCGTCTAT